>CAZSQN010000002.1:0-242846 GCA_964609095.1 uncultured Gammaproteobacteria bacterium | reverse complement strand
CCGTTCTTTCTTCAACCGGCGTCTTTACTCCTACCGGCGGCATTGCCACTTCCACTATTAATAATACAATCATCGGCGGAAGCACCCGCGCCGCCGGCAACTTTACTAGCATTAACGCCTCGTCATCAATAGCTTTTGGCGCAAATGCCGCCACAACTACTGTAAATATCGCTTCCAATACTGCTGCCGTGGGACAAGGAACCTGTGTTCCGCTTAGAGCAACTGACGGCACTTTGATATATTTAAGCGCCACAAGCTCGCCTTCGGCGCTCGCGCCTTGGACCGTCTTGGCGCTTTCCACAACCAGTTGCCAATAATTCTCTTTATTTGATGATTAAACTTTTATGTTCTCCTCTCAAAGGAATATATTTCAGCGCGCGAGATATGTTGTTGTGGCGGGTTTAACGCTCTTTCTCGCGGCCGGGCCTATGCCAGTTTTGGCCGGTGATATCTCGTACACGGCAGATACCAATCTTGTTCTTACGACTTCAGGATTAACTTTGACGATTGTTTCAGGATCCGCTGCCGACACTTTAAAAGTGTATCCAAGTTCTTTTACGGTCACAGTTGCGGCAGGCGAAACGTTTACGGTTCGTTCCACCGCTTTGGCCATATTAAATAATGACAGCGGGCTTGACCCCAGTTGCGGCAGTTCTTATTCCGAATTGATTATTAACGGCGCTAAAACTGTTACGGTGACGCCAGACGCTTCTGGAACCTGTTCGGGAACTAGGTCAACGACTCCATCATCAGGCGGCGGTGGTGGTGGCGGCGGCGCACCAGCTACTCCAACTCCTACTCCAACTCCTACTCCAACTCCTACTCCAACTCCGGAACCGCAGACGCCTGCCGTAAAAACAAAGGCAACGCCCCTTGCCGGCCTGACTTTGGGCACATTATTAAAATTAACTTGCCCCGCGGGTAAAATAGATGTCAATCATCCATGCAAAGCCGTTTACTATTACGGTTCGGATGGCAAGAGAAGGCCTTTTCCAAACGAAAAAGCGTATTTTACATGGTATAAAGATTTTAGCAATGTAAAAGAAGTGTCTTCGGAGACGATATCTAAAGTTCCTTTGGCTAAAGCCGTCACTTATAAACCTGGAACTAAATTGGTTAAATTTCAAACTGTGAATAAAGTTTACGCGGTGAGCAAAGACGGCCTTTTGCGCTGGGTCCAGACCGAACCTTTGGCTAAAGAATTGTATGGTACCGATTGGAATAAGAAGATTGACGATGTCTCTGACGCTTTTTACGTAAATTACAGTTTTGGCGCGGATATTAAGACAAAGACCGATTATTCCGCGGAAACAGAAAGCGGCGCGGTCAAAACCATTGATAAGGATATGGGCTTCTCGGATTAAAAGAATCGCAAACGGTTAATATTTGTTTTGAAAAACTCTGCCCTTGCGGCAGAGTTTTGAGTTTTTTCTATAATTACGGCTATTACGGCCTAAAGAGCAACGATGCCCTGCCGGCAAAGACCCATCCGTCCTTATCGGGAACTGCCGCGCCGGCGAGGTGGGCCGAAAGTCCGCGCCAGATCCTGAACTCCGTTCCGACCATCCCTATTGGCGCGCCAGCGCGATAGTGGTCGCGGTCTTCGCTGCCTGTTTCGTAGCCGAAAAGGGCTAAGGCCGCGCGCGCGTCGCTGTCGTAATGGAAAGTCAGATTCGCGTCCAAAATGCTCCAGCCAAACATCGCGTAAGGAGTGAATCTCCAAATCTGATATTCGGCCAAAAGCGCGAAATGAAGCCGCCGCCAGTTGTACTCGGCGCTCACATGCTCGCGCGTTTCGCGCGTGATTTTGAGTTCGTCCGTGCCTTGAGTAACGACCGCCGAATTGATGTCTCCGGTCAGGTCCCACAGGGCGAATTCATACTGTATCAGCCCCTGCAGGCGGAATCGCCCGTATTGGATAACATTGATTTTGAGCCCATGCGCCAAAAACACATTGGCGCCGGAGCTCATATTCATCCTTATCCTGTACTCGTCGTTGACGCGCTGGGTATACGCCATTTCCGTTGCTTCGGTGGCAATGGTTGTATAGGCGAAAATCCAGCGGCCAAGCCCGTATTCAAACCGAAGGAACGGCTGATAGCGGCGGACAATCAGTTCGGCTTCCCGATCCGAGCTGAAATTGCCGTTAAAAAAATCAACGCCCGCTTCCGCGGCAAACTCATTGTTTGATTTTTCATCAGCCATGGCCGAAAGAGGCCAAAGCGAAACAAGCAGAGCGATTAACGCTTTTCTCATGATTCCCCTTCTTTCTTTGAAAATGACCTATTTTGAGTTTAAATTATTTAAGCAGAAGTGTCAATCGCGTTGCCTCGTTTGGCTTAAAGCTGTAAGCTGTATGCTGTAGGCGATAGGGTCTAAATAATATGCCTTGGATTAAAGCCAAAAAAGAATTCGTAGCCGCCGTTAAACAAGCTCTTGGGAGAAAAACGGAATTGTCTTATGGCGACTTGGAAGTTCCTCCAAATCCGGCCATGGGAGATTTGTGTCTCCCTGTTTTTTCTTTAGCCAAGGAAATGAAAAAACCGCCGGCGCAAGTTGCCTCCGAACTCGCCTTAGCGTTAGCGGAGAGGACAGGCGGGCTATTCGCCTCGTTTAAGGCAAACGGGCCGTATCTGAATGCTTTTTTAAACAAAGAGGCCTTTGCGGCGCTGGTTATGGCGGAAATGGCAAGCAAAAAGAAAAAGTACGGTTTTGCGCCGGGCAGGGGAAAAAAGATTTTGGTTGAATTTGTTTCGCCCAACACCAATAAGCCGCTGCATCTTGGACATTTGCGAAACGGTTTTCTCGGGCATTCTCTCTGCGAAATCCTTCTAAAACAATCAAATAAAGTCGTTCGTTCCATTCTTTACAATGACAGGGGCGCGCATATTATGAAGTCAATGCTTGCCTATGCCCGCTATGGCGTCGGCGACAGTCCGAAAAAATCAAGCATAAAAGGCGATCATTTCGTCGGCAAATATTACGTGCTTTTTGGAGAAAAGGCAAAGAAAGACCCGTCGCTTGAAGAGGAAGCGCAGAAATGGCTTCTAAGATGGGAACGGGGAGACAAAAAACTTATGGCGCTATGGAAGAAAATGAATAATTGGGCCGAGAGCGGATTCCGCGAAACCTTGGAACGGCTGGGCATTTATTTTTCCCGCGAGGAGCGCGAAAGCCGATTGTACAAAAAAGGAAAAAAAATTATTTTTGCCGCCCTGAAAAAAGGCCTGCTTTTTAAAGACGAGAACGGAAATATCGCGGCGCGGCTTGAGCAATGGAAAATGCCGGATAAGGTACTGTTGCGCTCCGACGGCACGGCCGTCTACGCCACAACCGACATTGCTTTGGCTGTTTCGCGCTGGGAAAAACATAAATTTGACGAGCTGATTTATGTCGTCGGCATGGAACAGGACCTGCACTTTAAGCAGCTTTTTAAGATTTTTGAAATACTCGGCTTCCCGTTTGCCTCGCGGTGCAGGCATCTTTCTTATAATTGGGTTTATCTGCCGGAAGGCAGAATGAAGTCGCGCGAGGGGCGGGTGGTTGACGCCGACGCGCTCTTAGACGAACTGCAAGAGCTTGCCTTGGAGGAGATAAGAAAACGAAATGACGGTTTGGCGCGGGAAGGAGACGAGGCGCGCGCCGAGCAAATCGCGCAAGCCGCGCTTAAATTTTATCTTCTGGAAGTTGACCCCGGAAGCGACATTCATTTTAATCCTTCTTCGGCCATCGCGCTTACCGGCCGCACCGGACCGTATATTCAATATTCTTACGCCAGAATTTCTTCCATTTTGCGCAAGGCCGGGTCAAAGAATAAATTTACCTGTTCTAAATTAGGCAAGCTGGAGATAACCGGCGCGGAATATCGCCTTTTTCTGCTTTTGGGAAAATACGGTTCGGTTATAGAATCGGGAGAGCGCGGGCTAAATCCGGCAGGCGTTGCCAAATATCTGTATGAACTTGCCAAGGCGTTTTCAGATTTTTATGAAACAGAGCCGGTGCTAAAGGCCCCGCCAGCCGCGCGCGAAAAGCGTCTTTGCCTTATCTCCCGCGTCAGGGATGTTCTTGCCTCCGGCCTTGCTTTGCTCGGGATTTCCGCGCTGGAAGAAATGTAGGCGGATTGACCCCGCACATAACCTTAAATACTTAATGCTGTATTAAAAATTATTTTATTTAATCATATATATCTAAAATCAGGAATAAATATTTAAATTAATGGTTATGTGCGGGGTTGACATTCTTGCCGAAGAACTGATAAACTTTTTCAAAATAAGATTTTTAATCGCTAAATTATTATTTTATGTTTAAAAAAAGCGAAGGAGGCGGACAGGGGGGAGAAACAATTATCGCGCCGGGAGTGCGCGTGGAGGGAGATTTTACCAGCCAGGGATTTGTTTTGATTGACGGCGAGGTAATCGGTTCGGTAAAAACCGAGGCGGATTTGGATATTGGCGAGCGCGCCAATATCTCCGCTGATGTTGCCGCGTCCAACGCTCATGTCGCCGGCACGATTAAGGGAAATATCCGCGTTGGGGAGCGGCTGGAGATTGCCGGCACCGCGCATGTAAGCGGGGATGTGGTCGCGAAGGTGCTGGTGGTGGAGCAAGGCGCGATAATCAACGGGAAAATCTCCATGGGAGAGGGCGCCGCCGAGTAATTGGCTTATCGCAAATGGCGAATAGCGAATCGATTGGCTAAGAGCGATAAGCTGTTTGCCGCGAAGGATATGTATTCTTATTTTTACGATGATTTTGTTTCCGATAAAAAGCACGAAAGGGCGCTCTCCGTCGTTGAAAATCGCCTTACCGATCTCGGCATCCAGGGCAGGATAGACCGCTACGCGCCTTTTAGAAGCCCTAAGGAGATGCTTTCTGACGCGGTCAGAAAGGGCGCCAAGACGATTGTGGCGGTGGGCAATGACGACACGGTGAGGAAAGTGATAGACGCTTGGCCCGACTTTAACGTGGCTTTGGGAATTATTCCGATTGGGGAACCGTCGGCGCTTTCTTATTTTTTCGGAATCCCCGGAGGCGAAGCGGCCTGCGAAATTCTTTCGGCGCGCATTATAGAACGGCTTGATCTTTGCCGCGTAAACAATCATTTTTTTCTTTCGCATTTGAAATTTCCGCGAGAGCCGATAACGGTGGAGTGCGAAGGGCGGTTCGCGGTGACGCCGACGGGCGGAGGGGAAGTGAGGGTCTGCAATTTCTCCGTGCCCAAGTCCCAGTTTGACGCCGGACTTGATATTGCCGCGGCTTGCGACCCGCGCGACGGCGTTTTAGATCTTCTGGTTTTCGCTCCGGATAAATCGTTTTTAACCGGATTAAAAAAACTTTTTATCGGCAAAAACGGAGGCGGACCGGATACAAGCGTTTTTTCTTTAAAAAAGATGGTGATAAGGAGCGATAAGCCAATAGCGGTAATGGCCGACGGAAATAAGATTGAGGACACGCAGTTTGTGGTTGAAGTAGAGCCGCAAAAGCTTAAAATTATCACCGGCAGTGAAAGGATGTTTTAGAAATAAAAAATGCGCGGGTGGCGAAATTGGTAAACGCATCAGCTTGAGGGGCTGACGCCCGAAAGGGTTTGGAGGTTCAAATCCTCTCCCGCGCACCAAATGTAACTTTTTGCGCGTATAGCTCAGCTGGTTAGAGCGTCACATTGACATTGTGAAGGTCCCTGGTTCGAGTCCAGGTACGCGCACCAGCGGACGATTAGCTCAGCTGGTTAGAGCGTCTCGTTTACACCGAGAAGGTCGTAGGTTCGAATCCTACATCGTCCACCAAACAGGATTTTATCAAAATATAAAAAACTGACCGCGAGGTCAGTTTTTTATTGCGACTCGATGTCGCAATCCCGCTAACATGCGCGTACTATAAGTGGATAGCGGAAGGGAGAAATTTTTTTATTTCGGCGGTTCGCCGAGGGTTTTTTTAAGATGCTCAATTACCTCGCGTTCGGCAGACACCAAGTCCGTGTTGGTTAAGCAAAAAGAAACTTCGCGGGAACTGCCTATGCCTTGCCATCTCTGCGAGATGTTTAAGGCCGAATCATTGGCGAGCGTTACAAGACGGACGCAGATATTGCCGGATTTTTGTTCGTAAAGTATTGTTGCCACTTGCGCGTCCTGCGACAGCGATAAAAGTTCATGCGCCACTTCCGGCAAAGCGTCTTCGTTTGCTCCGGCGTGCATAAAGTCGTCTTTGGCCAGAAGCGTCCAGACCAATTTTTTATTATTATCAAATTTTAGTCGGGAGAGCGCGCGGCCCCAAAGCCGCAAGGTGGGCACATCGCGCGTCTTGTAGAGTTCGCGCACCACAAGCTCGCGAGCCGCCCCTTCCGCAATCAGCTCCGCGGCGTAGCGAAGCGCGCGCGGAGAAACGTTTTCGCTCTTAAAGCTTTTTGTTTTGCCGATGATGCCGGAAAGAAGAAGCGTGCAGATTTTGGGATTAAGATTTTTTTGTTCCTTGATTAAGGGATAAATTATTTCCGCGCAGGAAGTCGCGGTTAAATCCACCGCGTTAATGTGCCCGTAGCGCTCGTTGGCCGGATCGTGGTCAATGTTTAAAACCGGCACGGAAGAAAAAAATTCAGGTTCATTTTTAAAAAGCGGGCCCAAGGCGGCGAGATCTGGACACTCTACGGTAATGATGAGGTCGTGCCGGTAAGAAGTCGGTTTGATGATTAAGTCCTCTTTCCTCCACGCGCCTTCTTTTGGCGTCAGATACAAGTTCAGTTTGCCGTCGGCCAGGTCGTAAGTAAGCTCGTCAATTTTTGTTCTGGTTACATCAAGAGTAACCACAAACGGCTTGATTCTTGAAAGCGCCGGGTTAATCATGGGTTCTTCCGGCAGGAATGAGTAGACCGGGCTTTTAAAGCCCGATGAAACAATTTCCGTTTGTTTGCCCATGCTTTTGAGCAAATGCGAAATAACCAAAGCGCAGCTTATGCCGTCTATGGATGGATTTTCCCGCAGGGCGATAAGAGCCGTTTTGCTTTGCTCCAGGGCTTTTTTGATTTGTTGGTTTATTTCTAATGCCATACCCCGCACATAATTTATTTAGTCAAATCTATTTTCTACTCTGTTGAATCTTAATCTTTAATCTCCCGCCCTGCTTTTAAGCAGGTTATGTGCGGGGCATAACTAAAGTTTTTAAGCTTAAAATAAGAACGGGCAGATGTCAAGGGCAAAGAGGTGGGGATAAATGGTCTTGAAAAAAGTCAAAAAATTTGATATAATTAAAGCATAAAAATAAAAAATAAACGCAATTTTGCGTTATTTAATAAAATAAAAACAAAACCTATGTTTTCAGCCATTCTGCAAGTTTTGCGCCAACCTCTTTTGGCGTTAGTGGCCGGCGTGATGATGGGCACCGTCGGCACTGTTTCTGTTGTTACGGCTCCGGAGCCGCCATCTCCTCCTTCTAAATCAACCAGCAATATTGTCGCCCAAGTGCGTCTGGCGCAGGAAGTGACGCAATGCTCCAGAGAGTGCAATGATACGGTTTCCAGATGTTTATCCGAAGCCGGCGAAGACCAGGAGAAGATTTCTTCTTGCCGCGCAGAATCGGAAAGATGCCTTGCTTCATGCGCGACAGTGGCTTTGCCTCCGCCGGCTCCGCCGCCAGCGCCGGAAAATACCGGACCAAAAGACGAACAATGTTTGCGTTCCTGCGCGGATACGCGGACTCGCTGCGACCAATCGGCAACCGATGAGACCGCGGTAGGAAGATGCGAAGAGGCGTTAAATTCCTGTAAAAATTCCTGCCCCGCGGCCCGGACGCAAACAAATCAGCCCGGAGGAGGGCAATATGGCCCGCCGGGAGGAGGCCAATATGGTCCACCGGAAGGAGGCCAATTTGGCCAGCCCGGAGGCGAGGGGCAATATGGATCGTCTCCTGAAGAATTTGAAAAACAGCAAAAAGAGCAGGAGGCGCGCGCCGTTAAAGACGCCAAACGGCAGTTTACAATGTTTTTGCGCGATCTAAAGCGCTTTAAAACCGAAATCAATCGCGTCAGGGCAAAAAAGATCGCCATTCCGCAGGAGGTGGAAGACGCCGTAAAGACAATTGAGTCATCCAAAGAAAAAATAGCGTCAATCAGCACTATTGAAGAATTGATGGAACTCGGCGATACTCTGCAGGAAGCGGCGCAGGTTTTAAATGACAGGATTCCTGATTTATTAAAATTAGCCGAATATCCGCGCATTAGAAAGCAGGCACAATCGCAAGTAAACAGGATGGAATCCCAGCTGCGGCGCATGCAAAACCGCGCCAAAGCGGCCAAGGTTGATGTGGCGGAACTTGCTTCCGAAATGAGCCAGCTGATTGACGAGGTCAAATCGGCGCTTTCGCAGGCGGACGCGGCGCGCGATGCCGGCGATGCCGACACGGCCTTTGAGGCCTTGGAGGGCGGAGTATTTGAGCGGATTGACGAAGTGCAGGAGCGGCTGATGGCTTTTGAAATGGTTGTCCGCGCCCCGCAGGAGATTACGCGCGTCTCGCGCGAGCTTAAGCAAATGGATGCGCTGGTGCGGCGGCTTGAACGGCAAAAGAAAGACGTGACCGCGATTAAGGAAATTCTTTCGCAAATGAAAGCAAAGTTTACGGAGCTTAAGACATTGATTGCAACTAAGCCTCTGCCGATTGAAGAGCTGATTGCCGGAGTGGAAGAGTTTGAAGATTTGCGCGACCAGTTCCAGGATGAGGCCAACAAACTGCAGGGCATAGAAGAAGAGCTGGTGAAAGAAGGGCCGCGGCTTGAATTGCCGTCAGGCATTCCGACGCGCAGGCCTCCTGCCGGACCGGAGCTGGAAGAATAATTTAAAAAGATTTCGCCCCTCCTTTCGTAAAGGAGGGGTTTTGATTTTTAAGCTAAAGACATGTTAGAATAACGAAATGGAAAAGACCTACGATTCGTCTAAATTTGAGGACTTAATTTACGCCGACTGGGAGAAGTCAGGATTTTTTAATCCCGATAAGCTTCCCGGAAAGAGAAAAGATTCTTTTAGCATGGTTATGCCGCCGCCTAACGTGACCGGCACTCTTCATGTCGGCCACGCGGTGATGCTGGCGCTTCAGGATTTAATGATTAGGTTTAATAGAATGAGCGGCAAGCTCGCTCTATGGATTCCGGGCACGGACCACGCCGCCATTGCCACGGCAACCAAAGTTGAAAAATTATTGGCGCAAAAGGGAGAAAGCCGGCAGAGTTTAGGCCGGAAGAAATTTTTGGAAGAAGTTAAAAAGTTCGCGGAAGAAAGCAAAAGTGTTATCAGGAAGCAGATTAGAAAGATGGGAAGTTCCTGCGATTGGTCGCGCGAGGCCTATACCTTGGACGAATCAAGGACCAAAGCCGTGCGGACAGTGTTTAAGATGATGTATGATGACGGGCTTATTTACCGCGGGTATAGAATCGTCAATTGGTGTCCGCGCTGTTCCTCAACCCTTGCCGACGATGAAGTTATCTATAAATCGGCCAAAGAAAAACTTTATTGGATTAAATACGGGCCTTTTATATTGGCTACCGCGCGTCCCGAAACCAAGCTTGGCGATACCGCCGTTGCCGTCCATCCCAAAGACCCGCGATATAAAAAGCATATTGGAAAAAAGTACAAGATTCCCGGCGCGCTTGGAGATTTTGAAATCGTGGTCGTTGCCGACAGGGCGGTGGACATGAAGTTCGGCTCCGGCGCAATCAAAGTGACGCCGGCGCACGACTTTACGGATTTTGAAATCGCGGAGCGGCACGGAGTTCCGATGAAACAAGTTATCGGCGAAGACGGCCGGATGATGAGTAATACCGGCAAGTACGCCGGCCTGACCACCGCTGAAGCGCGGAGAGAGATTGTCAAAGATATGGGCATGATGGGATTGATTGAAAAGATTGAGGACTATGAGCACAACCTGGCGGTATGCTATCGCTGCGAGCATGTGATTGAGCCGTTGCCAAAACTGCAGTGGTTTATCGCCGTTAACCAAGAATTTAAATTCCGACAGTCAAAAAATAATCCCGTCAAAGGATTGAAAAACGGGCAAAAAATGACGCTTAAAAAATTGATGCAGCACGCCGTTACTAGCGGACAGATTAAAATCATTCCGGAGCGTTTTTACAAAACATATTTTCAGTGGGTTGACAATCTGCGCGATTGGAACATTTCGCGCCAGATTTGGTTTGGGCACCGGGTACCCGTTTGGTACCGTTCGACTGACGCTCACGGCAAGTCGGACGGTACCCCGAGCGAAAGTCGAGGGGTTGAGATTTATGTAGGAGTTGATGCGCCGCAAGGAAAGGGATGGGTTCAAGATTCCGACACCCTTGATACCTGGTTTTCTTCCGGACTCTGGACTTTTTCCACGCTTGGCTGGCCCAAGGATAATAAAGATTTGCGCGCCTATCACCCGACGAGCGTTTTGGAGACTGGTTATGACATTTTATTTTTCTGGATTGCCAGGATGATTTTGATGAGCACCTACGCGCTTGGCGAAGTCCCGTTTCATAATGTCTACTTGCACGGGCTGGTGAGGGATGAAGAAGGGCGCAAAATGTCCAAGTCGCTTGGAAACATAATTGACCCGCTGGATGTTTCCGCTAAATACGGCACGGACGCGGTGCGGCTCTCGCTTATTCTCGGCGCTGCGCCGGGCGGCGATTCGCGCATTTGGGAAGAAAAAATCGCCGGGTTTAGAAACTTTACCAACAAGCTTTGGAATATCTCTAGATACATTCTTGGCGCTGTTGCGCCAAATTCCAAATTCCAAATTCCAAATTCCAAATTCAACCCCAAAACCTTGGCCGATAAATGGATTCTTTCCCGTTTTTCTGAAGTAAGCAAATCAGTTACATCAAAATTGGAAAAATTTGAATTTTCTTCTGCCGGTGAAGAGTTGCGCGATTTTACCTGGGGAGAATTGGCAGATTGGTACCTTGAAATATCAAAGATTCAGCTTACGGCTTACGGCTTACGGCTTACGGCCAATACAAAGGAGATACTTTTATATCTGTTGCAAAATATATTGAAACTGTGGCATCCGTTTATGCCTTTTGTGACAGAGGCGATATGGAAAGAATCCTTTGCCAAAGGCGAGAAAGATTTTTTAATGATTCAGGATTGGCCAAATATCAAGACAAGTTTTGACGCAAAAGCAGTCAGAGATTTTAGATTAGTCCAGGACATTATCACGGCCATAAGGAATATCCGCGCCGAGCAGAGCGTGGAGCCAAAGGTCAAAACCGGCCTGTCCATCTTTGCCGGTTCTTTGGAAAAAGTTCTTAAAGCGGAAGAAGCGGCCATAGCAACGCTCGGCCGTTCGGAAAAAATAGAATTCTTAAAATCGTCTTCCAAGCCCAAGGGCGCGGTCGGTGCCGTGGCCGGAAAGGTGAATGTGTTTGTGCATCTTAAAGAAGCGGATTTGGAGGCGCGCAAATCCAAATTAAAAGAAGAGCTTGAAGAAGCGGAAAAGTATCTCGCCGTGCTTGGCTCCAAGCTTCAAAACAAAGACTTTGTTTCGCGCGCGCCGGCTGCTGTGGTGGAGGCTGAGAAAGAAAAGTTGCGCGCCCAAACCGAAAGGATAGAAAAACTAAAAAAGGAATTAAAATAATAATAGTATGACAAAAGTATCAACCGATAAAAAGAAAATAGAAGAAATTCTTACTCGCGCCGTTGACGAAGTGATTGTGGAAAATAATTTACGAAAGAGGTTGATGGCCGGAGATATGCTGCGGATAAAGTTTGGCATTGACCCTACTGCGCCGGATATACATTTGGGCCATACAGTTTCGCTTCGCAAACTGCAGCAATTTCAGGAGCTGGGGCACCAGGCAGTGCTTATTATAGGCGATTTTACCGCTACCGTCGGCGATCCATCCGGACGAAACGAAATGCGCAAACAGCTTACCGATAATGAAATTAAATCAAACTTGAAAACATATTTAAAACAGGCCGGCAAGGTGTTGGATTTGAAAAAAGTGGAGATTCATTATAACGGTGAATGGTTCAAAAAAGCCGACGCTTTAAAACTTTATGAACTGACTTCAAAAGTTTCCATACAGAGAGCGATGGAAAGGGATGATTTTCAAAAAAGAATTGCCGAGGGAAGGGATGTATCTATGCTGGAGATTATCTACCCGCTTCTTCAAGGCTACGATTCTGTAATGGTAAAAGCTGACGTGGAAATAGGAGGAAGAGACCAAAAATTTAATTTGCTGATGGGAAGAAGGGTTCAGCGTGCCTATGATATGGCCGAACAGGATATAATGACCACTTGGCTGATTGAGGGGACTGATGGTGTGCGCAAGATGAGTAAAAGCTTTGGGAATTATATTGGAGTAACGGAACCACCGGAATCAATGTACGGCAAGATTATGTCCATTCCCGATGATTTGATTGTTAAATATTTCCGAGCGCTGACCGATGTGCCAAATGAAGAAGTAGATGAGATGCTAAAGTTATCGAGAACCATGGGGTCAAGCTGGGATCCGAGATCGGTTAAAGCTCGGCTGGCAAGAGAAATTGTTTCTCTTTATCATGATAAAAAAGCGGGAGATGTCGCGGAAGAAGAATTTAACCGAGTTTTTAAATCAAAGGGCCTTCCCGAAGATATTAAAGAAGTAAAAGTTTCCAAATCAAATATGAATATCCTGGATCTCTTGATGGAAACAAAATTAGTCTCCTCAAAAGGAGAAGCCAGGCGGGTGGTGGAGCAGGGAGGCGTAAAAGTTGATGGCAAGGTTGTCTCGGATATAAGCGCGAGTATAGAGATAAAGAAAGACGGAACGCTTATCCAAAAAGGCAAAAAGACGTTCCTTAAAGTCATTGTAAAATAAAAACGGAGGCGGCAAAGGAGGAGAGATGCTCCGAACCATCCAAAATCTGTGGAGAAACAGCGTTGTCCGCTCGGCGCAATTTATTGACGGAGAAAAATGTTTTTCCAAGGAATATGGGAATGTAATCAGGATTGACCCCGAACTGAATTGCGGCAATGCCTGGGATAAAAGCAGAGAAGAAGCTCTTTTTGTGGTTGAGCATATTGTTTGGGAAAACGGCTCGTGTTTGGTTTATGCCCGACGCCTTAATAAAGGCGGGCTTTACCACTCCGATGGGGAGATCATCTTGCTAAGGCAATGGGATAATGACTCACCATTCGCGCCTGTTCTTGTGCTGGGAGAGATGAATCCCGAACGCACGGCCATCGCGTATGGAAAAATTTGAAACAACTCCCCGATTCTTATCGGGGAGTTTTTAGTTGACCTAAAGCTTTTTTTCATTTAAGATAAGAAAACATGAATCCCGTTAGAGATAGGAAACGCGCTTTCGCGTTTCCGCTACGGGTTTCGTGCCTAACACACATATCAGGCTTATAAATCTGCAACATCTGCGTATTTAAGACATCTCTAATCTCTAACGGGATGAATGTCAGCGAATTAGCCAGAAAACTTAGAGTGACTCCGGAAGAGCTTAAGGCCAAATTGCCCGAGCTCGGCTTTGATATAGGCATGCGCGCCATTAAAGTTGACGATAGGATGGCGGCGCAGATTATAAGGAGATGGAGCGACTTCCAGCGTGAGGCGCAAAAGCGCCGCCGCGAGGAAACGGCGCAAAAACAGGTCGCGGCTGCGGCCGCCTCCGTTTCCGGTCCGATTAAGATTCCGGCCGTTATCAATGTGCGCGACTTTGCCCTAAAATTGAATTTGCCCGTAACGCGCTTGATACAAGAGCTGATGAAAAACGGCATTTTGGCCTCGTTAAACGAACGGATTGATTTTGAAACCGCGTCCATTGTGGCCGAAGATATGGGTTTTAAAATAGAAAGAGAAGATGAAAAAGAAGCGGAAATCTCCGCGTCGGCCGGTGATGCCATTAGAGAAGCCATTGCCAAAGAAGAAAAAGAAAAGCTCGTTCCTCGGCCGCCGGTGGTGGTAGTGATGGGGCATGTTGACCACGGCAAAACAATGCTTTTGGACGCCATTCGGAAAACAAACGTGGTGGCGGGCGAGGCCGGCGGCATTACTCAGCACATTGGCGCCTATCAGGCCAAGAGCAAGGACCGTTTGCTCACTTTTGTTGACACTCCCGGACACGAGGCCTTTACGGCCATGCGTTCGCGGGGAGCGCGAATTGCCGATGTGGCCGTGCTGGTTGTGGCCGCCGATGACGGAGTCCAGCCGCAGACCAAAGAAGCCGTTAAAATTATTGAAGCGGCTAAAATACCGTTTGTGGTGGCCATAAACAAAATGGATAAGCCCGAGGCCGATCCGGAAAGAGTAAAACGGGAATTGTCGGAGTTAAACATTATTCCGGAAGAATGGGGCGGCAAAATTCCTATGATGTCTATTTCCGCCAAAACCGGAAAAAATGTGGCGGAATTGCTTGATACGATTTTAATCGTCGCTGATTTAGATAAAGAAAAGATAGTTGCCAATCCGGCCGGCGTCGCGCTTTCTACGGTGATTGAGGCGCATGTTGATAAAGGCGAAGGCGTGGTCGCGACCATGCTTCTCCAAAACGGCGCTTTGCGCAAAAACGATATTTTAGCCGTCGGCAATGTTTTTTACGGGCGGGTCAGATTGATGCGCGATTGGAACGGAGCGGAGATTTCGGAAGCATTGCCGGGCATGCCGGTAAGGATTTTGGGATTTAAGGCCGCGCCGCAAGTCGGGGACATTGTTTCGGTTGTTTCCGATTTAAAAGGATTAGAGAGGGCAAAACCCGTTAAGGCCTCGGAGCAAAAAATGGCCACGGTTGAGCGAGTGGCCAAGGCGGAAGAGGGGGAAAAAGAATTGCCCACGCTAAATTTGATTATCCGCGCCGATGTTTTGGGCTCGCTTGAAGCCGTAGTCGTATCTTTTGAAAAATTCAAACATCCGGATGTGGCCGTAAACGTTGTCGGCAAAGGGCTTGGCAATATCACCGAGGCGGATATTACTAACGCGGAGGCAACTGGCGCGCTGGTTTTGGGATTCAATGTGCAAGTTCAGCCACAAGTGGCTGATTTGGCAAGCGAAAAAAACGTCCAAGTGCGGACATATAAAATCATTTACGACCTTCTTAACAATGTGCGCGACGAATTGGAAAAGCTCTTGCCGCCGGAAGTTATCCGCACCGAGCTGGGCCGGGCTGATGTTTTGGCTATTTTTAGAAGCGAGCGAGAATTTACCATTGCCGGAGGCGCGGTTACGGACGGCAAAATACTTATGAATTCCCGCGCGCGGATACTGCGAGGCGATGAAAGTATGGGCGAAGGTATGGTGGCGGAACTGCAGAGCGGCAAGCGCGCGACAGGCGAAATAAGGGCGGGGCAGGAATTTGGGATTAAAGTAAAAGCAAAAACGCCGCTCCAAGTCGGAGACAAACTGGAATTTTACACTGAGGAAAGAAAGGCGAGGAAGATTACATTTTAGGGTATAGGGTTTAGCGTTTAGGGTTTAGGAAAAAACTAAACGCTATACGCTAACCGCTAAACGCTTATAATTATGGAGATTGTTTTAACCGAAAAAAATTTTGATCAGGAAGTAATTAAGTCAAATGAGATTGTTCTCGTTGACTTTTGGGCTCCCTGGTGCGGGCCATGCAGAATGCTGGGGCCGGTGATAGAAGAGCTGGCGAAAGAATGGAGCGGCAAGGGCGTGAAAATTGGCAAGGTTAATGTGGATGAAGAGCCGGCTCTTGCCAGAGATTACGGCATTATGAGCATTCCCACGCTTATATTTTTTAAAAACGGAAAATCCGTCAATCAGACGGTTGGCGCGCAGGCGAAGGAGAAAATAGAAGCGGAACTTAAAAAATTAGTCGCATAATATTTTTATGCCGGAAAAAGTAATCATTATCGGTTCCGGGCCGGCCGGATGGACTGCGGCAGTGTACGCGGCCCGCGCCAATTTGTCGCCTCTTGTATTTTCCGGCAGCGAGCCGGGAGGCCAGCTTATGATGACAACTGAAGTTGAGAACTTTCCCGGATTCTCCGCCGGGATTTTAGGTCCTGATTTAATGAATGAGATGAAAAAACAGGCGGAAAGATTTGGAACAAGAATAATAGACCAGAAAGTTGACGAGGTTGATTTTAGAAAATATCCTTTCCTCGTCCGCGCCGGGGGGTGCGAATATGAAGCGCGTTCCGTTATTATATCAACCGGCGCGACAGCCAGATGGCTGGGACTTCCGTCCGAGCGCGCTTTTTACGGCAAGGGCGTTTCCGCCTGCGCCACCTGCGACGGATATTTTTTCAAAAACAAAAAAGTCATAGTCGTTGGCGGCGGCGATGCCGCGCTTGAAGAAGCGATGTTTCTCACCAAATTCGCGGACGCGGTCACGGTCGTTGTCCGCCGCGATACTCTTCGCGCCTCCAAAATAATGCGGGACAGGGCCAAGAACAATCCGAAAATATCCTTTATCTGGAACACTGAAGTCGTGGAAATTTTAGGCGATGGTTATGTAACCGGAGTTCGGCTTAAAAATAATAAGACCAATGAAATATCAGAGATGAAAATAGACGGCGTGTTCGCGGCCATTGGCCACGAGCCGGCAACTTCCATTTTCAAAGGACAGATTGATTCGGATGAGAAGGGATATGTGATAGTTAAAAGCGGGGATACGGCCACCAATATTCCCGGTGTTTTTGCCGCCGGGGACGTAGCCGACCACAAATATCGCCAGGCCATAACAGCCGCCGGCACCGGCTGCATGGCGGCGATAGACGCGGAGAAGTGGCTGGAACAAACGAAAAACTAATTACTTTTTACGTTTTATGTCCGCATTTACCAATGCCATGAAGCAGCTTGATCTGGCCGTCAAAGTTGGAAAGATTGATGAAAGGACAATCAAGATTTTGCGCGAGCCGGAACGGCAGACAGCCGTGCATTTTCCCGTAAAGATGGACGACGGAGGATTTAGAATCCTTGAAGGATACAGAGTCCAATACTCCTCGGCGCGCGGGCCTTATAAAGGCGGCATCCGCTATCACGAGCAGACGGATATAGATGAAGTTAAGGCCTTGGCTTTTTGGATGACTATAAAATGCGCGGTAGTGAATATCCCTTTGGGCGGAGGCAAAGGCGGCGTCACGATTAATCCGAAAAAATTAAGCAAAGCAGAGCTGGAGCGCCTGACTCGCGCCTTTACCAGAACGATTGCCGATATAATCGGACCTGAAAAAGACATTCCGGCTCCGGACGTAAACACAACGCCTGAGATAATGGCTTGGATAAGGGATGAGTATGAGAAGATTACTGGGCATCCCACCCCCGGAGTTGTAACCGGCAAACCCATAGAAGCCGGAGGCAGCGCCGGACGCGGTACGGCAACCGCGCAGGGCGGATTTTTTGTCTTTGAAGCCGCTTTGAAAAAGATGGCCTTGGATCCGGAGTCGTCCACGGTTGTCATTCAAGGTTTCGGCAATGCCGGCGCGACAGCCGCTAAGATTTTAAGTCATCACGGCTACAAAGTGATTGGAGTTTCTGATTCGCAAGGAGGAATTTGGGATGAGAATGGTTTAGATATTAAAGAACTTTTAAAACACAAGGAAGAAACCGGAACCGTTGCTGATTTTAAGAACGCAAAAAATATCTCCAATCGCGAGCTTTTGGAATTGCCTTGCGGAGTTTTAATTCCGTCGGCTTTGGAAAATCAGATTACGGGGAGTAATGCCGCGGCGGTTAAGGCAAAAATTGTCTTAGAGCTGGCCAACGGGCCGACAACGCCGGAAGCGGATGAGATTTTAGAGAAAAGAGGAATACTTGTTGTGCCGGATGTTTTGGCCAACGCGGGAGGAGTCGCCGTATCTTATTTTGAATGGCTGCAGAATATAAGCGGAGAATCCTGGAGCGAGGAAGATGTATTTTCGCGGTTAGAAAAAGCCATGGCCGAAGCGTTTGACAATGTGTGGAATAAAAAGACAGAACTTGGCGGAAGCATGAGAACAGCCGCTTTTGTTCTTGCGTTGGAGAGGATTGAAAAAGCAATAGAAGAAAAGGGATGGATATAGAAGGAGAAAAAGATGGTCATTAGAGCTCTTTTAGCCGTGTTTGCTCTAACGTTGTTTGATGCGCCAAGCCCGATTCCGGCTTCGCATGATTTTTGCACCGGTAATTTGACCTGTAGAGAAAGATGCCGGTGCATCCATGATTTTTATGAAATGAACTGCCGTGATAACGCTTGTCGCGAGAAATGCTATCTTGATTATCATAAGTGCGTCAACGAGTGCTAAAATACCCCGACCAACCTCGGGGTTTTTCATTGCTCGATGCAATGATCCCGCCAGCATTGCGTTGTTATAAACGGATGACGGGATTAAATAAGAGGTTTGACAAGGAGTAGTAATAATGTTAATTTATTTTGGCATCGCCAACCAAGGAGGAGAAAATTGTCAAAACTCGGGAAGCTTGTCCTTTTCTATACGCTATTAGTTGTGCTGGTTGGATTTATTGCGGTCTTGTATGGACGTTGTAGGATGGAAGAATTGGAACGCCACGAAAAAGCTTTGTTGACATTGGTTTGTCTAGAAAAATGCAGTAGCTACAATAATGGTTGCCGTGATGCTTGCGGCGAAGATGCGGCGTGCCAGGAGAGATGTCGCGCGAGACATCGAACTTGCATCAATAAGTGCGGTCATTAGCTCTTTGAGCAATAATAAGACCTCTTAACGGGGGTCTTTTTTAAATTTAGGTAGGGTTGAAAAAACCTGTGGTTTTGCGTAAGATAGATGGCGTAATCATAATGCAAATCTCGCGAATGAATGCGAATGACGCAAATATGCAAATACAGTATTCGCGCATTCGTAGATTGGCATAAAATTCGCATAATTTGCGTTATACTTATGAAGTACGACCATAAAAAAATAGAGGCCAAATGGCAGAAGAGATGGGAGAAAGAAAAACAAAATATTGTTGACGAAGATGCTGAAAAGAAAAAGGATAAGATGTACATCCTGGATATGTTTCCGTATCCGTCGGCTGACGGCCTGCACGTCGGCCACGTGGAAGGGTACACGGCCACCGATATTTTGAGCCGCTACAACCGCCTGCGGGGCAAATACGTGCTTCACCCCATCGGCTGGGACGCTTTCGGTCTGCCGGCGGAGAATTTTGCCATTAAAAAAGGCGTACATCCCAAAGAGACGACGGAAAACGCCATTAAGAATTTTACCCGCCAGATTAAAAGTTTGGGCTTTTCTTACGATTGGTCGCGGGAGATAAACACTTCTTCGCCGGAATATTACAGGTGGACGCAGTGGTTATTTTTGCTTTTGTATAAGAACGGTCTGGCCTACAAAGACGAGGCGCCGGTAAATTGGTGCAAGCATTGCCAGACCGTGCTGGCCAATGAACAGGTTATAGACGGTAAATGCGAGCGGTGCAAAAACGAAGTCGCGCAAAAAGAATTAACGCAATGGTTTTTTAGGATTACAAAATACGCTGACCGGCTTCTTGCTGATTTGGAAAAACTTGATTGGCCGGAAAGAATAAAAGAAATGCAGAAGAATTGGATAGGGCGGAGCGAGGGAGCGGAAATCAATTTCCGTGTTGTGGCAACGGAAGGCGTTGATTCAAAAAATCATGCTTCAACCAAAATTAAAACAAAAGAAATAGATATTCCCGTTTTTACCACCCGTCCGGACACGCTCTTTGGAGCGAGTTATATTGTCCTCTCGCCTGAGCATTCGCTTGTTCCGGTTCTGACTTCTGAAGTCGAACGCAAGGAAGCGCAAAGATATGTAAGGGCGGCAAAAAAGAAGAATGAGCTTGAACGCACCGGCACGGAGCGCGAAAAAACCGGCGTGCCTCTGGGTACGGCGGCGATTCATCCTCTAACCGGAGAAAAGATTCCTATTTGGATTGCCGATTATGTGCTGATGGGCTATGGCACCGGCGCGGTGATGGGCGTGCCGGGCCACGACGAGCGCGATTTTTCGTTCGCCAAAAAATACGGATTGGATATTAAATATGTTATCGCGCCGCCGCATGAAGTAAGCGAAGCAAGGCATGAAGAAATACACCACAGTAAAAATCCGAAATCCGAAATCCGAAATCCGAAACAATTACAAAATTCCAAATTCCAAATTCCAAATTATCTTGGTGCGTATACCGGAGCGGGGTTTCTTGTAAATTCCGAAGAATTTAACGGCTTGACTTCAGAAGACGCCAAGAAAAAAATTACCGATGCTCTTATTTCAAAAAATCTTGGCAGGCGGCAGGTGAACTATCATCTGCGCGATTGGCTTATTTCCCGCCAAAGATATTGGGGCGCGCCCATCCCTATTATTTATTGTGAAAAATGCGGCGAGGTTCCGGTGCCGGAAGAGGACTTGCCGGCGCTTCTTCCTGATGATGTTGATTTCCGTCCGACAGGAGAGTCGCCTCTTACCCGTTCAAAAAAGTTTCATAATGTAAAATGTCCGGTCTGCCTTGGAAAGGCAAAACGGGAATCGGATACGATGGATACATTTGTTGATTCTTCGTGGTATTTTTTGCGTTATTGCGATCCCCAAAACGAGAGGCAATTTGCGATTGGCGATAAGCTCAAATATTGGTGTCCGGTGGATTTATACGTCGGCGGAGCCGAGCACGCCGTCTTGCATCTTTTGTATGCCAGATTTTTTACCAAGGTCTTGTCTGATTTGAAATATATAAGCTTTGATGAACCTTTTACCTCGCTAAGAAATCAGGGCCTTATTATGGGTCCGGACGGGCAAAAAATGTCCAAATCGCGCGGTAATGTTATCAATCCCGACGAAGTGGTAACTCGCTTCGGAGCCGACTCCATCAGGATGTATGAAATGTTCATGGGCGATTTTACGGAAAGCAAGCCGTGGGACACAAACGGCATTACGGGCATAAGGCGGTTTTTGGAGCGTGTTTGGAATTTTACAACCATGCCGGCGAAAAAAGACGCGCCCGAAGTATTAAAGCTCCTTCACAAAACAATCAAAAAAGTGACTGAAGATATTGAAGCATTGAAATTTAATACCGCCATTTCCGCTATGATGATTTTTGGGAACAAAGTGATAGAGACGCAATCAATTACCAAAGAAAGTTTGGAAAAATTTCTTATAATTTTAGCTCCGTTTGCTCCGCATATTGCCGAAGAAGTGTGGGAGGAACTGGAGCATAAAGAAAGCGTCTTTAAAGAAAAATGGCCGGAGTTTGATGCGGCTTTGACAAAAGACGATCAAATTACATTGGTTGCGCAAGTTAACGGCAAAGTGCGCGATACTCTGTCGGTTGCCGCAGGAATAAGCGATGCGAATGCCAAACTTGCCGCTATGCAGTCGGAAAAGGTAAAAAAGTGGCTTGAGGGAAAAGAAATCAAGCAGGCGGTGGTTGTTTCGGGCCGGCTGGTTAATATCGTTACTGATTAAAAAATAAAGTTTCAATATTTTTTTATTTTTTGATAAAAATAGTTTCTTCAATTATGTGCTATAGCACGCGATTGAGGAAATGCGAAAACGGAAAGATTTATTTTGATTTATGCAAATAAAAATTAAGAAAGGAGATGTTGTAAAAGCGGTATTGGGTGCTATTGGCGTGGCCGGTATTTTGGCGGTGGGGATTGTGGCTCCCAATGTCTTTGCTGCCTTGCCCAATCCATATCAAAAGAAATTTTCAAAGAAGGCAGTAGATCAATCTGTTGACAGATTAAGGAAACGCGGGTTGATAAAATTTGTTCAAGGAAGATATGGATGGAGATTGGCACTCACGGATAAAGGATTAGAAGAGTTTTCTAAATATGAAATGCGAGAAAAGTTAATTAAGCGGCCGCGAAAGTGGGACGGCAGATGGCATTTGCTTGTTTTTGATATAGATGAGAAAAGAAAATTGATTAGAGAAAAGGTGCGGCGGACATTAATAGCATTTGGTTTTTATCGCCTGCAGGACAGTGTTTGGGTATTTCCTTATGAATGCGAAGATATTCTTGAACTTTTACGCACAAAATACGGAGTTAGGTACGATGCTTTATATATTTGCGCGCAAAAGATTGCCAAAGACCAGCATCTTCGGAAATATTTTAATCTTATCGGATGATTAAGTTCATTGGTTCAAAAATATCGTTTCTTCAATTATGTGCTATAGCATGATATTGAGGAAAGGGGGCAGAGCGCGTTATTAAGTAGCGGAAGTGGGACGCATAAGTTCAGCATAAGCATATGCTGTTGACATAAGTAAGAATCCATAATAATGTATTAACCATACAACCAGGAGGGATGGTAAATGAGTACTGCTGAAAATGATCATGTTGAATTGCTTGCGCAGTATGTTGATCTTTTAAATGCCCGCGGCGAGTCTTCAAAAGAAGTTAAACTTTTTGAGGAGCGATACGCCGGAGATGAGAAACTATCCAGACTCTTCAAAAGTGCGCGGGAGTTAAAAAGAATTTTTGAAGCCGGGTTAATCAAATAAATAATTCGTTTGCCCCAATCTATTTGGGGTTTTTCTTTTTTTCTAAACTTTGTTAAGATACCGCCATTAGATCAGCTGTTAGCTTTTAGCTGTTAGAAGTTTTAAGCTCCTATAAGCTAACAGCTAAAACTATCGGTATGCCAGGTAGTGAAAATTTGACTGTTTCGCTTAAAGCGAAACAAAGTAATTGTCAGATTTACGCTTATGGTGCGACCTCATTTATAAGAAACCAGAATTGCAATATAAGTTTTAAGTCAAATTTCTACTACCTGGTATGTGCGGAATAGTCGGTTATATAGGCCAAAAACAAGCGGCTCCGATATTGCTTGAGGGACTGAAGCGGTTGGAGTACCGCGGCTACGACAGCGCCGGAGTGGCTCTCTCTCAAGGCGGGATGATTGAAGTTGTTAAAGAAAAAGGCCGCATTTCTTTGTTGGAAGAAAAAATGCGCGGGCAAGATTTTGCCGCAACCTTGGGCATCTCTCATACGCGCTGGGCAACGCACGGCGAACCGTCGGAGAAGAACGCTCATCCGCATTATGATTGCAACCGGCGCATTGCCGTGGCTCATAACGGAATAATTGAAAATTTTATTCATTTGCGGCGGAAGCTGGAAGCGGAAGGGCATAAATTTATCTCTGAAACCGACACCGAAGTTCTTTCGCATCTTATTGAAAAATTTTATATTGAAAATTTATCCGAAGCCGTGCGCCAAGCGTTGAAGCTCGTGCGCGGAACATACGGCATAGCCGTGCTCGCCGCCGACCAGCCCAATGTGATTGTGGCGGCGCGCCGCGGCTCTCCTTTGGTAGTCGGTTTGGGCGAGGGCGAATATTTTTTAAGTTCGGATGTTTCCGCGCTCCTGCCGTTTACGAGAAAAGTCATTTATCCCGATGATGGAGAGATGATTCGTCTTTCCCGTGAAGGATATTCCACTCTGACCCTTGATAATGAACCGGTGCAAAAAGACGTGCATACCGTGACTTGGAATGTCGCCGACGCGGAAAAAGGCGAATATCCGCATTTCATGTTGAAAGAAATTTTTGAACAGCCGCAAGTTGTGCGCGCGGCCATTACCGGCCGCCTTCTTCCGGAAGAGGGAACGGCTCGGCTGGACGGACTTAATATCCTTGACGAAGAATTGCGCGGCGTTAACAGAGTCATTTTTATCGCCTGCGGCACGGCCGCTTATGCGGGTATGGTCGGCGCCATGATGATAGAAGAGCTTGCCGGCATTCGCTCCGAATGCTTGATTGCCTCGGAGTTCCGTTACAGACGCGCCATTTTGTCTCCTGACACGCTTGTATTCGTCATCAGCCAGTCCGGCGAAACAGCTGACACCATTGCCGCTATGCGCGAAGTGCGGCGCAAAGGCAACGAGGTCTTGGGAATTATCAATGTTGTCGGCTCCACCATCGCGCGGGAAACCGACGGCGGCTTGTTTATCCATGCCGGACCGGAAATAGGCGTGGCCAGTACCAAGGCCTTTATGGGACAGCTGACCACGCTTGCGCTTATTGCCTTGCGCATAGCTCGTTTGCGCGATATGCCCGCCGCTTCCGGCAGAAGGCTGGCGGTATCTCTTATGCGCGTTCCTCCTTTGATTGAATCTATTTTGTTTAAGCGCCAGCATATAAATAATTTCGTGGCCAAATACGGCGATTTTAGGAATTTTCTTTATCTGGGAAGAAAGTTCAGTTATCCCATTGCCCTGGAAGGCGCGCTCAAACTTAAAGAAATTTCTTACATTCATGCCGAGGCCTATGCCGCCGGAGAAATGAAGCATGGTCCTATTGCTTTGGTTGACCCGGAATTTCCAGCTATCGCCATCGCGCCCAAAGACAGCGTTTACGAAAAAACCGTTTCCAATCTGGAAGAAATCCGCGCGCGGCGCGGCAAAGTGCTGGCCATAGCCACCGAAGGAGATGAGGAGATAGCCAAGCATGTTGACGATGTCTTCTATATTCCGGCCATAGAAGAGGTATTAGAGCCGCTTTTGGCCGTGGTGCCTCTGCAGCTTTTTGCTTATGGGGTGGCGGTAAAAAAAGGTCTGGATGTGGACAAGCCCAGAAACTTGGCCAAATCAGTGACGGTTGAATAACACACAACTTGAAACATGAAACATAAAGCGCAAAAATTGTTTCAAGCTTCATGCTGCATGCTGCATGAAATAAGCCGATCGCCTTCGCGGTCGTTTTTCTTTTTTGCTTCTTGTTTTCTTTTGGGCGTGGCTCTTCACTCTGTTCTTATAAAGATTCCAGTTTGGCTTGTCGCGATTATTTTATCGTTAGCCATCTTTGCTCTTGTTTTATTTTGGAATTTCAAAACAAAAAGGACATTTATTTTGGGAATATTATTTTTAATTTTGGGAATCTCCCGTTTTTCCATCGCCATTCATCCTGTCAAAGACGACCTCGCGAGATGGCGCGGCAAATCAATCAATTTCTCGGGCGTTGTTTTGGAAAGTCGGGCAATCAAAAACGGTTATATTCTTCAATTTTTAGCCAAATCAGCCATTTCGGGCGGAGATGATATCAAAATTAAAGAAAACATTCTTCTTTTTCTCCCGTTATCGCGGCAACATAAAACGGGAGACGAGCTTTTGCTGCGCTGCGTTATAGGCGAGCAAAAAAATTGGCCTGCGCAGAAGCCGCGGTGGATGTGCTCTCCGGAGTTAATCCGCATGACGGGAAGAGGGTCTGCCGGACCAATTGCCAATTTGGTTTACAAAATGCGGGCCGGTTTTCTGAACGGACTGGCAAAATCTTTTGACGAACCCCGGCTTTCCTTGGCCAAGGGTTTGCTTTTGGGCAATGATTTCGGATTTGCGCCCGATCTCTATCGCCTTTTTATAAAAACGGGCACGGCTCATATCGTGGCCGTTTCCGGCTGGAACATTACCATTATTACAAGTTACGTTCTGCTTTCTTTGGTGGCTCTGGGACTGCGCCGCCGCCGGGCGCTGCCGGTTGTGCTGTGTTTTATTTTATTTTATGTTCTTTTAACCGGGAGCGGCGCCTCGGTCGTGCGCGCCGGCATTATGGGCGCGCTTGCCGGAATCGCCTGGCAGGCCAGGAGGCCGTATGGGGCGACAAATGCCGCTTTGCTCGCGGCCGGAATAATGGTTTTGATAAATCCGCGCCTTCTGGTATTTGATATTGGTTTTATTTTATCTTTTGCCGCGACGGCGGGGCTATTGTATCTCGGGCCGTCTTTTAAACATCTTATTCCCAAAAAAATATCCGTACATTTTATTCGCTGGTCGGCGGAATCGCTGGCGCAAGGCGCGGCCGCGACCTTGGCCACCTTCCCCGTCATACTTTTGTTCTTTGGCAATTTTTCCATGGTCGCGCCGCTGGCCAACCTTTTGATGCTGCCGATGGTGCCTTTGGCCACGATTCTTTCTTTTGCCGCCGGAATTTTGGGAATGCTTAATGAGCCGCTGGGGCGCATCTTCGCGTTTATCTCGTGGCTGCCGATTTCTTATATCATCAGCGTGGCCGAGATCGCCTCCCGTTTGCCTTTTGCCAATTTTTTTGTTTCAAGTTTTTGGGGGCGCGTTTTGGCTTTGGCCATACCGACATTTTTAATTATCTTCGCGATTTTATTCCCTAGGATGAGAAATAAAAAATCAATGTTATGGACGATAGAAGAATAAAACTCAAAAAATTTTTTAAGAGCAAAATCGGCTCTTGGGCAATCCTCGCGGTCTTGGCCTTGTCTCTTACTGCTTATAATTATTTTGTTTTGGGCGCAGATGAGGCAAGTGGGCGCATAATTAGTGATGGAACGTTATACGCGCGATTTTTTGACGTGGGACAAGGCGACGCGACGCTTCTCGTAATGCCGGACGGTTCGGATGTGCTGGTGGACGGAGGGCCTGACGGCGGGATTGTTCCCAAGTTAAAACGAACTTTGCCGGGCAATGACCGCGTTATAGAACTGGTTGTGCTGACGCATCCTCACCTTGACCATCTTTACGGCTTGCTGGAGATTTTGAAAAATTATCAGGTCAAAGAGGTTTTGACCGCCGGCGTCCGCCATGACACTATTTCTTATAAAGAGTGGGAAAGAGCGCTCAAAGAAGAAAATATCAAAATTACCGCCGCGGCCGTTCCTGAAGTTTTTAATTTTGGCGGCGCCGAGATTAAAGTGCTTGCTCCGGAGCAAGATTTGGGGAACAGCCGGATTGTTCGCGATTTGCCGGGCGAAGGCGGCGGCCTAAACGACACCTCAATAGTTCTTTTGGTTGATTACGGAGAGAATGAAATTTTACTTATGGGCGATGCCGGAGAAGAGATTGAGAAAAAAATTATGGATAAGTTTGATTTGCGCGCTGATATTTTGAAAGTCGGCCATCATGGAAGCAAGTATTCAAGCGGCGCTGAATTTGTAAAAGAGGTTTCGCCGGCCTACGCGGTCATCTCTTCCGGAGCCGGCAATAAGTACGGCCATCCGCATTTCCGCACCTTGCGCACGCTCTCGCGCGCCGCCGCGGCAGTGTATCGGACGGATACTGACGGAACTGTTACGGCGCATGGCGACGGCAGAACTTGGGAGGTATGGCCTGAGAACGCGAGGAGCGCGCCTTGTAAAATAAAAATCCCTGTGCTAAAATGGCTCTTGTGTAGAAATTAGAAAATAGTAAATAGAAAATAAAAATATGGCTTTAGAAAAGACGTTAGTTTTAATAAAACCGGACGGCGTGAAGCGCGGGCTTATGGGCCGCATCCTGTCCCGTTTTGAAGACGCCGGGATGAAGATCGTGGGAATGAAAATGAGGAATGTGCCGGAAGAACACGCGCTTAAGCATTACACGGAAGATATCACCGTCCGCCGCGGGGAGCGCGTGCGGACAATGCTTGTTGATTTTCTAAAAAGCGGTCCGGTGCTGGCTTTTGCGGTTGAGGGCGTGAACGCCATAGAGAATGTGCGCAAGATAGTTGGCGCCACCGAACCAAAATCAGCCGCGCCCGGAACAATCCGCGGAGATTTTTCTCATGTAAGTTTTTCCCACGCCGATGAACAGGGCAAGGTGGTGGAGAACTTGATTCACGCTTCTGCTGATAAAAATGACGCCGAACGCGAGGTTTGGCTTTGGTTTAACGAAGACGAATTGTCTGATTACAAGCTTGCGCATGAAGGGCACACGCTTTAGCCCCGCACATAATTCTTGGCGCGAAATTGATTTTTCGTTTTTGTTGATTTACGAAATGTTTTTATTTAATAATTTGTCATTAGGATTGAACCTTGCGTATTTTAATCCAAGAATTATGTGCGGGGTTGACAGATTTTTTTAGTTATATTACAATTTAAATAATTGGGCGCTCTGCCACCAGAGCGTCTTTTCGTTCTTTAACAAGGAGGCGAAGCGTGAAGAAGATGGCGCTAAGAATTCATCTGCCAAATTATCCGGAATTGCCGCTTCCGGGAAAAGAGCGTTACGCCGACAGGGCCATGCTTCTTCCCGGCGTTGTTTTTGTGCGAGCCGGAGAAGAGGTTCATGATTACCGCCGTTTTCTTAATGACATCGGTATTGGCGCGGAAATCGTTGTTCAGGTTCCCGAAGATGACCTTTTCCAAGGCATTCTTGAGAGCGGAGAGCTGCGTTCGGCTGTTCACTGTTTTGTTTTGGGCGGGGGAAAATTGCAGTTTTTCAATTCCACGGCGCGGGAAGAGATGTTTCTTCAGCAATTGGGGCTTGGCTGGGAGGACACGATTTCGGCGCCGGCGGAGATTTCCGCTTTGGCTGACAACAAGGCCGCGCTCCGCAAACTGGCGATGGAGCTTGGCTTAACCGGCTTGTTCCCGGCGCATGTTTTCTGCCGAAAGAGGGCGGAAGCGCTTGCGGGGGTAGAGATGCTGCAAAAAGAAGCAGAGCCGGATTTTATTGTTTTGAAAAGGCCCGATCTGGCCTCCGGGCTGGGACTGGTCAAACTGCGCACGGATAACCCGGGGTTGCTTAAGGCGCAGGTGGAAAGTTATTTTTCCAAGTACGGCGAGGCGCGCGAACTCATTCTTGAAGCCGGCTACGAACATCTTTCTCTTTCCGTTCTTTGGAACATTGAAAGCGATGATGAGAAGCCGCTGATTGTGTCCCGCCAGCTTGTTGATGAGCGCTTTGTCCATCAAGGCAACATCATTTCTTCCGGGCTTCCGCCGGAGGTCTCCGTGGCGGATGGCGGGCAGTTGGTTGAAAAATCTTCATTGCTCGCCAAGGCCTTGCGGGAGCGCGGCTTTCGCGGAATATGCGGTTTTGATTTTATGAAAACGCGCTCGGGAAATATTTTCTGCCTTGAGTGCAACGGACGGATTACGGCTACGGTTTACGCCTACGGACTGGCGCGGCAGATTGAAGCGGAACGCGGCCATAAGCCCTGGGCCGTGCATATGCAGAATCTGCATCCGGAAAACGCGCGGAATTTTGCCGAGCTTCGGGCAAAATTGGAACCCGATCTTTTTGACGGCCAGTACGGCATTTTGCCTTTTAACGTGCGGTGCCTGTCGCTTGCCGAACCAAAGTGCGGCCTTATGTGCGTGGCCGAGGGAGCGGAAGAAGCGGCATTCTTGTTTGAATCCGCTGTTGAAGCCACCAAAAAATAATTCAAAATGAATACAACCCCGCACATAATTTAAGTAAGTTATGCGCGGGGCTTTTCTTTTTTTTAAAAAAGGAATAATATCAAGATTTGAAAGAACTTAGGTTTTTTATGTCATTCCCGCGAAAGCGGGAATCCAAAATTTGAACCCGCAGATTCCCGCTTTCGCGGGAATGACAAATAAATTGATAATTATTACTTAAACTTCTAACGAGATGAAAATCTGTTTGCTGCAAATACGAGAAGAAAAAAAGGAACTTGATTTTGAACGCAAGTCGTTTTTGCGCTCTTTGGGAATATCTGCGGAAGAACTGGCATCAATTGATTTTTTTGCCGATGGAACAAAAGATGGCGTCGCGTCAGCTGATGCGCTGATTATCGGCGGGAGCAAATACGGAGTGGCTAAAAATGATTCAGGACTTATGGTTCCAAAATTGGAAGAACTTGTTAAAATTATTAAAGTCGCACTGGCAAAAAATATTCCTATTTTGGGAATCTGTTTCGGCCACCAATTGCTTACCCGTGTTTGCGGCGGAGAAGTTATCCGCGATGACGCGTCAAAAGAATATGGAACGCGCGAGATGAAACTTTTGCCCGCGGCCAAAAACGATCCTTTATTCGGCCATCTGCCGGAAAAATTTAACGCGCAATCGGCGCATCATGACCGAGTGGAAGCTCTGCCATCCGGCGCGGAAATTTTAATCAAAAGCAGATTATGCCCCGTGCAGGCATGTAGGATTGGCGCTAATGTTTACGGCGTACAATTTCATCCCGAGCGAAGCAAGGAGGATTACGAAGAAATTTTAAAATACCGTTTCAAAGACAGCGGCCAACCGGAGTGGGCGGATACCCTCGCGCCCTCGCCAGAAGCTGAGACAATAATGAAAAAATTTGCGGACATGGTCAGAGTGGCTGAATAGGGGTATAATGAAATTGGCTTCATTGGCAATTCCGGTGTTTGGTTTTGGGACAACCAAATATAATGGGAGCTCCGTTTGTTGCTTAATGTTCAACGCTTCGGCGAGGCATTAGGCGGCGCGGAGTGTTCCGCCTCGGGCGGAACGCCTTATATCGCCGTATTTCTGTGGAAATGCGGATGAGGGCACCCACTTGGGTATAAGCCAGAACCATTGTCGGTTAATTGCGATGAAGCTATTTCAGTTGCCTAATGGGCAATTTTTTGTTAAAATAAGCAAGTTTTATAATTGCGGGCCGTATCTGCGCTTCACTTGATTCGGCCCATCTTCGTTCGGGAAAGCAAAAATGTTTTGTTTTCCTCTCACTCATCGGGCCGTAGTATAATGGTAGTACGCGAGGCTGGGGGTCTTGCAGCCGGGGTTCGATTCCCCGCGGCCCGACCAATCTAACTATGAACTCTAATAAAAAAATTCTAACTTGGGTATCTGTGGCAATTATTTTTGCCGCCGCGGTCGGTTTATGGGCATACGCGGGAAGCCGTCCTGGAGAATTGGATGGTTTTAGCCAATGTCTTAAAGACAAATCGGCGGTTTTTTACGGCGCGTTTTGGTGCCCGCATTGCCAGAATCAGAAAAAGATGTTTGGAAAATCGGAAAAGTTTTTGCCGTATGTTGAATGTTCCACTCCGGATGGCCGCGGTCAAAAAGAAATTTGCAAAGAAAAAAATATAGACGGTTATCCCACTTGGGAATTTAGCGACGGCGGCAGATTGGGCGGTGAGGTTTCTTTGGAAAAATTAAGCGAGAAAACCGGCTGCGCTCTTCCCGAGAAAAAATAATGATTTATGGACGGAGCCGCGCAAACCACCACCAAGATATTGTCCTCCCTCACTGTTGCCGGAGATATTTTAATTGTCGCGTTTTTGGTTGTTTTTATAATTTTATATTTTAAGCAAGACGCGAATTATTTTAAGGACGGCCGTGAAGCTCTTCGTTTTTTGGGCAAAAACGCCGTTCTTTTTTCTTTTTTAATCGCGCTTGCGTCAGTTGCCGGCAGCTTATATTATTCTGAGATTGTCGGTTTTGCGCCGTGCAAATTGTGCTGGATACAGCGGATTTTTATTTATCCGCAAGTGATTATTTTGGGAATGGCTTTGCGCAAAGAGGATAGCGGGGTTGCTAATTATTCTATCGCTCTCTCCGGCATTGGCGCGATTTTTTCCGCCTATCATCAATATCTCCAATTTGGAGGACATTCGCTTTTTTCGTGTTCCGCGAACGCCGTTTCATGTTCCCAGCGCCTGACATTGGAATTTGGTTATGTGACTATTCCGATGATGATGCTTACGGCTTTTTTGCTTATCATTCTTTTAATGGCCGCGCATAAAAAATCATTTCGGGACGAAAAGCAGTAACTAAAACCCCTCTTAAAAAGAGGGGCTGTTTATCCCGCGGCCGAGGGATTAGATTCTGACGCGATTCATTGTTTTAATGCAATTAGCGCAAATGCGCACTCGTTCACCATCTAATCTTTTCCACTGGAGATTAAGCATTTGCCTGCGTTTGGTGGCGATGTTTGAATGCGATCTGGAAACCGCTTTAAGCGGACGGCGGCCGCAATGTTCGCAAATTCGGGCCATAAGGATAGATATATCAAGATAAATTATGGGATTAGCTTACCAAAGCTGTGATATAATGTCAATGTTATGCCCCGCACATAAATTTGTTTATTGTAAACGGGGTGCGGGAAAATAAAAAGAGAAATTATAATGCTGTCTGTATAATTATTAAACAAATTTATGTGCGGGGTATGCCTTTTAATCTTTTAATGGAAAGTCCGCTTGGTTTTGTCGTCTGGGTCATTGCCATTTTGACGGCGCTGACGGTTCATGAATTCTCGCACGCGCTCGCCAGCACTGTTTTGGGCGATTCTACGGCCAGGAACTCCGGCCGCCTCACTCTTAATCCTTTGGCGCATATAGACCTTCTTGGATTTTTGGCGCTTATTTTTGTCGGTTTTGGCTGGGGCAAGCCGGTGCCGTTTAATCCTTATAATCTTTCAGTCAAAAGATGGGGACCGGCGCTGGTGGGGCTTGCCGGCCCGGCGGCAAATCTTTTTTTTGCCGGCATCTCAGTGCTGGTTTTAAAAACTTTGCGGCTGACAACCGATTTGTCCGTTTCCAATCTTTTAATCCAGTTTTTATTTTTATTTTTGACCATCAATCTCATTCTGCTGCTTTTTAATCTGATTCCCGTGCCGCCTCTTGACGGGTCAAAGCTTCTTTTTGCGGTTCTTTCTTCTCCAAAGTACGCGCCAATGATGCTGTCGATGGAGACAAGAGGCCCGCTGATTCTTTTGGCAATAATTTTGCTTGATTCTTTTTTTGGGCTTGGCATATTCAGTTTGCTCTTTAGAGGATTTGTAAATTTTGTTTACGGGTTGATATAATAAAAATATGTTTTTTCCCGATTACCAAATCATAGGACAGCTTGTTATCGCCGCTCTGCTCGGCGGTATTATCGGTTTTGAACGCGAATGGACCGGCAAATCAGCCGGGCTGCGCACTTACGCCCTAGTGGCCTTGGGGGCTTGCCTTTTTTCCGTTCTGTCGGAGGCGTTTTCTACTTCTCCTTATTTTGACCCTTCGCGCGTGCTCTCGCAGATTGTTGTCGGCGTTGGTTTTATTGGCGCCGGCTTGATTATTGTCCAGGGCGGCAAGGTGCGCGGGCTGACCACCGCCGCCGGCCTATGGATTACGGCCGCCATCGGAGCGGCCGTGGGTCTGCGCCTTTATTCCATTGCCATAGCCAGCGTTATTTTAACGCTTTTGATTTTGTGGGGTTTGAGGAAACTGGAGTTTCGCCTTGCCGCGAGATTAAATCAAGATAAAGAGGAATAAAGTTTTTTGTAAGTAAAAAAGGAGAGAAAGGTGAAAAGGAAAATGTTATTTGCCGTTCTTTTTTTATTTTCGGCCTGCCGCGGCGAAGATGCGGAATGCGGCCGTTACAAAATCCGCCAAAGGTGGACGCTTAAACTGTATGTTTATCCTGACAGCGATTTGGCGCCGGAAACGTTGCTTATCGGCTGTAATTTTTGGAGGGTTGTCGGAGTAAATTGCGTGCTGGCCGCTGATGAATTTTGCCGGGATGTGAGCGTCTGCGCCAATAGAACGCCGTCTTGCCGGCGCGCTAACGGGAGCTCCCTTCTCGGCCATGCCTACAGGGGCGGGAGAATAGATATTTTTACCGAGTGTCTTTCTAAAGACGACATGAAGCTTATAAACATCACCGCTCACGAGATTGGACACCAGCTGGGAGTGCGCCATACGGACCAAGACACCGATTCGGTAATGAGCCCGATTATGCGCCGCGCGCATCAATGTTTGCGGCAGGAAGACATAAGGGGCTGGATCGCGCGCGATCGGGCAAGAAGCGTGCTGGAAGCCAAATCGCCGTTTCTGATACCTTGGTGCGCGGAACCGTGTACTGATTAAATATCCCCTTTCTGTTAACTCCGAAAGGGGATTTTGTATTGACAAAATAGGTGTTTTGTGTTATGCTATTTTGTTAGGTCTTTGAAAACAAAAGAAAGGAAAAAGAGATGAAAAACGCGATTTTTGCTCTGGGTTTTGCTTGTTTTGGCTGTGTTTGGCGCGAGCCGCTGCCGCCTGTTTGCGGCAAGTCCGAACCGCTGAACGAGACCGTTCAGCTTGCCATTGCCGTTTTTGACCCGCCTTGGGGCGGGCAGGAGGCCTCGAACGAGGCAGCTCTCGCGGGCTGCAAGATGTGGGAGACGGTGGGTGTTTCTTGCTCTCTTGCGGAAACGGTGGAGGAAGCGGACATTTACGTTGACTTCTACTCTGATTGGGATTGCCGCGAAGACGGCTTTGTCGGCGCGCTTGGCGATTACCACGACAGGAAAAGAGGCGTTTGGATTAACTCCGCCTATCCTTGCCTTCCGTCGGATATCAGGCCGTGGTTCACTCACTTGGTTGCTCATGAGATCGGACACTTGTTCGGAATTTCCGATGTGCCTGCCTTCTGCGGCAACGCGGTGATGAACCCGGCGATTGAGCGACATCAGCCGTTCACGCTGCTTTCCGCCATTAGCGAGGGTGACCGCTTGGCTTTTACCGAGCGCTACCACACTTCGTCTCTGCTGGATTCGGGCGAGGCGGTTCTGGACTGCGGCGACGATGTTGCGCCTCCGCCAGAGCCCGCGCCACCTGACGAAGAGCCGATGAGCTGCGCTTCCGAAACTGGCGGAGAAACCATTGCCATCAGCGTCTGGTTTGAGCCGGAGCTTCTAGCATGGAGCGAGCAGGTGCTTTCTGGCTGCTCGTGGTGGACGCCGGTGCATGCTTCTTGCGTTCGCGCCAGCTCGCGTGAAGACGCCGAAGTGGTCGTGCGCGAGTACAAGTCCGAACGCTGCGGCGTCGCGGGCTTTACTTACCGCGATTATGACGGTTTGGACGGCCGTTATGCGGTTGAGTTTAATCTTGACTGCATGCCGGAGGAGCCCGCGGCAGCCGAGGAGTGGATGACTGCCGTAGCCAGCCACGAACTCGCCCACACTCAGGGCGTTGACCATGTTCCGTTCTTTTGCGGCGAGGCGGTAATGAACCCGTCGCTTACCAGGCGAACCTGCGTTTCAGACGCAGATGTGTCCGCTTGGAGAGAGCGCTACATCCAAGAATAAATCCCGCCAACAAAATACCCCTCCGATGTCCATCGGAGGGGTTTTCATTTTTATCTCTTCGGGCGAGTCCAAAGCGAGAAGTCCCGGAATCCGCTAAAACTGCATTTTATTCGTCATGCGTACTTCTTTGAACTAAAATATCTCCGGCGCAATATGTGGAAACATTTAGAAATATTGACAGCAAGGTGAAATCATGATAAATCGAGAGCAGAAGCAGTTCGTTAAAAACATAACAAAGGAGAAACATCGTGCAAACGATCAAAATAGTGGGCATTTCTGGTATAGGAAAAACAACCTTGATCGAAAAGGTCATTTCCCTGATGCCTGAAATTAGGCACATGAGTTTTGGCCAATATCTTGATCAATATGGAGATGAAGCAAATATAAAATGGTCGGAAGATTTGACGCCATTAAATGATAAATTGGTGCTCATTGACGAGCATTTAGAGATCGGCACAAATGACTTGTTTGATATCTACAAAGAAGAAGATACCGTGGCAATATGTTTTTTGGAAGAATCGGCGGAAGAAATAATAAAAAGACGCAGGCAGGATAAGAATCGCCAAAGATGCTTAGATGAGAGCGTTGTGATGGACGAGCAGTTGAAATCTAAAAGACGCGCGATTGATCTGGCTAGGCGACTATCGGCGCCATTCATCCTCATCAAGGATTCATCATTAGAGAAATCGGTTGAGGTTCTAATCAACATAATCAATAATGTCCAAAATAAAACGTCTTTGCTTGATGAGCAACGGCGACTAAATCTGCGGGTAGTAAAAATTGATACTGATGCTCTTTGGCACTCACATTGGCTGATAAATAAGTTGCGAGCCGAAGTCGCTGATTTAGTGGATAAGAAAATGATATCGTCTGATATTCCTTTTGACTCCCAAGATTTGGAGCATCAGGCATTATTTTACCTTACAACTATTAGTCCTGGTAAGATAACCTCGTCAGACATCGTCAGCGCAGTGGAAGATCAGTACGCCATAGTTCGAGACAGATTACTAAGAGCAATGTCCCATGATGAGTTATCATATCTTTTTCGCGGGTTGAAAAAATTTTATCCGGACCTGAATGTCGCATACAGGTTAAAACTCGTAAGAGAAAAAGGGCAGTTATATGCTGTGGGCGATGGCAGAAAATTTGAGGTTGAATTCAAAGTCGCTGATACATCTGATAAAACCATCAAGCTTTTCACTGAGACATTGCACTATATTCATCAGGGCAGGGATTCCGGCGATATTTTTGCTTTTTATTTTAAGGGCGATAAATATCCTTGGGCCATAGAAACCGCTGAATTCGGCAAACTTGCCAGAATATATAAAAGAAAAGCATTGTTGGCTCATGGAATAAACCCCGACAAAGCCGTTGAACTGACGCGGATGTATAATCTCCCTGGTTCGCCGCTAAATTCTGTTTCGATGATGGACGCATTGGTCAGGAGATATTACAGACAGAAGGGCATGGAAGCGCTTTTTACGCGGACGATGCCGACTTATTCAAAAACCAAAGCCACTACGATAGCTGGAGGATTGGATAAAGTTCTTTGTCTTAAAGAATTGCGACATTACTTTACGCCGATTAAAATAGACAATCGCGTGGTTTGGCAAGCCACGACAAAAAGAAGTTTGGAAAAATCCGGATATAGCGGCGAGGTCAAAAGCACGCATCCAACATTTGAACTGTTGCCGGCTATGGATGTTTTTGATGTTATAATCAGAAAAAGCACGCTTGAACCTTTGCCGGAACTGAAGGATGGCGTAATTTATTTTAAAGATTAGTGCAAAAGCATCATCTATTGGACGGTGTTTTTTTTTGCATGAATTCTGCGAATGATTTTTTTAATTTATTCCACGAATCTTCCGTCGCCGTTTTTTCTTTGTCGGTTAATTCAAAAAAATTTCTGCCGCCAAATTGAGGAAAAGAAGTTATAGAACACAGCCAAATGCCTTCCTGATAAAATTTTGGGTTAAATGTTTTGTCGATTACGCTGTCCATCGCTCTCGCTTTCGCAGAAAATATCATCTTTCCTTTATCTGCTACCGCCATTGCTTCATACCATTCTTCCGTTCTATTTTTTACTCCCCCCATCATTCTTAAAAGCTGTTCTATCCTTTTTCTGTCAGTTTCCGCAAATCTTCTTGTTTTTATTGGATCCCATTTGCCTTTGAGCGCGGGTATTACCGCTCCGCCATCCGTTGCTATTGCTAAACAATTATATATTTTGGAATATTCCATGGCCTTGTTCTCCGCAATTTCTAAAAAATTATCACCCCTTTCCTCGATGCTTTGTAAATTATTTTTTATTTCGGGAATAAAAAAATCGTTTACTATCTCTGATAGTTTTTTCTGTTTATGCGGGTTTTTTGTTGCGATTAATATTTGTTGCATATTTTATGCTATTGTACTATTACTTAACGATAATATCAAGATGTGTCCGCTTGGAGAGAGCGCTACATCCAAGAATAAATCCCGCCAACAAAATACCCCTCCGATGTCCATCGGAGGGGTTTTCATTTTTATCTCTTCGGGCGAGTCCAAAGCGAGAAGTCCCGGAATCCGCCAATGGTGAAACCAAGGCGGTAGCCAAGCCAAAAGAAAGCGGGCTGAACTGCGAAAAGGAGCAGGGCGATGATGTTCTTCCACCACGAGTAATAGGTGGGCGTATCCGTATCCATGACCTTGAGGCCCAGAAGATCCAGGTAACCGTTCCAGGCAAAGTCATTGCCCGGAGTGTGGTAGGGACTTTCCAAAACTCCGAAATAGTACATGGCCGCGCCGGTCCAGAAGGCGACCATGAAGCCAAGGCAGACGATTCTGATGACCGTCCGTCTCTTTCTGAATGCGGGGCCATTTTTAGCCGGAGCAATCCGCAGTAGCGCAAAAACCAGGGCAAGTCCGGAAACAATCAGAATCAGAGGGTCGAAGACCAGCGTGTTCAAGACCGTGCCTTTTTGCGGTTCTTGGCGCATAGCCAACCCGCAAAGCAGAGCGAAAAAGAAAAAGGCAATCGTTAGAGCAATCATAGCCAGCCCTCCTCACGGTACGCTTGGATGGTTTTGCGAAGTCCTTGGAATGAATCCGGAAATTCCGGGGTCCAGCCAAGAGCGCGGATTTTGGAGAGATCCAGGAACGCTTCCAGCTTCAGGAGATCAAGCATTTCTTCGTTCAGAAGGGAAACTAATTTCTTCTTTTCCGCCTGTTTCATTTGCCCCTGGGTTGTCTTGACCATCACAGAGAAGGGCAGGCGAAGCCAGGGAGCAAAGGGGAAACCGACTTCCCGGGCGATGAATCGCGAAAGCTCTTCAATCGTATAAGCAGAGTTGTCGCCCACGTTGAATGGCTGGCAATGCACAGCCGGCCAGGGTTGGTTGGCGAGGAAGAGTGCCGCGTTGCAGACATCGCGTCCGTGCACCATGCTCACCCTGTTTTTGCCCGAGCCCATGAAAACCGGACCCATCATGCCGCGACTTGCGAGCATAATGGACATGGCTACGCCATAGCGAGCCCGGGGTCCGTAGACTCCGGCCGGGCGAAGCGAGCTCACGCAGAGGTCGTTCTTGTAGTCGGCAAAAGCCATTTCTTCCTGCTCCAGCTTGGAGACAAGATAGGCGGCCTTTGGATTTTTCGGCGCGTCTTCGCGCGCCGGTACTTGGGGAAAGTCCCCATAGATTCCGGCCGCGCTCCAGAGCACGACTTTGGTGCCTGGGAAAAATTCCGCGAGCATATCGTAGAGGTTTTGCGACCCCCGCACGTTTGCCCGGCGCAGAGCTTCAATCGGACTGGAATAATCAAATAATCCTTTGACATCAAAGACGGCATTAAGGAACGCGCTCTGCTTTTTGATGAAACTGGCAAGTTCCAGAACTTCTTCTTGGTTAGCCAGATCGGCAAGATGGAACTTGTGCCAAGGCGGCTTGTAGCCGGTCGGGGCGACAATGTCGGTGGCAATAACGAACCAGCCATGTTCGCGGAGAATATCAACCATATGCGGACCCATAAATCCGCAAGCGCCCGTAACCAGCGCGATCTTTATCCGAGAATCATTGCTTGTTTCCATCGCCATTTTTTCACCTCGTTGTAAAGGGCCGTTATTTTTTTATCATAAAGTTTGCTTTTCGGCAAGAGATGCGCCTTGACGCCGATATCCTTTTTTGTTAAGGTGCCGTGAAGGTCTTTTACAAGAGGAGAGGAGCAAATAATGGGAAAAAAGAAATTTGCGCAAAAGCCCAGAACCGGAAGACGCAATAATTTTAGCGGTTTTGCCAACGCCGGATTCGGAGCGGATTTAAGCCCGGCTTTCTTAAAAGAAATCCAGGCGCGCGCGGTGCCGACTCCGGATGAGGAGCTGGCCTATGCCGGAATTATTGACCGCGAGATTCGCCGGATTCTAAGGATTTCTCCAAGCCGCCCCATACTTTGGCAGGAGATTGATAAGCGCGAATTACTTCGTAAATTCAGCGGCAAAGCCCGCCGGGCTTTTGACGCGATGGTGGTGAGGAACATCCGTCTGGTCATCTCCATCGCCAATCGCTTTAGCAGTTTCGGCGCCGTAACTAAGGCCGACCAGGTTGGTTTTGGCATTGAGGGGCTCTTTCAGGCCATACTGCGTTTTGACCCAAAAAGAAAATTGCGTTTTTCAACCTACGCCTCCTGGTGGATCAGACATTATATTTCGCGGGCCTCGCACGATTTGGGTCCGACGGTGCGCACGCCGATTCATATGGTGGAGAGGCAGATAACTCTCAGGCGTCTTGTTAATAGGTTTTACGCAAAACACGGGCGAAATCCGACCGTTGCTGAATTGGCCCAACTGGCCGATTGCAAGCCAACTGATATTGAAAATGCGCAGAAAAATCAAGTTTCCGTTATGTCTTTAAACCGTAAAGTTAGGGAAAGCGACTCTGCTCCCGCTCATAATGATGAGTATCTTGATTTCCTCGTTGCTCCGGAAGAATCATCTCCCGATGATGAAATCGGCAAAAAGGAAGATATTGTCCGGTTGCGATTGGCTATGGAACGCGTGCTTAGCGACAGGGAACGCGCCGTGCTGGAGCTAAGGTTTAATGGCGGGCTGACTTTGCAGGAAATCGGACAACGCGGTTTTGTCGCTTCCGTTCAGGAAGGGCGTACAGAGCCGCTTTCTCGCGAGCGCATTCGCCAAATTGAAGCAGGCGCGCTCCAAAAGTTAAAGAATGCTCTTGTTGCTCCGTAATTGGCAAACCCCGTTGGATTGGCGGGGTTTTTTTATTATCCACATTTTATTTTTGACTGTCTTTATCCGTTGGGATACCATAAATTTATGGAAATGTTTGTTTTAATCACTACCACGACAGCTACCTCTCTTTAGAGTGAGGCAGGTTGGAATTAAAAACAAAACCAACGGCCTCATAGCCGTTGGTTCTTCGTTTTATGATAGTCATGAAATTTGGAGGCACTTCGGTTGGAACATTGGAAGCCATGAGGCAGGCGGCAGATATTGTTTTTGCCAAACGGGAGAAACATCCGATTGTCGTCACTTCCGCCATGAGCGGAGCGACTGACGAGCTTTTGAAACTTGCCCGTTTGGCCGCCTCCGGTTCCTCCGGCGAGGCAGCGTCTCGTTTTGACGCTTTGAAGAAAAAGCATTATGAGGCCGTCCCGGCTTCTTTTGAAGCAAGAGAAAAAGTAATAGCGGAGCTGGACGCGATTTTTTTGGAATTAAAGCAGGTGCTCTCCGGACTGATTCTTTTGCGCGAGCTAACGGCGCGTTCGCTGGATTTAATCGCTTCATGCGGCGAGCGGATGGCCGCCCCCATTCTTGCCGCTTATGTATCTTCCGTCGGCGTTTCCGCCGCGGCTATTGACTCGCGCGACGGCATTATTACTGATGATTCGTACACATCGGCAGAAGTGGATTTTACAAAAACAAACGAACGGCTGCGAGCCCTTATTTTGCCGCTGCTTCGGGCTAATATCATACCCGTAGTTACCGGTTTTATCGCCAGAAGCCATGACGGCGCCACCACCACGCTTGGCCGCGGCGGAAGCGATTATACCGCCGCCATCCTCGGAGCCGCGCTTGGAGCGGAAGAAATCCAGATTTGGACCGATGTTGACGGGATTCTTTCCGCTGACCCAAAGATTGTGCCAAACGCGAAGATTTTATCGGAAGTAAGTTACGCCGAAGCGATTGAAATGAGTTATTTTGGCGCGAAAGTAATCCATCCCAAAACAATGCTTCCGGCCTTTGGCGCGGGCATTCCCATTATCATTAAAAATACTTTTCGCCCCAATTCATCGGGCACGAGAATCAGCAAAAACGCTTACGGCAACGGAAAAGGCGTGAAAGTAGTCACGGCCATTTCAAAAGTATCTTTGATAACCGTTTCCGGTTTGGGGCTTCGCGGCCGCGTCGGCTTTGCGGCAGCCGTTTTTGAAGTTGCTTCCCGCGAGCGGGCTAATATCATTATGATTACTCAAGCGTCGTCGGAGCAGAGCATTTGCATGATTGTTGACCGCGCCGACGGGCTGCGCCTTAAAGCCGCCTTGGAGCGCGCTTTTGCCAATGAAATAAAAATGAAATCGGTTGAAGGAGCGATTTTGGATGAAAACGTGTCCATCGTGTCGGTAGTTGGCGCGGGTATGGCTGGCACGCCGGGCATTGCCGGCAAAACGTTTTCCGCGGCGGCCGGTGCCGGAGTAAACATCTTGGCCATTGCCCAAGGTTCATCGGAACTGAACATATCTTTTGCCGTGGCCGCAAGCGACGCGGAGGCGGCGGTAAAAGCCATTCATAATGCTTTTATATGCCCCGTATGAACGGCGCAAGTTTATTTTTGTTGGGCATTGGCGGCGTGGGGAACTCTTTTCTTAAACAGCTCTCGGGCCTTGGTTCGGATATTAAGTTCAGATTGGCTGGAATTGCCGACAGCAAGAATTATATTTTAGACGAGCAAACTTCTCTGCAAGATTATCAAAAGATTGTTCTAAAACGCAGTTTATCATCGCATCCGCAAAGTTTGCCGAATAAAGATTTGGGAGAATTGGCCAAGAGCGTTTTGTCGCTTAATCAAAACAACCTTCTTATCGTTGATGCCACGGCAGGCGAAACTGGTTTATTTTGGAACAAAATTATTGACGGCGGCGCGGCGGTTGTGACGGCCAACAAAAAGCCGCTGGCCGGTCCGTATGAGGAATGCAAGAAATTTTATTTGACGCGCAACTTTCGTTATGAGGCGACGGTGGGCGGCGGATTGCCGATTATTTCAACCATCAAACGTTTGCGCGCTTCCGGCGATGAGATTATTGATATTCGCGGACTGCTTTCCGGTACGCTTTCATATATAATGAACGAAGTTTCTTCCGGAAAACTTTTTTCCGAAGCCGTAAGCGAGGCGCACAAGCTCGGATATACCGAGCCGGATCCGCGCGATGACCTCTCCGGAGCCGATGTGAAAAGAAAAGCGCTGATTTTGGCGCGCGCGCTTGGCGCGGAACTGCCTTCCGAACTGGTTCAATCCGAATCGCTTGTTCCGGATGGGCTTAAAGAAGCGCCGATAAAAGAATTTTTGGAAAATCTGCGGGAAGAGGATTATAAATACAAACGCAATGAAAAACTGGGATATGCGGTGACAGCCACTCCCTTTGGCGCGCGCGTCGCCATAGAGCCGCTCGCCTCCGGCGATCCGCTCGCCACTCTTTCCGGCCCGGAAAATATGGCCGTTATCCGCACCAAAAGATATTTTCGCCATCCGCTCATTATCCGCGGGCCCGGAGCCGGAGCGGAAGTGACGGCGCAGGGGATGATGGGAGACATTCTTCGGCTGCTGGGCGCACTTTAGCTTTTAGCTTATAGCTTTTAGGGGTCACGAAACTTCTAACAGCTAAAAGCTAACAGCTAACAGCTTAGTTTATGCAAAAGTATCGTGTCGGAATTTTAGGCGCGACCGGCGCAGTCGGACAGCGGTTTGTCCAATTATTGTCAAATCATCCTTGGTTTGAGTTAACCGCTCTTGCCGCATCTGAACGCTCGGCCGGAAAATCTTATGCCGAAGCGACAAAATGGGTATTGGACGAGCCAATGCCGGAGCAAGTTAAAGGCATGGCCGTAAGCGATGTTTATTCCAATCTTCCCTGCGACGCGCTTTTTTCCGCCTTAGACGCCTCCGTTGCCGGAGAGATTGAAGAAAGATTCGCGCAAGCCGGATATGCCGTGCTTTCAAATTCAAAAAATCACAGGATGGATGTTGATGCGCCTCTGCTTGTGCCGGAGGTTAATCCGGAGCATTTGGAGATATTGGAATTGCAAAAGCAGCGCCGCGGCTCGTCCGGGTTTATCATTACCAATCCCAACTGCACCACAACCGGTCTGGTTATGGCGTTAAAGCCGCTGCACGATAATTTTAAAATAACAAAAGTTATAGTCACGACGATGCAGGCGCTTTCCGGCGCCGGTTATCCGGGCGTGGCCTCTATGGATATTCTGGATAATGTCATTCCTTATATCGGCGGCGAAGAAGAAAAAGTGGAATCGGAGCCAAGAAAAATTTTGGGCGGATTGTCGCCTTCAGGATTTATTCCGGCGGAGTTTAGAATATCGGCGCACTGCAATCGCGTGGCCGTGCGCGACGGGCATACGGAATGCGTCAGCGCGGAATTTGAGCGCAAAGCGACCATAGAAGAAGCGCGCCGCGCGTTTTCTGAATTTGTTCCGTCTATTTTCGGACTTAATCTGCCAAGCGCGCCAAAGCATTGTCTTGTTTTGCGCCAAGAGGATGACCGGCCTCAGCCGCGAAAAGACAGGAATGAGGGCGATGGGATGAGCGTGGTTATCGGCCGTTTGCGGCCGGATAATGTTTTGGATTACAAATTCACGCTTTTGGTTCATAATACCATTCGCGGCGCGGCCGGAGGTTCAATATTAAACGCGGAACTGCTGGCGGCAAAAGGACTCTTGCCAAGAAGGTGATTTTTCCATTAAAGTTATCTTGTTCTTTTACAAAGGAGAATTAGAATGAAATTGGAATACAGCGAAGCGCGCGCAAAGGCGCCGGCTTCCATCGCCAATCTTGGACCTGGTTTTGACAGAGTGGGTTTGTCTTTTCCGTATTTTTGGGATGTTGTTTCCGTAAAAGCAAACAGCCGCCTTCGCGGCGTTGTCTTATCCAAAGACAGTTTGCTTTTGGGAACCTCGGACAATCCGGCAGAAAACATCGCGTCCATCGCGGTTAAAGTTGCTTTAGACGCGCTCGCGCCTGATTGGGAAAAATCAATCGGCATTGAAGTCGGGGTTTGGAAAGGCGTGCCGGCGGGATACGGGCTTGGCTCATCAGCGGCTTCGGCAGTTGCCGGACTAGTCAGCGCCTCAGCCCTTGTCGGGAAGAATCAGGCATTTAATAAGAAGTTAAACGCCGGATTTCGTCTTTCAGAGGCCGTTAAACTTGCCGGAGGTGTTGAGGCCGTTTCTTCCGGAGTTGCTCATTATGATAATGCGGCGGCTTCTCTTTTGGGCGGATTTACATCAATAATCAGCGAAGATGATAAAAACGTGCGCGCTAAGTTTATCCACGACTTGCCTGATTGGGGTATAGCGGTTTTTACGCCGCCGTTTTCCAAGGAATCAACTAAGTCCAGCCGCGAGATTTTGCCTCAAGATATTGGATTTTGGTTTGAAGTTCGCGAAAGGTCAGCCAAAGCATCTCTTGGCCTGATTGAGGCGATCTCTCATCGTGATTTTGACGAGTTTGTTTCCATTGTTGAAAGCGATGAGTTGGTGACGCCAAAACGGTTTGAATTTTACGGAAAGAGAATATATGCCAAGGCCGTTGCCGTTGCCAAAAGCGCGGCAAAGCATCTTGGCGCAAAAGCCGCCATTGGATTATCAGGAGCCGGACCGTCGTTATTTGTGGTTGCGGAAAGCTATCACCAAGCGCTGATGATCGCGGCGGCGATGGCTTCTGCCTTTGGCAGAGGAAACGCCTATGGGAGCCAATTCAGTTCAGCCGGGGCGAAACTGCTTGGAGCGGAATAATTTTTGAGAAAACCGTGAAAAAAGGAGAAGAGAAATGAAATCGGTTTTGAAGTGCGTTCAAAGTTCTTGCGAGCGGAAATACCCCTTGCTTTCCGGACGCAATCTCTGCGAATGCGGCGGGCTCTTGGAAGTTGACCATAGCGAAGTATTGGCTCAATTGAGATGGCAGAACTGGATGCGGATTTTGGAGCGCAGATGGGGAGCTAAAAATTTGCCGGACTCCTCCGGCGTTTGGCGTTATCGCGATCTTATTCTGCCCGGATTTCCGGACGAAAAAATTATTTCAAGAGCGGAAGGCAATACGCGCGTCTATGAATTTTCCAAGCTGGCGGAGATGGCGGCCGTGCGCAAATTGATGTTTAAGCATGAAGGCGAGAATCCGACCGGCTCCTTTAAGGATCGCGGCATGACTGTTGTTGTTTCTTGGGCAAAGCATCTTGGCAGCCGCGCGCTTCTATGCGCCAGCACCGGCAATACGGCGGCCTCTGTCGCAAGCTATGCCCGCGCCGCGGGAATGCGCGCTTATATCCTGATGCCCAGCGAACGTGTGGCTTTGGGCAAGGTCTCGCAAGCAATTGCTTATGGCGCCCGCGTTATCAAAGTGCGCGGCAACTTTGACGCCTGCATGAAGCTGGTGGCCGCTCACGGTTCGGAACTGGGACTGCATGTTGTGAATTCCATTAATCCCGTCCGTTTGGAAGGGCAGAAGACGATTATCTGGGAACTGCTGGAGCAGCTGCATTGGCAGTTGCCAAATTGGATTATTCTGCCGGGCGGCAATTTGGGAAATGTTTCCGCTTTTGGCAAAGCCCTTAGGGAGATATTTCTTGCGGGCGTGATAGATTATTCGCAAATGCCGCGCCTTGCCGTAATCCAGGCCAAGGGCGCCAATCCGTTTTATAGAGCGTTTAGGGAAAATTTCACTATGCGCTTTGTTCTGCCGGAGGCGAAAACAATCGCCTCGGCCATTGAAATAGGCGTTCCGATAAATCATAGTAAAGCGGCGCAAGCCATCAGGTTTACCAGAGGCGTGGTGGAAAAAGTAAGCGATGAGGAGATTATGGAGGCCAAAGCCCTGCTTGACCGCGAAGGCGTTGGCGCGGAACCGGCAAGCTGCGCCACTTTGGCCGGACTTCTGAAACTGCGGGCGAGCGGAATTATAGAGGAGAGCGATTTTGTTGTCTGTATTTTGACCGGACATTTCTTAAAAGACCAGACGGCAACTCTGAATTTCCACGAATCAGATTCGCCTTTGGCCAATAGATCGGTGGTGATTGAGCCGACTTTGGATGAGCTGAAAAAAGTTCTTTAAGTTATACCCTCTGATAAGAGGGTATTTTGTTAGGTATTTTTAACATAAAAAATGGCTTAAAATGACTATTTCACTCTAAAATCGTCTATATGTCCTTGACAACTTATCCCCAGTGTGCTATAGTAATAAATACAAATAAAGCTCTTTATGAGGCAATTGAAATGGTTGTAAAACCACTCGCCCTTTACCCCTCACACCAATGAAAATTGGTTGTGGGGGCGAATTCATAGGTCGTTACGCATGGTGCGTAGCGGTCTGCGAGATTCGGTCGCTACATCAGCGACCGCTCGCCGAACTGGCGAGCGGACATTCAAATAGTCGCTTAGTCGCACGACTAGGAGAATAAGGAGGAAAGGAAAGAAAATAAAAACACCCCGCCTACGCGGGGCGCAAAAGTAAAATCTTTTCTGCAAGTAATTATCGCAGAGAAACTTGCGGAAAAAGATCCATGGAGAGAATGCGCTTGGCTTCTTCTTCGGAAATGACTTTTTTAGAGTGAAGCAATTCCACCAAACTCTGAACCTTTTTGTCTTCCTTGCGCATCAAGACCACAAGGTCGCCTCGCAAATCTGCAAGTTTGTCATCAAGATAATCCTTAGTAACCATGGTGGCCTTGATTTCGATAATCTCACCTTTTATGCCAGTGATATCACCTTTTATGCCAGTGATATCACCTTTTATGCCAGTGATATCATTTTCAACTCGCGTAAAACGTTCATCAATATGAGTTGACAGAGTGTTGATTGCTTCAAGAACTTCATTGGTTGTTGGCTCATTGTTCATATAAATATAATATAACAGTTATTAAAAAATCTGCCAAATGTGTGTATGTTAAAAACATTTGGAAATCCAATTGAGAAATCAATCATGGTGATTGGGAGCTCATAGGACATTCAACAACAAGCCCCTCGACTTCGTTGGGGGCAAGGAGGATAAAGTGGTCTACTGCATGTACGCGCTGTTTGCAATCGGGTTTTGTTTCGTGCTGACGGTGAAAGCTTTCACTACGCCGGCCGTTCGGTTCCGAAAGCGCGAGGTGTGGTCGGTTGCGTTCAACCCGCCTTCCGCGTCGGTCCTGCTCTCTGACCTCAAAAGGGAAGAGAGAGAAAGGCAAATGGACGAAATCTTTGGGGAGATGCTCCGTGTTTCTCGGCTCATCAGCATCTTCTCCGCCGCCAAGAACGAGGGCGAAAACCTGCCTTCAGACGGAATGGGTCGGCTTCTTTCCTGGCAGGACTCTTTGCGAGCAAAGTTCAACTTTCTCGCGGAAGAGAAGGCCGGCGGAAACGCGAACAAGGCCGTTCCGCAAGAGGAACATCTTGCTCGCGTCATCGTTTTGAGAACGGCGCGAGTTCAGAGAACAAACAACGCAAGATGAGGAGGAAAGAGATGAAGAGCAAATTGTTGTTCGCGTTCGCGCTCGGAGCCCTCTTGGCCGCGGCTTTCTTCGCTTTCATTAGCGAGGCCGATGCCGAGCCCTTGCATCACGAGGTTCAGGTGGTCACCGGTGGCCGCGTGGTCGCCCAAACCTACGCGGTTGCGGTGCGCGATGAGCTTGCGCGGATTCTTCCGCGTTTCGAGCTCTTCGTGGATGTTCTTCCACATCCAGGCGCCACCACCGTCAAGGTGACGGTCATCGCCCCGCGGCTTTCCAGCCGCAACGAAGGGCGCATCCGCCAGATTCTGGAAGAGGCAATGCGCAAGCCCCTCGTCATCGTGAACGGCTACACGGCCATCCGGCAGCGTTCAAGCTTCGCCTACGCTTCCCGTCGCTGAAAATGTTCTTTCCAACTCCCCGACATATTTCTTTGTCGGGGTTCCCACTAAGTTCCTCTCTGCAATTCTGCGGAGGGGGATTAAGAGGAATCTTTGAAAAAGGAAAAAATCATGTTCTCTGATCACGATTTGCTTGATTTCGTGGCCTGGCCGAATCCGGCCACGCTCACGGGCGAGCAAGTCCGTGAGATCATCGGAAGCGTCCGCCGCTTCATTGATTTTGACCAGACCATTTCCGACGACAACGGATGGACTGGCCGCGATTGGCTCTGCGGCAAGTTGCTTCACGAGTTTCTGGCCGAGGAGCCGTTCATCATCCAGACCTGGAATCCGGCGGGAGCGCGAGATTTCTTCTTTGAGAAGGGTCGTTTCGCTTCCTTGCCGCGTCCGCGGCTGATCTTGAATCCTCCGAACAAGGTCATTCAAACTTTTACGGTGGTAGTAAACGGAGAAGATGAGGAGAGGTTTAAGCTCGCCAAGGATTTTGAGGCGCTGGGAATTACCGGCGTCCAGATCATTGACGATATGCCCCACCTCGTCCATGCTCCGGGATGCGAAATAATTTTGCCATGAAAGGAGAAGACAATGGCGGCCTGTGAACACGGTTTGGAGATCGGCCAGCGCATCTTCACTGCCGATCGCTGCTCCAAGTGCGGCGGCGAGAAGAATTTGAATGGATGGTGCGCAAATTTCTGCCGAGAACGGGCAGTGAGCTGCCGTCTCTGCAACGATAAGGGGTATATCATTTGCCCCGATTGCGCAGGTAACGGCGTTTTCAGCACCAACAGCGGTGCCTCCGATGATCTCTGTTTTCACTGCGATGGCGACGGTGTTGTACATTGTTGCCACTGTGACGAAAAGTAACAACAAGTTCTTTTGACCCAGGGCGAGTGCTTAAAAATCACTCGCCCCGAAATCTAAGGCCATCACAATAGGTGTGATGAGCTTAGACCTTCGACAAACAAGGAGAAAAGCAGATGAAACTCTGGAACATTCGTTTGTTCGTGGCCGTGTGTGTCGTTTTCTCGTTTGCGCCTTTGGCGCAGGCGGCCTATGGCGAGCAGTGTGTCCAGCCAGCATACAACATCGTATTCGTCGTGGACACAAGTCCTTCCATGGAGAGAACGCACAACGCCATCGAAGACGCCTATGCGTCGCGCTGGTGGATTTTCGCGGACGAGTCCGTCCGCATGGGAATCGTGACGGTCTCGCAAGAGGGCAAGACGGATTTCAACCCGTCAATTTACTCGGAACTCGTTGCTTTCACTGATTTTGCCTTCTCTTTCCGATCTGCCACACGTGAATGGCGCGGTTTCAGAACGGAGCCGACTTTCGAGGCGGTTTCCGATCTGGCTACTGGCGAACTTCCGTTCACTTGGGACGAGGAAGCCGAGCGCGTCATCGTTCTTTTCACAGACGAGCCGCTGCAGAGCGATAGCGGGCTGGAGGAGTGCATTGATTTAGGCGCCGAGCTCTGCTCCGACTTGAGCGGAACCGGCGACCACTTCATTGTGGTAACTCCTTCGGAGCACGCAGAGGACTACGGGTCTTGCGCTCTGGTTGCTGGCAATCCGCGCCAGGGCGTGGAGCAGATTACCAAGCTCATGTGCGACGGCAATCGTTTGACGCCGGGACAGCGCGCGTTGAACTGCGAGAACTGGTAGTTCCTTCCAATAACCAAAGGAGGACCAAATGGTCTGGCAGAACTGGCACACGTACACGTTTGTTCTCATCATCTTTTGCGGCTTGCTTTTTCTCGCCGTCTACTTGATGGAACGGCGGGAAAAGCGGCGCGCGAAGCTGCTCCGTCCGGATGATTACCTCCGCGAGCTGGAGCTTCGCGGCAAAGCGCTTCGCGCGGTGCTTCGCCAGCGCAGTTTGCGCTATGCCGCTTTGGACGCGGAAATCTCCATGCTTAGCCTGAAGCGCGGAGAAGCCGGCCGCCGCGAGTTGGCGCAAAAGATTCAGGAGCGAAGCGGCGTTTCAGCGGAAATTTGCGAACTGCGTTCGCGCTTGGAACGACACCGGAAGTATGTGGCGGAAACAAAGACGCATTTTGCGCCATCCAGGCGCCGCGGCGCGGACATTTCCGCCAATTAGCTTTCTCATTAGCTCTTTGCGTCCGCTTCTCTTCGGAGAGGCGGGCGTTTTTAATTTTGGAAGGAAAGATATCATCTGTCCCCTATTACTTGCTATAGCAAGTAATAGGGGATTGGGAATACAATTAATTTCATATTTTAAATATTAAAATTTTTTTACAGATAATACTTTGGTCCGATCGGACCAGTTTGTTTTTTAATCTGTTTTTTGTTTTCCTCAATTGCGCGCTAGCGCGATGCTGATTGATTTTAATAGAGTTTTTTGTTAATGTCTGGGTAGTACATTGACAAAGCCCCTCAAAGCGCTCGGGGCAAGGAGAAAAAAGTGAGGTATGGCAAAGGACTTTGGTTGTTTTTAATTTTTATCTCTTCCTGCTGCGCCTCGCGCGCCAATATCCGTTGGCTTGACAGATACCCGTTTGACGATAACGGCAATGCTTTTTTGGCGTCAGCGGTTGAACGTTCGGCAATGATTGAAGTTGTTTCTTTGGGCAATACTTCCGGAACTTTTACCAATAAAGGAACCGGAGCTTTTGTCTCCGGCAACGGTTTAATTCTTACCGCCAATCATGTTTTGGGCGGACAGTTTGCGGCCGTCTATGTTCATAGATGCGTTCTGGAAGCGGAACATAGCGCGATCAAGTGCGGCGAAAAAGAAGAGGCCGAGCTTGTGGCCCGTGATCCGCCAAATGATTTGGCGCTCCTGCGCCTTAAAAGGCGGACTGAAACGAAATTTTTCCGTTTGGGAAATATGAATGAAATAGAACGGGGCGACCTGCTCTGGCGGGTGGGCATGGACGATACCGGTTGGACGGCCGGAGCGCTCGTCAATCCCTTTTCGGAAATGGCGTCTAACAGAATGGAGATTCTGATGCCTGTGCGGGGAGGCGCTTCCGGCGGCCCGGTGGTTGACGAGCGGGGGCGGCTTGTGGGCATAGTCACCTCATCCCCGCCAAGAAGCGTGGCTGTTGATTTGGTCACTTTTGCCGTGCCTATAGAAAGGGCGGCCGAAGGACTGCTGCGAAACAGGTTAAACAGACAAGCCCCCCGCGTTAACAGGCGCGGCGTCCATGCCAGCCCTCCGGCTCTTTAAAACAAAACCCCTCCGAATAAGTTCGGAGGGGATTTTTTTATTTGTTTACCGCGATGTCTTTTATTCGCGGTCGTAAGGCAGTGGATAAAAGGCCTTATAAATACAGTCGGCGGAGCCGACACATTGCGCGGAAAAGCGCCCAGATGCCATCCCGCGACGGCGGGATGGACGCTTTATTTTACCCGTTTTAATATCTCATTGAATACCGGACCGTAATGCGCCGCAAGTTCGGAAAGGATTTTTCTGTCCAAAAGCACATTGGCGGTTTTAAGCTGATGGATAAACGGCGCGTAGTGCGTTCCCTGTTCGCGCAAGGCGGCGTTAAGCCGGACAATCCAAAGAGAGCGCTTGTCGCGCTTTAGACGCCGACGGTCGCGATAAGCATAGCGGCCGGCTTTAAGCGCCGCAGTTTTGGCCAGGGTGATTTTGCTCTTTCTGCCCCAGCGGTAGCCCTTTACCCGTTTTAAGATGTTTTTGCGTCTTTTTATCCTATGCGTTCCTCGTTTGACTCGCGGCATAAATAATAGCGTTTAGCGGTTAGCGTTTAGCGGTTAGATTTTTTTGCCTAAACCCTAAACGCTAAACCCTCTACCCTTTAATTACCGATACGGTATATATTGTTTAATTGATTTCAAATCTGTTTGGTGCGCGGGAGCGTCGGAACGTTTGGCCCGCGTTACATTGCCTGATTCGCGCGCGTTAAAATGGTCCTGCCCGGAGGTTTTGCGCATAATCTTCCCGCTTTTGGTGATTCTGTATCTTTTAGCAACGGTTTTTTGGGTTTTTAGTTTCATAGATTTTAGCGTTCAGCGGTTAGCGTATAGCGTTCAGTGAATTTTTCTAAACCCTAAACGCTAAACCCTATACCCTATATTTATTTCCTTCCGATGACCATTGTCAGCCGGCCGCCTTGTTTGGCAAACGGCTGCTCAACCGCAATGTCAAAATCATTTTTAACCAATTCCATGAATTTGTCCATAACCCCCTTGGCTATGTCGGTAAATTGCCGTTCGCGTCCGCGCAAGACAATCTCTATCTGAACCTTGTCTCCTTTTTCCAAAAATCGCTTGGCTTGTTCGCGCCGCACTTCCATATCGTGGGCACCGATGCGCAAAGAAAGCCGCACGCCTTTAACCTCCACATTGTGCGAACGCGCTTTCTGCTTGCGCGCTTCTTTTTCTTTTTCGTATTTGAATTGTCCGAAGTCAAGCAATCTGGCGATGGGAGGGGTTTCTTTTGGCGAAACTTCAACCAAATCATATCCGCGCTCTAATGCCAGTTTTAGCGCTTGGTCGGTTGGCATTACTCCAATGTGAACGCCATTTTCATCAATTATCCGCACTTCGGGTATTAGCCGCAGCTGCTCATTGACGCGATAGTGCGGAACATCCGGTTTTACAAATCGTTTTCTTCTGGAAATTCTCATTAAACTTAGCTTATAGCTTATAGCTTATAGCTTATAGGAAATTCTATAAGCTAACAGCTAAAAGCTCGTTATTTTGGTGGAGATGGCGGGAGTTGAACCCGCGTCTCAAGAAGAGAATTTAAACAATACTGCACGTTAGTCCGTCTCAATTTTGAACGCGATGATAAAGGCGGACAGAGTTCATCGCGTCCGATCCTCTAATCTACGATTCGCATACGAGGATGCTTTGCGCAAAGGCCCGAAATATGACACCCGGCCCCTATTTATCGGACGTCAACAGGGCGGATGGGAAGCGGTTTTAGGCCGCGACCATAACGAGCGAAGGAGTCGCAAAAGCTTTCGCCAACGCGCTCTTCACTCTAGAAAATACGTTTGCACGTAATAGATTCCTATTTATAACGGGGTATGGCCCCCGACGTGATTGTTTAAAGGAACTTCCTGATCGAAACCCTGCATCCCCCCATTAGGTGCGCCTTACGGCGCTTCCGATAATTCTTTTAACTTCTCTTTCTTTTATTTTCTCCCGCTTTTCATATTTCTTTTTATGGCGGGCAAGGGCAAATTCAAGCTTTATTTTGCCCGATTTAGTATACATCCTAAGCGGCACCGCCGTCAAGCCTTTTTCAGCGGTTTTTCCCAGGAGGTATTTTAACTCCTTTTTGCGCAAAAGAAGTTCGCGGGAGCGTTCCGGGTCATAACCAGGGATAACTCCGGCTGGTTTCCATCTGGCTATGTGGCTGCCTATAAGAGACGCCTTGTTGCCCCGGATGATGACATAAGACCCTTTAAGCGATGCTCCGCCGCCTTTGGCTGATTTGACCTCGTGGCCGAACAATATTAAACCCGCCTCAAACCGTTCCAAGATTTCATAATCATAACTCGCGTTTTTGTTTGTTGCCAGATCGTTCATATATCTGTTATAGCAAGTTGGAAACCGTTTGACTAATAGTTGATTTTTGGTATCATTAAATTATTATTAACTGATATTAGGTTTCCATTGTCATTCCCGCGAAAGCGGGAATCCAGAATTTGAACCCGTAGATTCCCGCTTTCGCGGGAATGACAGATAACTGGCAAAGTTTAAACCTAAATTTTTGGCTAAATTTATAAACAATTTTTTATAAACCTAATACCAGCTATATGGCTGACGGAAAAACTTACATTGGCATAAAAACAGGGACATTGTTTCAGATCGCCGCGGTTTTGTTGTTTTTTTGGTTTTTATATGTCATCAGGGACATTATAGCCATTCTTTTTGCCTCGCTTATTCTGGCGGCGGTAATGGATCCGGCGGCTGATTGGTGCGAGAGAAAGCGCATACCAAGGGCTTTGGGCGTACTGGCTATTTACGCCGGCCTTTTGGGAGCGCTGGTGCTTGTGGTCACTCTTCTTGTTCCTCCGCTTTTTGACCAGATGCGCGAATTTGTCGCCAGTTTGGCGCGTCTTCTGGAAAGATTGCTTGACCAGGCCGGCAGCATCAGGGAGTTTGGGCAAAAATACGGAATTTTAGAAAATATTGAAAGCGGAATTTCAGCCGTTGAATCAGGTCTGGCAAGGGCGGCGGGCGGCGTGTTTAGCACGATTTCCGGCGCGGTCTCCGGCCTTGTTTCCCTGATAGTGTTCCTGGTCATTTCTTTCTATTTAGTGGTTGAAGAGGGCGCGTTAAAGAGAATGGCGCGGGCTATCGCGCCGGAGCAGTATCATGTCCTGCTTTCACAGCTTCTTTTGAAAATACAAAAGAAAGTCGGGTCATGGCTGCGCGGCCAGATTATTTTGTCTTTGATTATAGGTTTGATGGCTTATATCGGCCTGCTTATCCTTGGCGTAAACTACGCGCTGGTCCTGGGGCTGTTGGCCGGCCTGCTTGAGTTTATACCTTATATCGGGCCTATTGTTTCGGCCATTCCGGCGGTTCTTCTGGCTTTTTCCGTATCGCCTCTTAAAGCAATGCTGGTTATTATTCTTTATTTTGTTATTCAGCAGGTTGAAAATAACATCCTGGTGCCAAAGGTAATGCAAAAAGCGGTTGGCATCAATCCGGTGATTTCCGTCATAGCCGTGCTTGTTGGCGCGCGGCTTGCCGGAATAATGGGCGTTCTTTTTGCCATCCCGGTTGTCACCGCCTTGGACGCGCTTATTTCCGAGCTTTTTCCAAGCAAGTATCGCGGCATGACTAATAGCGTTTAGCAATATGCGCCAGCTATTGCCGTATTTGGTCGGGATTTTCGCTTTTCTAAGCGTGGAGGCGGCGGCTCGAAGGCCGATCTTTTTTATACCGGCGTTTTTGCTTCTGCTTTTGGCAACGGCCTTTTCTCTTTGGGGAATTTATGAGAGAAAATGGTCAGGGCAATTGCGGATTGTGCTTTTAAGCCAGATATTGCTTATTGCCTCGGCTTTTGGCTTTCTTCTTTTTACCGAAAGGACGGCGCCGCGCCATTTGATGGCCGCGGCTCTCTCCGGCATGCTGGTTTTTATGGTTGAGCAGCTGCGTTTTCTTAAGGCAACCGGCAAGGAAAAAGAGCCTGGCGCGATTTCCGGATTTATTATTTTGTCTTACGCGGCCACGGTGTTTTGGGCCAGCGCCGCCATGTTTGGCTTAAAGATATTCTTGAACGCTCCTCTGCCGCCTCTTTTGGCAATAATATTTTTGGTGTCGCTGTTTTTTCATCGCGCTTTTTTAGGCAGCGCCTTGACGGCGGGGGACCAGCTTACGGCGGGTGATATTGCTTTTAGGTCGTTTTGGCTGGCTCTTTTTGCTCCGCAGATATTTATCGCCGTTTACGGCCTGCCGACCTCGCTCGCGGTTAACGGCGCGTTTACGGCGATTCCCCTGGCTGTTTTTTTGAATCTTTACCGGTTAAAGACGGAAGGGCGTTTGGATAAGAGGATATTTGCGAGAAATTTATTTTTCGCGGCTCTGGCGCTGGCGCTTGTTGCCGCAAGCGCGGAGTGGCCCGCCTAAGTTTTTCGCTCTTAGGCGGGCGGAACAATTTTAATTAAAATTAAAGCGAAAAATTTAGACGGATATGCCCCGCACACAACCTGCTTATAGCTTATATTTTATGTTCTTCTTAATGAGAAACAAAAATCATTAACATGGCTTGGTTAATTAAATGCATATCATTCGTGATATGATTGGATTAAACAAGTTGTGTGCGGGGTATGCCCCAATTTAGGTGGAAAATTTTAAAAATTATTTTTCTTTCCTCTGTTTTCGGTTTAATCTCCGGCATTTTGGGCGGCCTTATTATCGCCGGCGTTTACGCGCCTGTTTACGGGATTAAAGAAAGTTTTTTAAGGCCTCCGGTTGACCGCGGCGGATTGGAAAAAGAAAATGACAAGATTGAAAGAGCTAACCTTGGCCTCGTCACCTTTTACGTGAATCGCGGCAAGGCGCCGCCGACCTATGATGACCAGCTTGGCTATGGCGCCATGCTTACTTCCGACGGCTGGGCTGTTACCACTTCCAAAGTCGCGCGTTTGGGAACGGCTAAAATTTTGGCCGTGACCGGGGATAGGGCGCCGCATCAGGTTGAATCAATTATTTATGATACGGCAACTGACGCGGCCTTTCTCCGCATTAAAGGAGAAAGATTCGCGGCAGTCGGCGGCGGCAGTAGCAGGGAGCTTTCCCCCGGCGCGGAACTTCTGGCGGTTGATTATCTCAAGAATGTCTATCGCCCTAAATTTTTAGGAATCAATTATATCAATGGCGAGGCAAATGAAATTCAATCATCCGAAAAAACAAAAAAATCAGTTTTTGTTTCGGGAACAAAAGATATTAATCTGCCCGGCGGCCCGTTGTTTGACGAAAAAAGCAATCTTGTCGGCGTGCTAACCGATCCCTTGCGGGGGACAGCCATTCCTTTTGAATACCTGTCGCCGGCATTTAGAGAGCTTTTGCGCCAGGGGAAGATAGCCCGTCCTTTCTTGGGCGTAAATTATATTGACCTCGGAGCGACTTTGTCAAAGCGCGAGGATGGCGAGCGCGGAGCGTTGATTGCTTCGTCAGGCGGCCGCCGCGGAGCGGTTAGAGGAGGCCCGGCGCAGCTCGCGGGATTGGAAGACGGAGATGTTATCTTAAAAATTGATGATGACGAGCTAACCGCGAAAATAAGTTTGTCAGAACGGATCGCGGAATATCCCGTCGGAGCGTCAGCGCGTTTTGCCATCCGCCGCAAAGACGGCCGCGAAGAAACAAAAGAAATTACCTTAAAAGCACGGCCTTGACCCCGCACATAAAATTGACAAAAACTTTGGCCTGTCATTCCCGTGTAAACGGGAATCCAGGCGCTCAAATTATTAATTTGCCAATTGTGGATTCCCGCTTTCGCGGGAATGACAATTGGCGAAATCCTAAATGAGTTCAGGGTTATGTGCGGGGTTGACGAATATAGATTTTTATAGTAAGGTCAAACTAACAAAAAACGCTTGATTGGTTTGGTGTATTGCCAAGAAGTCCTCCTCCTCTTTTTGGTTTATATGCCAGACCTCTCAAGCGTTTTTTATTTGTCATTTGTTTTTTTAAAAATAGCCGGATTTGGCGAGTATAAGGGATTGTTTATTTTCCAACCGGAAACAAATTGCCCAATGCCGCGGTTTTGCAGTTTGTTTTTAACCCCGGCATGCTTTTGCGACCATTTAAGAATACTTTCAAAATTGAGTTTATAGCGCCCCCTTACCACAACATAAGTCACTTCCCGCGCTTTAATCGCCCGTCTTATTGTTTGCGGATTAACACCAAAAATCCGGCCTGCTTCGCTGATTGATAATCTTATTACATTATCGGGTTGGTTCATAAGTAGTATTTATTATTTGTATATATTAGTATATACAAATAATATGGGAATTGGCAAATCATATTTATCCACATATAGATAAATCATTCAGAATCAGCCGGATATCTTTTATCAACATCTTGATTTTATCCGGCAAATGGCTTTATATATAGCAATATAATGTCTAATGCCTTTAACCGCTGTAACGTTTATCAATTTTTTCCGTCTTAATACATGAACAAGTATATAAAAGAAAAACTCCTGCTTTTCCGCATAACGAGCCGCAAGGACCCGGAGGCGTATGGAAAGGTCTATGATGAATACGTAAACCGAATCTATCGGTTTATTTATTTTAAGGTTTCGGGAGAGGAAGAGGCGCGCGATCTGGTTTCGGAAACATTTTTGCGGGCCTGGCAGTATTTGCAGGAAGGTAAGCAGATAAAACAGCTTTCGTCTTTTCTTTATAAAATCGCGCGCAATTTAGTGATTGACCATTACAGAAAAAAGGCGATGTCCGTTTTAACGGAATCGGAATTACCGGCGGCGATGTTTGGAGACGAAGGCAGGCAGGGTAAGGAGATTGAAACAAAACACGATTTCGGACTTTTGCTTGCGGCAATGAACAAGATGAAAGAAGAATATCGGGAAGTTGTTCAGCTTAAATATATAGACGGACTTTCCGTAGGAGAGATAGCGGATATTCTTGATAAAAATAGAGGCGCCGTAAGGGTAACATTGCACCGCGCTTCAAAAACATTGCGCGAATTAATGAACAAATCATGAAAGACGCGTTAAAAGAACAATTTAAGAACCTGCGAAAAAGTGATTTAGGAATGCCGAATAAAGAGTGGGTTGAGGCGTCCAGAAGCACTTTGATGATGCAGGTAAAAAATACCGTGGAACCAAATCCGCGGCCTCTCTCATATCTTGAACGCGCCAAAGAAGTTGTTGCCGCGTTCGCGCCAATTGACGATATGCGCGTGGCCGGTCGCGTTGCTTCCGTGATTGTGCTTGTCGGGGGCATTGTTTTTGGCAGCAGCGTGACCACTGTTTCCGCTTCTCTTAACAGCGTTCCGGGCGACCTGCTTTATCCCCTTAAAAGAATAACCGAAGAGGCGCAGGTGCGGCTTACAAGCAATGCCGAGGCCAAAGCCGAACTTCATATTGAGTTTGCCGGCCGGCGCGTGCAGGAGGTTTCCAAAATTACTGATTCCAATTCCGGAAACAATGTAAGCCGGATTGCCAAGGCCGTGAAGGACTTTAAACAGGAAATGGAAACAGCCAGCCAGTATCTGGATGACCCGAAAAGCGAGCCGGAAAAAGTCGTGCAGATGGCAAAAATAATTGACGCTAAAAGCGAGGTTCACCAGCAGATTTTGGGAGAAGTTGAAAAAAAGGTTTCTGAAGGCGAGGCCCTGGGCATGGTGCAGGGAGCAAAAGAAGTTGCCGAAGACGCGAGCGTGAAGGCGGTTGAAGTAATGGTGGTGGCGCACACTTCTTCCAGCTCCACGGTTTTATCAATGGAAGAGGTCCAGGATTCGGTAACCAATAAAATCAACGATATAGAAAAAAGAGCGGAGCAGATGGTTGATAATTCTTCCGCCACTTCAACCCCGTCATCTGCCGCTCAAGTTAAAACAGCTATCGGCGAAGCGCGCGAGGCGATTTCCGAAGGGGATTTTGTTTCGGCTTTAAGCAAGATTAAAGAAAGCACGGAATTGGTGCGCGCGGTAACGGCGGTTACGGTTACGCTTACTTCCGGCGGCAATTCTTCAACTCCGGCGCTGACCGGTTCAGGTTCGTCCGGCCAGGGAAGCGGCTTGAATTTAGACGGAGTTAAGGTGCGGGCGCAAAGCCAAGACGGAAGCGCTACATCCAGTTTCCAAATGCAAAATTTTGATGAAATAAAAACAGACGAATCCAGTTCAACGCCAAGAATTATTAACCCGTAAGCTTTTAGCTTGTAGCTTATAGCTTTTAGGGGCTTAAAACTTCTAACAGCTAAAAGCTAACAGCTAACAGCTGTTAATTATTAATAAGCCGCAGGCGCAGAAAGGTCGGCGTTTGGGAAACCAAGACGGCTCCGCGGATAATAAAAATGAGAGGGAATTAACCTTCTCATAAAAAACAACCCAATAATAATTTATGACTAACACGTTACAGATTGGGAAACGGGCGCTCCACATCGGCGTGGCCGTATCAACCATTGCCTGGTCAATTGGGCTTGCCACTTTTATCGTGCCTTTAACGGCAAAAGCGGCTGCTCTTTCTTCCGGTGATTTGATTAAGGCCTCGCTCCCGGCCGTTTATTACTACGGCGGGGATGGCAAGCGCTACGTATTCCCGAATGAAAAAACATACAAGACATGGTACTCGGACTTTTCCACGGTGAAAACAGTAACCGATGCGGAATTGGCCGCGGTCACCATTGGCGGCAATGCCACCTATCGCCCGGGCGTCAAAATGGTGAAAATCACCACTGACCCCAAGGTTTACGCGGTGGCAAAAGGCGGCGTCTTGAGGCATGTTGCCTCCGAGGCAGTCGCTACTTCGCTTTACGGAGCGAATTGGAATACGCAAATTGACGATGTACCGGATGCTTTCTTCACCAACTACACTGTTGGTTCGGCGGTTAGTTCAGCATCCGATTTTGATAAAGCGGCGCAAATGGATTCTGCGACAACCATTAACTCTGACAAGGGACTTGCCGAAGGCGGAGCTGGCGGCGGAGCGCTTCAAGTGAGCGCGGCGTCTGACAGTCCGGCCGGCGGTTCCATTGTCGCTGACTCTGACAATGACACCAATGGCAGCTCGCAGAGAGCCGTAGTGTTAAAGATGCGCTTTGCTTCAAGCGGCGCGGCGGCAAAAGTCACCAAACTTTTGGTTCGCAGGACCGGCATTACGGCCGATTCTGACATTGACGCGCTCTACCTCTATGACGGCGACACTCGTCTGACGCAAAACCAGTCGCTTTCTCAAGGGGTAGCCACCTTTGAAAATACTTCCGGACTCTTTACTGTTCCGGCTGGCGGTTCAAAGGATGTAACCTTGAAGATGGATATTGACAATAACACCACTTCCGGAAAAACAGTTGCCTGGAGCTTGGCTTCGGCAGATGTTACTTCTGACGCTTCATCGGTTTCCGGCTCGGCAGTCGGCAATCAATTCACCGTGGCTTCGGTCACTGACCTTGGCTATGTTGAAGTTGCCAACGTTTCTCCGGGCGCGGCAACAACTGTTGACCCGCAAGACAACTTTGAGCTCTGGCGCTTTAAGTTTGATGCCAACGACCAGAACATGCTTGTTAAGCGCGTAACCTTGACCAATGTTGGCTCGGTTGATTCTGACGACCTTCAGAACATCAAGCTGATGGACGGCGCCACGCAGTTGGGCGCGACAGCCGCGCAATTGGGCGACGGCAAGCTTGCGCTTGATCTCTCCGGAATGGCTGATGGCGGCTTGAAGATGCTTTCGGGCACAACCAAGCAGTTATCGCTTCGCGGCGACATTAAAGGCGGAACAAATCGCACTTATCGCTTCTCGGTGCAGAACACAACCGATATTGTGGCTTGGGACCTCAACTACAATGTTGAGACCGTGCTTGCCAGCGATTCCGCCGCTTTTACCGTAACTCAAGCCGGAGGCGCGACCACCATCAACACTGGCTCGCTCACCATCCAAATTCATCCGGACGCTCCAGCCGGCAATGTGCCTGACGGAGCGACCAATGTGCTTTTGGCTAAGTGGAATTTGACTGCTGCCGGCGAAGACGTTCAAGTTGATACTTTGGACACTTCCTGCAACAGCTCTGACACCACTAACAACCTTGACAACATCAAGCTTACCCTTGGCGGTTCGCAGGTCGGCACTACGCAATCAACTGATGACTGCGATGACACGAGCGAAACCGGCACTGACTTCAGCTTTGGCAACACCTTTACCATTGCGGCCGGGACAACCAAAGTGCTTGAATACAGGGCTGACTTGACAGACGCGACAGTTGCCGGCGGCGAAACATTAAGCGCCGCTTTGGTAGCTGGTTCGTCCAACGCCAAAGGACGCACTTCGCTTACGGCCATTAGCACTTCCGCGGTTTCCGGCAGAACAGTAACGGTTGGTTCTGGCCTTCTGACTGTCACTAAGAATACCAGCTTGGCCAGCTACACATCCGCCAGGCCTCTTGGCGTGCCCGGCTTGACCGGCGTGCGCATTGGCTCGTTTGTCATTACCGGCGGAGCTGAAGAATCGGATATCACCGGCGTTACTTTGAAGGATGACGTTGATACAACAAGCGACACTGTGACCCTTGCCGACTACTTCATCAATATGAAATTGAAGAAGGGCACTACCCAGCTCGGCACAACAGTCGGCACTCTTACGGACACCGACTCAACAACTTACGAGTTTACCGTATCGCCGTCGCTTCGCGTTGGCATTGGTGAACAAATAGTTATTGATGTCTATGCTGACATTAAGAGCACCACGGCGGCTGTTTCTAATGTGAATACTGATGACGTAAACGGCGAAGTTATCGCGGACAAAGTGACTGCCACCGGCGTTACCACTTCAACTGATACAAGCTATACCACTGATGTTTCGCTCCAGGATCTCTTCATTGCCACTAAGGGAATGCTGCGCGTGACTTCTGTTTCCGGCGATCCGGCCGCTTCCCAGCTAACGCTTGGCTCTTCCGAACAGGTATTTGCCAAGTTCAAACTGGCTGAAGAGTCCAACGCTGAAGACATCTTGGTCACCAAGCTTGTGGTTGCCGATGATATGACCACTAACACCGCGGTGCCGTTTAACTCCACTGGTACTCTTAAGAACGTGAAGCTGTGGAACGGCTCAACGCTTTTGGGCTCGCTTGCCTCGCTGGATACCACAACCTACAACACCAGCGTGCCGCTCGCGGTATTTGACCTTACCGGTCTTTCCGGCGGCGGACTAATAGTGCCAAAGGGAGGCAACCTGACCCTTACGGTTAAAGCTGACCTTACCCCATTTGCGGACGGCGGACAGTCATCTTCTACTCACCGTCTCTTTGTGATGGGTGGCGCTTCTACCACTGTTCATGACAGCGCTGCGGAAGGTTCTCCATGCGGCAGAACTCTCGCTGGCGACGCAACAGTTGGTTCAACCGGTGACTGGGATTGTGCGACGTCCGGCTTCAATGATGCGGTAGAAGCAACAGGCAAGGGCTCGGGCATTAAGATTACTCAAGGCGGAGCCACAGCCACTGCCGGTTTGATAATCGGTCCTACAACCGGTACTACCGGCGGCGGAGCTAAAGCGGTTGTGTTTGATGTGCTCAAGTCCAAGCTCACGGTTGCTCACGCCTCTGACGCTCCATCAGGACTCCAGACCAAGAGCTCTGAAGCAACGGTTGCCAAGTTTGTGTTCACTAACACCAGTCCGGGCGGTTACACTATCACCTTGAAGCAGTTGAACCTTGATGTGAACTCATCCGGCATCTCGCTCCCGATTGGCGGCACAAGAGCAGTAATGAATATCTATAAAGAGACAGTTGACGCGGCTAACCTGCTTGCCACCACAACGATGAACCACACAGGCGGAGGATTTGCCCAGGACACGCAGCTTACTGAAGGAAACCTCACTGACCTTGAAATCGCGGGTAATAGCTCTCGCACCGTCATTGTCACTTTGGATACTTCCAACAGCGACATTGGAGCCAACGACACCTTGTCGGTGGGCATCCAGACAGGCGCGACCGGCGGTCAGTCGCCAGTTCAGTGGTCTGATGAATACATCACCAACCTGACTGATGTTGACAGCTTGCCGCTTGTCGGTAAGACGCTCTCCTACTAACCCATTCGGCATAGCTCAGGGTTTGTCCTGAGTGAAAGTCGAAGGACTAATTATTTAGCAGGATGCCGGGAGGCGTGATAAAGACGCTTCTTCGCAAAACCCCCACGCCAATAATTGGCGTGGGGGTTTGAATTTGGGCTATCAGCCATTGACGAGCGGGTTAACAAAATATATTATAAATGCCGACATAACTGATATTGGGTTTTTTATGTCATTCCCGCGAAAGCGGGAATCCAGAATTTGAACCCGTAGATTCCCGCTTTCGCGGGAATGACAAATAACTGGCAAAGTTTAAACCTAAATTTTTGGCTAAATTTATAAAACAATTCTTCATAAACCTAATATCAGTTATATTTATGAATCAGCAGAAAATTGAAAAAGCAATCCGTGGCGCGCTTTTAGCCGTATTTTTCCTGCCGCTTATTATTACTCCGGGCGTGCTTTTTCCCCATCTCTCGGGCAAGGAAGCCATTTTTGAGACAATCATTGGTTTGTCTTTTCTTGTTTTTGTTTTTTCCGGGAGCGGGTTTAGATTAAACATTACGGCTGTTTTTTATGTTTTTGGCGCTTATATTTTAATCCGGCTTTTTACCGGCTTTTTGGGAGAGAATCCGGAGAAAAGTTTTTGGGGCGACCAAATGCGCGGAACCGGCACGATTTTTTTTATTTTTCTTTTTTTGTTTTTTCTGCTTTTAAGGCAGGCGCTTTTAAGCCGCGGCAAACAGCTTCAATTTTTGCGAATGATAGCCGTCTCCGGAGGCCTGGGAACGATTATCGGTTTTGCGCAAAAATTCACCGGCGCCGGCTCGCGCCTTTTTGGCTCTTCGGGCGATTGGTTTTTCGGTTCTTTCGGCAATCCCAGCTTTTTTGCCGGCTATCTTGTTTTAATTATTTTTTTCACCGCCCTGCTTTTCTCTCGGGAGAGGGGCCGCAAGATTAAAATTTTTTTGACGGTTGTTATTGTTGCCGAAACCGCGGCGCTTTTTGCCGCCGGAAGCCGCGGCGCCATAATGGGACTGTTTTTGGGCGCGCTCACAACCGGTTTGATTTTGCTTATCTTTTCGCGTCGGCGTTTCGCGCGGATTTTAGGCATTGCCGGCGTTGTTTTGCCGATTGTCCTTATTGCCGCTTCATTGTTTATCTATTTTGGTTTAGGCCGCGAGAGCGCGCCTGGAAAAGCGCTGGGCTCGCTCCTGCGCGAAGGAACGGCCGAAACCAGAATCATCAACTGGCAAATCGCGCTGGACGGATTTAAGGCGCGACCTCTGCTGGGATGGGGACCGGAAAATTATGAGATAATGTTCTCGCGGTTTTATCGGCCGGAATTGTTAAAATACTCTTATTCCGAAACGTGGTCAGACCGGCCGCATAATCTTGTTTTGGAAATCGCGGGCAGTAGCGGCATTGTCGGGCTTATTTCTTTTATCGCTCTTTTTGCAATTCCAATTTGGCTCATTTGCCGCCGTAAAATATCCCAGCTTCCGGATTCCAGCTTCCAGCTTCCCATAAGCGAGGCCGGGCTTTTAGCCGGCGGGCTTATGGGTTATTTGGGACAGGGATTTTTTCTTTTTGACACTTTTGGCGCGCTTATTCTTTTTGCGGCCATGCTTGCCTTTATTGATGTTCAAATTTTTTCGGAGCAAAGCGCCGCGGCACCTGGTTTTGTTCTGGGAAGAGCCGGACGGTATTTAAGTTTTTTTGTTATTTTATGGCTCCTTTGGGCCGGAGCGATTTTGCCCGTTAAGGCCTCTTATTACGCCATTCGCGCGGAAAAAGACGTTGTACAGCGGGATTTTGAAAAATTCAAAAAAGATTTTTTATCGGCTCTGCGGACGCAAACGGCGCTTCACGATGAGATTGCCAAGATTTTTGCCGATGATATCTTAAAAGGCGACGCGGCCGGAGTTATTCCGGTTCCCGTAACCAAATCAATTCTTCCGGAGTTTGCGGCTTATCTGGAGAAATCCGCCAACGCGCATCCGCAAGTTTATCCTCTTGTTTACCGTTCGGCGCAGATTTTTTCTCTTGCCGGCGAATATCTTGACGGCGCGTATTTCCAAAAATCAGAAGAAATGTTTAATCGCGCCGAAGCGCTGGCGCCCGGCAGGCAGACAACAGCCATTATGCGCGTGCAAATGGAATTGGCTCGCGGGAATGCGGCGGAAGCGGTGGCGCGCGCTAAAGCTCTGTCGCTTGCCAATCCCGAGCACGGCGAGTCATATTGGATGTATGGCATGGCGCTTGTTGCCGCCGGAGAATATGACGCGGCTGAAGTGGCCTTTGACAAGGCGGCGGCGACTAATTATGTTTCCAATCTTCAAGATGTTCGCGCGAGCGTTATCCGCCGCATTAATTTTGTGGTTGATTTTTACGCCTCGCGCGGGAAGTATGAAAAAATAATTCCGATTTTGGAACGGCTCTCTCTAGCCGAGCCAAATGACGCGGGCCTGCATCTGCGGCTGGCGGCGGTTTACGCCAGCGTAGGCAGATTTGACGAAGCCAGAGCCGAGGCGTTTAAGGCAATTACGCTTGATCCGGGAAGGCGCGCCGATGTGGAAGAATTTATAGGCGCGGTGGAGGACCTTTCCAACCGGCAATGACAAAATCCAATCAAAATTTAATTTTGAGCATTTTGCGCTGGGGGCTTTTGTTTGTTATTTTTTTCCTGCCGCTTGCCGTAACCCCCTGGACAATTTATCCGTTTGTTTTCGGCAAGATTGTTTTTTTGCAAGCAACGGTTGAATTATTTTTGGCGTTATTTATAGTTTTGATAGTCGGCGCGCCGGAATACAGGCCGAAGTTTGACACTCTCTCTAAACTTTTACTGGCTTATTTTGCCGTGAGCGTTTTGGCGGGAGTATTAGGAGTTGACTCTCTGCGCAGTTTTTGGGGAACGGAAGAAAGAGGCATGGGACTTATCACCCAGCTGCACGCGATTGTATTTTTTTTAATGGCGCGTTCTGTTTTTGGCGAGCAAAAATGGAAGGAGCGCGCGTATTTTATTGCCGTGCTTGGAGGTATTGCCTTGGGCATTGTCGCTCTTTTGCGCTTGTGGAACATTCTTATTTTCGGCGTTGATTTGGGATTTCGCCTTGCCGGCACTTTGGGTAATCCTATTTTTCTTGCCGCCGCCTTTATTCTGTATCTGCCGTTTGCCTTGTATTTGGCTTTTAGAAAAAGCGGATGGCGCCGATGGTTTGCTTTTTTGGCCGCGGCTTTTTTTATCATTATGATTTTGGCCACCAAGACGCGCGGCGCGCTTATAGCTCTTGCAGCCGGTTTGGTATTTTCGCTTGTTGCCCTTGTTTTAACAAGGATTTCGCGCCGGCTAAAAATAGCCGCGGTTGCCTCCGGCGTTTTTATTTTGGCAATGGCTTTGTTTTTATCTTTAAGCAAAGGTCCGGTTTCTTTTCAGTCAATTCCGGCTTTGCGGCGTTTTTCCGTCACCTCCTTAAAAGAAGTGACTATTACCACCCGTTTTTTGGGATGGCAGGTCGCGCTTAAGGGCATTGCCGCGAGGCCTCTTTTGGGCTGGGGCCAGGAGAATTTTCCCATCGCCTTTAATCAGTATTACAATCCGTCTCTTTTGCGCTTTTCATATTATGAAACATGGTGGGACAGGCCGCACAATATTGTTTTGGAGACATTGATTCATTCCGGAGTTCTCGGACTTATTTCCTATCTCACGCTTTTGGGCTACGCGTTTTATCGGCTCTGGCGGGGCGCTTTGACAGGCCGGATTTTTTCTATAGGGCTTCTGATGTATTTTATCCAAAATCTGTTTGCTTTTGATTCCCCCGCCTCATTTTTTCTGTTTCTGTTTTTGCTCTCCGGAGTGAACCAGAGGGCGGAAGTTGGAAGTTCGAAGATGGGAGAATTTAAACCCGAAATCCGAAGCCCGAAATCCGAAACAAACTCAAAACTCAAAACTCAAAACTCCAAATTTCTTCTCCCCATATTGCTTTTGGCGTCTGGAATTATGATTTACAAATTAAACTGGCAGCCGATGGTCGCCTCCGACGCCATGCTGCAATCAACTGTTTACGCGACTGATTACAGCGATGTTCGCAGCATTCCTCTTTTTCGCGAAGCGTTAAAATTGCCGACTCCATATAAGGAGGAAACGCGGACGCAGGCGGCGCAGATTGTGGTGGGCGTTTTAATCAAAAAATCAATACCGCCGGAACAGTTTCAGGATTATTTTGATTTTGCCCGGCGCGCGCTTGAGGCAAACATCGCCCGCCACCCGTTGCACGTTTATTATCACTATCTGCTGGCCAGATTATACACTGAAGCGCTTAACTATGACCCGTCTTTTAATGATGAAGCGGAGAAAGAATTTGAGGCGGCTATTGCCCTTTCGCCCAAGCGCCAGCAAACATGGTTCGGCCTGGCTAAATTGCGGGTGTTGCAAGGGCGGCTTCCAGACGCCAAGGAGATTTACCGCAAGATGGTGGAATTGGAGCCGGAGGTGGGGGAAGCGCATTGGTATTACGGGGCAATGCTACGCGAAACGGGAGATATTGTTAGCGCGGACAGAGAGCTTTTGGAAGCGGCAAGGAAAAAATTTATTCCGCACGAGGTTGAAAATCGTTTGATTCTCGCCACCTTAATGGCCAGAGAAAAAAATTATTTCGGAGTCCAGCTTTATTTGGAAGCCGCGCTGGAGGCGGCGCCGGAGCGGGCCGACATCCACGCCCAATTAGCCGTTGTTTACAAAGAAATCGGACGCTGGGAGGACGCGCGCGAAGAGGCGCTTTTGGCGGCAAAATTGGACCCGTCTTACAGAGACGAGGCGGAATTGTTTTTGAAGACGATGGAGAACAAATAAATCCAAATGTTAAAATCCAAATATCAGATTTTAGAAAAAATAACGTTTGTCGGAGCGTGTTTGCTTTTGCTCGCGCCGTTTTATGTCTTGCCAAGGGTTCTTTATCCCGATGTTTTGGGCAAGGCCGTGATTATTCAGATTATTATCGCCCTGCTTTTGCCCGCGCTCGGAGCCGTATTTTTTTGGCGCCGGCGCGAGCGAATCATAAGAAATAATCCCGTCGCGGCGGCTTTATTGATTTTTGTCGCTGTTTTGGCGATTACGGCGATAACGGGAATTGATTTTTATCAGAGTTTTTGGGGAAGCGACAACCGCGTTCTGGGGCTTTTTAATTTTTTTCATTATCTGGCCGCGTATTTTATCTTTTTTTTCGCTTTTAGCCGTTCTGTGGCGGCAAAAAAACAGCTTTTGTTATTAGCTGTTGCCGTCGGAGTGTTAATGGCCATGTTGGGCATAGGGGAATACGCGCGAACAGGCGGCAGCCGCGTCGGGGGAACTTTGGGCAATCCCATATTTTACGGCGGTTATCTTCTTTTCCCGCTTTTTATTTCAGCCAAGTTATTTTTATCCGCCCGGAAAAGAAACCGTTTTTTGTTTTTGGCTTCCTCCATTTTGATTTTTGTCGCTTTGCTTTTTGCCCAGAGCCGCGGCGCGTTTTTTGGATTTCTTGCCGGCGCGCTTTTCACTCTTGTTTCTTTCACAATCTTGCAGCCGAAAGAGCGACGCAAGTCCGCGGTTTTAAAAATCGGTTCTATTGTCGCGGCAATGCTGATGTTAGTTATTATTCTTTACGCCGCCGGCAACCAAACGACAATCAATACGGTCAGACGTTTTACAAATCTTGGCCTGCAAGAAGCCAGTTCAAATCAGAGATTGCTGATATACGGCACGGCGCTTCGCGCTTTTGGCGAGCGGCCAGCTTTGGGCTGGGGCTGGGAAAATTTTGATTACGCTTTTGACAAAGAATATGACCCGGCTCTGCTCAAATTCGGCGTGTCGGAAACATGGTCTGACAGAAGCCATAATACTTATTTGGATATGCTGGTTATGGGCGGCGTTCTGGGATTTTTGGCCTATCTGGGCATTTTTGTCGCCGCGATTTTGGCCATCATCAAAAGCGTGAAGAATAAAAATCAAAGCAAAAATGAGGGCGCGATTCTGGCCTCTTTGCTTGCCGCTTATGCCGCGCAGAATTTTTTCGCTTTTGATTCGCCGACCAGCTTGATTTATTTGATGTTTGTTTTGGCGTATATTTCTTCCGCGTATGCTCTGCCAGCCGGCGGAGAGACGGAAAAACAAGCAGAACCAAAAGGGGGCTATTATCCGGGTTTGATTTTGGGCTGCCTTCTCGCCGTTTTGGCCATTGCGCCCACGCTCGCGAACGCGCGAGCCGCCAAGAGAATGTTTGCTTTTGAACTGCTGCCGCCTCTTGCGGCGCGAGAAGGGCTGGTTTTGTTTGAGCAAGCAAGCGGTTTTAAGCCCTCTTTAATCCGCGATTTTCGTTTGCGGCTGGCCAACAAAGTGTTTGAAGACGCGGATTCCATGACTAAAGAAGACGCCAGGGTTTTATTGGACCGCGCTATTTTGGAAATGAAACAAAACATCAATGAGGCGCCAAACGACTTTGCCTATCGCTATGAATTGGGAAATTTGTATCTTGAGCGCGCGATCCTTTTCGGTCCGGAGGACCTTAACGCCGCCGAAGAGGCCTACGCGGCGGCCGAGCCATACTCGCCTCGGCGGCAAGCGCTTTTTTTCCAGCTGGCGTCGGTAAAATATCTAAAACGGCAAATAGGCGAAGCCGTATCGCTGTTGGAGAAAGCAATAAGTTTTAATCCCGACATCGGCCAAGCGCGCTGGCGGCTGGGCATTGCTTATGCTTATAATGGGGAAAACGGCAAAGCGCTTCGCGAATGGCGGCAAGCGCTTTTGGGCAAAGAGTTAAAAACCATTGATTACGATTTGATTGACGGAGTTTTGGTTGATAAAGACAAATTTAATTATCTGCCCCTTCTTTCCAAAGAAAGAAAGTTCGCGGCTGATCTGGCGGCACAAGAGCGCGATTATGAGCTTTTGCGCGTTTTGCTTTTGGCCGACATCAAGCTGGAAGATGACGATGTAAATTATTTTGGCCAGCTTGCCGTAGTTGAGCTTGAACTTGGCGAATTTGGCAAGGCGCGGAAAGCCGCGGCGGAAGCGGTTCGCTTGGATTCAAGTTACGCGGCCGAAGCGCAAGCTTTTTTGGAGGAAATCAGCCGCCGCGAAAATGAGAAATTAAACAACAACAATGAATAATAAAATAGAAACAATCATAGTTAAATTTTTGCGCGTTGGCGTGGGGCTGGTATTTTTTGTTCCGCTTATCTATACCTCGGCAACGATATTTCCTTTTATTTTCCCGAAATCTCTGGCCTTCAGATTTTTAGTGGAACTGCTGGCGATTCCGTATTTGTATCTGATGCTGACGGCCCCGGCTTATCGTCCGCGGAAAACCAAAATTCTTATTTCCATCATCGCTCTTTTGATTATAGAGACGTTCGCCACTATTTTTTCCATTGACCCTTTGCGCAGTTTTTGGGGCAATCATGAGCGGATGATGGGGCTTTTTATGTACGCGCATGTGGCGCTTTTCGCGCTTATGGCCGTAAGCATTTACAGAACAAAGGATGAATGGCGGAAATTATTTGCTTATGCCATTGTTGCCGGAGCCGCGGTGACGCTTATAGGATTTATTCAATATTTTTCCCCCTCGTTTCTTCACGAAACCAAAGGCGGGCGCATTTACAGCACTTTTGGAAACGCCATTTACCTTTCCGCTTATCTTTTGATGCAGATGTATCTGCTCGCGTGGTATATCGCCGGCGAGAAAAAAATCGGTTTGAAATTGGCGTTATTGGGATTGCTTGGACTTGAATTCGTCGCTTTTTCCTGGGCCAAGACCAGAGGCGCGCTTATTGCCATCGTCGTTTCTCTTGTTTTCATCTTTCTTTTCCGGGCGGCAAAAAATTTTAAGGCGCGCCCCCGCGTTTCTTTGGCGGCGGCCGCGCTGCCCTTAGTTTTAGTCGCTTTTGTTTTTTTAATTTCCGGCACGCGCTTGGCGCAGAACAGCAAATTTTTGCATCAGGTGGCCGAGTTAAATCTGCGCACCAATACCGCCCAGACGCGGCTGATGAATTGGAAAGTCGGGCTTCGCGCTTGGGCGCACAGGCCGATTTTGGGCTGGGGGCCGGAAAATTATTATTACGGATTTAACAGATATTATGATCCGAAATTTTACGCTTACGGCTCTTACGAGACCTGGCAGGACCATTCTCACAATTTTTTAATTGACAAGCTTAATGACAGCGGCATTTTGGGACTGGCTGCTTATTTATCCGTATTTGTTTTTGCCGCGCGGGAATTTTTCCGCGAAAGCCGGCGTCCGGAGCAAAAATGGCCTAGCGCCGTAATGCTCGCGGCTCTGCTCGGTTATTTCGTGCAGAATCTTTTCGCTTTTGACACCCTGGGCATTTGGATTACGCTGTATGCTTTTTTGGGTTATGCCCATATTCTGGCGGCGCAAGATACGGCTCCAAAAAAGGCATCAGAAAAGCAGCCGGCTTTTTTGCGGCTGGAGCCGCCCGCGCGCATTGCCATGGCCATGGGCGGCGCCTTGGGTCTGCTGATTTTGTCAATTTTTATAAATGTTATTCCTTTTTCCGTTTCGGCCGCGACCATCTCCGCCGGCGTTAATTTTGCGCAAAATCCGCGGGCCTCTTACGACAAAATTTATGACGCGCTTCAAAAACCAAGCCCTTACCGGCAGGAAAGCCGCGACGAACTTTCCAAATTGGTCGTGGCCATTCTCCAGGGTGCGTCAAATTTGAGCCGCGGCGACGCCGAAAAGATGATTAATGATGTTTATGGCGAGTATAAAAAAAGCTCGGCGGCGCACCAGAACGATACTTATTATATGATGAATTTGGCGCGCTGGAGCATGTTGATGGCCTCGGTTCTGGGTCCCTCATATTATCTTGAAGCGGAAGAGTCCTTGCTTAAAGCCAAAGAGCTTTCTCCCAAGCGGCAGCAGATTTATTTTACTTTGATGCGGCTTTACTTGATTAAAGGCCAGACGGAAAACGCAGTAGAGCTGGGCAGGCAGGCGGTGGAATTATATGAGCGCGTGCCCGAAGCGCGCTGGCGCTACGGCGAAGCGCTTGCCAGGGCGAATTTTCCCAAAGACGCGTATAAGGAAATGCGAAGCGCGCTCCGTTACGATTACGGTTCGCCGTTTGCGCTCTGGATGCCGCAGGAGATGGAGCTTTATATTTCGTTGGCAAGGCAAAACAATGACGAGGTTGAAGCATTGTGGTGGGAAGGAATCGGATTGGCCGCTAAAGGCGACGATTCGGCCGCTTATAAGGCAATGAAAAAATCTTTAGACGGCGGTTTTACTCCGGTTATTTACGAGCAAATGGTTTTGTTTATGAATTTGGCGGACAAAACCGGCAATCCGGTAAAAGATCCATCGTGGGTGGAACGTTACGCGGCGCAGGTTAAATCTGAACCATACACTTCTGTTTTGCTAAGCAGAATATTTTTAAATCGCGGCGAGCGGGAAAAGGCGCGGGAGATTATAGCCGCGATTTATCGCGCATATCCCGATAGAAATGTCCGCAAGAATCCGACATTTATGGCTCAGATTTCCCTGCTTTTTGACGAATCAGAAAGAAACTTTAAATAGATTTCTTTTGTCGCTTGAACCATTTTATCTTTTGAAAAACGGATTTTGAATTCATTTGCGGCTGTCTGGCCGAGCAAGGAACGAAGATTTTCATCTTTCAAAAGCGATTCAATCGCGGTTTTAAGCGCGCCCGGGTTTTTAGGCGGCGCTATAAGGCCGCTTTTTTTATCTTCAATCATTTCCGGAATGGCTCCGACGGAAGTGGCGGCAATAGGCAGTCCGGCGGCCATGGCTTCCAAAATCGCGTAGGGGAAACCCTCTTTGGCCGATGGCAGGACAAAAATATCAAAGGATTTTAATATCTCCGTTGCCGGTATGATTTTTCCGGCCAAAATAACGCGGTTTGAAAGTTTTTCCTCTTCAATCAATGTTTTAAGGCGGCCAAATAAAGGCCCTGTTCCGATGACGATTGAAATAAAATTTTCATTTACGCCTTTTAACGCCTCGATGAGGTTGGCGATATCTTTTGTTTCATAAAGGTTGGCGACGGTGCCTATTAAAAGGGCATTTTTGGGCAGAGGTTTTTGCAGATGTTCGTTTAATTTTTGCAAGGCGGTTTCCTTGTCCAAAAATGCCGGCGGAGCAATTCCATGAAAAATAATTTCTGTTTCGCCGCAATTCAATCCGTATTTTTTGGCGGCCGCCAATTCTTTTTGGCTTAAAAGTATGGTGGCCTCGCGGCCAAACGAACAAGATATTTTTTCAAAAATAAGATAGGCCGCCTTTTTCCATATTGAAAGCGGTTCGAGAAACGACCAGCCGTGCACCGTATAAACTATTTTTATTCCTGTCCAAGCCGCGGCCAAAGTTCCGAGGACGGCTGCTTTGGCGCTGTTTAGATGAAGTATTTGCGGCTTAAGTTCTTTAAGCAGTGAACGTATTTTTAAAAGCGCGCGGATATCTTCAATTGGCCGTATCTCTCTATGCAGGTTTGAAATTTCAACTGTGCGTATTCCGTTGTCTCGGGATCGCCTTAAAAGCGAATCGTCGCCATTTTCGGCTCCAGCCGCGATAGACACGTCAAATTCCGTTTTAAAAGCGATTGCCAAATCAAAAACATAACGTTGGGCGCCGCCCCATTCGGCTTGAGTAATGAGATAAAGTATTTTGGGCTTATTCATACCCCGCACATAATTTACTTAATAAAATCAGACAAACAATATTTTAATCTTTTTACTTTCCCGCACCACGCTATAATAGGCAAAGTTATGTGCGGGGCATACTGTTCGTTTAACTATAAGACATTTTAACCGCATTGACAATTCGTACTTTTGCGCCCATAATGAGAGGAAGTTTATCACCCCGCACATAATTCAGTTTGTTTGTAAGAATGCGGGGAGGTATATTATCTAATTATCAGATTCAACATATAATCTGAATTATGTGTTGGATTAAGCAAATTATGTGCGGGGTATGCCCCGCACATAACCTAAATTATGTGCGGGGTATGCTTGAAGGAAAAATCTCATTAGTTACCGGCGGAGCCGGGTTTATCGGCTCTCATTTGTGCGAACGTCTGCTTAAAATGGGCTCGGCTGTTGTTTGTTTTGACAATCTTTCCACCGGCCGCGAATCAAACATTGAACATCTTAAAACAAACGGCAATTTTTATTTTATTAAAGGAGACGCCAATAACAAGACGGAGCTTGCCGCGGCATTTTCCCAGTTCAAGATAGATTTTGTGTTTCATTACGCGGCCATCGTGGGAGTAAAAAGAACCTTGGAATCGCCGCTTGAGGTGATGGCTGACATTGCCGGTATAAACAACATTCTGGAGTGCTCCGAGCGCGCGGGAGTTAAAAAAATAGTTTTTTCTTCCTCATCCGAAGTATACGGCAACCCTCTTGAGCTGCCCGAACGCGAAGACGGCGCCGTTAACGCCAAAATGCCCTACGCGGTGGTAAAACTCGCGGGAGAAAATCTTCTGCGGGCGTATTGGGAAAAAAGAAAACTTCCAACCGTTGCTTTGCGCTTTTTTAACGTTTACGGGCCGCGGCAGGAGGGAAGCGAGTACGGTTTTGTGGTCGGCGTATTCATCAATCAGGTTTTGGAAGGAAAATCTCCGACAATTTTTGGCGACGGAACCCAGACAAGGGATTTTGTCTTTGTTGATGATAATGTGGAAGCCGCGATTTGCGCGCTCACTCGCGATGAAGCCAACGGGCAGGTGATAAATATCGGCACCGGACGGCCGACAACCGTCCTGGAACTGGCTGAAAAAATAATTTCCATTTCCGGGAAAAGTATAAAACCGGAATTTTTGCCGCCGCGGAAAATTGAGGTCTGGCATCGTTGGCCGCAGATAAGCAAGATGCGGCAATGTCTGGACTTTACGCCGCGCGTCGGGCTTGAAGAAGGACTCAAAAAGACATATGAAGCATACCTCCGATAAACCAACTATCGCCATCTTCTCGGCATTTTATATGCCGTGGGAGAGCGGAGCGGAAAGATTTGTAAGAGAAGTGGTAGACCGTCTCGGAGAGCGCTACCACTTTGTGCTTTTTACCACCCGCAATTCCCGCAAGATGCCCAAACGGGAAAATTTGCGTCACGGAAAATTAGTGCGCCTTGGCCTGGGCGTGAAATTTGATAAGTGGCTGTTTCCGTTTTTGGCGCCCGTGGCGGCGTTTTCATTAAAGCCGGATTTGGCGCACGCCATTATGGAATCCTATGCCGGCATGGCCTTGATGTTTTATCGGTTTCTCCGGTGGAAAACCCCGACAATATTGACGCTGCAGAGCGGAGATTTGGACGACGCGAAAAAACAAAGAAAAATCCCGTATTTTTTATGGAAATTGATTCATATTTCTCCCTCGCACATAACCGCCATCAGCCGTTATCTGAAGGAGCGCGCGGCGCGTCTTGGCGTTAGCGAAAGCAGGATTTCCAAAATCCCCAACGGGGTGGATTTAACGGAAATACAGCCGCTTCTCTCGCATCAGCGCGCCAAAATTCCAAAAAGAATCGTCAGCGTGGGGCGGCTTAGCTGGGAAAAAGGCCATGAGTATCTGATTTCGGCCATGCCCATAATTCGCGCGCATTTTGGAGACGCGCATCTGGTAATTGTCGGTTCCGGCGCCGAAGAAGAAAAACTTAGAAATCTTGTCCGCGCGCTTGATCTTGGAGGATGCGTCTTTTTCCGCGGAGCCCTGCCGCACGGCCGCGCCATGAGCGAAGCCGCGACCGCGGAAATTTTTGTCGGTCCGTCGCTGGCCGAAGGGTTGGGGATTGTTTTTTTGGAAGCGCAGGCCTTGGGAGTGCCGGTAGTCGGCACTTATGTCGGGGGCATACCTGACGCGGTGGAAAACGAAGTGACCGGGTTGCTTGTTCCGCCCAAAGACCCGCAGGCCATTGCCGAAGCAATCAAAAGAATATGGAGCGATGACGAACTTGCCAAACGGATGGTTGCCGCCGCCAAGGAAAGAATTAAAAATTTCTCATGGGATAAAATCACCGAACAGGTAAGTTCGCTCTACGACAGATATTTATGAACCCTATTTCTAACGGGATGAAAATCATTATTGCCACAGGCATCTATCCGCCGGATATCGGAGGCCCGGCGCAATACAGTAAAAAATTGCGCGAGCATCTTTTAGCGGCCGGGCATGAAGTTGTCGTTGTTTCTTACGGCGAAGGCAAAGACAATCCTGAAGCGGAAATTTATAAAGTAAGCAGGCGTCCCGCGCCGGTATTGCGCCACTTTTTTTATTTTCTTAAGGTCTGGCGCGCGGGAAGAAGCGGCGACATTATTTTCGCGCAGGATTCCGTTTCTTCGGGATTGCCGGCGCTTCTGGCCGCCAAACTCGCGCGAAAATATTTTGCGCTTAAAATGGTCGGTGATTACGCCTGGGAGCAGGCGCAGGGAAAATACGGGATAAGGGACGCGTTGGACGATTTTCAGACAAAAAAATACGGATTGAAGATTGAGATTTTGAAAAAGATTGAAAAATATGTTGCCAGCTCCGCGGAGCTGGTGATAGTTCCCAGCAAGTATCTTCAAAAAATAGTTTTGGGCTGGGGAGTATATCCTTTCAATGTCAAAGTTATTTATAACGCCGTTTTGGGAGCCGTTTATCCCAAACCGACTGTGCGCGGCAAGCCAAAAACAATTCTTTCCGCCGGCCGCCTTGTTCCGTGGAAAGGATTTGAAGAATTGATTTTTGCCATGCGCGAAGTCAAGGAAATAATTCCGGACGCTCAGCTTGTTATCGCGGGTGACGGGCCGGAACGCGCCAAACTTGAGAATCTTGTTTTAGAGTTGGGCCTTGAGGGTACAGCGCATTTGCCGGGCAAGATACCGCATAACGAATTGCCGGAACTGTATCTTACTTCCCGCGCCTTTGTCCTAAATACCGCCTATGAGGGATTTTCCCATCAGCTGATTGAGGTTATGGCCGCCGGACTTCCTTTGGCCACTACTTGCGCGGGCGGAAACGCCGAGCTTGTCTCTGACGGAGAAAATGCGGTTGTTTTTGCCGTTAACGATGTTGGAGCGATTAAAGAGGCGATGGTCAAACTTCTCACGGATGATAAATTTGCCGAGAGCATGGCGGAGCGCGCGCAAGAGAAAGCAAGAGGTTTTACGGAAGAAAGAACTTTTAAGGAAACAGAAACGGCGTTAGGCGCGGTTTTGCTAAGCAAAAGAGCGATGATTATAAGTTTGGACGCCTCTGTTTTGGAGAGCGATTCGCCCAGTTTCAGGAGAATGTTAAATTACGCTCTCGGCGCTAACGGCTTAGTTGTTTTAGTTTTAGGCGCCGGAAGCGAGAAACATATGTTAGGAACCAATTTATATGTTCATAGATTTGGCGGAAGCAATAAAATCAGCGCGTTTGTAAATACGTTTTTTGGCGGCAAGAAACTCGTCAAAAGTTTTAGGCCGCATATCATATCCGCGCAGGACCCGTTTTTTACCGGTTTTTTGGCAAGGTATTTGGCGAAAAAAAATAAGGCCAAATTAATAGCCGAACTTCACGGCGATTTTTGGCCAAAAGATAAAAGATTGCATCCTCATTTGTTCCGTAATTTAATCGCCGGCCGGATTTTGCGGCGAGCGGACGCCATCAGGATTGTGAGCCAAAAAGCGAAGGAAGGAATGTTGAATAAATTTTTAGCGTTAAAATCAAAACACATAGAAGTGTTTCCGGTAGTTTCCGGCGAGATTAAGTCCGAACCGCCTGTAAAGAGCGCGGATAAATATCCGGAAGGCGCTATCCGCGCCTTATTTGTCGGCAGATTAACCAAGGAAAAAGGCCTTGATTGGTTTTTGCCTGTTTTCGCGGCCGCGGCAAAACAAATTCCTTTGTATTTGCGCGTGGTCGGCGACGGGATGGAAGCCGAAACGATTAAGGGGCTGACAAAAGATTTAGATATGGATTCTAGAATTGATTTTGTCGGAACGGTTTCGGAAGCGTTATTGGATAACGAATACCGTACGGCTGACTTTTTGGTTCTGCCTTCGCGGCAGGAGTCGTGGGGCAGGGTTATTGTGGAAGCGTTGCAGCGCGGCTGCCCCGTAGTTGCCACTTCCGAAGTTGGCGCGGCGCATGATTTCCTTAAAGACGGAGAAAACGCGCTTGTTGTTCCTTTTGGAAATAGCGAGGCGATGCGGCAGGCCTTAATGAAAATGGCTCTTCAAGAGGATTTGCGCAAGAGATTGGCCGAAGCAGGGAGGATTTCCGTGTCGGGCTTGTCAAGCAAGGCAATAGCGGATAAAATGAACAGCTTATGGAAAACCGTTTAACCATACTTGTAACCGGCGGAGCCGGATTTATCGGCTCTCATCTTTGCGATAAGCTTCTTTCCCTTGGTCATGAAGTAGCGTGTTTAGATAACTTTTTTACCGGTTCAAAGGATAATATCCGCCACCTTCTTCCTTCGGACCGCTTTGAACTGATACGCCATGATGTTACCGAGCCGATAAATCTGGAAGTCGGCGCCATTTTTCATCTTGCTTGTCCGGCCTCGCCGGTCCATTATCAGTTTGACCCCGTGAAAACAATAAGAACCAATGTTTTGGGCACCGCTAATATGCTTGAACTCGCAAAGCGGCTGAAAATTCCCATGATCCAGGCCTCTACCTCCGAGGTTTACGGCGATCCGGTGGAGCACCCGCAAAAAGAGAGCTATCGCGGCAATGTCAATCCAATCGGCCCGCGCGCCTGTTATGATGAGGGAAAAAGATGCGCGGAAACATTGTGCATGGATTACAACCGTCAATACGGAACCGACGCGCGGATAATCAGGATTTTTAATACCTACGGCCCTCGCATGGCCGTTAACGACGGCAGGGTCGTGTCAAACTTTGTGGTGCAGGCGCTTCGCGGCGAGCCCATCACCATTTACGGAGACGGCAGCCAGACGCGCAGCTTTCAATATGTGGATGACCTTACGCGAGGCATGATAAATCTGCTCAAAGAGCGCTTTACCGGGCCGTTTAATATGGGCAATCCGGAGGAATATAAGATAAAAGATATAGCGCAGATGATTATTGAAGAAACAGGGTCGCGAAGCAAGGTTGAATACAAACCCCTTCCCGCCGATGACCCGCGCCAGCGCCAGCCCGATATTTCTTTGGCCGGGGAAAAATTAAATTGGGCGCCGGAGGTGCCCCTTAAGGACGGGTTAAAGAAAACGATAGAGGACTTTAGAAAGAGAATATGAAATTATCCGTTGTCATACCTGTTTTTAACGAAAAAAATACCATTCGCGAAATTTTGCGCCGCGTGGAGGATGCTGATATCGGCGGCATTGAAAAAGAAATCGTGATTGTGGACGACTGCTCAACGGACGGAACGAGGGATATTCTTAAAGAATACGAGGGACGGCACAAGATTGTTTATCAGACCAGAAATATGGGAAAGGGCGCGGCGTTAAGAATCGGTTTTGGAGGGACCACTGGCGACGTGGTGATTATCCAAGACGCGGATTTGGAATACAATCCGGCCGAGTTTTCCTGGATTATAAAGCCGATTGTGAACGGAGACGCCGATGTTGTTTACGGTTCGCGTTTCCTGGGCTCGCATCCGCACCGCGTTTTGTATTATTGGCACGCTTTGGGCAATAGGGTCCTGACCACCCTTTCCAATATGTTTACCAACTTAAATCTCACGGATATGGAAACCTGCTATAAGGCGTTTGCCGGCGAAGTTATCCGGAAGATAGCGCCGTCGCTTAAATCAGACCGTTTTGGTTTTGAGCCGGAGATCACGGCGCGCCTTGCGGCTAATCAATCGCGCATTTATGAAGTGGGCATTTCTTACAGGGGGCGCACTTATAAAGAAGGGAAAAAAATAAACTGGAAGGACGGCATTAAAGCAATAGGCGCGATTATTTATTTTAATACCGTCGGACGCCGTTAGTTTTTTATGTTTAACGCCAGGCAAAAAGTTCAGGAAGACGAATATAAAATTCCGTATCATTGGTCTATGCGCCCGGATACTTTTAACGGGCGGGTTTATTTTGGCTACCTTTCAATCTGTTTGGAGTTTTTAAAAAAATATCTTAATGGCCGGGAATCGCCGAGAGCGCTTGACGCCGGCTGCGGCGACGGCAGGTTTTTGAGCTTCTTGAAAGAAGGCGGCGCAAGTGAGATTTTTGGAGCGGATTATTCCGAAAGAGCCCTTTCTTTTGCCAAGATATTGGCGCCGGCGGCCGAACTTGTTCAAGCCGATTTAACGCAGGCCCTGCCTTTTCCAGAAAAATATTTTGATGTTATTTTTTTTATAGAAACCTTGGAGCATATTGCGCCGGAGAAAATACCGATGGTTTTAGATAATCTCAAGCGCGTCCTAAAGGATAACGGTCGGCTGATCATAACCGTTCCTTCAACTGGGATGCCCATATCTTTGCATCACAAACATTATCAGCATTTTACGCCCGCTTCTCTGCAAACTGGATTGGCGGCTCATTTTAGAGTTGAAGAAATGCTGGGGCAGGACAAAGCCGGATTTCATATTCTGAATTTTTTGTATAAATTTTTGGATAACCGTTTTTGGACGTTAAAAGGCGCGGCTTCCCGGTACAACAGCCGCCTGTGGCCGAAATTTTTTAATCGCGCGCCGCTTAGAAAATGCCGCCGGCTTATCGCGGTCTGTGAAAAGAATAATTAAGTATGAGAATTTGCTTTATTGCCGGAGCCAGGCCGAATTTTATGAAAGTGGCCGCGCTTATAGAGGCGTGTGAAACACACAACAAAGAGCACGATGAAAATGGAAAGGAATTTAATGATATTGAATATACTCTGATTCATACCGGCCAGCATTATGACGACAAAATGTCGCAAGTATTTTTTGACGAGCTCGGTCTGCCGCATCCGGATTATAATTTGGAAGTCGGCGGCAAGAATGCCGAAGAGCAAAAGAGGGAAATAAAAGAGAAATTGGCAAAGATTTTTAGAGAACAAAAATTTGATGTTGTTGCGGTGGTCGGGGATGTCACTTCCACTTTGGCCGGAGCGGAAGCGGCAAAAGCGGCAGGTATTTCCGTCGCGCACGTAGAAGCGGGACTGCGAAGTTTTAACAATAAAATGTCGGAAGAACATAACCGCACAGAAACGGATAAAATTGCCGATTATTTGTTTGCTTCGGAACCGGACGGATTAAAGAATTTGGAAGAAGAAAAAGTTAAGGGTAAAAAGTATTTAGTCGGAAATGTAATGATAGATACTTTGAAACGCTTTCTTCCTTTGGCTGAAGAAAAATCATATATATTGAATGCTTTGAAACTGAAGTCGGATAATTTTATTTTAATCACGCTTCATAGAGCGGAAAATCTCGGAAAAAATTTGGGTATGGCCCTTAGAGTATTGGAGAGCGCAAGCAAAGATTTACCGGTAATTTTCCCTATTCACCCCAGAACAAAGAAAGAGATAATAACCGCGTGGGGGAAACAGGGCTGGGAAGAGCGCAAACAAAGATTAAATTTTATTGAACCTTTAAGTTATATTGATTTTCTTCAATTGATGAAAAATGCCAAGTTTGTATTAACTGATTCCGGAGGCATTCAGGAAGAAACAACGATTTTAGGCGTGCCTTGCCTTACTTTAAGAAATGAAACAGAACGGCCGATAACAGTAGAGAAGGGAACCAATGAAATAGTTGGCTTAGACGAGCAGAAAATAAAAGAGAGTATAGAAAAAATAATGCAGGGTAAATGGAAACATTCGCGGGAAATTGAAAATTGGGACGGCCATGCGGCGGAAAGAATCATTGAAATTTTGCATAAAGAGTTATCAAAATAATGCGGCTGCTTTTTATTACTCCAAAAATAAAAGAGGATGATGACGACTTTGCCTTTACGTCTTTATGGGCCAAGGAATTTGCGCGCCAAGGATTTGAGGTAACAGTGATTTGTCTGGAAAAAGGCAAGCACTCTCTTCCGTTTCCTGTTTATTCTCTGGGCAAAGAAGAAGGGCTGCCTAACTGGCGCGCTTTTTTGCGATTCCAGAAATTGATTTTAACCGTTCCGCACGACCGCGTGTTCGCGCATATGAATCCGAGGTGGTTGGCTGCCGGAGCATGGTATTGGGCTTTGCGCCGCATCCCGACATATCTTTGGTATACGCATTACACGCGCCCGCTTTCCTTAAAAATCGGCGATAAGATAGTTAAACGGATGTTTGCGGCCACAAATGACTGCCTGCCGCAATATAATGGGAATTCTCGCAAAGTTGTGACCGGACATGGGATTGACACAGATTTTTGGAATGTTCCGGAGGCGGCGGAGAATCTCCGCGAACCGATGACGAATCTATTGGCGGTTCATCGGATCTCCAAATCAAAAAGAATAGATATTGTCTTAAAAGCGCTGGCGCTTCTGCCAAAAGAATACACGCTTACCCATTACGGGCGCCCGCTGGATCCGAGAATAGACCCCGAATATGAAGCCGAGATTAAAAAATTGGCGGATTTGCCGGAACTAAAAGGCCGCGTCCGTTTTATGGGTTCGGTGCCGATGCCCGAACTTAAAAAAATTTATCCCCGTTATCGCGTGCTGATAAATATGGTTCCGGATACGATTGATAAAACAGTGCTTGAGGCGATGTATTGCGGCGCAACACCGATTGTAACTCCAGGACACGCCAAAGCCATAGGGTTTCCCAATGCACCAAAAGATGATTCGCCGGAAGAAGTGGCGGCTTATATAAAAGATATGAAAACAGAGGACGGCGAATATCTTAAAAAAATAGTGAGGGAAAATCACAGCTTGAGCGGTTTGGTGGAAAAAATGGGAAAATATATCCGAGCTGGAAATTAGATTTTTATTCATAATTCTTGATTTTTAATTCATAATTCTGATACATGGACAAAGTTTATTTGGATTCATTGGAACTGCACAAAAAGCATAGAGGCAAAATAGAAATCGCGAACAAAGTTCTTATTAAAAATAAGGCGGATTTGTCTCTGGCTTATACTCCGGGTGTGGGAGCCGTGAGCGCGGAAATAGGCAGAGATAAAAATTTGGCTTACGAATACACGATTAAAAAGAACACGGTGGCGGTGGTGTCGGACGGCTCGGCCATTTTGGGACTGGGCAATCTGGGCCCGGAAGCGGCCATTCCCGTGATGGAAGGCAAAGCCGCGCTGTTTAAGGAATTTGCCAATATAGACGCCTTTCCCATTTGTCTGGACACGCAGGACGCGGAAGAAATAATCAAAGCGGTCAAATATATCGCGCCTGTTTTTGGCGGCATTAATTTGGAAGATATTTCCGCGCCGCGCTGTTTTGAAATTGAAGAGCGGCTGAAAACAGAGCTGGATATTCCGGTTATGCATGATGACCAGCATGGCACGGCGACCGTTGTTTTGGCCGCGTTGATAAATGCTTTGAAGGTCAAAGCCGTTTCCAAAGAAAATGTGAAGATTGTTATGAATGGAGCCGGAGCGGCCGGCATCGCCGTCTCTAAACTGCTTTTAAAATACGGTTTTAAAAATTTGATTTTGTGCGACAGCAAAGGCCCTATATATGAAGGCCGCGCGGATTTAAACGAATCTAAGAAGGAAATGGCGAAGATAACCAATCTCGGCCGCGTTTCCGGCAATTTGGGCGCGGTACTTTCTGGAGCGGATGTTTTTGTCGGCGTGAGCAAAGCCGGAGCGTTAAGCGGAGAAATGATTAAGAAAATGAACAAAGAGCCGGTTATTTTTGCTCTGGCCAATCCCGTTCCGGAAATAATGCCGGACTTGGCGAAAGAAGCCGGCGCGGCTATTGTTGCTACCGGGCGGTCGGATTTCCCCAATCAACTAAACAATGTTTTAGCTTTCCCCGGCATTTTCAGGGGCGCGCTGGATAACGGAATTAAACAAATCACTGATGAAATGCTTATAGCGGCGGCGGAGAATCTGGCCGCCTGCGTGGCAGAACCCAAAACCGACATGATTTTGCCGAACATCTTTGATAAGAACGTAACTCTTGCGGTCGCGAAAGCCATTACAAGCTTTTAGCGCTCGTGGAATCAAATTTTTTTGCCATTGAACTTGGCTCTCGCTGACGCTCGACCGGCCTCGAAGCCCTCATCCTTAATCTAACGCCGGGCTTCTCGGCTTGCCTCGGACAGCAACGTCTGCAAAAAATTTGTTCCCCCTGCTAATTGTTACAGATTAAAAAGTCAATATATTTGTATTATGTGTGGAATTTCCGGATTTAATTTTCAGGATGAAGAAAAATTAAAAGCGATGATTGCGATTCAAAATCACCGCGGGCCTGACGACGCCGGAACTTTTAGCGCGCCCGGAATTTCTTTGGGTCATAACCGTCTTTCCATTATTGACCTCTCGCCTCTGGGGCATCAGCCGATGAGTTACGCGAACGGGCGATATACTATCACTTTTAACGGCGAGATTTACAATTTTCAGGAATTGAAAGAGGAATTAGAGAAAAAAGGACATTCGTTTAAATCCAAAAGCGATACGGAAGCATTGCTCGCCGCTTACGCGGAGTGGGGCAAAGAATCAATAAAAAAATTAAACGGCATTTTCGCGTTTGCCGTTTGGGACAAAGAACGAAATGAGCTTTTTTTGGCGCGCGACCATCTGGGAGTAAAGCCGCTTTATTATTACTGGGACGGAAAGAAATTTATTTTTGCTTCCGAGATAAAAGCCATTCTTCGCCATAATGTGCCGCGAGAAATTGATTTGGATTCCTTAAACGTTTATTTCCGCTTTCTTTACGTTCCCGCGCCCAAAACTATCTGGAAAAATATTTTTAAATTGCCCGCCGGCAATTTCGCGGTTTTGAAAAATGGGGATTTGAAGACGGCTCCGTATTGGGAGTTAAAAAGCGGAAAAGAGCTTGGGAGAGGCGAGGCGCAAGAGCAGATTCTTGCTCTTTTCAGGGACGCGGTTAAAAGACAGCTGATTTCGGACCGTCCTTTGGGCGTTTTTCTTTCCGGCGGCATTGATTCTACCGCGGTGTTGGGCGCGATGGCGGAAATAATTCCCGGAAAGATTAAAACATTTTCGGTCGGCTTTGATATTGACATTCAGGAGGAAAGATACAACGCCGATTTTTATCTGGCGGAGAGAATCGCCAAACATTTTGGAACCGACCACTATTCTTTAAAAATTTCCGCGAATGGCACGCGGGATTGTTTTGAAAAAGTTATTTATCATATGGATGAGCCGGTAAGCAACCACATTCAGCCGGCCACCTATCTGCTTTCGCAGTTTGCCAAAAAGAAGGTTGATGTTGTTTTAGGCGGAGACGGCGGCGACGAGCTTTTCGGCGGCTATGACAGATATTATTATAATTCGGTCATTGATAAGATCGGGTCTTTGCCGGCGCCGCTTCTTAATCCCATGCTGCTTTCATTTTTGGGAAACATTACCGGCAGAACGACGTTTTTGGAAAAGGTTCAGGCAAAACAGGGCTTGGACAGGTTTTTTTCTTTTATGGCGCAGAAAGAAGAAAAAGTCGGAAAATTTTTAAAGAAAGACGTTAGCCGCCCCGAAGCCGCCGCGCGGGCATTTGCTCCATATTTTGAAAACATAGAAAAAGATTTTACCAATCAGATGATGATGGCGGATGTGAAAACATGGCTTACTGACGAGTCGCTTATCCGTTCAGACAAGCTGTCTATGGCTTTCGCGCTTGAAGAGCGCGTGCCGATATTGGACTATCGGCTCGCGGAGCTTGCTTTTTCTATCCCGTCAAAATACAAGCTGGAATCGCGGATATTGGGTAAAAAGATATTTCGTCAAGCCATCGGCGGCCTGATTCCGGATTTCGTGGCTAAAGAAAAAAAACGGGGATTTTTTTCTCCCGCCGCCAAATGGATAAGAGGGGAATTATATCAGTTTGCCGGAGAAATTTTGAGTCCGTCATATACTGCCGGCACGGACGCGTATTTTGATTTTGCGGCGATTTCTAAAATCTTGGATGACCATAAGGAAATGAGAGTTTACGGTTTGAACACAATCTGGGCGCTGATGACATTTCAGGTCTGGCATAATTTATATTTGAAACCCCGCACATAAATTTATTTAGTACGAATAGGATGCGGGAAAATAAAAAAATTATAATGTCATCTATTTAATTATTAAATAGATTTATGTGCGGGGTATGAAAATATTTTATGCCGTAAACGCGCGGCTTCCGACGGAAAAAGCGCATGGAATACAAATTATGTCAATGTGCTCGGCCTTGGCGGAGCAGGGGCACGAGGTTTTGCTTGTAAGCCCGAGACGGTGGGGAAATGGCGGCGACCCTTTTTCCGCCTATGGTTTTAAGCAGACATTTAAGTGGCAGACCTTGCCGGTCATTGATTTTTTAAGCCGTTTCCCGAATATCTTTACTTTGGCGCTTGAAGGATTAAGTTTTGCCGCGGGCGCGCTTTTGGCGTCGCGGCGCGCTCGCGCTGATATTTTATATCTGCGCGACGAGTGGCTGGCTTTGATTTTCAGCTTATTTCAAAAGCCGTTTATCTTAGAACTGCACCGTTTGCCTTCCTACGGGAAATGGCTGAGATTTATTAATGCCAAATCGTTAGTGGTCGCCACAACCGCCGCCTTGGCGCAAGACGCCAAACCGTTTTTAAGGAGCGGGGCCAGAATAATTGTCGCCCACGACGGAGCGGACTTAAGACGTTTTAGCTCGTCTTTGAGCCAAGAAGAAGCGCGGAAAAAACTTTCTTTGCCGGTTGAAGCGAAAATAGCCATGTATGTCGGCAGGTTAGAGGCCATGGGTATGGAAAAAGGCATCTATCTGATGCTGGAAGCGTTTGGGCAGGCGTATAAGAATGGGAATAAAAATATTGTTCTGGCCATAGTCGGCGGGCCGGAGAGCGCTATAGCCGCTTATAAACAATATTTAAACGATTTGGGGCTTCCGTCCGGCGCTGTTATTTTTGCCGGCCAGAGGCCATACGCGGAAATCCCCGACTGGCTCGCGGCCGCGGACGCGCTTTTAATGCCAACGCCCGCATCTTCAGCGTTTTTTTTGCGCTGGACTTCTCCGCTTAAGCTATTTGAATACTTGGCCAGCGGCAGGCCGGTGATTGCCACTGATTTGCCTTCGGTGCGCGAAGTGGTGAATGCCGAATCCGCTTGCCTTGTTCCGGCGGGAGACGCCGCGGCAATGGGGCGCGCTCTGCGTCTTCTTCTTGACAATGAAGATTTACGCCGCCGTTATGGCGGGGCAGGGAGGGCTATTGCGGAAAAATATTCTTGGCTATCTCGCGGCCGGTATATAATTGGGGAGTGGGCTAAATCCAGCACATAACATAACATAAATTATGTTATGTTATGTGCTGGATTAAACAATTTATGTGTGTAGTTAAATTAAAAATTTTTTGCGTTAGATTTTTGCTTGCCGGACGGCTGTTTGTTCGGAATCATCGGACGGAGATTATTATTTTTTGCCTTGCTTTTGCGGCCAGATTGGTATTTTTTCATCTGATATTTTGGAGATACGGAGAAATCGGTTTTGCCCCGCCGATAAACGACGATAGCGAGGGCTATCTGCGGCTGGCCATAAATTTATTGCGCCGCGGCGTTTTTTCCATAAGCGCGGCGGAGCCGTTTGCTCCTGACGCTTTTCGCACGCCCGGCTATCCGTTATTTGTCAGCATTTTTTACGGCGCCACCGGCGCGATCGCGGCCGTGATATTGGCGCAGAATATAATCGCCGGTTTTTTGGCCGTATTTATTTACAGATTGGGTTTGAAATTCGGGAAAATTGCCGGGCTCGCGGCCGCCGCGCTTTTTTCCTTTGACCCCACCGGAATCTATTGGAACAACCAGCTTCTTTCCGAAACCTTGTTTGCAACCCTGCTTTTTTTTGCCGTTTATTTTCTTGGGAAAGCGCTGGACGATTTTCGCTATCGCCATTTGACGCTGGCGGCGGCCTTTCTTGCCGCCAGCGCTTACATCCGGCCTGTTTCAACCTATCTTCTGCCGCCGCTCGCCGTCCTGCTTTTAATTTTTTTGGCGATTATAAAAAAAATAAAATTTTCGCGGGCTTTGCTTGCCTGTCTGGTATTTTTTATAACCGGAGCCGCGCTTTTGGCGCCGTGGTATCTTCGCAATAGATTTTTGTTCGGAGTCGCGGATATGTCATCGGCCTCCGGCGATGTGGGCATGGGCAAGTACGGCGCGGCTATCCGCGCGGCTCTGCCGGACGCGCCTATGACGGAGGAGATGAAGCGGCTCGCGGCCGATGCCGTAAACCTTAAAAGCTCCAACCAGCTTTTGTCGTCGGAAGCGGAAAAACGGCTGGCCGGGATTTATATAAGAAAATATCCTTTAACTTTTATAAAGATTATTTCGGCGAGTTTTATTCCGTTTTTTTTGGGAGACGGGCTGCAAATTTCACTTTCCGTTATCTTTCCGGATTTATCCGCGTCCCGCGTCATTACGGACTGGAACGGCAATCCCGTCCAACTGCTTTCATTTTTAAGAGGAAGAATCGGATTGGGCGCGGCTGTTTTTTGGGGAGGCAAACTAATCTGGCTTACGATTACGGCTTTTATGGTTTTAGGATTGGCAACGGCCTTAGTTAAAAAACGGGCGTTTTCCCTCACTCTCCTTTTTGCGGCGGTAATTTTTTATTTCGCGCTTGGAAGCGGCATAGGCAGCTATTCGCGTTTTCGTTACCCCGTTAATCCTTTCATCTTTATTTTAGCCGGATACGGATTTTCCGTCTTTGCGCGCCGAAAGAACGGTTGACGCGGAGAGATTTTTTTGGTAAGTTATTTAACGTTTCTATGCTTCGTCTTGCTTTAATAGGAGCCGGTTATTGGGGCAAAAATCTGGCGCGAAACGCGCTGGCGCAAAAGGACGGCGCGCTCCAGATTATCTGCGACCGCGATCCGTCAAGGGTTGAATGGATGCGCGCCCATTATCCTCATTTGCGCGCGAGCGGCGATTGGCAGGAAGTAATTGCCGACGCCGAAATTGAAGCCGTGCTCGTAGCTACGCCCCCGAGCTCTCATTTTGAAATTGTCCGCGCCGCGCTTTCTTCGGGCAAGCATTGTTTTGTTGAAAAGCCGCTGGCGATAAGTTCGGCGGACGCGCTCGCGCTTCACGAGCTGGCCAAAGAAAAAAATCTGATTTTAGCCGTTGACCATACTTTTCTTTTTACCGGCGCCGTCAGAAAAATCAAGGAATTGATTGACATCGGAGAACTTGGCCGTTTAAGGTATTTTGATTCTTCGCGGATCAATCTCGGCTTAATCCAAAGCGATGTCAACGTGATTTACGATCTGGCCGCTCATGATGTTTCCATTTTAAATTATCTGACGGCCGAGCGGCCGAATCGCGTTACGGCCATTGGCAAATCGTATGTTACGGCAAATTCCACGCGCGTGGAGGAGGTAGCCCACATGATGCTTGATTATCCTTCGGGATTTTTGGCGCATATTCATACAAGCTGGCTTTCGCCGGTTAAAATGCGCAAAATCCTGCTCGGCGGAGATAAAAAAATGGTTGTTTATGACGATATTGAGGTTTCGGAAAAAGTAAGAGTGCATGACAGCGGCGCCGAACTTGATTTTTCCAAAGAAACTCCGGCCATGCCTTTTTATCGCCGGGGCGATGTTTATATTCCCAAACTTGACGAGGAAGAAGCGCTTAAAGGCGCTCTGGAGCATTTCTTAAAAAGAATAAAAGAGCCGCTCCCGTCAATCATTGACGGCTATCATGGATACGAAACGGTTAAGATTTTGGAAGCGTGCGACCAGTCGTTAAAAAACGGAAATCTGCCCGTTTCTTTGTCTTTTTAATTATGAAGTCCGCGGAATTTGATTTTAATAACGTCTCCTTGGGAACTGATTTGGAGGAAGTGGCGAGATTTGTTGATTTTAAGGCGGAGAGCAGATTGGCAAAAAACATATTTACCGCGCGCGAGCTGAAATTTGTTTCCGGACGCGCTAATCGGGCGCAAACTTTGGCGGCGCGTTTTGCCGCCAAAGAAGCGGTTCGTAAAAGCGTTAAGGAGAATTTAAGATTTAACCGGATAGAAATCGGCAGCCATCCCGACGGTTCGCCCTCGGTCCGCTATTTGGATAAGAAAATAAATAAAAAATATAAAACCATCATAAGTTTAAGCCATACTAAAGAATACGCGCAGGCATTTTGCCTGACTTTAAAAAAATATGTCTGATAATATGCAAATAGAAGACGGAGTCAAGAAAATATTTTTTGAGATTTTTCAGAATCTGTCCGAAGATAAATTCAGTTTGGGCACATTGAGGCGCGAGTTTGAAAATTGGGATTCGCTCGCGCATATGCAATTGGTTTCGGAAATGGAGAATGTTTTTGGCGTGCGTTTTGAGATTGGCGAAATTGTCGACGTGGAAACGCCGCAGGGGTTCGTTGACCTTCTTAAAAAGAAGAAAAATATACAATGAATTCTGATTCATACGGCACAATTTGCGATTTTCTTGATAAGGCGGCCGAGCGCATTCCTCATAAAACCGCCCTGATTTTTGAGAATCAGGAATATACTTACGGGCAGATAGGCGAAAGGAGCGATCGGCTGGCCGGTTTTTTTGCCGCCAACGCCGATAAGGGCGAGGCGGTGGCGATTTTATTGCAGAATTCCCCGGAATTTATTTGGAGCTATTTTGGCGTTCTTAAAGCCGGAACCGCGGCTCTGCTCATCCCCCCCAATATTTCGGATGAGTCCTTGCGGTTAGAGCTGCAGAAGGTAAAGCCGAAATATATTGTTTCTGAAAAACGATATGAGGAGAAATTGCGGCGCGTCAGCTCCTCCGGCCATGCTCCTATATATATAGAAGCTCGGGAATTGGGACAAAAACAGGCGGCGGGGTCGGAGCGCCGCCGGCAGATTTCGGGCGATGATGTTTCAACCGTTATTTTTACTTCCGGAACCACGGGAGAGCCCAAAGGAGTTAAATTGCGGCATAGAAACGCGGTCTCCGCGACAAAAAACATTATTAATATTTTGAAATGGAATGAAAATGATATTGATGTCAATGTTTCGCCTCTCTCGCATTCGTTCGGATTAGGGCATCTGCACTGTGTTTTCGCGGCTGGAGGAACAACGGTTTTATTCAGAGACGCCATCGGCCTTAAAAATATTTTAGCCGCCATTTTCGAGAAAAAAGCAACGACTTTTGGCGCGGCGCCGGCTATTCTGCGGCTGATGCTGCGCGATTTTCGGCCGGAATTAGAGCGCTGCCGGGGATTAAGATTTGTTCAGACCAATATCTCTATTTTGGAAGAAGAATTGGTAAGCGGAATTCTTTCCGCGCTTCCGCTGGCTGATTTTTATTATTACTACGGCCTGACGGAAGCGTCGCGCTCTGCCTTTGTCAATTTCAGAACAGCCGGCTACAAACAAGGATTGGTGGGAGCGGCGGTTCCGGGCGCGGAAATTAAGATAATGGACGCTTCCGGCGGGGAGGTACTGCCCGGAGTAACGGGGGAAATTTGCATCAAGGGGCCCCATGTCATTGATTCTTATTGGGACAATGACGAGGCGTCAAAAAGCGTCTCCGGCGGATGGCTGCATACCGGCGATATGGGGCATAAAAACGCTGACGGCTTTGTTTATTTTGACGGCCGGCAGGATGATATTATCAATGTTTCCGGAGAAAAAGTATTTCCTTATGAAATAGAACAGGCGGCCAAAACCGTAGACGGAGTGGCCGATGCCGCGGCGGTAGGCGCGAGCGATCCGCTATTGGGCGAGGCAGTGCGGCTTTTTATCACCGAGGCGCGGCCGGTTTCCGACGAGGTTATTAGGAATGCCTTAAGAGGCAAACTGGAAGGAAGCAAACTGCCCGGGGAGATTTTTAGAATTGACAGCATTCCCCGCACTGAAAACGGCAAAATTATCCGCCACGCGCTTAAGGCAAGACAGACAGGATTTTATGATTGATGAAATTTTTCTAAATTCGTTTATTCCCCAAGCGCATTTTCCAAGAAGCGTTTATTTCGGTTCGGGCAGTTTGGATTTTTTGAAAAAGCTTTCCGGCGAAAAAGTTTTGTTTGTCATCTCCGCGAACGCTTTTAAGCGGCAAGACGAATTAATCCGTTCAATTTTGGGCAAGGCGGAGTTTGTAACGCATAGCGGAGAGCCGAAAACGGAAGACCGCGAGGAACTTAGAGAGAGATGCCGGAAGAACGGGAGCAAATATCTCGCGGCCATCGGCGGCGGTTCGGTGATTGATTTGGTTAAAATCGTTAAAGACGACCTTAAAATCCAAATGATAGCCGTTCCCACTACCATTGGTTCCGGCGCGGAGGTGAGCAGGTTTGCCCTTCTCTCGGATGTCCGCGAAAATAAAAAAATTGTTGTTTCTTCGCCGCGCCTTCTGCCGGAAGCGGCGCTTATTGACGCCAGATTCTTTTTGTCCCATTCAAAAGAGCAAATCGCCCTGCATTCCATTGACGCGCTTTCTCACGCGGTTGAGGCGCTGCTTTCAAAAATGTCCAATTCTTTTTCTGACGCGCTGGCGCTCGGCGCCATTCGCGGCATTTATGATAATTTGCGCGAGTTTGCGGCTATCCGCCAACCGGCGGATGGCCTTAAGATTTTGGAACAGCTTAAATTGGCCGCCACGCTGGCGGGTTTGGCGCAGAGCAGCGCCGCCACCGGCTTAAATCACGCTTTGGCGCATTATTTCGGCGCTAAATATGATATTCCGCACGCCCGCGCCGTGGCCATGTTTTTTCTTGATGTTCTGGAATTTAATTCGCGCTCCGGAGATGTTTATAAAAAGTTTGATAAATTAAAAATGGCAAATTCTCAAAATATATTGCCTGTTTTCTCCGGTTTGTACAAGGAGCTTGGATTGGTTTTTGACCCCTTGCCGTTAAAAGAAGAGGAAGTTATTTTTTGCGCGGAAGCGGTGCGCAAGGATATTTGCGCGCTTGCCAATCCAATACGGCCGGGAGCGGATGAGGTTGCGGAGATTATCCGGCGCCATATCTGATTTTATGAATCAAGAGCTTGAAACGTTAAATTATAAGCCGTTTGAACTTTCCGCCGCGGAAAAAAAAGACATTTTTTTCCGCGATATAAAGAGCGCGGTTTTCTGGCATTATGAAAATAGCGAGGTTTTTCGCAAGATTTGCGAGGCAGACGGCTTTGAACCGTCTTCGGCTTACGCTCTGGAAGACATACCTTTTTTGTCGCCGTCCATGTTTAAGGCGATGCCGCTCTCTTCCGTGCCGCCGGAAGAGATTACTAAGACATTGTTTTCAAGCTCCACTTCGGGAGAGCCGAGCAAAATAATGCTGGACAGAATCACTTCTAACCGCCAGATAATCGCGCTTAACAGGATTTTGGCTGATTTTTTCGGAAGCGAGCGCGGAGTTTTTCTGATTTTTGATACCGAAAAAATCATTAAAAGCCCGTCGGGGGAGCTGTCTTCGCGCGGCGCCGCGGTCATGGGCATGCTGGGTATGGCGAAAAAATCAGTATTTTTGTGCGATGATGATTTGCGGATAGACGGCGAAAAAATTAAAGCCGCCCGCGAGGAGGTAGAGCGCGCCGATAAGGTGTTTTATTTTGGTTTTACCTGGCTTCTTTATAATTTTTTTTCCGACGCGGCCAACAAGGAAAATTTCAAATCGCTTTCCGCGCTCTCTTCGGGCAAGCAGGCGCTGGCGCTCCATATCGGCGGATGGAAAAAGCTTAAAGATATGGCCGTAAGCCGCGAACAATTTAACGAACGGGCGGGCGCGGCGCTGGGGATTCCCGGCGCGGCCGTCCGCGATATTTACGGCATGACTGAACAGCTGGGAACCGTTTATCCCGATTGCCAGGCCGGATTTAAGCACGCGCCTTTATATTCGGATATAATTGTCCGCGATAAAGACACTCTTCTTCCGTCTCCGCCCGGCAAATCGGGGTTGATGCAATTTTTAAGCCCTATTCCGAGAAGTTATCCGGGGATATCGGTACTTTCTGATGATATTGGCAGTATTGCCGGCATTGATGATTGTCCTTGCGGCCGTAAGGGAAAATATTTTGTTTTTGAGAAAAGGTCAGAGGCGGCGGAACTCCGCGGCTGCGGCGATGTTTTAAGATTATAAATTTCATTCGGCAAATTATGGAAAGAACTTTGATTTTTCACGGCGTTCGCAAAAATGAAATAAATTTTGATTTGAACCGCCTGGCCGCGCAAATGGCCGGCCGTTTGGAATACATGCACGGCCTAGAAGCCGATGATATTATTGATTTTTTCGGCGAACTCTCCCGGCAATGGGGTTCGTCCGGGATGCTTAAAAAATATCCTTATTTAAAAAATATCTCTGATTTTTTGGATAAAAAAAAGCTGGCGCGAAGCTTGGATATAGCGCTTCACGGCAGCCGTCTTTCTCTTGACAAATTGATTGATTTGGGCGACGATAAATTGCTCTTTCACGCCCAGCCGAGAGGGATAACGGCCCATTGGATTGCGGGCAATACTCCCGTTTTGGGGCTATTTTCCATTTTTTCCGCCCTGCTGACCAAAAACGTTTGTCTGGTCAAAGCCCCAAGAGGCGCTTATGAGGATTTGATTTATTTTCTGGACGCGATGAACGAGGTGGAAACGCCCGCAATCTCCGGCCGCGATTTTGGCCATTCGGTAGCCGTGTTTTTAGCCGATGCCGAGGATAGAAGCAGCCATGAAGCTCTCTCGGAAATAGCCGATGTGAGAATTGCCTGGGGCGGATATGAAGCCATAGACGCCATTGTCGGATTAAAGAAAAAGATGTTTTGCGAAGATATTATTTTCGGGCCGAAATATTCTTACGCGGCCATAGACAAAGAGTCGCTCCTAAAACACGGCCATGCGCTAGCGGGGCGTTTGTCCGTTGATATCTCTGTTTTTGACCAATCCGCCTGCTCTTCGCCTCACATTGTCTTTGCGCAAGAAGCAAAAGAAGGGGACGCAGCAGCTTTCGCCGAGATGCTTTCACTGGAACTTGAGCGCGCCTCCCGGCTGTTTATGCCCAAGGGGCCGGTCGGCTCGGAAACGGCGGCGGCAATTGTCGGCGCGAGAAATAAATACGCCCTCAAGGGAAAAGTTTTTAAATCAAAGGGAACGGAATGGACCGTTATTTATACCAATGAGCCCGGATTGGGAGAGCGCGTCGGGTCCCGCGTTGTTTTTGTAAAACCCATAAAAGATTTTAACGAATTAAAAGATTTTAACGACCGGCAAAAACAGACCTTGGGGCTGGGATTTACGGCCGAAAATAAACTTAAATATGTGGACGCGCTGACCGTGAAGGGAATAGACAGGTGCCCGGAGCTTGGTTATCTTACTTTTTATGAATCGCCCTGGGATGGAATGTTTCTTTTTGACCGCCTTGTGCGCTGGGTAACGACTCACAAATCAAATTAAACATATGCTTAATAAAAATTTGCATAAACATGAAACTGTAATCACGGGCAAAGATTTTTTGTATGAGTTTAATGTGGTCATTTACGAAGGGGTAAAGATAGGGGACGGGGTATCGGTGGGCAATAACGCGGTTATTTATCCGGACACTGTTATCGGCAACAATGTTATTATTTTGGATAACGCCATTGTCGGCAGGCCGCCCAAATCAGGCCCTAATTCCACTTACAAGCTTTCCACCCCGGAGCCGCTTCGCGTCGGCGACGGGACAGTTATCGGCTCCGGGGTTATTATTTATCGCGGGACTTCAATCGGCAAAAATGTGTTTATAGCTGATATGGCTAACGTGCGGGAAAATTGTCGGATAGGCGATGAGTCGGTGCTGGGGAAAGCCGTTTCGCTCCAGGACAGGGTTAAAATCGGAGAGCATACAAGAATTATGAATTGTTCGCAAATCACGGAAAATATGGAGATTGGCAGTTATGTATTTATCGGTCCTGATGTTTCTACCTGCTCCGACGCCTCGTTCGCGAGAGTTCCTGACGCCAGCAAAAAGACAATCGTAAAAGATAGGGCCATGATTGGAGCGAACGCGTCTATTTCTCCGGGCGCGATTATCGGAGAGGGCGCGCTTGTGGCGATGGGTTCGGTAGTGGTCGGCAATGTTCCGGCGGGAAAAGTCGTCTTTGGCAATCCGGCGAAAGTTGCCTGGGATGTCGGGGAAAAGCGCCTAATTTAATTTTTTATTTTATGTCCAGCATGAATATCCCGCTTGTAAATTTGCGCGCCCAATACGCTTCTCTTCGCGGCGAGCTTGATGGCGCCGCGCAGCGCGTATTTCTTAGCGGCAATTTTGTCCTTGGCCCGGAAGTGCAAAAATTTGAAAATGATTTTGCCGCTTACTGCGGAACAAAATACGCGGTTGGAGTGAATTCGGGCACCTCCGCGCTCCACCTCGCGCTTCTCGCCATGGGTTGCGGTCCGGGAGCAGAAGTAATTACCCAGCCAAATAGTTTTTTTGCCACGGCCGAAGCCGTCTCTCTTACGGGCGCCAAGCCGGTATTTGTTGATGTTAATCCGGAAACGCACCAGCTTGACGCGAGCAAGCTGGAAGAAGCGATTACTCCGGTTACGAAGGTTGTCATCCCAGTTCATCTTTTTGGCGCTATGGGCGAGATGGATAAGATTTTAGATGTCGCGCGCCGCCATGGGCTTCTTACGCTGGAAGACGCGGCTCAAGCGCACGGCGCGAGTTTTAAGGGAAAGAAGGCCGGCTCTTGGGGGGACGCGGCCGCGTTTAGTTTTTATCCCGGCAAAAATTTGGGCGCTTATGGCGAAGGCGGAGCGGTAGTCACTAGTAACGGCGAGCTGGCGGAGGCGGTCCGCTTGCTTAGAGATCACGGCTCAAAGCAAAAATATATACACGAAATTATCGGTTTCAATATGCGTTTGGAGGCGCTGCAAGGGGCGATCTTAAATATCAAACTGCCGCATTTGGACGAGTGGAATGAAAAGCGCCGCGAACTGGCGAAAAAATTTGATGCCGCTTTTGTTGGTTTGCCGATAGAAACGGTAAAAAATACCGAAGGATGTGTTCCTGTTTATCATCTCTATATAATTAAGACAAAAGAGCGCGAGCAGCTGCAGGCATATCTCGCGGAGCGCGGCGTGGCCACAGGCATTCATTATCCGATTCCGATTCATTTGCAGAGAGCTTATGCGCATTTGGGACTTTTGCCGGGTTCATATCCCTTTGCCGAAAAGCTCTCCAAAGAAATTGTTTCTTTGCCGATTTATCCGGAATTGGGAGAGCCGGAGCAGGCCCATATTATTGAAAAAATAAGAGCGTTTTTCAGATTATGACGGAAGACAAATCAAAAATTCCTTGTACCGCCTGCATCTTGACTTTGAATTCCGGCAAGACATTGGAGCGGTGTTTGTCGGGATTGGTTGAGTTTGATGAAATCGTCGTGATGGACGGCAATAGCACTGATAATACTTTAGAAATAGCCGGGAAATATGGCGCGGCTATTTACCCGCAGACAGAAACGAAAGAAAAAAACGTAAAAATAACTAATTTTATTGAGGTACGCAACCGGCTTTTTTCTCTGCCCAAAAACGATTGGGTGTTTGCCGTGGATTCTGACGAGTATGTGACGCCGGAGCTTGTTACTGCCATCAGAGGCATCGTGTCGCGCAATAATATTCTTGACGCCGCCTTGGTTAACAGAAAGACGGTGATCGGAGATAAGGTTATTGAATATGCCTTTTTTTATCCCGATATGCCTTTGCGGGTATGGAACAGAAAGGGCGGGATTTATTACAAGAGCGGCGGCGGCGCAAAAAAAGTTCATGAAAAGCCGTTTTTCCCCGACGGCATAAATAAAATTTATCTGCAAGAAGCGATTATGTCGCCGTGGGAGGATTGGGAAAGCTGCCTGCGCAAAGATAATTATTATCTTGAACTTGCCTCCGGCGGAGTTAAATCCATTCCTTTGCCGAAGCGGATAAAAAAAGCAATTAATAATTTTTTAAAAGCCGTATATATAGCGCTAAAAAGCGGCGTGATATATTTAAAGTTCGGTTTTCGCGCTTCTCTTCCGCCAAAATACGTTTGGCGGTTTATGCGCTATCATTTTATTTTGGGCAAGAATTATTTGTTTTAACAAATGAAATTTTTTAAGGAAAAATTAACCCGCAGAAATCTGGACGAATTTATCTCGCGCCACGGAAGCGCCGGCCGCGTTCTTGATGTCGGGTGCGGTTCGGCGGCTTCTTACGCGCCGCATTTTCCCAGCCGCGTTTGTCTGGATGCGGCACCGGGCATTGGAGTAGATATTGTCGGCGACGCTCACGCGCTGCCGTTTCCCGATAACAGTTTTGACCTTGTTTTGTGCATAGAGGTTCTTGAGCATCTGAAGAGTCCGGAGCGGGCAATCGCCGAAATGAAAAGAGTTCTCCGTCCGGGCGGCAAATTGATTTTAACAACGCGGTTTTTATACCCCATTCATGACGCGCCGGGGGATTTTTGGCGTTTTACCGAATACGGCCTGCGCTATCTGCTGCGGGAATGGCGCATCGTTGAATGTTTCCCTGAAACGGATACCTTGGGCGCGCTGTCGGTCATTTTTCAGAGGATCGCGTTTCAGACAAGCAGTCCAAACAGATTATTTAAGTTAGTTTGGGCAATGTTGGGATTTCTCCTGCCTAAATTAAGTTTTTTGATCCGCGATGAATTCGGCAATATTAAAAAAAATATAAAAATAGATCGGCTTATGTCCAGCGGATATTATTTTGTTTGTGAAAAGGAAAAGGCGCGCGTGGCGCCGTAATTTATGTCCAAAAAAATTCTTATCACTTTTCCCTTTGGCATTGCCGCGCGCAACATGATTTCCGCGGGGGTCATTGAAAAATTGCTTGCCCGCGGATGCGACATTATTATTGCCGCTCCGGAGAGCGGTTTTCGCCTTTTGCGCGAGGTTTACAAGGGAGAAAAAATAACTCTTATTCCTTATCCGGATTACGGCAAACTTTATTTAATAAATCACGGCCGCGGTTTTGCCGAAAGATTTTTGGTCGCGCTTATAAACAGCACGTTAAACACCAGGACAGTCCGCTGGTTTAAAAAGAAAATGCTTCTTAGGAAAAAATACCTGCTCTACGCGGCTCTTTCCATGCCGCACTTTTTTTTGCGCGGAAACATGAGAGCGTTGGAATTATTGCGGCGGCTGGACGACAAATTTTTTCCCGACAAGATTTTTAAAAAAATTTTTGATGAACATAAGCCGGACGCGGCCGTCTCAACTCATGTTCAGATGGAGCATCGGTTTATCAAACGCGCGAAAGCGCAAGGCGTGCCAAGCATCGGCTGCGTGCTTTCCATAGACAACCTTACTTCAAAAGGAGTAATCAGAGCCAAACCGGATTTGCTTTTGGTTTGGAATGAACTTATGAAGCAAGAGGCGTTAACGCATAATAATTTTAAGCCGGAGCGCGTTTTGCCGGTGGGCATTTCCCAATATGATATTTATCACGATGCTTCAATTTTTACGTCCCGCGCCGAGTTTTGCAAAAAAATCAACGTTGATCCGGCTTCAAATATAGTCCTTTACGCTTCAGAGGCGGCGCAAAGCCGGGATGACGCTGAAATGGTTGATTTGCTTTTAAACGCCAAACATGAAAATAGATTTGTAAAACCGGTAAGCATCGTTGCCCGCATTCATCCCCGCGATACGAACAATCCGTTTAAGAAATTTATCGGCAACGCGGAGGTCTATATAGATGATTCCCGCACGGACCAGTCCGCGTTTGTGGATAAATGGTATCCGTCTCGCGAGAATATCATTTGGCTTGCCAATCTTATTTATCACAGCTCGCTAACGGTGATGACCGGTTCCACTTTTGCTTTTGACGTCTCTTGCTTGGACAAGCCGGTGATTTCTTTAAATTTTGATCTTTTGCCGACGCCGTATTTCACTTCTAAAAATCAGTTTTACAAAGAATACGACCATCATGACTATTGGCTTAAAACCGGCGCCATAAGATTGGCAGACGGTCCTGATTCGCTTATTAGCGAAATTAACCGGTATTTGCTTCATCCGGAAGCGGAAGCGGCGGAGCGCGAGCAATTGCGGCGAAAAATTGTTTATAAATATGACGGCCATGTAGGCGACCGGATTGCGGAGGCGATCGCGCAAATCCGGCGCGCCGATACTTAATCATCCGTTTCATGGTTTCCCTAAAACGCAAAATAGTCGGAGGTCTGATGTGGCTTGGCGGAGCAAACATTGTCCTGCGCCTGGTTTCTTTGGCGTCGGCTTTTATAGTTTTAAGAAATATCTCCGTCAGCGATTACGGCACGGTTCTGCTCTCGCTCTCTTTGATCTCGCCCCTTGCTTCCATCCCGCTTTTTGGGATTAACGAGCTTATTATTTCCGAGGTGGCGCGGCTCATAGGCGAAAGGAGATTTGATGTCATAAAGCGGCTGATGCTTGAATATTTTAAGGCATCTTTTGCGCTTACCGCGCTGTTTGCCCTGCTGGTTATTCCTTTTAAGCCGGTGATCGGAGCGGTTCTCGGAGTGGAGCAAACTTTGTTTTTTGTTTTATTTATCGCGCTTCTTGTTTTGCAGGTCGCGCAGGTTTTCTTTCAGCAGATTTTTAGAAGCCATGAACGATTTAAGGACTTTGCTTTTCTGCCGGTTATTGAATCGGCAAGCAAATTAGCCGGCGCCAGTTTTTTTATTTTGACCGGCGGATTAAACACGACCACGCTTCTTGCTTCTTATGTCCTTTCAAAAATGGTCGTGGTAGCCGTCAGTTTGCCTTTTGCCGTTAAGGCGTTGGGCTACCTTAGAGGCGTCCAAATTGCTTCCGCCGGCGTCTTGTGGAGGGTGGTGGCCGGACACGGAAAGTGGAGGATTTTTGAAACATTGCTGAACCAAGCCGTCAGGCCTTTAGGGCCTTTGATTATCGGCATATTTTTCAGCAAAGCCGCGCTGGCGTTTTACGCCACGGGCAAAGATTTGTACGAAGTGCTTTTGGGCTTGGTTCCGGTTGCGGCTGTTATTTTCCCCGTGGTGTCAAGGAAAATATCCGAACCGGGAACGGCTGTTTTTATAGTTCAGAAAGCAAAAAAATATCTGGCGCTGATTTACCTGGTTTTTGGACTCGGCGCTTACTTCTTTGCGCCTCCGGTCATAGAATGGCTTTTGCCTAAATTTATCGGCGCTCTGCCTTTTTTCAAAATTTATCTGCTGATGTTCGTGTTTCATCTTCTGGCTTTTGGCCAGGAAGATTTGCTTTACGCGGTCAAGGACCAGAAATTCATTTTTACCGTCGCCAATATCTCCAAGGTTTTATACCTTATTTCCATGCCTTTGCTACTGTTTTTTTCCGGGCCCGTCGGCATTATTTACGCGGAATTTTTGCGCATGGCCGCCTTTACGGTTATTTGCGAGAGGCATCTTAGAAAAAAGCACAATCTTCCCACGATCAGCGCCAGGAGCTTCTTTGTTTTTGACAATTATGACCGCAAGTTAATCAGTTTTCTTATAAGCAAATTCCGTCCGTCAACGGATTCTAATAAGATTGACGCGGTCTAAAATTTTGGTTATTATATATTTTATAATTAAGCGTAAAATTTATGGTGGAAAGCCCTCAAAAAGATAAAAAAACAAAGAAAGAGCATTGGAAAATCAGGTTATTTAAGAAGCTCCCGCTCGGTTTAAAAGTATGGATTATGGCGCGAAAGTTGCCCACTTCTTTTATTGTTGAAGCCACCAATATCTGCAATCATAAATGCCCGATGTGTCCGTGGCACACTATTATGAAGCGCAAGCTGGAACATATGGATTTTGAAAGATTTTCTCAAATACTTTCCAAAATAGAAAAGCATGCCAAAGCCATATCTTTTTATCTGATGGGCGAGCCGTTTTTGAACAAGGATATTTTTAAGATGATTAAGGCCTGCGCCGAGCGCGGCATTAAAACGCACATTTCTTCCAATACCATGCTGGTCGGGCATTACGTTGATGATATTTTGAATTCGGGCCTGACCAGTTTGCAGATGGTGCTTGACGGCTTCAGCCCGGAAACGCATGAAAAATACCGCGTCGGAGGAAAATTTAATGTCGTCATAGAAAATATCAAGAAAATTACCGCGGAGAAAAAAAGGCGCGGACTTAAATATCCGCGATTAAGAGTCCAGACCCTTGTGTTTAAGCACAACCAGCACGAAATAGGAAAGATTGTTGATTTTCTTAAAGAAATTGGAGTTGACGAATACGCCATTAAGGCGCCGAACATGGGGCGGGAACTGGACAAAACGGATAAGCTGATTTCCGACTTCCTGCCGGACGACGCCTATTTTCAGAGATTACAGAATAAAGATGATTCGCGTTATTATAAGAATATGGGATTTTGTCCGCAGTTCAGCCAGTGCTCCATTTTGGCCGGCGGGGAAGTGGCGCCGTGCTGTTTTGATTTTGACGGCAAATACAGCTGGGGCAATGTTTTGGAAAAAACTCTTGAGGATGTTTGGAAAGCCCCAAAGCGACTGGCGTTTTTACGGGCTTATTTCAAAAAAAAGAATCCTCTGTGCAACAGCTGCGATTTTGTGGATGAATACGCCAAAAGCATGTTTACGAACAAATAAATCCCTGTCCGAATAATTCCAGCTTCCGGTTTTATGCAAAGAAAAAATATTTTTATACGCGCTGAGCCGGGTTTGGTTGCCAGAAATATTTTGCGCACGGATGTTTTACCTCTTATTAAGGAGACGCCGGATGTTTTTATATACATATTAACTACCGGTCATGTGCCGCCCGAGTTTGAGCGGGAATTTCTGGCGTCCAATGTCGCCTTTATTGGCTTGGAGGAACAATCAACCACGCGGTTGAAACTTTTTTTTAATAATCTGATTCTGCCGCTTATTCATAGCGACATTGCCATGTTTAAGGCGCATTACGGGCAAGCGGGGAAGGGCAGAAGCTTATTTTATCTGGGTTTTCTTATAGTTTGGTCCGCTCTTTTTGGCCGTTTGAATACGGTCAAAAGATTTTTTAGGCGTTTGGAGATGTTTTTGTTTAGGGAAGATATGGTTTATGAGTCTATTTTTGAAAAGTATAAGCCGGATGTTGTTTTTTCCACTTCTATTATGAATAAGTATGATGTCATGCTTTTGAAGCAGGCGAAAAGGCGGGGCATTACTACGGTTTCCATGCCCAAAGGATGGGATACTTTTGAAAAATATCTTTTTCCCGTTAAGCCCGATTATCTTATGGCGCAAAACGAAGATTTGAAACAAGTAGCGGTAAAATCTCAGGATGTGCCGGAATCTGGAATAACGGTCACCGGGTTTCCTAACTTTGATACTTATGTTGAGCAGATGAAAAAGCCGTTTGACAGGGACGCGTTTCTTTTGGGATTGGGCCTTAATCCGGGCCGTAAGGTTATCTTTTTTGGTTCCGGCGGACTGTACGGGCCTTCCGATATGGATATCGGTAATTTTTTGTACGATTTTATCAAAGATAATCAGCTTGTTAAACAATGTTCGCTTATAATCAGGCCGCATTTTTTAGATAAGAACGCCGTCAGGTTTAACTGTTTTGCCGGATTGCCAAATGTCTACGTTGATGACAGCGTTAAACGATTGCCTGATTACGGCAACGTGGCCGATCCGCAAAAAAGCGACATGGAATTGCTCGGAAACTTTTTGCGTTCTGCCGATGTGACTATTAATCCGTCTTCAAGCCTCTCGCTTGATGCCGCGGTATTTGATAAGCCGGTGATTTGCGTGGCTTTAAAAGAGGATGAACACGGTTCGGCGCTTTTAAATACGTCTTATTATCAGAAGGTGGTGAAAAGCGGAGGCGTTCGCGCAGCCGATGGGCCCGATGCTTTAAAGAAACATGTCAATGCTTATTTGGAAAACCCAGAGCTGGATAAAGCTGGGCGGGAGTTTTTACGCTCCAGAATGTGCTATAAATTGGATGGACGATCCTCTGTCCGCATCGCGGCTTTTTTGCAATCATTGTTGAAGTAAATTTTATGCCAAACATCAAGACAACATTTTATAATGATCCTCCGCAAAGAGAAAATTTTGATTACGGCTTTGAAACAGTTTCTTGCGCTATTTGCGATTCGCAAGAAGTTATTAATCTTCCGTGTCTTGAGGCGCCCAAAGGCGGCCAGGCGGTTATCTGCAAGGTTTGCGGCCTGGTTTATTTAAGTCCGCGTCCCAACGCTGATTTTTATCGCCGGTTTTACGGCGAGCAATATTGGCAGGAAGCGCGCCGCGCGAGGGAAGACGATTTGGAACGGAAGATTAAAGAAGAAGACGCCGACTCTCCGAAAAGAGACGCTTTTGTCGCTTCTCTCGCGAACTGGATTAAGCCCGGCTCCAAGGCGCTGGAGGTCGGCTGCGGTTTTGCCACCACCTTGCGGCGCATTCGCGATAAATATCATTGCGAAGCGCTGGGCATAGAGCCGCATAAAAGCGTGGCCGACATAGGCAGAAAGATTTTTGGCGTTAACATTTATAATGGAGGCCTTGATGATTTTTGTTCCATTGGCGCTCATAATGGGGAATTTGATTTTATTATCTTACACCATGTTTTTGAACATATGCTTGACCCCGTGGCCGCGCTTGGCAAGCTGCGAAAACTGCTTAGGCCCGGAGGCGCCGTTTACATCGCCGTTCCGGACGCCAGCTTGGGGCATAAGCATGTTTCTCTCCGTCATGTCTACGCTTATAGTCCTTGGACTATGTTTCTCCTGCTTTTTAAGGCCGGATTCAAGATTTTGGATTTTACGGCCGATTCGTCTTTAAGAGGGCCGTTAAAAAGAGGCATAAACTTTGTCGCCGCGCCGGCAAATGACCATCGGCCGCCGATGCCTTTTGAATTTTTTTTGCGCGGTTCGGATGTGCTCAGGCTTGCGCGCAAGATAAAGATAAATGAAAAAGCGCGCGCAATTTTTGTCTTTTTGAAGCGCGTTTTTGCGAATCGGCCCTTTGTTTTGGCTATGATTAAAAGATTTTTTAAATATATAGTTTTTAGATTGATTTAATTTATATGCGGTTGAACTGCGTTTTATGTAATGCCGGTCCGGATTTGAAAATGTTGATTTGCGTTTTGCGCCGGAAACCGGAGGCGGTTCTTGCCGGCTGCCGGAATTGCGGCCTGCTTTTTACTTCCGGAGATTATTCTGTTTTGGAATGGAACAGGGCTCCGAATGAAAGCGATAATCTGATGAAGTCATTGTATAAATATGCCGACGCGCTTGATTTCGCGGATGAATACATAAAGGAAATGAACGCCGCGGACAGAATAGCTGACATCGGCTGCGGCTATGGCCGTTTGCTCAAAGCGCTTGAAGAGAGAACATCCGCCGAACTTATCGGACTTGAACCGGATGGCGCCGCCGCGCAGTTTGCCGGCCGGGTTTCCCGCGCCAAAATAGTTGTTTCGTCGCTGTCGAAATTTGTGGAGACGAATAAAGATAAAAAATTTAATCTCTTCGTGCTTCGCCATGTGCTTGAACACCTGCCTGACCCTCTCGTAAAATTTGAAGCGCTCCGCGATTTGCTTGGAAACGGAGGGATGATTTATATTGAAGTTCCCAATGTGGAAAGCATTAATAAAAATATCATCAGCTATTTTAAGCCGGGGCACCTTTTCCATTACAGCCCCCACACTTTAAATTTAGTTCTTTCCAAAGCCGGTCTAAAAATCATCAAATTTGCTTTGACCGATGGCGCGAGAGCGATTAGAGTTATTGCCGCGAGAATGGATGACGCGCGTCCGGCAGTTGCCTCGGCGGAGTTTGGAATAAAGCCCGACTTAAAAAAATTTAGAAAAAAAATCCAAATTATCAGATTTTTTGAGACCCTGCTCCCGCCGGCCCATAAAGTCAAAAATTTGCCGGCAAAATTTGTCAATAAATTTTTATGAAGACCTTATTTATCGTCATTACCCAGGGTATTCCGGCGAGAAATGTGCTCCGAACCGCGGTTTTTAAAGTTATCCGGGAGCATCCCAATTTGCGCATAGTTATTTTTTTACCAGACCGCATTCCGGACGAATACCGCCGGGAATTTAATTATGGCAATGTTGTTTTTGAGCCGATTAAAAAGATTATTCCCGGCTGGTTTAGGCGCAATGTCTTTACCCAATTGATGATTAACATGGTGGATACCGAAACCGCTTACATCCACGCCCGTTACGGCAATGGACGGAGAAAACGCTCCTTAAAGAATTTTTTAATTTGGATTTTGTGCGGACGTATTTTTTCCAGGTTTGGATCGGTCAAAAAAGCGTTTCGTTGGATGGAATATACTTTTTACCGCGACAGGTATTACAAACATTTTTTTGACAAATATAATCCGGACTTAGTTTTTTCAACTTCTATTTTGGGCAATGTTGATATGATGATGCTCAAAGAGGCGAAAAGGCGCGGTGTTAAAACCGTGGCTATGCCCAAAAGCTGGGACACGTTTGATAAATACTTATTTCGCGTCGCTCCCGACTGGCTCATTGTTTACAATGAAAGCTTAAAGACGCTGGCTTCCAAATCCCAGCTTTTCCCAAAGGAGCGCATCAGGGTTTTGGGCTTTCCGCAGTTTGATATTTATTCCGAGCGGATTTTTGCCGAACGCGGCAGTTTCTTAAAATCGCTTGGCCTTGATCCGTCAAGAAAAGTTATTTTTTTCGGTTCCGGAGGATTTTTCGGCCCCAATGATGAGGACATCGCGGATATTTTGGCAAAAATGGTAAATTCCGGAGAAACCGCTTTTCCCTGCTCGCTTATTATCCGTTCGCATTTTGCCGACGGCCGCGCCAACAGATTTTCCCGTTTCGCCAAAGAACCCAATGTTTATGTTGATGACAAGCACAGAAGGTCGGATATTTTTACCGAACTTGGAGACCCGACGCGCGAGGATATGATTCATCTGGCGAATTTGTTAAATGTTTCTGATGTGACGGTCAATCCCGCCTCAACCCTCTCTTTGGACGCGATCACTTTGGGCAAACCGGTGATTTGCGTCGCTTTTGACGGCTATAAAAAACTAAAGAAAAGGGATTCAATAGAAAATAATTTATTCAAAACCTCTTATTATACGCGGGTGGTTGCCACCGGCGGGGTGAGAGTGGCAAAGAGCATGGAGGAATTTAAGGATTTTATCAATTTGTATTTGCGGCATCCGGAGGAAGACGCGGAAGCCCGCGAGATTATGCGCAAAGTTATCTGCAATAATCCTGACGGCCAGGCGGCTTTACGAATAGGAGAATTTATAGTAGGATTGCTTGATTAAGTATGTCCCGTGCTACAACTGTCCAAAAAAGAAAAATCTGTCTTTTCTCCGGCAAGCGGGGCGGTTTCGGAGCGTATTTTCCTTTGGCGAAACTGATTGACAGCGACCCGTCGCTGGAACTCCAGTGGCTTCTCGGCGATATGCACGCTTCAAAGGAGTTCGGAGCTACGGCAAATGAGGTGAAAAAGTTTTTTCCCCGTTCCAAAATAACGCTTATTGATATGGGCACCGGAGGCGACGACTCATCGCTCTCCCGCGCGCGCAATCTTGGCGTTTGCGAGCAAAAGGCGGCTTCGGCTCTTAAAAAAATGAAACCGGATATTGTTATGGTCCATGCCGACAGGGGAGAACATTTGATGGTCGGGTTTGCGGCCTTGAATTTGGGAATCCCGGTTTTCCATACGCAGGGCGGGGAGATATCCGGCAATATTGACGATGTGCAAAGGCATGTTATTGCCAAATTGGCGCATTTTCATTTTCCGGAGACAACCGTTGCCGCGGGCCGCCTTCGCCGTTTGGGCGAAGAGGCCTGGCGCATAAAGCCGGTTGGCTCGCTTTACATTGACAGGATCGTCAAGCAAATGTATGCTGATACAAGTTTGGTTAAGCCAAAATACGGGCTGCGGCCAAGCGAAGATTTTTTTATCGTCATTTACCATCCGGATACGTATTTAACAAGCGCGGGCAATTACCGGGCGGCGCGCAATATATTTGCCGCGGTTAAAAGTTTTGGCGGCCGTTCCCTTGTTATTTATCCTTGTTCCGATCCGGGATACGACGGCGTGCTCTCCGCGATTTCGGAAATTTCCGACGACCCGCAATTTTTGGTGCGGAAAAACATAGATAATCTTGATTTTTTAGGGCTGCTTGCCGGCGCGGGCGCGCTTGTCGGCAATTCTTCCTGCGCTTTTGTTGAAGCGCCTTATTTGCATCTTGGGGCGGTTAACGTCGGCAGGCGGCAAGAAGGCAGAGACAGGGAAGAGAATATCGTTGATTCCGACGGCAAAACAAAATCCATCATTGGCGCGCTCAAATATGTTTTAGAAGATAAGAGTTTTGCGGGTAAACTTAGAAAATGCGGTTATCGCCTGGGAGACGGTCGGGCCGCGGAAAAGATTGTCGCCGTTCTAAAAAAAATCTCTTTAGACGAGAAGCTTTTAAGAAAAAAATTGATTTAAAAGTATGAATTTGACTCTAAAAGAAAAAGCCGATCTCTCCCAAACTATAATTAAACTGGCGGTCAAGGCCTATCCGCGCATTTTTGCCGCCTGCTCTTTTGGCAAGGATTCGCGGGTCATCGTGGATTTGGCCACCAAGGCCAAACCCGATTTATGTTTTTTGGGCATTGATACCGGTTATGAATTTGAAGAAACATTGTCTTACGGCAATTCTTTGGTTGAAGAATTGAAATTAAATTTTGAATGGCTGCATCCCGGTTCGGAAGACATTAAGCGGATAGACGAACAATATGGGGACTCGTTCATCAAGAACGACCAATATAAATGCTGCGAGATGAAGATTCCGGCCATTGAGAGCGCCTTGCCGCGCTTTGACGCCTGGATTACCGGTTTGCGCCGCGACGAAACCGAGTATCGCAAAAATACGCCCATTGTTGAGGCCGGCAAAATCGCCAAAATAAACCCCATTGCTTTCTGGACCAAAGACGATGTTTGGCAGTACATAAAAGAAAATAATCTCCGGTACCATCCGCTCTATGACCATGGTTATTTGTCGCTGGGCTGCAAGCCCTGCACTACCGGCGGCAAGGTGCGCGAAGGCGGAGGCCGCCAAGGGCAGTTTGAGCGCGCCGGACGATTTACGGGCACGCAGAATCTGGGAGGCGAATGCGGTCTGCATACCCGTTTATAATTTTCATTCCACTAAAATGAGCGACAAAAAATTGCGTATCCTTATATTGGGAGGCGATGGTTACCTGGGCTGGCCTACGGCCATGCATTTTTCGCGTCTCGGGCACGAGGTCGCCGTGGTGGACAATATGATTAAGCGCGCCTGGGAAGCGCAAGTTGGGGTCGCGCCTCTTTACCCAATACCGCTTTTGCCGGCGCGCATGGCGACCTGGAAAACCGTTGCCAGAGGCGATATCAAGCTCTATGTCGGAGATATTGCCGAAGATGTCCGTTTTATCTACAGGGTAATGGAAGAGTTTCGTCCCGACGCCATTGTGCATTACGCGGAACAGCCGTCGGCGCCATACTCAATGCGCTCCAGGCACAATGCCGTTTTGACCCAAAAAAATAATGTCATCGGCACTTTAAACGTGCTTTTTGCCATGCGGCATTCTTTGCCTGACGCTCATTTGGTAAAGCTGGGAACAATGGGCGAATACGGAACGCCAAATATAGATATTGAAGAAGGCCATATAGAAATAAACCATAAAGGCAGAAGCGACCGGCTGCCTTTTCCCAAGCAGCCGGGCTCTTTTTATCATTTGAGCAAAGTTCATGACAGCCACAATATAGAATTTGCCTGCCGCGTCTGGGGACTTAAGGCGACTGATTTGAACCAGGGAGTTGTTTATGGGCTGGAAACGGAAGAAATAAACTTGCATGATGATTTAAGGACGAGTTTTCATTATGACGATGTCTTTGGAACCGCTTTGAACAGATTTTGCGTGCAGGCGGTCGCCGGAATGCCTTTAACGGTTTATGGCAAGGGCGGCCAAAAGCGCGGATTTTTAAATATCCGCGACACCTTGCAATGCGTGGAACTCGCCGTCTTAAATCCAGGTGCCCCGGGCGAATTCAGGGTTTTTAACCAATTTACGGAAGTGTTTTCCATTATGGAATTGGCCGAAACGGTTGCCCGCGCCGCGGCAAAACTGGGCATAGACGTTAAGATAGAGCATTTGGAAAATCCCCGCATAGAAAAAGAAGAGCATTATTACAATCCGAAGAATGATAAGCTTTTGGGATTAGGCCTTGTCCCCACGAAACTTTCTGAAGAACTGGTCAATTCCATGCTTGTGAAGATTAAAAACGCCGAACGTTTAATTGACAAATCCGTTATTTTGCCAAAGATTAAATGGCGGCAAAATTAAATTTAAGATTTTAATTAAACCCCGTTAGAAAGTCCATTCTATAAATTTATGACAAGCGGGTTCGTTGGATTTATTTAGGAGGGTCTTTCTAACGGGGTAAATAGAATAATTTATATGAGCAATTTTGACAAGGCGACGCATAGGAACGAATTTTTTTTCTATAGAGATAAGGAATTGGAAGAGCTTATAGATCCGCAAACCGGCAAAGTCCGTTCTGAATTGACGGAGAAAATAAATTGCCGGATTTGCGCTTCGCCGCTTTTTGACCATCTTTTTGTCAAAAACGGCTTTGATTTCGTTAGATGCGGAAATTGCACTTTTGTTTACGTCAACCCGCAGTTAAAAGAAAAAGCCATATTAAAATATTACAATGAGGATGTTCCTTCGCATGAGACCTTTATGAAGGTCGTTCTCTCATCGGAACAGCAGAGGACCGATATTGAGCTTTATAAGACGTATTACGATAAGCTTAAAACAAAAATACCCGCGGGAGGCAAAGTTCTGGATATCGGATGTTCCATCGGCCTTTTTCTGAAAGCCGGCAAGGACTTGGGTTATGACACGGTTGGCTTGGAATTAAACGAAAAAACAGCGTCTTACGCCGAGGAAATGTACGGCGTTAAGGTGGAGCGGAAGCTCCTTGAGGATTGCAAGTTTCCCGACAACAGTTTTGACGCGGTGTCAATGTTTGGCGTGATAGAGCACTTGCCCCAGCCGCTTGCCGTGATGAAAGAAATCGTCAGGATTTTAAAACCGGGAGGAATCTTTTTGGGACGATGTCCCAATGTGGAAAGCTTGGCTTATATGATTTTGCACGGAACGGCCAGAACTTTTACCGGCAGGAACCATTTGAATTATTTTTCCGGCCGCACTCTGGAGCGGTTATTTAAAACCGCCGGATTCAATAGGTGCGAGATTGACACGGTTTATTCCGGGAAAGATTCAATTTTTAATCATTTGCAGTTTTTAGACCCGTTTGGAGACGAAGAAAATAAATATTTTCCGGACAAATTCCGCGAGTTTTTGGCTAATAAAGACAATGTGGCGATGCTTGAACAGAAAATGAACGAACTCGGCATCGGCCTAAAATTGCGGTTCTTTGCTGAAAAATAAATTCAATCCGCGTTCATGATTTTAGAAAATGATTTAATCTTTTTTATTATCGTGGGTTTTGCCGCGCAGATGATTGATGGCGCCCTAGGCATGGCTTACGGCATTAGCGCGAGCTCTTTGCTTTTGGCTATGGGTACGCCGCCGGCCATTACCAGCGCCAGCGTGCATTTTGCCGAGATATTCACCACCTTTGTTTCGGCTATTTCGCATTTTAAATTTAAAAACATAGACAAACAGTTATTTAAAAAATTGCTGGTTCCCGGAATGGCCGGAGGAGCTTTCGGAGCGGTGGTCCTAACCTTGGTTTCCGGCAGATTTTTGAAATTTGCCGTCACTGTTTATCTTTTTTGCATGGGCCTTTTTATTCTTTATAAGGCCTTTAAAATTATTAAAACCAAGCCGGTGCATACTAAAATCGCCCCTATTGGTTTTTTGGGCGGGTTTTTGGACGCGGTCGGAGGCGGCGGCTGGGGGCCGATAGTTGGAAGCACGCTTACGGCGCGCGGAAATAATCCGCGTTTTGCCGTTGGTTCAACAAACGCCGTTGAATTTTTTGTTTCCCTGACCATCGTTGTCATTCTTACGCCGATAGTCGGCATAACTCATTGGCAGGTGGTGGCGGGGCTGCTCATTGGAGGCGTGCTGGCTGCTCCGTTCGCGGCTTACGTTTGCAAGAGAATGCCTCCCCGGCATACGATGATTATCGTTTCCGTGCTGATTTCCGTTTTAAGCGTCAAAACATTTTATGACTTATTCAGATAATTTCGTGGTTTTGATTCCGGCGCGGGGCGGCAGTAAAAGATTTCCCGGAAAAAATGTCTATCCTCTTTTGGGCAAACCGCTGATTTCTTATCCAATCTCCGCCGCCCTTGGCGCGAAATCGGTTGATAGGGTAATTGTTTCAACCGATGATGACAAAATAGCCGCGGCGGCTAAAGATTGCGGCGCCGAAGTGCCTTTTATGCGTCCGGCGGATTTGGCGGGGGACATAAGCCCGGTTATAGAGGCGATTAAATATACGGTGGAACAATTGGAAGAAAAAGAGAATTATCGCGTTGATTATTCCATACTTTTGCAGGCGGCTACGCCCTTGATTGCTTCAGAACAGATAGAAGCCGCCATTGCTTTGGCGCTGGAGAAGAAAGCCGATTCGGTTGTAACAGTTTCTTTGGTTGATACTATCAATCACCCTTACAATGTGCGCAAAATGAACGAGGATGGAACGATCGGTTTTTGGCAGGAGGAGCTTCATTATCAGGATATCGGCAAATCCAAACCAAAATTTTATCACGCGGCCAATCTCTGGCTTACCAGCCGCGAAACGCTTTTGGGCAGCGGCCGCCTGGAAGGCAAGAGGAATTATCCCATAGTAGTCCCGCCGATTTATTCAATGGATATAGATTACAAAGAGGATTTGGAATTGATTGAAGCGTATCTATCGCATAAGAATAAAAAATAACTAAAACTGCCAAATGAAAAAGAGCGGAATTTCTTCCGCTCTTTGGCTATTCTAAAGAATTTATTGGTGAATATCGCCGACTTGCCAGTCGGCAATTTCTCTCAAAATGTCGGTGAGTTCCATATGCTTGGGATGCCGCCGGAATCTCTGCAGGGCGTCGTTATTCGTAAACACGGAGATTTCCACCAGGTGGATGTTTTTCCGCAAATCAAGATTCCACGCAACTTTCCAAAAGAGGATGCCCGCGCCAGCCCCGCCGCAGTCCGCGTCCAGGGTTTGATAGCGGTCGTAGATTTCCCGTCTCACTGATTCAGGCGCGTCTTGATGAAAAGAAATCAAGCAGATGTGCCACAGAGGCATTGGCTAACCTCCATTTTTAAGGTGCGGTTTTCGGCGTTCTCCGCCGCGGAGCATCAAGCAATGCGCTTGAAAGGGCAGATTAGCACGCCTTGTCATTTAGCGCAAGGGGGTAGGTAGGCAAGATGGCTAATTTTAGCCATTTTTAGGTATATTGCCAAAATTGAACCTTCGGGTTATACTCCACTAATTGAAACATTTATGGATTTAGAGATAAAAACAGTTAAATTGGGCAATAAAAACATCGGCCGAGGGCAGCCGGTTTTTGTCATTTGCGAGGGTGGGGTGACAAATTACGGACAGTTGGATTTGGCAAAGAAACAAGTGGATGCGGCGGTAGCGGCCAAAGCCGATGCCGTTAAATTTCAGGCCTGGAGGACCGAACAGCTTGTCAGTAAAAAAGTAAGCGCCCGGCTGGAGACGGAACTCGGCTATGATTGGTTTAATCGGGTCAAAGAAAAAGAAATGTCTTTTGATGAAATTAAGGAATTGTTTGCTTACGCGCGAGAACGCGGCATCGCCGTGTTTGCCACCGCGCACGATGATGAAAGTTTGGATTTTCTGGATGAAGAAATGAATCAGCCGCTTTTTAAAATCGGCTCGGGCGAAGCGCATAATCTGGAATTTTTGCGGAATGTCGGAAGACGAGGCAAGCCCGTGATTATCTCTTTTGGTTTGCAAAGCGAAGATGAGGCGCGGGCGGCAATGGAGACGTTAAAATCAGCCGGCGCCAAAGAGATTATCGCGCTTCATTGCGTGACGGCTTATCCCACGCCTTACGAGATGGCGAATTTGGGACGGATGAAGCGCTTGGGCGATTTGCTTGAAGTTCCAGCAGGCATTTCCGACCATACTGTCGGCTGGCACGCGCCGCTTGGGGCAGTTGTTTTGGGAGCCGTTGTTGTGGAAAAACATCTTACTTTTGACAAAAACGATCCGAGATCGCTTGATAACGCGGGCGCGCTTCTTCCTGATGAGTTTGCGCTGATGGTTAAGCAGATTCGCGATATGGAATCCGCCCTTCGCAACATACCGGAGGACGAGCGTCTGGATTTTTTGTCGCGGCAAAGAGATTGGGCCGGGCAGAGCTTGGTCGCGGCCGGCGATTTGATTGCCGGAACGATTTTGACGCGGGAGATGATTGCCTTTAAGCGCCCAAGCAAAGGCGGACTTCCGCCGGAGATGGCGGAAAAATTATGCGGGAAAAGAATTATTTCTGCCATAGCCGTTGATGAGCAGATTAAGCTTGAGCATTTTGAATAAAATGATTATGGCTACCGGCAATGATTTAATTTTTGAAAAAAAAGTTTGCGTTATCGGCATGGGCTATGTGGGCTTGACTTTGGCTTTGACGCTTTCTGAACTTGGTTTTTCCGTAACCGGCATTGAAAAGCGCGAACGGGTGGTGAGCCAGCTTGAAGAAGGCAAGAGCCATTTTCACGAGGGCGGCGTTAATGAGCTTTTAAGCCAAGAGCTGGGCAAGGGTTTTAAATTTTTGACCGCGTTTTCGGAATCCATTGCCGGTATTTATATTGTGGCTGTGGGCACGCCGCTACTGGGAGAGAGCAAGAAGCCGGATTTTAATGACTTGGAATCATCCATTATCTCCATTGCCAAGGTTCTGCGCCAAGGCGATATAGTGATTTTAAGGTCAACCGTTCCGCCGGGCACAACGCGCGATTTTGTTATTCCCTTGCTTGTTAAATATTCCGGTTTGGCGGCGGGCAAGGATTTTTCAATTGCTTTTGCGCCGGAACGCACCATAGAGGGCGACGCCCTAAACGAGTTGAGGCGCCTGCCGCAGGTCATCGGCGGCTATGACAGGGCAAGCGCGGCGCTATGCGCGGATATTTTCCGGACTTTAACCAACAAAATTGTGCTTTTGCCCACGCTTGAGGCGGCAGAGATGGTTAAATTGGTTAATAATCTTTATCGCGATGTGACTTTTGCTTTTGCCAATGAGGTGGCGCTTATTTGCGATAAATTTAATCTTGATTCGCACGAAGTCATAAGCGCGGCCAACTTCGGTTATGAGCGCAGCGCTGTGCCGCAGCCAAGCCCGGGAGTGGGCGGTTATTGCTTAACCAAAGACCCGTATATCTTGCTGGAGGCGTCGCTGGCTAAAGGGTTTGAGCCGAAACTGATTACGCAAGCCCGCGCCGTAAATGAGGCGATGCCTGATTATGTCTGCCGGCAGGTAAGCAGATTTATGGAAGCCAGCCGCAAAAGCGCGCGGGACTCAAAGATATTTATTGCCGGACTGGCTTTTAAGGGGCATCCGCCGACTTCCGACATCAGATTTTCGTCCGGATTGGAAATTGCCAAAAAATTGCAAGAGAAAAATTTTAACGTTTGCGGCTATGACCCGGTTGTGCCGTCGGAGGCGCTGTCTCCCTACGGCCTCAAATTCGTTAATCTTGAAGAAGGATTTCGCGGCGCGGACGCGGCCATTCTTGCCACCAACCACCACGATTTTAAAAATCTGGACATTCACCGTTATCTGCCGCTGATGAAAAAACCAGCGTTGATTTTTGACGGATGGAAATTGTACGGCGCCGATAGAATTGCCAAATTTGCCGATATTCATTACAGCAATCTGGGCTACGACAACATTCCCGGTTTGCCCAGCCATCTTTGATATGAAAATTTTAATTACTGGCGGAGCGGGATTTATCGGTTATCATTTAGCGTCGCATCTTCTCGCCGCGTACGGCGAGGGGGCGCGTTTGACGTTGATTGACAATCTTCAGCGCGGGAAAATGGATGATGATTTTGAAAATCTGCTTCGCGACAAAAGGATAAATTTTTTAAATCTGGATTTAACCGATTCTGCCTCATATGCGAAACTCGGCAGCGGCTATGACCATGTTTATCATTTGGCGGCGGTAAACGGCACGAAGCTGTTTTATTCCATGCCGCATGAGGTTTTGCGCGTCAATACGTTGTCGCTTATCTATATGCTGGAATGGTTTGGGAGAGAAAATCCAAAAGGAAAGTTTTGTTTTACTTCCTCCAACGAGGCCTATGCCGGCGCTCTTAGCGCCTTTAATCAATTGCCGATTCCCACTCCGGAAGAGGTGCCGCTTGTTATCAACGATCCTTATAATCCGCGGTGGTCTTACGCCGCCACCAAGCTAATCGGCGAACTTTTTGTCATTCATTATGCCAAAATGCATAATTTCCGCGCGCTGATTGTCCGGCCTCATAATTTTTACGGGCCGCGCGCCGGTTATGACCATGTGATTCCGGAGTTTTCTATTAAAATAGCCAAGAGGGAAGATCCGTTTACCATATTGGGCGCGGAAGAAACGCGCACTTTTTGCTATATTGACGATGCGGTACGCGCGATGCAAATGCTGATGGATTCTTCCAAAACCGACCTTCAACCGGTTTTAACCGTGCATATAGGCGATGCGGAAGAAATCGCCATGCGTGAGCTTGCCGAAAAGTTTTTTGACCTCTCCGGCTGGAAGCCAAAGACGATTGACATTAAAGATTCGCTTCCCGGAAGCGTGGCGCGCCGCCGGGCGGACATATCAAAGCTGCAAGCGCTGGTCGGCTGGAGGCCGGAAGTAATGCTGGAAGAAGGATTGCGCAGAACTTATGAATGGTATGCCGCGCATCCTAAAAAATAATTTTTATGGAACAAAATAATCAAAATCTGAAGATTTTGTGCGTGCTGATGGCGCGCGGCGGCAGCAAAGGCGTGCCGCGCAAGAATATCAGAATGCTCTCCGGCAAACCGCTTTTGGCCTGGACGGTTTTGGAGGCGAAAAAATCAAAATACATAAATCGGATAATTATTTCCACCGATGATGAGGAAATTGCCAAAGTCGCGGCAGAATACGGCGCGGAAGCGCCGTTTATGCGCCCCAAAGAATTGGCCGCTGACCGGACCTTGGATTTGCCGGTGATGCAGCACGCCCTGCGGTATTTGGAAGAAAAAGAAAATTATAAGCCCGACGCGGTGGTGCAGCTGCGGCCGACTGCTCCGCTTCGCCGCGCCGAACACATTGATTTCGGCGTTAAAATGTTTTTGGAACACCCCGAGGCTCATTCCGTCCGTTCAGTCACGCCAACGCCAAAGCATCCGCTTAAAATGTGGCGTTTGGAAGGCGAGCGATTAACTCCGCTCCTCACGCATCCGGAAGTGCCCGAGGCCTACAATAGCGCCCGCCAAATTTTGCAGGACAAAATGCCGGTTTTTGCGCAGAACGGTTCGGTTGACGTAATCAGGCCGGAAGTGATTTTAGAAATGAACTCTATGAGCGGACAAAATATTTTTGGTTTTGTTATGCCGGCCGAAGAGTCGGTAAACATTGATTCTTTGGAGGACTTTGCCGTGGCGGAAAAGTTTATGGCCGAGCGGCTGGAGCGCGAAAAATAATTTTTATTTTATGATTGGCTGGGTAGAACATAGCGATTACTACAAATGGAAAAACAGGATGGAAAATCCCCGCGTTCCCCGCGAGTTCCTTGAGCGGGTAAAGATTTTAATTGTCGGCGGCGGCTCAATCGGCAAAAGGCATCTTGGAAATCTGCTTGGCCTTGGAGCTAGTAATGTCGCGGTCGTGGAGCCGCGCGAAGACCGCCGGGCGGAGCTCCGTGAACGTTTTGGCGAAGTTGTTTTATACGCGTCCGAAGACGAGGCCTATGCCAACGGCAAGTTTGACGGCGTGATTATTGCCAATCCGACCGCTTTCCACATAGACAGCGGCAATAAAGCCGTGGCTCACGGCGCTCACATTTTGATGGAAAAAGCCATTTCCGACCGCTTGGAAGGCGTGGCTGATTTTTTGCGCGCCGCGGATGCGGCTAAACGTTTTGTTTTTGTCGGCTATACTTACCGTTTTTCCGATTCGCTCAAAAAGATTGAAGAATTGCTTAAAGCCGGAGCCATCGGCAAGATATTCGCGGCGGAGATTACTTTTTCAGAATGGCTGCCCGGATGGCACCCGTGGGAGAAGCCCGGCGCATGGTATATGGGCAATAAGAATCTTGGCGGCGGCGAGCTTTTGGATGAAAATCACACCATTGATTTTGCCCGCTGGCTTTTTGGCGAGGTTAAAGAGGTGATGGCTTTTGTCGGGCGGGTCGGCGAAGTGACGGTGGATACCGATGATCTCTCCAAACTGATTTGCCTGCACCAAAATGGGATTGTTTCATCAATTCATCTTGACGCGCTTGGCAGGCGTCCGCGCAAGGAAATGTGGGTGACCGGCGAGAAGGGGTCAATTTTTTGGGATTCGTATATGTCTGCCAATAGGATTGATGTTTATTATGCCGAACCGAAACGGACGGAGACATATCCTTCGGAAATGAACAGAAATGATATGTTTGTGGAGGAAATATGGCATTTTTTGGAGCTTCTTTGCCGCGGCGGCAAGCCCGTTATTGACGGCGCTGACGCGCTTAAGACATTGGAAGCGAGCTTTGCCGCGATGGAATCGTGGAGGGATGGCAAACGCGTTTCGTTGAAGGCGGATTAAGAGAGAGAAAGAATTGACAGGCGCGGTTTTTATGATAAACTTGTTTAATATGCCCAAAAATATTAGATTGGGGAAATTTGAAGTCGGGCAAGGAAAGCCGGTTATGATCATTGCCGAAATCGGCATAAATTATAACGGCAGTTTTTCGCGCGCCAAAGAACTCGTTTCCGCCGCCGTAGCTGCCGGCGCCGATGTCGTAAAGTTTCAAAAACGCGATCTTGAGACATTGTACCAGAAAAAATTGCTGGAAAACCCAAACTTGGGCGAACAGAGCTTTAGCTATATTCTGCCGATTTACCGCGAATGCGATTTGAGCTTTGAGCAGATGAAGGAGCTGAAAGAATACACGGAGGCCAAGGGCGCGCAGTTTTTATGCACGCCTTTTGACATTCCGAGCGTTGATTTTCTTGAAAAACTTAATGTTGATTTTTATAAAATCGCTTCTTGCGACCTTACCAACTTCCCTTTGCTGGAACGGATTGCCGCGACCTCTAAGCCGGTTATCGCCTCAACCGGGCTTTCAACCATTTTGGAAACAAAAAATTCCGTGGAGTTTCTTCAAAAACTCGGAGTGAACTTCGCGCTTCTTCATTGCGTCGGGGTTTATCCCGCTCCCATTGAGGATTTAAACCTTTTGTTTATTGACAAGCTTCGCGAGCTTTTTGGCGTGCCTGTCGGATATTCCGGTCATGAGCGGGGGATGAACCCGTCGCTTGCGGCCGTGGCGCGCGGCGCGTGCATTGTTGAGCGGCATATTACTTTAAACCGCCATGACGAAGGCCCGGATCATCTGGCAAGTTTGGAACCGGAAGAATTTAGTCAGATGGTAAAAAGTATAAGGGAAATTGAAAAGGCGCTTGGCGCTCCGTCCAAAGTGCGCAGCCACGGCGAGATAATGAATAGGAAAGTGCTTGGCAAAAGCTTGGTCGCGGCAGCGGATATTAAAAAGGGAACGGAAATAACCAAAGAAATGATTACGGTCAAAGGTCCGGCAAAAGGCCTTTCTCCGCAGAAGATTTATGAACTGGTCGGAGTCAAGGCCTTGCGCGACATACCCAAAGACGATCTTTTTACCGAGGCGGACCTTCGCGGGGAAAATTTTAAGCCCGAACATTATGATTATAAATCCTTGTGGGGTTTAAAGACCCGTTTTCACGAGGCGGATTTTGCCGCGCTTTTTAATCCCAAGTTTTTTGAGTTTCATTTGACCGACCGCGATGTGGAAGAGGGATGGGAGCCGAAGAGAAAATACGACCAAATGCTGGTAATCCACGCTCCCGATTACTGGCAAAGGCGGATGAATGACCTTTGTTCGTTGGATGACGAAGAATGGAACAGGTCAATTAAATTCATTCAAAAATCTTTGGATTTGACGCGCCAGCTCGCGCCTTATTTTTCCGGCGCGCCCAAATACGTCATTCATACCGGCGGTATGGTTATGGACCAGAAGCCGATGGACGGCAAATTGCTTTTGGAGCGGGCGCATGAGGCCATAAGCCGCCTTTCTTATGACGGTATCACGCTCCTGCCTGAAAACCTGCCTCCGTTCGCCTGGTATTTTGCCGGCCAATGGTTTCACAAGGTTTTTATGGACGCGGAAGAAATGGTTCAATTTTGCCGCGGCCTCGGGCTCAAAATGTGCTTTGACACGGCGCACTCCAAATTGTATTGTAATTTTGCGGGAAAAGATTATCTGGATTACGTGAGAACCGTCGCGCCGATAACCGACCATATTCATATTGCCGACGCTTCGGGGATTACGGTGGAAGCAGTGAATATCGGCGAAGGAGAAATAGAATTCGGCAAGGTATTTGATATCTTGAAGAATCAGACGTTCTCATGGACGCCGGAGATTTGGGAGGGGCATTTGAATAATTATGAGGGCTTTAGAGCGGCGCTTCAGAGATTAAAGCCGTATTTGCCTTAAGTTATCTTTAATACTTGAAATATGGCATTGATAGGCATCGTGGGTTCCGCCGGCATGGTCGGCGGAGCGATTAAACGATATTTTGAAAAACGGGGAGTCCAGCCCTTTTGTTTTGATAAATATAAAAATGAGGGCTCGTTAGAAGAAGTAAACAGAGCCGATATTGTTTTTATATGCGTGCCCACCCCTTATGACGAGGCTAACGGCGGTTTTGACCTTTCGTACGTAAAGGCGGCAATTGGCGCGTTAACCGGAGAAAAAATAGTCGTTATAAAATCAACGGTTCTTCCCGGGACAACCGATGTCTTACAGGAAGAATTTCCGCAGCATAAATTTTTGTTCAATCCGGAATTTTTGACTCAGTCATCCGCTGATAACGATATGTCTTTTCCCGACAGGCAGATAGTCGGCTATACCGCCAAAAGTTATAACGCGGCCGGGACGCTAATCGCGATTTTGCCGCTTGCTCCGTTTGAACGCGTTGTGCCCGCAAAAGAAGCGGAAATGATTAAGTATTTTGGCAACACCTGGTTTTCCGCCAAAGTGGTGTTTGCCAATCAGATGTACGATCTCTGCGTTGGCGCCGGAGTTGACTATAATATTGTTAAGGAATGCGTGGCGGCGGATAAGCGCATCGGGCCGTCGCATTTGGAAATATTTCACGGCGGCTATCGCGGCTACGGCGGAGCGTGCTTGCCCAAAGACACGCGCGCTTTGATCCAATACGGAGAGAGTATCGGCGTGCAAATGGATTTGCTTAAAAAAGCGGAAGAGATTAACAACAAACTGCGCGCCAAAGAAGCCATAGCGCCCGGCGCGCCAGCACGGCCTCAGACAACGGACAATAAGTCATACGCGCCGCCTCTGGCGCCGTTTCACGGCGAGGGTGTAGGGTTTAGCGTTTAGGGTTTAGGAAACTAAACGCTATACGCTAATCGCTAAACGCTAATTTATATGAAATATCTCGTTACCGGCGGAGCCGGATTTATCGGATCAAATCTTGTTGACGCTCTTCTTGGCGAAGGGCACGAGGTTGTGGTCTTGGATAATCTTTCAACCGGCAAGCGTGAAAACTTAAATCCTCGCGCGGATTTCCACGAAGTTGATATTTCCGATTTTAACGCCATTAAGCCGTTTTTTGATGGTATTGACGGCGTATTTCATGTTGCGGCTTTGCCGAGGATTCCCCGCTCCATTGAAGCGCCGCAAGAAACGCATCAGGCCAATGTCGTCGGGACTTTAAATGTGCTTGTGGCGGCCCGCGACGCAGCCGTTAAACGGGTTGTTTATTCGGCGTCGTCTTCGGCTTATGGCAATCAGCCCAAGTTGCCCGTGACGGAAGATTTGCCGCCTTCCCCGCTTAATCCTTACGCCCTGCAGAAGCTTACGGGCGAATATTACGCCAAGCTTTTTTACGATTTGTACGGACTGGAAACGGTTTCTTTGCGTTATTTTAACGTCTATGGGCCGCGGATGGCCTCTGATGGGGCTTATGCCACGGTTATAGGCGTGTTTTTGCGGCAAAAGAAAGCAGGCGAGTCCCTAACTATTACCGGCGACGGCGAACAGACGCGGGATTTTACCCATGTGAAAGATGTTGTCCGCGCCAATCTAATGGCGATGAATTCCGGCAATGCCGGACATGGTGAGATAATTAATGTTGGCGCGGGAAGCGACAAAAGCGTGAATGAAGTGGCGCGGATGATAGGCGGAAGCATGGTTAATCTTCCGGCTCGCCCGGGAGAGATTTTGCGCAATAGGGCGGATATAAGTTTGGCCGGCAAATTGCTTGGCTGGCGGCCGCAGGCGGATTTTGCGGCAAGCGTGGCGGAGCTTAAAAAAATGAATGGAGTAGAGTGATAAAAAATAATAAACCCCCGATGTTTAATCGGGGGGTTTTATATTTTCATCCGAGCGCGGCACGCGCTTAGCGGCCCATCCAGCGCGCGACTATATTTATTGTTTTAAGAAGAATGGCCAAGTCCAAAATCAGGGAGCGGTTTTTTACGTAATACAAATCGTACTGGAGTTTTTTGAGATTTTCTTCTATTGAGCCGGCGTAAGGGAAGTTTATCTGCGCCCAGCCGGTAAGTCCGGGTTTGATAAGGTGGCGGAGATTGTAAAAGGGCATAGCCGCTTGGAGCTCGCCTACAAACTCCGGCCGCTCCGGGCGCGGGCCGATAAAGCTCATTTCTCCGCGGAGGATATTCCAAACCTGCGGCAGTTCATCAAGGCGGGTCTTGCGCAAAAATTTCCCCAGAGCGGTAACGCGCGAATCGTTTTTTAACGCGAAGACGGCTCCGTTTGCCTCCGCGTCGGGGAACATTGTCCTGAATTTATAAATGAAAAATTGTTTTCCTTTTGCTCCGACGCGCTTTTGTTTGTAAAACAGCGCGCCCGGATTGGCAATCAGGTTGCCCAAGGCGATAAGCGGAATAAAAATTAAAAGAATGCCGCCCAGGATAACGGCCAAAAGATAATCGGTTGCGGTTTTGATAATGGTGAAAGCGGATTTTTTTGTTTCTTTTAGATTTTCAAGAAACCATGCCTCGGAAAGGCGGGCGGTGGGGATTCTTCCGGTAATTGATTCCATAAATTCCGCCGCGTCGGCGAAATTAATCTGAAGGAAAAGAGCCTGATAAAGCGCTCTGGAGATGGAGGATGACGCTTCCGGCTTGGCGCCCAGCACCACCGTCATTATTCCTTCTTGGCGGATAAAGCCGGGCAGTCCGTTTGCGTCAGGCACAATTTTAACATCCGTTGGCAAAGACGGGTTTGGCGCGTCCGGCAAAACCGCCCAAAGGATGAATCCGTATTGAGGCACGGCCTTGATGGCATCATATAATTCCCGCGCCTGGGAGGAACTCCCGATAAAAAGAATTTTTGTTTTCCAAACGGCTGTGATTACCGTCCTGTTCCAAAGCGCCCGCCAGAGAATAAAAAGAACGGTGAAAAACAACATTTGCAGGAAAAAGTTTGTTTTGGGCGCGATGCCTATTGACGGGGTAAGGTAGAAAAAGCCGATAGCGACAAGTCCGCCTATGGCCAAACTTTCAAAAAAACGGCGGTAAAAACGGACGTCATTTTTAGATAAAGCCAAATCATAAAGGCCGTTGATGTAAAAGATTGTTATCCAGACGGAAAAAATGACCGTGAATGGCCAAAAGTGGTCCTGCCACGGCTCTTTATCCGTTGGCGTTCCGTAACGGGTCAAAAAAGTAAGAAACAGCGATAAATAGAGGATGACAATATCCCCTGTAAAAAGCATTAATTGTTTTAGGCGCAGAAGCATGTTTTGTGCTTGAAATCGGCTTAATTTAATGTTAGAATAACCGAGAAGCATCATACCAGAAAAACCGCCGATATTCAATACTATGCCCCGCACATAATTTGTTTATATTTCATGTTTATTTGATTAAAGAATTAAGACATGTTAAAAATAACAATTAAAATATAGGTTGTTTGACTATTTAGTATTAAATAAATTATGTGCGGGGTATGAACAATCAATTTGTTGCTCAAATTAATAATTTTTTTGCCGGGAAACGCCGCCGGATTTTAGTTGTTTTCGCGTTGCTTCTCGCGCTTATCCTGCTCCTCCCGCCCGCGCTAAACATTGCCTCCGCCTTCAAAGAAGAGCGGCGCGTCGCGGCAAAAATAAAAAATAATCCCGCGTGGTCCGAGCTTTATAGCGCGGCCAAAGAAGGCGATAAGCTCCTTAAAAAGGATGAAGATAATTTAGAAATGTATTTATCAGCCGGTTTTAGATGGAAAAGCGTTGCCGACGCAACCACTGAAGCCGTGTTTTACCGCAACGCGCTGGACGTTTATGACAAAGCTATAAAAAAATTTGGCGATAGAAATTACTTGCCATTTTTGAATGCCGCCAATGTTCTTCGTTATTTAAAAGAATTTGAGCGAGCCGACCGATATTATCTTGAAGCCATCAAAAGCAATCCCGGAGAAGCCGGAATATACATCGCGAGAGCAGAGCTGATGCGCTACGACCTTAAAAAGACGCCGGAAGAGATAAGGGCGTTTTACCAAAAGGGTTTGGCCGTTTTAGTCGGTCAGGAGGTTTTAAGATTGGCCGCTGATTATGTTTCTTATCTTGTGGAAACAGAACAGTTTGCCGAGGCGCTTCAGATGTATAAAAAGCTTGCTTTGATTATGCCCGGCCATGAGCCGTATCAGGCCGCGATTAAGGAGCTTGAAGAGAAATTGGCAAATCAAACCGCTTCACAACTTAAAGAATAATTATATTTTGACATGCGTTTTGGCTGTAAAAAATTTTTTTCCTGCGCGCCCTCCGAACGGCGCTTTACCCGTTTTTTATTTGTTTTTTACCCCTTTGCCGTCTTTTTGGCGGCTTTTTTGATCTTTTCGGCCGGCCAAGGGCTGGCTTTGGGAAATAAGGATTCGTCTTTGGAAGATAGCGGAGAGATTTTGGTTAAACTTCGGAGCAGGGAAAAGCCATATTTAGTCGCGCCTTTTGCGGACATGGGAGCCGGGGAGCTGCTGCGGATTTATAATGCCAACCCCTGGGTTGAGTATGCTGAGAAAAACGCTTCTTACGGCATGGCGCTTTTGCCAAACGATCCCGAATACCCAAAGCAGTGGCATCTGCCGCAAATCAACGCGCCGGAGGCATGGGACGTTTCTACCGGCTCTGAAGACGCGGTTGTCGCGGTTTTGGATACGGGTTTGGATTTGGACCATCCGGATTTGGCCGGCAATATCTGGACAAATACGCTTGAGGTCGCCGGCAACGGCCGAGATGATGACGGAAACGGCTACATTGACGATATCCATGGCTGGAACTTTATTGAGGGAACAAACGATGTTTCTCCGCAATTTGGCATCGGCGCCACGGCAACGGGCATAAATCACGGAACGGTGGTGGCCGGAATAATCGGCGCCGTCGGCAATAACGGCTCAGAGGGCGCGGGCGTTGCCTGGAAAGTTAAAATTATGCCCCTGCGCGTTCTTGATTCCAAAGGCGCCGGCAACGCCGCCACTGTTGCCGCGGCCATTGATTACGCCATTAAAAACGGGGCTAAGATCTTAAATCTTTCTTTTGTTGGCACGGAGCGCAGCATCACGCTGGAGCGGGCGATTGAGCGCGCGTATAACGCCGGAGCGCTTGTCGTGGTGGCGGCCGGCAACTCAACCTTGAACGGGCAAAACGGAATTGATATGGACGCGGTGTTGGTTTATCCGGCTTGCTCCGACGGCCCGTCCGGGGAAAACTGGGTCATAGCCGTTGCCGCTTTGGATACTCTTGATCAAAAATTAAAGTTTTCCAATTACGGCCGCTGCGTGGACCTGGCTGCTCCCGGCATTGGCATTTTTAGCGCGCAATATTATGACCCCTCCTTGCCCGATTACGGCCTTGCTTTTGGCGGCCCCTGGCGAGGCACATCAATGGCCGCTCCGCAAGTCGCGGGCGGCGCGGCCTTGCTTAAGGCCTTTGATCTTTCTTTTACCAACATTGAAATGAGGGACCTGCTCCTTAGCAATGCCGTGCCCGTTGATTCCGTCAACCCTAATTTTCGCGGAAAGCTCGGCCGGGGAAAACCGGACTTGGCGGCGGCTTTGCGCGCCGGCAATACCACGCGCACGGCAGCCGGGAACCGCATCGCGGTGCCGACGGCAGAGCCGCGTTATGTTGTCGCGCCGGCAAGACAATACGCGCCGGAAGTAAGAATAATCGCCCGCGACGGAACAATTGAAAGATCTTTTATGGCTTACGCGCCGTCTTTTAAGGGAGGCGTTTCCGTTGCCACGGGCGATTTGGACGGAGACGGAAGCCAGGAGATAATCACGGGAGCCGGCGCCGGAGGCGGGCCTCATATCCGCGTCTTTAAGCCGGACGGCACGCCGATAAAAAATTTTTTCGCTTTTGAAACATCTTACCGCGGAGGCGTGCGCGTGGCCGCTTCGGATGTGAATGGAGACGGCATAGACGAGATTGTGGCCGCGAGCGGAGGCGGCCGCGACGCCGAGGTAAGGATTTTTGGTTTTGACGGCACGCTTCATTACAGATTTTTTCCTTTTTCGCGCAAATTCAGGGGTGCGTTTGGCATAACCGCCGGAGATGTGGAAGGAAACGGCAATGACGAAATAATTGTTTCCGCCGGTCCGGGCGGCGGACCCCATGTGCAGATTTTTCAGGGAGACGGAATTCCAATCTCGGAGTTTTTCGCCTATGAGCAATCTTTTTTGGGAGGCGTGGAAGCGCAGGCAATTGACATTGACGGCGATAAGATAAGCGAAATAGCCATTGCTCCGGCCGGAGGTCGGCGCCGCAATGTGAAGATTTTTAACGCCAAAGGGATTCTCCGCCACGAATTTCAGGCGTATGTAAACGGCAAATCGTCCGGAGTCACGCTTGCCTCCTTTGATTTTGACAACGACGGCAAAAGCGAGATAATTACCGGCGCCGGAGCAGGCGCGGATCCGATATTGCGCACCTTTACTCCCGACGGGCTGCTTTTTTCGCAAGTGGACGCTTATGGCAAAGATATGCGCGGCGGCGTTAACGCGGCAGTGTTGCGATAATAAAGATAAAGCTGTAAGCTGTAAGCTGAAAGTTAAAAGTTGAAAGTTGAGAGAGCTTTCTAAATTTTTAACTCTTAACTCTTATCTCTTATCTCTTATCTCTTAAAAATATGGCCGAACTAACTTTTGAGAAAAAAAACGTGCTGGTAACCGGAGGGGCCGGCTTTATCGGCTCGCATTTGTGCGAGCGGCTGCTCAAAGACAGCCATGTTATCTGCGTTGACAGTTTTATCAATTCTAATGAACGGAATATTGACCGCCTTTTGCAATTGCCTGATTTTGAATTTTTAAGGCACGACATGACCAAGCCGCTGGAGCTGGAAAGTTTTAAAGAGCTGGACAGATTCAAGGTTAAATTTCAGGGTATTCAGGAAATTTATCATCTCGCCTGTCCCACCAGCGCGAAAAATTTTGACCAGTTTAAACTGCAGACACTGGAGTCCAATTCCGCCGCTGCCAAAAATGCGGCTGAATTGGGAGTTAAATACAAAGCCAAAGTCGTGCACGCTTCCACCTCCGTGGTTTACGGGCCGCGGCGGCCGGATAAAGAAAAATTTAAGGAAACGGATTTGGGCGCTATAGACCAGCTTTCGCCCCGAGCTTGCTATGACGAGGGAAAAAGATTTGCGGAAACAATCTGCGCCACTTACGAGCAGGTGCATAAACTGGATGTAAAGATCGCCCGTATTTTCCGCACTTATGGGCCGCGCCAGCGCCTTTTTGACGGCGAAATGGTGCCGGATTTTATCGTTGACGCGCTGGAAGGCAGGGACCTTGTAATCTATGGTGATGACAATTTTAAGACGTCTCTTGTTTATGTTTCTGATATTGTGGACGGGCTTATCAAACTTATGAGCGCGCCTTCCGGGATCGGGCCGGTTAATTTGGGCAATGACGAGGAGTGGAAATTGGCTGATGTGGCGGCAAAAATAATCCAGATGACCGGTTCGTCCTCAAAAATCCGTTTTGAACCCCCGCTTCTTTTTATGACTCCTTTGGGGCTGCCGGATTTAAGCAAAGCCAAAGAGACGTTGGGATGGTTTCCTCTTGTTAAACTTGATGAGGGGTTAAAGCAATCCATTGATTACACCCTCGCGCATAAAGAATTGTTGGGCATCGCCTAATTTCAGATTTGTGATTTCAGATTTTAGATTTATTTTTTAAATTTTAAATTTGAAATCTGAAATTTATGCGTACTATTGTAGTCATTCCCGCGCACAATGAAGAGCAGACCGTTTCCCTGGCCGTAAGCGAGGCGCGGAAATACGCGGACGAGGTGATAGTTATAGATGACGGCTCGCAGGATGCTACGGGGCTGCGCGCCTCTGGCGCGGGCGCTAATGTTTTAAGGCATGCCATAAACAGGGGGCAGGGAGCGGCTTTGCGCACCGGCATCCGCGCCGCGCTTATGCGCGGAGCGGATATCATTGTCACTTTTGACGCTGATCTTCAGCAAGACGCATCCGATATCCCGTCGCTTATTGCGCCAATAGCCGGCGGCATTGCCGAAGTTGCTTTGGGGTCAAGGTTTATCGGCTCGGCGGTATCTATGCCGGCTGGAAGAAAAATTCTTTTGCATTTAGCCGTGTTTTTTACCAGATTAACAACCGGGCTTAAAATAACCGACACGCATAACGGCTTCCGATCCTTTTCTCGGCGCGCCGCAAGCCGCATCAAAATAACGCAAGACAGGTTTGCCCACGCCTCAGAAATTTTAAGCGAAATCAGCCGTCTGAATTTGGCTTATCGCGAAGTTCCGGTAACTGTAAATTACAGCCCCTACTCGCTGGGCAAAGGGCAGAGAAGCGGCGGCGCAATAAAAATAATGCTTGATTTAATCAGGGGGGACTTATTCAGATGATTATTAAAATAATTTTATTGTCGTTTATAGTTTTCGCCGTTTTCAGATTGTTGCTGCGGCGGCGGGGGAATGCCATTAGCGTAAGATGGCTTATTCTTTGGCTGATTTTTTGGCTTGCGGCCGGGATAGTTGTGGCTATCCCCGAAACGACAACGCGATTGGCAAATTTGGTGGGTATTGGGCGCGGCTCTGACCTAGCCGTGTATCTGGCGGTTTTGGGAATTTATTATTTGGCGTTCAGATTAATGGTAAGAGTAGAAAAAATGGAACGGGACATATCCAAAATAACGGAAGAACTGGCAATACGCGAGAATCAAGAAGTGGGAATTAAGAAGTAAACTTTTTTCTTAATTCTTGATTCTTAATTTTTGCTTCTAAAACATGCCTCGGGTTGCCGTCATTTATCTTCTTTATAACGGTCGGCAATATTTAGCCGACTGTTTTGCTTCGCTTGAAGCAATGAATTATCCGGCTAAGGACGCGGAGATTTTTGTTATTGATAACGGTTCAAGCGATGACGGTTTAATTTTTTTTAAAAATGAAATTTTGCCGAAGTCGGGAACAAAGCTTTCTAAAATTAACTTGATAGAAAACAAGGAAAATCTGGGCTTTGCCGAAGGCAATAATATCGGCATGCGGCTCGCGCTGGAGGCTGGGTTTGATTATATTTATCTGCTTAATCAGGATACGGAAGTTGACCCTAATTTTATTTTCGAAACCGTAAAATTAGCCGAAGAGGCAAAATCAGCAGGGTCAATTCAATCCCTTATACTTCTACACGATAACAAAACCACCGTGAACTCTTTTGGCAACGCCATTCATTTTTTGGGATTTGGTTACGCGCGCGGATACGGAATGAATTTATCTGATGTTGAAAAGCTGATAGCCGAAAAAATATCTTTTGAAAAAAATTTTAAAATAGCTTACGGCTCCGGCGCCGGAGTTCTCTATCGGGCGTCGGCTCTCTCCGAAATGGGACTCTTTGACAAAGAATTATTTTTATATCACGAGGACTTGGACTTGGGCTGGCGGCTGCGATTGGCCGGATATGAAAATATTCTCGCGCCAAGGAGCTGGATTTATCATAAATACGAATTTTCGCGCAGCATCAAGAAGTATTACTGGATGGAGCGGAATCGGTTTATGGTTATGTTTAAATTATATAAATTGCCGACCTTGCTTTTGCTTGCGCCGGCGCTTTTGGCGGCCGAAGCCGGACTTTTGCTTTTTTCTCTGCGCTCCGGATGGTTTGAAGAAAAGATAAAAGGATATAAATATTTTTTATCTCTGAATAACTGGAAAAATCTGCTAAAGGCGCGGCAGATGGCGCAAAAAGCCAGAAAAAAGAGCGATTGCGAAATTGTTGACCTTTTTACTCCCGCCATTCTTTTTCAGGATTTTAAAAATCCTTTCGTTCTCTATTTCGTGAATCCGCTCTTGATTTTGTATTGGGTTATAGCGAGAGCGTTTATTTTTTGGTAAAAGCCCCGCACATAACTTCGATTCCATCCCGCGTTCACGGGATGGGAAACAAGTTAAGACCAGTGAAATAGATAAATAGAGTTTAAAATTAAAACAAAAAATTTTCTAAATTACTTTAATATCGAAATTATGTGCGGGGTATGAAAATTGCCATAGTGACGCCGGTTTTTCCGCCGTATAAGGGAGGAATAGGAATGGTGGCAAAAGAGCAGGCAGAAGCATTTGCCAAAGCCGGACACGAAGTAGAGGTCTTTTCGCCGTTATACAGCCGAGCGGATGGTTTAAGTTCCGGAAAATACCGGCTGACACGGTTAAGGCCGGTCTTAAAATATGGAAACGCGGCCATAGTTCCGCAGATTTTATGGAAAATTCGCGGCTTTGACGCCGTTATTTTGCATTATCCTTTTTTCGGCGCCGCGGAATTTTTTTTGTTCATGAGGCCAAAAGCCAGGCTGATTATTTTTTATCATATGGATGTGCGCGGCAAGGGACTGCTGGGAAGAATTTTTCGCTGGCACCAAAAATATCTAATGCCTTTAATCCTCGGCCGTGCCGGCAAAGTTATTGTCACTTCGCTTGATTATGCCTATTCCGGCGCGCTTCGGGGCTTGGTTGCGGCGCAATCGGATAAATTTATAGAAATTCCTCTTGGTGTGGACACGGAGAGGTTTGCTCCGCGCCCGCGTGATGCGGAGTTTGCGGCAAGATTAAAAATCTCATCTGAAGAAAAAGTCATTCTTTTTGTCGGGGGCTTAGACAGTGCCCACTATTTTAAAGGTGTTCCTGTTTTGATTGATGCATTTAAAAAATTTTCCTCCACCCTCCACCCTCTACCCTATACCCTGTTAATAGTCGGCGACGGCAATCTGCGTCCGTTTTATGAAAAACTCGCCAAAGAATTAGGTATTGACTCCAGAACTATTTTCGTCGGTTCCGCAAGCGAAGCGGATTTGCCAAAGTACTATAATCTGGCGGACTTGTTTGTTCTTCCGTCAATAGACAGCTCGGAGGCCTTTGGCATCGTACTTTTGGAAGCGGCCGCTTCGGGGCTGGCGGCGATCGCGACGGATTTGCCGGGCGTGAGAACCGTTATAAAAAATAACGAAACGGGTTTTTTGGTTCCCGCCGGAAACATATCAGCTTTGGCGCGCAAGTTTGAAGAATTTTTTTCCAAAGAAGCGGACGCGGAAATGGGAAGGGCTGCGTTAGAAAGAGCGCGGGAGCATTATGCCCTGCCGCGAATAGCACAGATATGGAATAAAATTATTTTATAGGGGTATGGAAATTTGCATTATCACCGGTTTGTATCCTCCTTACGGCAGGGGCGGAGCGGAAGCGGTCGCGGCATCTGCCGCAACCGAGTTCAATCGCGCCGGCCATGAGGTGATTGTGATAACGGCTAAACCGTTTAGCGGCATGGAGAGCTTGTGGCCGAAGAAAACAGTTGAAAACGGCATAATCATATATAGATTTTTTCCGTTAAACATATTTTTTTACGGAAATATCGGAAAACATAATTTTTTGCTCCGGGCGTTCTGGCACCTGTTTGATATTTGGAATATCCACGCGAGTTTTTGTCTTGCTCATATTCTTGAAAAGGTTCGGCCCGACATCGTGGCCACTCACAATCTTAAAGGATTTGGCCTTATCGTTCCTTCCACGCTCTATAGCGTGAGAAGAGATAAAGAAATTCCGTACAAGTGGATTCATACGGCGCATGATGTCCAGCTTGTTTCTCCCTCAGGCCTTTTGCGGCCGGGAGAAGAAAACAAATTACACAATAAAATTTTTTCTTTTTTAACCCGCGCCTTGTTCTGCTCGCCGGATGTTGTTGTTTCTCCGTCAAAATGGCTTTTGGATTTTTATTCGGAACGCGGATTTTTTCCAAAATCAGATAAAAAAGTGGTGAAAAACCTCGTTAAGAGAGGTTCCTTAATAAATGTTTCCGGCTCAATCAAAAATAGCTTCCTTTACCTCGGCCAGATAGAAGAGCACAAAGGCATACTGTTTTTGCTTGATGCGTGGAAGGGATTTTCCGCCTCGCATCCTGATGTCGGCCTCACAATTGCCGGCGGCGGCGCGTTACTGCCTGAAGTTATAAAAATAGCGAAAGAGATGCCAAGCGTTAAAGTTCTCGGCGCTGTTCCGCATGGGGCAACAGGAAGCCTTTATGGCGCGCACCGCGCGACGATTGTTCCCTCTTTGGTTTACGAAAATGCTCCGGCAGTGATTTCCGAATCGCTCTCTTACGGCGTGCCTGTTTTGGCCAGTAGAATCGGGGGAATACCGGAGATGGTGGATGAGGGAATTTCAGGATTGCTTTTTGCACCCGGAAACATTGATTCACTTCTCGCGGCCATGGAAAAATTTGTCGCGGTTCCTTTTGTGCCAAATCCACCGCAACCTCAAAATTACGCGGAACAAATTTTATTGGCAATATAAGCGGTTGACAGTTGCGGCTGTTTTCCAATAAACTTTAGCCAGTTCGTTGAAATAAAAAGGAGCGGATAAGTGGCGCAAAAAGACCCCATCGGCGTTGTTTTTGATTTTGACGGCACACTGACGCCCAAACACTACGGTTCGCTCATAACAGTCGTGGAGAAATGTTGCCTGCCGGAGGGCGAAGCGGAAAAGGCGGAAAGAATCAAAAAATTGTATTTTCGCAAAGCGGCTCTTGGACCGGTCGCGCCTTCAATTGAAAGAAGGTTGATTCGGACGGCGCTTCAAAGTTATGCCGAATGCGGTTTGCGCCGCGAGCAATGGCAGAGGTCGTTAAACGAAGTCAAACTCCGGGAAGGCGTTGCGGATAAAATCAGAGAATTGACCGGCAGAGGAATCCGGGTTGGCGTTATTTCGTTTAGCGTGGCTGATTTTATTGAAAGGGTGCTGGAGTTAAACGGCCTTGGAGGAGCTGTGCACCGCGTTTACGCCGCGCGGCTTATCCATGACAAAAGAAATAAAACAGTCGTCGGCTGGAATAGCCGAACTCTTGTTCATCCTTTTGATAAAGGCATTTGGTCAATGGTGTTTGCAAAGCATTACGGCATTGCCCCGGAGCGCCTTTTGGCGGTTGGCGATTCCATTGGCGACTATATGCTTGGATTGCGCCAAGAGCTGCGCTTGGGAATCGCTAAAGACAAAGAAGAAGCAAATACGGTCGCTCCTTACATGGGAGAAGTAATAACGACAGAAGATTTTTCGCAAGTTGGAGATTGGATTGATAAGAAAATCCGCCTCATCCTTTCGGGATGAGGTTTTTCATTTTATTGCCAATAATACGAAAAAGTTGTATATAGCAAGTGGAGGAACGGATGAAAAACAGCTGGTTCTGGATGGTCTTTTTAAGAATTGTTCTTTTGATTTTTATCGGCGCCGCCGTGATTCTGTTTTTGACTCGTGAGGCGCACGGCAGCTCTTTTGATCATCTGCCTAATTTGGGCTACGCGCCATCGCGCGATCGGCCGACGCAAGAAGATCTGCGCCGCGCCCGCGAACTTTTACGGCGGGAGCGCGCGCCAAGAAACGGATGCGTCCTCGCGCTCCTTACGGGCGACGAAATATTGGCCGTGCCGGTTGACGCCTCCGGAGCCAGTCGCCTGCCCGGTGTCGCGATTCGGAAAGTGCGGGGCAACGGCGTAAATTCCCATTTTGAAGTTCTCTTTCCTGAAAATGGAATTGTTTTGGCCTTGAGGCGGAATGTCAGGGGAACTGGAGTTGTTTATGTTCCATGGAGCCATGGTATGGATACTCTTGTCCTACGAACGGAAGGACTTGATTATCTGCGGTCGCTTTTGACTATGGCGGAGGCGCGGACGAGAGCGGTTCCGTCGCTGGCAAGCCGCGGCAAATCAGTTGTTGAAGTCGTGCCCAGAGATATTGTTTTAGGACTGATTTTTGTTGAACATATTGACGGAAGCCGGTGGGAGAGGGGCGAAAGCTTAATTCCGTTTCTCCAGCGGACGCTCGTTATCTTCGGCGCCAACAAAGGCGATGCCTATCGCTATTCCCGGAGTTTTGCCGGCGCGCGCGGCATTAGCCAAATGATGCCGGCAACCTATTTGGCAACGCGCCGCGCTTACCCGCGCGCGCGGCTGCCGATGAGTTTTCTCGCGGCCATGGCGGATCATGAGGATTCTGTTGCGGCTATGTATTGCGTGATTGATTCAATCATCGCCCGCCTGCCGCCGTGGGCCAGGCGGGGATTGCTCGCTTCCGGCAACGAATTAAATCTCGGACTTTATGTCGCGGCCGCTTATAACGCGGGCACCTCCAATGCCCAGCGCATGTTTAACCGCTATGCTTTTGCCCGGCGCTATGCTCCCGAACGCGCGGAGCGCGCGTACCTTGGAAAGTTTGAAGCTGTCTGGAACCTTCGCTAACGCGGAGGTTTTTTATTTAAGATAACAAAAATCAGCTATAGCTTAAAATTGTTATTAGCAATATTTTGCGTGCGATAGCGGGCGTTTTTTAATATGAACGATTGACAATAGTCTGATTTTCTTGTTTAATTTGAATGTTCTTTGCACAACGAAAGGGGAATAAAAAATGAGCATTGCGGATTACATTGTTAACTCTTTTTCCGTTACTGTGGACTTCTCAAAAAAGAGAGAGCAGACGCTTCGGGAATTGGAGCAAGTTGGAAACTGCAGATGTAATGGCTGGTTAAGCCAAGATCCCCCCGCTTGGGGCGATACGGAAAGAAGCATGGGTTCGGAAACTTTTGCTTTGGACTTGTTTCATTTTACTGCGGGATTGTCCGCGCGCTCCATCTTTTACTACCTTGCGAGCGATTTTTTGCGGGGCTACAGCGCCGCAAGATATTATCATCTTTTCGAGCTTGCTTTAACGCGACCTGATTTTAAGCCCGAAGAAATGGTTGTCGCCGTGGGCTCGGTTTGGCTTGGACCCGGCGGTGAATTTGCCGTGCCGTATTTGCAGATGCAGCGTGGAGATGTGAGAAGCGAGGATTTAAAACGAACTTTGTGGTTGCGCTCGCTCTTTTATCCGTTTCATGAATCTTGTCAGTTTCTTTTGGTTCGTCCGCAATAAAGTAAGACGCTTTCGAGCGTCATGAATCCCCGCAAAAGCGGGGATTTTTTTATTTAAGTTTGAGATTATAAAAATATAATAACAAAAATCAGCTATAGCTTAAAATTGTTATTAGCAATATTTTGCGTGCGATAGCGGGCGTTTTTTAATTTACGAAAAGACGGTTGACGCCGCGCTGATTTTGTGTTTTAATCCGTTCAGCTGCTCTTTGCCAAAAAGGAGGAAGAAATGTTGCGGATTGCGCGTTCAGTAAATGGTTGGATAGTGTTTGTTGGCGATAAGACGTTCGGCTATATCAATAAGGACGGGTTCATCTCCAGCCCCGTATGCATTAATGGATTTGTGGCCTTAAGCCCCGACGAATTGCGGCAGATTGCCGACAAGGTGGATGAGGTTAGCGGCAAGAAACTGTCCGAACATAATGTTGTCCGCACTGAAGATGAAGCGCATAGGCCAAGGATAGTTTGCCATTCTCCCGGCTGCGATGGAGCTATTTTGGAGATGAAGCAAGGAATGAATGTGGAGGATTGGGCCGAGGCCAGGGAGAAGTTTTTTATACAGCATCCATGTTCGAGGATAAAAAGGTGAAAAGCCCCTCGACGGGCTCGGGACAAGGAGAAAGACAAATGGAAGCGGACAAGCCGGTAAACGAAGACGGCAGGCAATATCATTTGCAAACTTCTCCCGGCGACTTGGCTGCCCATTGCCTTTTGGTCGGCTCTCCCGAGCGGGCCGAGATGATTGCCAGAACCATGTTTCGGCTGTCCCGCAAGGTCGGCGACCATCGCGGACTGAAGTCATTTACCGGAATTTTTGCGGAAATGCCGGTTTCCGTGGTGACGACCGGCATGGGCAGCGCTTCTACGGCCATTGTTTTGCCCGAGGCCGTGCGCTCTGGCGCCAGACGTTTTATCCGCGTTGGGAGCTGCGGCACGCTTTGGAAAGAGCCGAAATTGGGCGAGTCGGTGATTTGCACCGGAGCAGTGCGGCTTGATGGCGCAAGCGAGAATTGGGCTCCAATTCAATATCCGGCAGTTGCCGACTACCGCGTGGTAGCCGCGCTTGTTGCCACGGCAGAGGAACTGAACCTGCCGCACTATGTGGGCATCGGCGCCACTACCACTTGCTTTAACGAAGGCCAGGCCAGGCCAGGTCAGGTCAGGCCGGACGATAGAGGATATGTTCCTCCGCGCCTGCAGGCCCTGCACGAAGAGTTCGTTGCTCGCGGAGTGCTTTTCTACTCCATGGAAGAGGCCACACTTTTTGTCTGGTGCGCAACCCATGGCGGATATTGGGCCGGAGCAGTGGATGCCATCTACGCCCAAAGGCAGACCAACGAGTTTGCCGCAGTTGGCGACGAGGACGCGGCAAGAATCGCGCTCCTTGCTCTGCTCCTGCTTAGCCGCAAATATCCGCTATCCGTAAAGGAGAAGTAATGAGCAGAAATCGTTCTTTTGATACTGTTGAAGGAAAGATTGTGTGGAGAATGCTGCTGGCAGCAAATGAAGTGCGTCTCAATGCTTATGCCCCATATTCCGACTATCTGGTTGGCTGCGCTATTTTTGCAGTAAATGGAATTTTTGTCGGTTGTAATGTTGAATGCGCTGACTATGATGGCACGCATGCTGAAGAAGCAGCTTTAGCCGCCATGGTCGCGGATGGCGTATATAGCCCCGGCTATATCATCGTGGTTGGAGGATTAAGAAGCGCCGAGAATTTGTCCGCAACTCCGCCTTGCGGCAAATGCAGGCAAAAGCTCTTTGAGTTTGCTTCGCTAAATAATGATGAAGTGATGCTTGTTGATTTGGTTGGAGCAAATAGTTATCGGCTCATTCCGATTTCCAAACTTCTGCCCCGCGCCTTTGGCCCGGCAGATGTCAAAGTGGATTTAACAAGGTATCGCAAGTAAAGATTGCTAAATAAACGGTCTCTCACGGCCGTTTTTATTTTTTAAAAAATAAGTTATCTTCAATTGCGTGCTATAGCGCAGAATTGAAGAAAGAGAATTTTACTGTTGGACGCTTTATATTTTACTTTGATTCTTTGAATAATCAAAGTAAAAAATTGAGATAACAAAATGGCCCGATCGGATCACACTATGATAATATGTATTATCATAGTGTTTTGAAATCTATGGAATTATTAATGTTTATTTCCTAAACCTATAAACATAAACCCTTCCTCCGTCCACCACGATTTCTTTATCCGCGATTTCTGATAATTTTTCTGTTAAGGCGCGGGCGTTGGTCCAATAGTGGTTGATGGCGATGTAGCCAAGTTTTACGCCGGCTAAGTTCATTGCTTCTTTCATAATCTCGCGCGAAGGCGCTTCATAGACCATTTTTAAATAATACGGATAAAGCGGCCCGCCGGTTGGCACGGAATAAAAGTATATTTTTCCTTTAGGGGTCTCATAAAAATTTATAAATCCAAATTCTTGGAGCGCGGCCGCGCCAACGGCTTGGTTGGATAAGACAATATATTTTGGACACCCCTCGACTTTGCTCTCCTCGAGTCTGAGCGACCTCGGAGTTGATGACGGGGCTGCTTCGCAGGCGTCTTTTTCTATTTCCTCCACAGCGTGAATATCTGCAATAGAGGTATTGTATCCGTGCGTGGATTCATATTTATCCGTGCGCGGATAAGCAAGATAAAGAGCGGCCGTAATCAGCGCCGGGAACAATAAAAACGCAAACACAAACGTGTGCCTTTGTTCTCTGGCGCGATTGTAAAACCAGAGCGCTCCTGAAATGGCCAAAGGAAGCAGCAGAAGGACAGAAATCTCGGCTAATCGGCTGCTGTAGACGGCTTGTTCATAATCCGGAAGCGCCGGAAAAGAGATAATGGAAGCTGTCAGGATTGAATTGACGAAAACGGCAAAAGAGGCGAGAATAAAAGGGGCGTTTGACGCTTCTTTGGATTTTCTTTTGAGCATCAGATAACCGGCAAAAGCGGCTAAAATAAGCCACAAACCTTTGTTCCATCCGTAAAGGTAGGTCATGTCAAGAAAAAAATTATAACGGAACGGAATAATGCCAACGCTTTTGCGGATCAGTTCAAACAAATGCTCCAAACTTGATTTACCCGGCGCGAATTCTCCGCCGGAGCCGCCCAGTGCGTTTAGGGCCATAAAAGTAAGCGGGATAATCGCTGATGAGCTGACCGCGGCCGCGATTAAAAGAGGCCAGCGAATCCGTCCTCGTTTGATTTTTGAAATCAAAAAAAGCGCGAGAAAGATAGCCGCGGGAATGCCGCCGATTGGGTGGGCGAGCAGAGAAGCAACGGTAAAGACGGCAATAGCCGGAACGGCAAAACCGCGGCTGTTACTGCTGCCGCTAAACCCGAGAAGGACGGCAAAGAACAAAAAAAGGTTGGCCAAACTTTGCGGCGTGGTGGAGATAAACGGGGAAAAGGGAAAAATCAAAAGGAAAAATGGCGCGAGCGGCGCCAGAACTCTGACGGAAGCTTGTTCGCGCAGGCGCGTAAAAAATGCCCACAGAGTAAGATAAGGAAGAGAGACCGCCGCGAGCATGGGAACCAGCAGCTTGTTTAATATGTCCGTGGGAACGGCAAGACCGCGGGAAAGAAAGACGATTAAGCCGTATTCGCCGGCATAATATAAATGTTTGGGGGTGATTGTTCCGTGGCCGAGAATATAGTTTTCAGTGGCGCGATGAATAAAAGGGTCAAAGCCAAACCCGATTTCAAAAACAATCAAGGCGACGGAGGCGATAAGCGCGGTGTGCGCGCTGATAAGGACGACGCGGCCAAGCCCCAAACGGTGTTCTGAACACAAAATCAGGAGAGCCAGCGAAGCGAGGAAAAAAATAAGAAAGAATTCCGGCGGGACGCGCTCCCAAGGCGAGCGCAAAGCCGCGCTTGTCGCCGATCTGGCTAAAATAAAAAAAGAAGCGAATTCCAAAAGGAGAAAGCCCGCGCCGGCGGACAAAGTCAGAAGAGACATTTTGGAAGGCGGAAACGGATTTATCCGCGGTTCGCTCTTGGCGCCGGGCAAAAGCAGAGCCGGTAGGGCAAGCGTCAAAATTATCTCCCCAACGCCGAATTTGCCGAAATAAAAAATAAGCGCGCCCAAAACAGACCAAACGGCTATAAGCAGAAGAACGCCTAAAAATGTCTGCGTTCCGGCGCCGTCGCGCGGAAAAAGTTTGCGGCCCAGGGAAAAACCGATTATAAGGGCATAGCCGGCAAGAAAAGGAATGCCAATAGCCGCCTGATGCCAAAAGAGCAGATTGGCTATAATCACCGTCATGACGGCGAGGAGAGGCAGTCCTAATTTGGCAAGAAGACGCATAGTAGTTGCTTTTAGCTTATAGCTTATAGCTTTTAGAGGCAAATAAAAATCTTCTAACAGCTAAAAGCTAAGAGCTAACAGCTCAAATTTATGCGTGATCCCAATAAACCGTATTTTCATGATAAGGTTTTAGCCGCCACAATTTTGCGGTTGATTCCGTGGACGGTTCATCCCAATCATATTACCGTTTTGCGTTTTTTGCTTACTCCTTTTGTCTTTGCTTTAATCGGAAGCGGCAATTACGGGTGGGGCGTGCCCGTATTTCTTTTTACCGCCGCCACCGACGCTCTGGACGGCTCGCTCGCGCGCGTAAGGGGGCAGGTGACGAGGTGGGGCACGGTTTACGATCCGCTGGCTGACAAAATTTTAATCGGCGGATTGGTATTTTTGGTGGTCTTTGAACATATTAATTTTTGGCTTGGATTATCCATTATCGCTCTGGAGTCCGTTTTCATTATCGCCGGTTATTTCCGCATGAAGAAAGGCATAATCCAGCCGGCCAATGTCTGGGGGAAAATCAAAATGCTTTTTGAAGTGATGGGAGTGAGCATGCTGCTCCTTGCCTTGTGGGGCGATGTTCAGTTTTTTATGAATGTTTCTTTTGCCACTTTTGCTTTAGCCATTGTTTTCGCCCTTCTCTCGCTTGCTTCACATGGAACATAAAATAAAATTTTCAATTTTTCCGCCCAAGGCGGATGCGCCTCGGGTGCGCAATTTTCAATTTTTAATTTTTTTGAGCGCGTTCGCGCTTTATTCTTTTTTGGCTGTTTTTGCTCCGTCGGATATATGGAACTCGCCGGATGAGACGGCCAATGCTTTTTTTATCAGCCGCCTTGCCCAAGGCCAAGGGCTGGCATTTTTTGACCCGGCCGTCGTCTGGTCCGGCGGATTAATACACCCGCGTTCCGTTTCCGTCTCCGGCGGTTTGCTTGTGCCCGGCAGTTTTATCGGCATGATTTTTATTTACGCGCTCCCGGCCGCGCTTATCGGAGCGCGCGCGGCGCCGTTTCTCACGCCTTTTTTTACGGCCGCTGCTCTTATTGCTTTTGGCAGATTGCTTCAAAAAATCGTCAGCCGGAGAGTGGCTATGCTGTCCGTCCTTTTGGCCCTCACGCATCCCGCTCTTTGGTATTACGCCAATAGAGGATTGTTTCATAACGTTGTTTTTCTTGATTTTTTAATTCTCGCGCTTTTTTTCGCCGTTGTCCGCCCGTTTGCGGCGCGGCGGGCCGAGGACGGACCGGCAATCGGAAAAATTATGGACGCGGCGCTGGCAGCCGGTTTTTTTGCCGCCGCGATTTTTACGCGGACTTTTGAGGCGATCTGGCTTTTGCCGCTCGCGGCATTTTTGCTTTGGAAATACCGAAAACATGTTTCAAAGCCGTCTTGGATTGTTTATGGCTGTTTCGCGCTTGTATCCGTAATAATTTTGGTTTTTGTCTCGCGTTTTTTCTACGGCAGCTTGCTCCCGGCAGGTTACGGAAGCTTTAATCTTTTTCCGTTTGGATTTTCGCTTCGCCATATCGCGAGAAATATTTGGCAATACGGCCTATTATTTTTTTGGTGGTATGCCTTTGCGGCCGGGGCCGGCGCGGTTGTTTTGCTCCGCCGGCGTCTTGCAAAACAAGCTCCGGAAGGGCTTTGGCTCCTCTCGGCCATACTTCTCGTTATTTCCGCGCCGCTGGTTTTGATTTACGGCAGCGGTTATTTTTTAGACACGCCTGACCCGCGGATGATAACTATCGGCACTTCAACCGTAAGATATTGGCTGCCTCTTTACATCGGCGGCATTCCTTTGGGCGCGTGGTTTCTTGATTTAGTCGCGCAAAAAATAAACCGCCGCGGCTGGCGCAATTTTTTTCTTATTTTTGCCCTTCTGGCCGGCGCGGTTTTATCGTTTAGAACCGTATTTTACGGCGCCGGCGAAGGGCTGGCGTATGTTTCCCGCGAATTGCGACGCTACGGCGCAATCAGAAAAATCGTGTTAGGAGCGACTCCGGAGAACGCCGTTATTATCACCGACAAGTCGGATAAAATTTTTTTTCCGCATCGCCGCGTGGTCGCGGACACCGGTTCGGAAGCGGTCATCCGCTCGTTAAAGGATTTAAGCAGAATCGGGCCGCTTTATTTGTACGCCCTGCGCCTTGATGAGGACGACCCAAGAATCAAAAATTACAATCAGGCCGGATTTTCGCTTCGCGAAACAATGAGCTTCGGGGCGGAGAGATTGTACGAGCTTGCGCCAAAATAATATGCCGTTAAGAACATTGCGATTTTTTATCATAGTTTTATTCGGCGGCGCGGCCATGTTTTTGTTATGGGTTTGGAATACCGTTCCCGGCGGCGTTTTTAAGGCGGTATGGATTCCGGGCAAAGAGTCGCCGTTTATCTACGGCTTTGGACCGCCTGACGCTTTGGCCAAAACCAATAACCTTTCCGATTTTATAATCATCGGAGAGCGGGTGACCTTTGTCGTTGCCCCGCCGGCGGAATTTAAGGAAATAGAAATGAGGGTGGCTTATGATAAGCCCGAGGCGCCGCTCTTCCGATTAGAGGCAAAAAAGGGTCCCGGCGCGGTTGATATTGACAGCCGCGTTCTTTACTCCGAAATGCTCCAAAATCCTGATTGGGAAAAGACGGAGAAAGACGGTTTTATAATTTTTAAAAATAAAAATTCCTCCCAAGAATTGGAAAAAATTCTGGAAGGCGGCGCGCCTGTTTATACTTTGGGATTCCGGTTGGGGAAAATTATGGGCAATGGCGCGGCGCGAACGAGGGATATTCCGGCAAATCTCCGCGGCGGCCATATTTTTTGGGCCTTGCCCGAAGCTCGTGGCAAAGCGGAGATAATTTTTACGGTGCAGGATGCCAACAGGCACGCCGGAGAAGACCCGATTGCCATTGAGGCCTATTCAAAAGATAAGATTATTAAAAAAATTGTTGCGGAAGACAGCGGCGGCGATAATGCCAATTTTTTGGAAGCGCCAAAAGAAATACGGGTTTCCCTTTCCGGAGTCAGCGGGCCGTTAAAGATTGTTTTTAGCGCGAGTGATGATATTTTTATCAGAAATATCAAAGCGGAAGCGGCGCGTCTGGTCGTGGAGGACAGGATTTTTTTGGGCGACGATGTCGGTTTCGGCGGGAAAACAATCGTTCCGGTTCTCTGGAGCGACGGCCGATATTTAAGAGCCAAAACGCCGCATCGCGAAGGGTGGCAAAAAATATTTTTTGCCGGACGCTCTTTTGAAATTAAGCGCACCGATAAATACGCGGAGCTCGCGCTTTCGCGAGCGCCCGGCGGCATTGTTTCCATTAAGCCGGAGAAAGGCGATGTTGAGCTTGTAACTTCAGGTTTTTTTGCTTTTTCACCCGAAGATTTTTTTGTTCCCGCCTGGCCGGAGATTGCGGCTTGGGCAGAGCCGCCAAAAGAGGGAATCATCATAGCCAAATACGCCGTCCCCAAAGAGGAAAAAGATTATCTGGCATCCGAAGCAAAATTTGATCTGAATAAACTTGCCAGAGAGCCGGACGGGAGCTACCGCTTTTTTCTGTCGCTTCCCGGGCGTGGTTCCAGTCAGGGAAGCGCGAGGATAAGATACATAAGCGCGGTTTTTAGAAAATAATATGCGCTTCGCGTTAAATGCCATTTCTAAAGGCCTTCTGTCGGCTTTTCTGATATTTGGAGCCGCTGAAATGTTCAGTTCCGGCGCGGCCGCCAATTTTATTTCTCTCTCCGGTTTATTTTTGCTTCTTTTTGCGTTTATCATCGGCTCTGTTGTGACCCCCGACAAAGACGGCGGGACAATGCATCCGATTGCTTCTGTTCTATTGACGCTCGCGGTTTTGGCAGGTACCATATTTTTTGTTTGGGAGGCGACGGCTAATCTTGGAAAGGCCGGAATTATCATTACTGCCGGCGCCGCTTTGGCCAGCTCCGCCGTTTGCAAAATAATTTACGAACTCAACAAAAACTAAATTTGAAATTTGAAATCATAAATTTGAAATTATGTCCGACTGTCTTTTTTGCAAAATCATCGCCGGCGAGATTCCAGCCCACAAAGTATATGAAGACGACAAAGTATTTGCTTTTTTGGATATTCATCCGGTAAATCCCGGGCACGCGCTGGTGATCGCAAAAAATCATGCCGGGAATTTGGAGGAATCTAAAACAGAAGACGTCTGCGCGATTATGGCGGTAATTCACAAATTGGCGCCAAAGATATTGAAAGCGGTTGGCGCGGAGGCCTTTAATCTCGGTTTAAATAACGGCCGCGACGCGGGGCAGATTGTTCCTCATTTGCATTTTCACATCATGCCGAGATTTCCCGGCGACGGGCACGCGCTCTGGCACGGCCAGTCCGCGGAAAAGGATGAGCTGGCGGAGATTGCTAAAAAAATTCGTAAAGAACCCCGCACATAAATTTGTTTATTATGAGTAGTGTGCGGGAAAATAGAAAGATTAAAACACGGTTTATCTAATTATTAAATAAATTATGTGCGGGGTATGAAGTTGCTTGTTTGCGGCGGGGCCGGGTTTATCGGCTCAAATTTTATCAGACATATTTTAGGCAAGCATGTTGATTGGTTTGTCGTGAATTTTGACAAGCTTACCTATGCCGGCAATCTTGAAAATTTGCGCGATTTTGAAGACGACCCGCGTTATTCCTTTATAAAAGGAGATATTGCCGACGAGGCAGCTGTTTTTTCCGCGGTGGAGCAGCTGCGGCCTGACGCAATTGTTAATTTTGCCGCCGAAACGCACGTGGACCGTTCCATCCACGGTTCTCTCCGCGATTTTGTTTTTGGGAATGTCATGGGGCCGCAAGTGCTTTGTGAAGCAACCAAGAAGCGCAACGTTCCTTTATTTATACAAATTTCAACTGATGAAGTTTACGGCACGCTCGGCCTTGACGATGAAAAAAAATTCACGGAAGAAACCGCTTTCGCTCCAAATATGCCTTACGCGGCCTGCAAGGCCGGCGGCGATATGGTCTGCCGCTCTTATTATCAGACATTCAGGACTCCGGTAATTGTTACGCATTGTTCCAATAACTACGGTCCGTATCAGTTTCCGGAAAAATTCATACCGCAGACGATTTTTAAAGCCGTTAAAGACGATGTCGTGCCGATATACGGCGACGGCTTGCATGTGCGTGATTGGATTCATGTCGCTGACCACTGCAGCGCCATAGAATTATTGCTTGCCAAGGGCGCTCCGGGAGAGGTTTACAATATCGGCGCTGACAATGAACGAAGCAATTTGGAGGTTTTTTCTCTTTTAAAAAATATATTGAGCAAAGAAATCAAAGCAATGAATGTTGCCGACAGGCCCGGGCACGACAGGCGCTATGCCATAGACGCAAGCAAGATTATGAAATTGGGCTGGAGCCCGCTTTATCCTCGGGAGAAATTTGAACAAGGATTGCGCGAGACAGTTGACTGGTATTTGAAAAATGATGCTTGGGTTTCTCTGCTTGCCGCTCGCAAAAACGAGTTAAATCCGCACATTATTATTTAACATAACGCAAATTTCGCGAATGAATGCGAATGCCGCAAATACGCAAATACCATATTCGCATATTCGCGTGATATTGGCATAAGATTCGCATCATTCGCGTTATAATTTAATGAAGGAATTTAGAAAATTTGAATTAAAGACATTTCCCAGTCGTGGCTATAAGCTGACGCCGATTGAACTGAAAGATTTGATTCCGTTTGAAGTAAAACGCGTTTATTATATAACCGATTTTGAGGCGGGCGGGAAAACGGGCGAGCATTGCCATAAAATAGAAGAAGAAGTTTTTATATTGGCGCAAGGAAGCGCGACGGCTGTGATTGACCGCGGCAAGGGTTTGGAGGAGATTAAATTGTCAGCTCCCAGCGATGCGATTTATGTTCCCAATTTTATCTGGCACGGATTCAAAGACGCTTCATCCGACTGCGTGATTTTGGCGCTATCTTCCACCAACTATTCGTCTAACCGCGAAGATTATATAGAGGACTACGAAGAGTTTAGGCGGGCGAGTCCGTATTATCGGGCTTGACCCAACGCATAATTCTGTTATGTGCGGGGCTTGACAACGGGCTTTGAATTTGGTTAAATCTCAAATGTTCTTTTCACAATAAACCAATCCCGTTCAAATCAGCAAAAGGAGGCGTAAAATGAGGCAGTATCCAGCCGAGTTTGTGGAAAGGGTCAAGGTCGAATATCCCGACCATGTCATTATTCACAGATTGCTTGACCAAAACAGTCATGAAGTTGGCGAGTGGCTAAAGGCGCCGCTTATGAGTTTGAATCCCGATGATGTTTTGGAGCACATCTGCGGCGAGACGATTTATATTCTCAAAGAAGAAATTAAGAGGTACAGGCGCCGTCTCGCGCTCTACTACGAATGGCAGGTGCTGGATTTTGGCAGCGGGAGCAGGCGGCAAGAGGAGAGCGCGCCATGAAAATTGTTTTAGTCCGCCATTTTGACACCGATTGGAATCATCAAGGCCGCTTGCAAGGCCAGACGGATATTTCCTTAAATGATATTGGACGCGCTCGGGCGGAAATGTTTGTCTGGCAATTGGCTCCTCTTGGCATAGGACGGATTGTTTCCTCTGACATGTCCCGCGCTCGGGAAACAGCGGAAATTTTTGGCAGGCGTCTGGGCATACCGGTTCTTTTGGATAATCGCCTTCGGGAATGCTCTTTTGGCAAACTGGAAGGAATGACGGTTCAAGAAATTGAAGCCAAATACGGCGCCGGTGCCAGCGCTTTCACGCCCCGCGAATATGATTTCACGAAGTTTGGCGGCGAATCCCGCGATAGCGTGCTTTCCAGGCACCGCGCGGTGATTTCTGATGAAGCGCGCAGATTTTTCCTTTATCACCGCAACGGGCCGCGCAATGTACTTTTGTTTATCGGCCATGGCAATGGTCTCAATACCCTTCTTTTTCATCTTGGCCAAGAGCCAAACTTGAAACGAGGGGAGTACAAAATGGTAGAATTGCCGGGAACCCCGGAGCGGTAACCGCCCATTCTTAATGGACGGTTTTTTTATTGACCCCGCACATAATTTTTAAATTAAAAAATGCGCAATTATAAATTGTCGCAATATATTTTGATAAAATACATTCCACAATCGGCTATTTGCGAAAATCTCACACTAGAAGTTATGTGCTGGGTTGACAAAAATGGTAAAATTGATTTAAATTAGTGTGATTTATGAAAACTCTTATTATCGGGGCAAAAGGCATGCTGGGGCAGGAATTGGTTAAGGTTTTTAGCTACGGACAGGTTTTGGCCTGGGATAAGGAGGAAATAGATATAACGGATAAAAATGATGTTTTGAAAAAGATTCTGGAGACGAAACCTGATTTGATTATCAACGCGGCGGCTTATAACGCGGTGGACAAAGCGGAAGAAGATGAAGCAACGGCCAATCTTTTAAACGGAACGGCCGTTAGCTACTTGGCGCAAGCGGCAACGATAGGCGGAGCGGCTATAATTCACTATTCAACCGATTATGTTTTTGACGGAACAAATAAAAATGGCTATGCCGAGGACGCGCGTCCGGCTCCGCTGTCGGTTTACGGCAGGTCAAAATTATTGGGCGAGAAGGAGCTTGTCCGTAATGCGGATAAGCATTATCTTATAAGAACCTCGCGCCTTTTTGGCCCTCCGGCCGCCTCCGGCGCGGCTAAAAAGAGTTTTCCCGACGCCATTTTGGATTTGGCAAAAACGAAAAAATATTTGGATTTGGTTGATGAAGAATATTCATCTCCGACTTACGCTAAAGACCTTGCTTCGCGGACAAAAGAAATTATGGACAAGCAAATGCCCTATGGCATTTATCACGCGGCTAACTCCGGCGCCTGCACCTGGTACGGATTTGGGAAAAAGGTTTTGGAGATTGCCAAAGAAGGCGCTGTTTGCCGCCCGGTTTCTTCCTCTGCTTTTCCGCGCCCGGCAAAACGCCCGGCATATTCGGAATTAATTTCAACCAAAATGCCGCCGCTCCGAAGCTGGGAGGAAGCGTTAACAGAATATTTAAATATTTAAATCTAAAAATATATAAAGATGAAAGCATTGATTACAGCCGGCGGCCGCGCCACGCGGCTCCGCCCCATCACTTATACTTGGAACAAGCATTTGATTCCTTTAGCCGGAAAGCCGATGCTTTTTTACGCTTTGGAAAAAATCGCCGAAACGGGCATCAGGGATGTCGGAATTATTGTTAATCCCGGCGAATCCATATTGCAGAACATTGTCGGCAACGGCGGCCGCTGGGGGATGCGGATTACTTATATTGAGCAAACGGGCGGCCCGTTAGGCATTGCCCACGCGGTTAAAATCGCGCAGCCGTTTTTAGGCAATGAGCCGTTTATTTTTTATCTCGGGGACAATATCATTTTGGGAAGCGTTAAAAAATTCGTGGAACGTTTTGAAAGAGAGGGGCTGAACTGCCTTCTCGCGCTCTCCCGCGTTAAAGACCCGCAGAGATTCGGCGTGCCGGAGATAAAAGACGGACGGATAATACGGGTTGAAGAAAAACCGCAAAATCCAAAAAGCAATTTTGCGGTTTCGGGGATTTATCTGTACGATAAAATTTTTTTTGACGCTTTTGATAAAATCGCGCCTTCTTCCCGCGGCGAATACGAAATCTCGGATATTCACAGCGAACTTATCAGAGCCGGCGCCAAAGTCGGTTTTGAAGAAATCACCGGTTGGTGGAAGGACACGGGCAAGCCGGAGGATTTGCTTCACGGCAATCAGCTTATTTTGGAAGAGCTGGGGAGAGGCGCGATGCTTAATTTGGGAGAAACGCATCCGGACGCGGTTATCCAGGGAAAGGTTTCCGTCGGCAAAGGAACAGTAATCGGGCCGGATGTTTTGATCAGAGGCCCGGTTATTATCGGCGAAAATTGCAAAATAGAAAAAAGTTATATCGGTCCCTATACTTCTATCGGCGGGAATTGCGCCATTGCCGGAGGCGAGATAGAACATTCAATACTTTTTGACGGCGTTTCCATTAACTGCAACGCAAGAATCGTTGACAGCTTGATCGGAGCCGGAGCCACCGTTGTTTCGTCCTCGTCTTCCCTGCCTTTGGGGCATAAAATGATCGCGGGAGATAACTGCTATATTGAAATTTGATTTATTAGATACGTTGTTTAATAACAGATCTATTGTATCAGGAGTTTAAAAAGCTTCATCTCGCGCTCTCCGGAGACAAAATAAGCGGTCTCACCGTCTTTGGAAAAAAATAAATCAAAAATCATTTCCGCTTCCGCCAGAGTCGGCGAATATCTTTCGCCGCGCGAATCCAGCTCTAATCCCAGAATGGAATCGTCAAACTGCAGGACGACTTGCGCTTCGGAATCAATCCAGAGCGCTTTTTTAATCTGCTTGCCGTAGCGGGTGATAAATTTGATGTGGTTTAATTCCGGTTCAAACACCTGCAGTTCAAAATTGTCCGTGATAATCAATTTTTTATCGCTCGGCGACCATGAGCCGATGTGCGCTCTTTCTTCAAGAATAACAGGATCTTCCGCCGAGGGGCTAATCACATACATCCGCGGTTCTTCTTCGTTTACAACCGTGAGAATGTTTTCGGGAGACGGCAGGAATTTATATTTTCCCGGCCGCAAGCGCAGTATTTCGCGCGGCGAAGCGGCTTTATCTGCGGCCAATTCAAGAAGGCGGCTTCCATTTTTATCGCCGGCGATCGTGTAAATTGATTGCTTTGACGAATAAATCGCCGCGCCGCCCAGGCCGAGCAATTCGGCCGGACCGGCGGACCGCGGATTTAATTTGTAGATGGCGTAACCGTTATTTTTTTTAACTGTTCCGAATAAAATATCGCTCCGCGTTCCCCAGACAAGCTCTGAAAATGCCTGTTTTGCCGTCATATTTATTTGGTTTTGTTCGCCGGAAGCGGGATTGACTATAAAAAATCTCTGTCCGCCAGCGCCTTCTGTTTTAATAAGAATATTTTCGCCATCCGGCGACCAAAGCGCGTCCAATATCCTGGTTTTGGCAAGAGAGAAAATTATTTTAGGTTCGGGTTTGGATAAGCTAAAAGCAATCAGGCGATCATCTGATTTTGTTTCGTCTTCCGCGCCGGGGGAGATAATGGCTATTTTCCCGCCGTCCGGCGACGGCGCGGCTTTGCTTATTCGGCCCTCCCAAACAGTTTCGGGCGAGGCGATTTTAAACAGCGTGACATCGGTGGCGAAAGTAGTGTGTTTTGAGGTAACCGGCAGGGTCTTTTCCCACGGATGATAGCCGGTTTTTTCCATGCGGATGCGGTAATCGTCGGGAAGAAGCCGCGCAAATCTGGCCGGAGTGATTTTGCGGGCGTCCTCGCCGTTAATGAGAACGCGGGCTTTTTTAGGAGCGGAATCAAGAACGAGCGAGCCGGTTTTTTCAATTAATTTTTTTTTAAAATTATAGCGATAGCCGGTCGCGTAAAGGATAACCAAAGGAGCCGAGATGATGAAAAGCGCGGCCAGTATGGCGAAAAAAAATTGCCTTGCTCTGATTGACATAACATTTTAATTCTCGCAGAAAATTGAATGGAAATCAACCCCGCTCTTTTGTTTTTTGACGGAAGAAGGCAATTCCTTTAAAATTAAAAGTGATATGTTAACTTCTCATTCAATGACCCGCTCCGTTGCCAGGCGGATTCTAAGGAAATTGCTTTGGGGTTATATAACCGCTTCGCTTGTAATAATGTCCTTTTTGGGCGGTTTTTTGGTTTCTTCCAAACAAACTGAACCGGTTCGAGAGGGCGTAGTTATAGACAAAGCCGTTGTTCCCGCCGATTTGTCAAAAGACGTTGATTTTAACCAGTTTTGGGAAGTGTGGAATCTGGCGCGCACCCAATTCGTGCACCAGCCGGTTCCCGAAGTCAAGCTTTTTTACGGCGCCTTAAAGGGAATGGTGGCCGCTCTTGAGGACCCTTATTCTTTGTTTCTTGAACCGGTAACGGCGCGGAAATTTAATGAAGAGCTGGCGGGGTCATTTAGCGGCATTGGCGCCGAAGTCGGCGTTAAAAACGATCGCGTGACGATTATTTCCCCTTTGCCCGACACGCCGGCGGAGCGCGCCGGATTGCGCTCTGGCGACGCGGTTTTGGCCATTGACGGCGAGGATACCGCGGGTATGACCATAGATCTTGCCGTCTCAAAAATAAGAGGCCCGAAAGGAACAAAAGTAAAATTGCTTATCGGCCGCGCCGGAGTCAAACAGCCGTTTGAGGTGGAAATAACCAGGGATCAGATAGAGGTAAAAAGCGTGCGGACGCAATATAAAGACGGCGTTGCCATAATCAAAATCACTCATTTTGGAGAGGATACCGCCAGGAATTTTGATCGCGCCGTGAGAGAGGTTTTAAGCAAAGACGCTAAAGCTATTATCCTTGACCTTCGTTCCAATCCGGGAGGGTTTCTTGATTCCGCGGTTGCCGTAACCGGAGAATGGATAGAAAACGATGCGGTGCTTATTGAAAGAATGGCTGACGGCGCCGAGCGTGAATATAAATCCGACGGCCGCAGCCGCTTGGGGCATTTGCCGACGGTTGTGCTTATAAACGAAGGTTCGGCCTCCGGTTCAGAAATTCTCGCCGGCGCCCTGCAGGATTACGGCAAAGCCAAATTGGTCGGCAAAAAGACATTCGGCAAGGGCTCGGTTCAGGATTATCAGCAGTTCCGCGACGGTTCCGCGCTTAAAATAACCGTTGCCGAATGGCTGACTCCCAAAAAGAATTTCATAGACAAGAAGGGGATAGCGCCCGATGTGGAAGTTGAATTAACCGAAGAGGATTATAACGCCAACCGCGATCCGCAATTGGATAAAGCGTTGGATATCTTAAAAGAACAATTGAAATAAACACAAATACGGATAACATGCTGATGGATGCAAATGACACAGATAATCCGCGTCATTTGTATGTAATCTGTATATAATCAGTATTACTGTTATGCGTGTTGAAGTATCAGCCGGAGGAGTCGTTTATCGCAGAGTCAATGGACAAATTGAAATCGGCTTTATTTTAGATCCGTATGGCAAATGGGCTTTTCCCAAAGGGCATGTTGAAGAAGGAGAAGTGACGGAGGAAGCCGCTGCCCGCGAAGCGGAAGAGGAGATGGGCATAAAGGGGATTAAAGTTCGTGAATATCTTGGAAAGGCGGATTTTTGGTTTCGCGACAGATTTGTAAGAAAGGGGGAGCTTGTCCACAAGTTCCTTCATTATTATTTAATGGAGGCGCCGATGGGAGTGGTTGCCAAGCCGCAAAAAAAAGAAAAAATACAAGAAGTGATTTGGATTCCATTAAATAAGGCCTATGCCAAGAGTGATTATAAGGATATAGAACCGCTACTAGTAAAAGCTATAATTTTATTGGGGGGAAGCATTCCCGCGCTTAAAAATCGCGTTAAAGCGAAACAGCATATAAGACGCAAGAGATTAAATTAACCTAATTATTCTAATTGTTCTAAATAAACTCAAAATCCTAAGCGCTAAACTCTAAACATATTTTGAATTTGTTTAGAATTTGGGATTTGGGATTTGGTCATTGATTAAGAATATGTCCAAATTCATCTTTGTCGCCGGAGGAGTAATGAGCGGGGTGGGAAAGGGCACGGCCGTGGCTTCCATCGGCTGTATTTTGCAGTCGCGCGGTTATAAAGTTACGGCCATTAAAATTGACCCTTATATCAATGTCGACGCCGGCACCATGAACCCGGTGGAGCACGGGGAAGTGTTTGTGACCGATGACGGCGATGAAACAGACCAGGATATTGGCAATTACGAGAGATTTTTGGATACTGACATCGCCTCCGCAAACTATATGACGACCGGGCGCGTTTATAAGACGGTGATAGAACGCGAGCGCAATCTGGAATACGGCGGCAGGTGCGTGGAAGTGGTGCCGCATATTCCGGAGGAAGTTATCCGTCGCATTAAACTGGCGGCGCATAAGGCACACGCGGAGATTTGCATAATTGAAATAGGCGGCACTGTCGGCGAGTATCAAAATATCTTGTTTCTGGAAGCAGCCAGAATGATGAAACTACGCGCGCCAAAAGATGTTTTAACGGCGCTGGTCTCCTATTTGCCCATTCCGGCCAAAGTGGGTGAGATGAAAACAAAACCGACGCAGAACGCGGTGCATCAGCTAAACAGCGCCGGCATCCAGCCGGATTTGATTTTGGCCCGCGCCGAGCGGCCCCTTGACGCTCCAAGAAAAAGAAAGCTTTCGCTATTTTGCTCTGTCAGCGAGCGCGATGTTATTTCCGCGCCGGATGTTGATTCTATTTATGAAATTCCTCTGAACTTTGAGCGCGAAGGGCTGTCCAAGCGCATTATAGAAAAACTTGATTTGGGAGGAAGGATGCGGGACTTAAGACAATGGTCAAAATTAGTGCGAACGATAAAAACAGTTAAAAAGTCGGTTCGGGTGGCGCTGGTAGGCAAATATTTTGAAACCGGAGAGTTTGTTTTGCCCGACGCTTATATCTCCGTGATTGAAGCAGTAAAGCACGCGGCTTGGGCGGCCGGCAGAAAGCCGGAAATCCAGTGGGTTAATTCCGAGGAGTTTGAAAAAAATCCAAAAGCGGTTTCCAGATTAAAAGAATTTGACGGCGTGATTGTGCCGGGCGGGTTCGGGAAGCGCGGGGTGGAAGGGAAGATAATGGCCATAAAATATGTCCGTGAGCATAAAATACCTTTTTTGGGGCTTTGTTATGGGATGCAGCTTGCCACCATTGAATTCGCACGCCATGCGGCTAAACTTAAAGGAGCCAATACCACGGAGGTTGATGCCAAGACATCACATCCGGTAATTCATATTATGCCGGAGCAGGAGGGTATTATCAGAGCTAAAAAATACGGCGGAACAATGCGGCTCGGCGCTTATCCTTGCGTCCTCCATCCAAAATCAAAATCAAGAGTCGCTTACGGCAAAAAGATAATTTCAGAACGGCATAGGCACAGATACGAGTTTAACAATGATTATAGGGAAAGATTGGAGAGCGCCGGACTTTTGCTTGCCGGCACTTCGCCTGACAATAAATTGGTTGAGATTATAGAAATTTCCAACCATCCATTTTTTGTCGGCACGCAATTCCATCCGGAATTCAAAAGCCGTCCGCTAAGTCCGCACCCTCTTTTCCGCGAATTTATCAAAGCATCAATTAACAAATAATCATTTTCAGCGCATTAAAATCCCTATTACTTGCTATAGCAAGTAATAGGGGACTATGAAAGTAATTATTTTTTTTATTATGAACGTAATTATTTTTATACGGAGGATGCGGGAGAAATATTCCGCATAAGAAAAACCCCCGGTTTTTAGCCGTGGGTCTTTTTTGCCCACTCGATGTGGGCATCCCGCTAACAACGCGTACTAATAAGTGAATAGCGGGATTTACTTTTTCGGCAGGACGTGGACAAATTTTGACCACTCCAGTTTGCCGTAGAATTTTTCTATTTTTTTATTAACGTATTTAACCACGCCAACCGAGGTGGCAAAAAGGGTATCGTCAGAGCCCCTTTTAACGTTTTTGCCCGGGCGGACTTTGCTGCCGCGCTGGCGAACTAAAATCATGCCGGGATGCGCCATCGCGCCATCGGCAAGTTTTATTCCCAACCGCTGTCCGTGGGAATCGCGGCCCAAAGCTGTAGAACCCCCTGCTTTCTTATGCGCCATATAACTGTGAAGCTGGAATTAAGAATTTAGATTTGAAAAAAGCATATCATATTAAGATATGTTTTGTCAATGTTCATCCTAATGGGAGGCCTGATTAACCGTATTTTGAGCCGGATTTTCCTCTTCCTGCGCCACGGCAGAATTTTCCACAAAAGGATTGATTCTTTGAAGGAGTTCCGGCGATTTTAGGCCGCCCATTTTATCGCGAAGTTTTTTTATCCGTTCAAATGTCTCCGTATTGATTTGCTGGATGACGGAATCATGATTTAAGGCGGCTATGATTTTTGTCTGAACGACTGTTTTATAAACGCGAAGATAGATAAAAGCCAAAGACCAAAAAGCCGCGACTAAAGACATGCCCGAAATTATAATATACAGATTTTTGGTTATTATTCTCGCCGTTAATTTGATGGTCATGGATTTATTCTGAAAAATAAATATGAGCGTTGATTAGCCCGCTGATCTTGCCGGCGACCCTTGCCTCCTCGCGCCTTTCCTGCGAAAAAGAAATTCCGTCTATAATCAGCAGTATTTTCATTTTTTCCAGCTCGCGAAGATATCTTATAATTTCATTCCAGTTGCCGCTGATATTTAGGACAAGCGGAACCTTGTCGCCGAAATATGTCTTGCCCTCGCGCGGCGATATCTGTATTTTTTGATTTATTCCCTGCGAAGACGCCGCTTCTTCAAGCGCGGTAATAAGGTCCAGTTCCTGCCCGGGATGGAGGAAAAAGGATTCCAGCTCCGGCAGGGCCGCGCGCACCGTTTTTAAGTTTGAAATAATGTTTCCGGCTTTTTTCCTTTGGGCGTATCTTGATTCGAGCGCGGCGCGTTCAGAGGCGATGGTCGCGTTAAGCCGCGATATGTCTTTGACGGTTTTTCCCACAATCGCGAAAGCGATGAGAAAGTTGCTAAGCAGAAGAAACGCCAGCCACAAGTGCGTTAAATTGATTCCTTTAATTTGGGAAGCGCCGATTTTCATAAAAATTTTTAACGGGATTCGCTGAATTCAGCCAAAATCGATTCTTTTATTTTCATTTTAAGGTCAAAGGCGATATCTTCTTTAACCAGGATATTGGAAATGGGCGATTCTATTGATTCAAAAAGCCCGGAATTCTCCAAGGCCGCTAATAGCGACAGCAAATCGTTTCTGGTTTTTGCCGTGCCGCGCATCATCAAGCTTCTTGAAAACTTTTCCGCGGAGAGAGAGGTTAAGGTTATGTCTTTGGGAATCATCTTGGAGATATTTATCAGATGTTCCGACCACGGGCTGAAATGCCGTTCTATTTTATCAATCGTGTCCAGCTTAAAATTGACCTGCTTAATCAGATTGTTGGCGCCGCCTAATTCGCGCGGAATGAGCGTGGACTGGACGATGGAATCGTTAAAAGTGTCCAAAAGAATGAGTTTTGAAAGCGAAAGAGCGGCCGCGACCGTTGAAATTATTATAAAAGAAACGGCAAGGCAAAAGCTTATAAGCCGCAAAATCAAATGCTTCCTCAGGGCTCTTTTCTTATCCCCGGGAAGCAAATTTAAAATAATATTTTTAGACGGCATTGTCTTCAAAGACATAATTTGATCCGCGCAAAGCCAGCCCGAAAGCGGTTGTATAGTGGAGAAAATCATCTGTTTTTGTTTTAGGCAGGGCGGCTAAACGCGAAGAAATGTCCGCTTTTCTGGCTTTGACGCGCAATTCCTGGGAGATAACGCTGTCTAACTTAAGCAGGTAAGAACCGCCTCCGGAAAGGCGGATGGAGGTGACTTTGGGAGCGTCTTTAAATTGCGAATGATAGTATTTAACCGCGTTTTTCAGGCGCAAAATAAAATCCTCAATCACGGTTCCCAAAAGAGTTCTTAGGCCGCCCTCGCAAAGTTTAAGGTCAAGTCCGCAGTTGAGTTTGGTCTGCTCCGCCTGTTCGTAGGTGATTTTTAACCTGTCGGCGATGAGCTTGGTGAGCTGATTTCCGGAAAAGGGCACGAGCACGGTCAGCCGCGGCACTCCGCCAGTGGTAAAGATAACGCTTGTCCGCTCTGCGCCTATGTCTATAATCATTTCCGTTTTTGGCAGTTCGCCCAGCTGCGAGCCGTTGCCGATGGCCCGGGCAATAGCCACGGCTTCAATCTCCAGCGCGTAGATAGTCAAGCCAAGACCTTCAAGCAGAGCAATGTAGGCGTCCGCGCTTGATTTGGGAGCGGCTCCTATAAGGAGCGAACGGCCGCCGCTGTTTTGGAACAACTGCGTATCGGTGATAAGTTCTTCTTTGGCAAAAGGAATTTCAGTGGAGATTGTTTTTTGGACGATCTTTTTTATTTCTTCTTCGCCGTTTAGCTCCGGCGCGGGAACATATTTTAAAAATGTTTTGGCTTCGGGCAGATTGGCGACAACGCCGATGCCGTAAATTTTTTGGACCCTGGCCGAATCAAGGAGGTCGCGAAGCTCAAGGCGGAGCCCGTCCATATTTTTTATTTCGCCGTTTTCAATCAGTCCGGGCGAAAGTTCGCGGGAGGCAAATGATTTTAAGCGCGGCAGGCGCGACTTCCAAATAGCGAGCCGCGGTTCAAGCAGAACCATTTTTACGCTTCTGTCGGTCAAATGAAGCCCAAAGGCGGTTGGCAATGATGAATGGGTTGGCATTTTTTATTTTATTACTCTCCAGCTGCCCGGGGAGAAAACCCAGCTGCCGCCCGGGCCTGAAGAAAAATTTACATTGGCTAAGCCGCTGTTGTAGGTGAGTGTGGCGCCATTGGAAAGGTGGATTTTTTTCCCGGTAAGCTGCTCAACGGCGACATTGTTGTGCAAATTTATTAAGCCGTTTTTAGCGTAAAAAATCGCTCCTTCGGCGTTATTGTGCAGGTCTATGGCGCTGTCGTGGTCGCCGCCGCCCGCCGCGGTTGATAAAACCATCACGAACGAGTTCGGCCCGGCTCCCTGGAAGATACCGTTATTTTGAGCATGAATCCAGCCGTCGGCAACAATCACTCCCGACGAGCCGCCATAGCCGACATCTAAAACGATGGAGGCGTTGTTTTTAATATCCACATTGCCGGTTACATATATTGTACCTGTTAAAGTGAGGATGTGGCCATTGTCTAAAATAAGGTCGCCGGTTATTTTTTTCGGGCCGAGAGAACTGGCCGCGCCGCCCGGTTCGTAATTTCCGGCAATCACGCCCCCTGCCTCGGCGGCTTGTTTCCATTGTTCCACCAGGCCGTCCGAGATGGGGAAGTCCTCCGGCGCCGGATTTGGGCTGCCCGGATTTGAAGTTCCCAAAACAACCGTGTTGGTAACCGTTTGATAAAAGGCGTCTCCGGTAACGGTGGAGTCCTCGATGGTATTGGCATGCGCGTCGCCGCCGATAGTCATATCCGTAATTTTTCTTACATCGCCTCCTGGCCAGACCTTAAAATTAAAATCGCCGCCGGCATCGCTCCAGACCGGGCTTCCCGCGTTCCAGCTGGATGAATACATGGCTTTGCCGTTTGCGTATCCGCCGGGCGAGTCAATGCCCAGTATCCTGTAATTAAGAGTGTTGTTGGCCGAATCAATGGAAAGCCAGTATCTGGTCCCGGCTGCCACGGAAAGAGGGTCGTCTAAAGACACATCAACCCAGCTGTAGGCGATGGTGATATCCGAAGCGCGAAGAGTGCCTGATTCCAGGACTGTTTTTGAAGGCGCGCCGTTATTGTCCTGGAGTATGCGCACGGTCGCGTCCGGAGGCAAGCCGAATTTTTTAATATAAAATGAAATTTTAATAATGTCGCCGCTTGCTCCCGGAATAAAACTTTGGGCAACATCCGTTTGCGGCGCTCCTTGTCCAAAATTAAAATCGCCGTTTGTCGCCGTCCATTCTTGGTCGGGCAGGGAATTGGCGCCGCCGGCGGCATAAGCGTCGCCGGAGATTGTCGTGCCCGTGGCGCCGTCTATGGCGCCGTTGGAATAGACGCTGCCTACTACTTGCGCGTTATTGTCCATTTCCAGCCCGTCGTCGCCGACTTGCAGTCCGTAATTAAAACTGGCGCCGGCGGCGGAGACGGTGGCGCGCCCGCGCAGCGTCCTGGTATAGAGAGGATCGGTTGCGTCCGGAATGTAAGCGGTTGATTCAATTTCTTTGGTTGTGGCGTCCACGGTTGTCACCGTTGTCGTAAAAATCCCCGGTGCGACGCTGACCCCGGACTCGCCCGTGTAATTTGTTCCGTAAACGCCGCCGCAGTTGGCGCCGTTGGTTTGATTAAAACAAAAAATGGCTTTATCAATGCCGGCTTGCGCGATTTGCGTTGCCAGGCGCAGCTGGCCCTCTCTTTTTTCCGCTCCGGCGACGCTGCCCAATTGGCCGAGAATCGCCGATGAGCCGGCGGCAATAATGGCAAGAAAGACCAAAACTAAAATCAGCGCCTGCCCGTTTTTAACCCCGCACATAATTTGCTTATGTTTTACGTTTTTTTGATTAAACATAGTTTGTCCGGCTATCCAGTATCTCCAGCGCGTAATTTATGTTATGCGCCGAAGTAAGCAAAATTATGTGCGGGGTTTGTTTCTAAAGTCAACGCGCGCGGCCGTGATTGCCTGAAGATTTTCGCCCCTTATTGTTTTTGCCGTGACAAGAGTCACGTCAATCGCGTCGGTTTCTCCCAGATTTTCTTTATTATAGCGAAATTCCAGAGATTCAACAAAATTTGCTATTATTCTGGTTCCCTGCGGCCGGGCAGAACCGGCAAAAGGCACGGTGAGCGCCGTCAAAAGCGAGGAATTGACGGCGTCGCGCTCAAAAACGATAAAATCGCTTCCGCCGGAGATGAGATTGCCGGAGGAGTCCACGGCGGGCAATTCCAGCACCAGCGCATTTGGCCCCGACGCGTAAGAATTTCCCACCAGAACGATAGTGGCAATGACATTTTTAGCCGATTGGATTTCTTTGCGCATGGCTTCCAGCCCGGTGGCGGCGCTTCTTTCAATATCCGCCCGCGCTCCGGAGCGCTCGCCCACCCGCAGCTGGATTATCATGATTTCGGCAATAACGGACAAAACCAGCGCGCCGGCGGCGATAAAAATAATAAGTTCTATGACCGTGAATCCTTTGCGCATAGCAAATTATTTTTGTATAAAAGTGACGGCCTCCACGCTTTTTTCTTCGTCAGCGGCGGTCCAATAAACGCGCGCCGTTGCTTTTTTAAAGTCGTTGATGCCGGAAAAAGCGTTTTCAACGGTTAAAGTTCCGCGGCCCTGGGGCAGATTGCCAAAACCGACCCGCTGGAGATTTGCGGGCAAACTACCCACCGGCCCCGCGTCAAAATTCCAGACATAAACCAAATCGCCCGTCAGAGTTACGTTATCGGCGCCGAGCAGCGCGTTTTCCGCAAACAAGGCGATCTCTCCGGCGGTAAAGGCGGAATCGGACGCGCTTCCGACCGGCGCGCCATCCACATATATTAAAATAGTGTTTCCTGTCATGGCGGCTTTAATTGTGTACCAAGTATCCGCGGAAAACGCTCGGGAAGAAGAAGCGAGCGAAGTTTTTATGCCCGCCGTTCTTTTTTCCAGAGAAACCAGCGTCGGTTCAATGCTGAAAAAATATCCGTTCCCCGCGTCTCTTCCCCTAAGGATAAATCCAACCCTTGGGGTTCCGGTGGCGCTTGGGTCCGGAGACCATTTAATTTTTGTTTCGGCAGTGACATCGTCGGCGATTCTTGAGGATAAAACCAAGATTCCGGAAACGTCAAAAGAGGAGGGAGACGAACTTTGTTCGGCTAAAATATTGGGCGAACTTGGCGCGGCGCCCGTTGCGGAGATTTTCCAGACGCCGTGATTTATGAGCACTCCCAAAAATGGTCCGGCGGCCTGGTCGCTTATAAGATTCGGATCAATGGCGCGTAAAGCGTCAAGCGCTTTTTCCGTAAGGATGGAAGCGGCGTATCTTATTTTTGATTCGTTAAAAAAGCGCACTCCGGAGAGCGTTCCGGCGAAAGCGATAACCATAACTCCCACCAGAGCAATGGCCACCACCAGCTCAATTAAAGTCGCGCCTTTCAGTATCTTAAAATAATATTTTTCTTTTTGGATTAGACAGCGCATTAAAATGTTTGAGTAAGCGTGTAGATGGGGGACATGATGGAAATCGCGATCCCGCCCACGGCGCCGCCTAAAACCAAAATGAGCAGAGGTTCTATGATTGAAGACAGGCCTTTTAATGTTTCGTCAACTTGTTCTTCGTAAAAAACCGCCACTTCTTTTAGAAGCGAGTCCAATGTTCCTGACCTTTCGCCGACCGTCACCATCTGGAGGATTAAAGGCGGAAAGAGCTTGCGGTACTTTGAAAGGGCGTCGGCGATGGAAATGCCCTTTTTAATTTCTTCGGCGGTTTGCAAGGCGGCATTTTTGTAATGCGTATTTCCAAGCACGTCGGCGGAAATCTCTAAGCTTTTTACGACCGGAACGTCGGTTGCGAGTAGAGAGGAAAGAGTTCTGGTAAAACGGGCGATATTAACTTTGACGGCTATTTTGCCAAAAACCGGCAAATGCAGGATGAGAGCGTGCCAGGCGCGCCGCCCGGCCGTTGTTTTTTTAATAAAAAATAAAATCGCGCCGACCGTGGCGGCTAAAGTCAGAGCCAAAAAAAGCGTGTATTTTACGGCAAAATCGCTTATGGCGATAAGCGCTCGCGTGGAAAGAGGCAAATCTATCTTTACGTCTTTGAAGATGGAAACCATCCGCGGAATAACATAAACTATCATAACCGCGACAATGCCAAAGGTGGCCGTGAGCACCAGCGTTGGATAGGTCATCGCGCTTTTGACCCGCGAGCGCAAAGTATGGTCTTTTTTGAGCTGGATGCCAAGCTGTTCCAGGTTTGCTTCAAGAGTTCCGGAAAGCTCTCCAACGGATATCATGGACACAAACACCGATGGAAAAACATCGGGGTGTTTGTTCATGGCGGCGGAAAGCGTTTCGCCTTTTTCAATGGATGTTCTAAGGTCGTCTATAACTTCTTTAAAATATTTTCTTTCGGTTTGGGCCGAGAGCGTTTTTAAGCTGTCAGACAGAGGCAGTCCGGCGCGCATCATTACCCGCAAGTTGTCCGTAAAAAAAAGCCGATCGGTTAAAGACACCGGATAAAGCTTGACCCAAATTTTCTGAAGTTTGGGATTCATCCCGTTAGAGATAGGAAACGCATTTTCGCGTTTCCGTTAAATATTATAATTTTCATAATTTATATCCAATTTATAAATTCCGCAGTATACGCATTAAAACATGAGAAATCTCTAACGGGATTCATTTTATTCCTTGGTTACGCGAATGACTTCGGAGAGCGAAGTTATGCCTTTGACCGCTTTGGTAAAGCCGTCTTCGTGAAGGAGCACCATGTTCTCAAGAATGGCCGCCTTTCGCAGTTCATCGGCGTTGGCGCTTCTGTTAAACAGCTGGGCAATGCCGTGAGTGATTTCCAATACTTCATAGATGCCCAGCCGGCCTTTGTAGCCAGATTTATTGCAATTAGCGCAGCCGCCATCGGTCGGCTTATAAAAAGTCAGATTCTTGGGATTCGCGGTTTTGGGAACAACCTCTTCCCGGATAAGCGTTTTAACGACCTTTTCCATGTCAAAAAGCATTGAAAGCTCGGTGCGCTCCAGCTCTTCAAGCTTGTGTTCTTGTTTGCAGGACTGGCAAAGTTTTCGCACCAGCCGCTGAGCAATTATAAGGTTGGTGGTAAAGGCCACCAAAAACGGCTGAATGCCAAGGTCGGTTAAGCGCGGAAGAGCGGTTACGGCGTCGTTGGTGTGGAGCGTGGAGAGAACAAGGTGGCCGGTGAGAGCCGCGTTTAAGGCGATGTCGGCTGTTTCCTGGTCGCGGATTTCTCCAACCATGATGATATTCGGATCCTGGCGCAGGAGCGCGCGCAGTCCGGAGGCAAAAGTAAATCCTATTTTTGAATTAACCTGCGCCTGGTTAACGCCCGGCATTCTGTATTCAATCGGATCTTCAACCGTTGAGATATTAACTTCAGGCGTGTTAAGGATATTGATGACGGAATAAAGAGTCGTTGTTTTTCCAGAGCCGGTCGGACCCGTGACCAAAATGAGCCCGTGCGGCCTTTTGATATTCCGTTTTACGGTTGAGAGCGGCTTTGGTTCAAGGCCGAGCTCTTCCAAGCTCACGACCTTGGCCTGCTCCGGCAGAAGGCGCATCACCACCTTTTCGCCTTCAAAGGTGGGGAAGATGGAAATGCGCAAAGAATATTTGTATTCCGTAGTGATTATCCTGATGCGTCCGTCTTGCGGCAGGCGATGCTCGTCAAGCTGGAGATTGGAAAGTATTTTTATTCTGGCGATAATTCCGGGATGGACGATTTTGGGAAAAGTGGAAACATTGCGCAGGATGCCGTCTATCCTGTAGCGCACATAAACCTCTTTTTCCCCTGGTTCAATGTGGATGTCGGAAGCGCGTTCAAAAATAGCGTGCTCTATCAAGCTATCCACAATGCGGATAATCGGCAGGTCTTCCGCCAGCTGGCGCAATTTCTCCGGCTCTTCTTCGGTGGCGACTATTGAGATTTCTTCAAATTCCGCTTTCAAACTGCGGCGGTATTGCTTAAGTATTTCGCTGATAGCCGCTGGCGTGGTGATGTAAACTTTGGGCGCAAGGCCGGTTTTCCGCTTGATGAATTCAACCGTTTGAATGTTTTGAGGATTGGTCGTGGCCAATTTTATCTCTGTTTCGGACTTTTCAAACGGCACGATGAAGTGCGCTTCCGCCAGCGCTTCCGGAATAACAAATAATATGTCCTTGCGTACCTGCTGCTTGCTTATGTCCAAAAAAGGCAAGTTAAAAGTTTGCGCCACCGCGGCATAAAGCTTGTCTTCGGTGATGATGCCCGTTCCGGTAAGATATTCGTCCAGGGCTTCCTTTTTTTCTCTTGCCGCTATCGTGGCTTTGCGCAAGACAGTTGCCGGAAGCAGTTTGGTTTCTTTTATGGCTTCGCGCAGAGTTTTTTCGTCTAACATAATTTTTATATGCTTCAGGGTTGTTTTATCCACACTCATTATACTACAAATAGGCGATAGTAAGAAAAAATTTTGCTTTTCGCTTTTTAAGCTGTTATGATGAGGCGTATGCCCCGCACATAACTTTTAGTGTAAAGTTTCTGCAAACAGCCAACTGTCCGCGAGATGCATTTTATCAAAATATATGGCGACAATTTATAGTTCGCATTTTTTAATCTAAAAGTTATGTGCGGGGTATGCTTGCTTATGTTCTTGCTTTGAGGCAGTCGCTTCTTTTTCGCGATCCGCTGATTAAATACGGTTATCTGATTGGAGCGCTCTTTAACTTTGCTTCGTGGGCGCTTCTTCTTTGGTTTGACCTTTTCAGGCTGGGCGAGCAGAAGTTTGCGGCCTTGCATACGACAATCTATTTTGGAATTGATTTGGTCGGGCCGGCGTACAAATTGTTTTTTTATCCTTTAATCGGGCTTATTATTTTTTTAGTTAACGCGGGAATGGCCGGGAAATGGGGAAAGCGCGACGTATTTTTGGCGCGTTCCTCGGCCTGGATTACGGCGTTTCTGGAATTGGCGCTGTTTCTCGCCAGCTTGTTTGTCGTCCTCCTCAATCTGCAATGACCTCTTATGATATAGTTAAAATTTTTGTCTTGGCCACCGCCTCATTTTTGGCGGCGATTTTGTGGACTCCGTTTTTAACAAGATTTCTTCATCGCCATAAGCTTGGCAAGCAGATTCGCGACGAGGAGTCCGCGCCGATTTATTTTCAGCTTCATAAAAACAAGTCGGGCACGCCGACAATGGGCGGAGCGCTTGTCTGGGTGACGGCGTTGATTTTCGCCATAGCTGTCTTTGCGCTGAACAAAGTTTTTGACGGCGTTTGGAGCCGGTTTAATTTTCTTTCGCGCAAAGAAACTCTGCTTCCGTTGGGCGCGCTGGTGGCTTCCGCGATTGTCGGATTGATTGACGATTATTGGAACGTGAGGCGCATCGGAGCCGCCGGCGGAGGACTTAGAGTCAGGCACCGCCTTCTTATTTATACGGCTATAGCATCCGTCGGCGCGTGGTGGTTTTTCTACAAATTGCAATGGGATCTGATTCGCGTTCCTTTTGTCGGGAACTTTAATATCGGCTGGTGGTATGTCCCGCTTTTTATCTTTATAATCGTGGCCACTTCTTTTTCCGTAAACGAAACAGACGGCCTGGACGGGCTGGCCGGAGGGACGCTGCTCGCGTCTTTTGCGGCTTTTGGCGCCATCGCCGCTCTCCAGGGCAAGATTGATTTGGCGGCGTTTTGCGGCGTGATTGCCGGCGCTCTGCTTGCCTTTCTCTGGTACAATATCTATCCGGCCAAGTTTTTTATGGGCGATACCGGCGCGATGTCGCTCGGCGTCACCTTGGGCATTGTGGCCATGCTTACCAATTCTGTTTTTCTTCTTCCCATCATCGGATTTGTTTTTGTGCTTGAGTCCGGCTCCGTGATTATTCAGATTCTTTCAAAGAAAATCAGAAAGAAAAAGGTTTTTTTATCCTCTCCGATTCACCACCATCTTGAAGCCAAGGGCTGGCCCGAGCCGCAGATAGTGATGCGCTTTTGGGTCATCTCCGGCGTGGCCGCGATTATCGGTTTGATTCTTTTTCTGCTTGACCGTTAGGCGCGGAGTAAAGTAATTTGATTATCATGAACAAGCGAAAGAAGGCGGAAAGTGGTTGATGAGTTAAAACTGGCCTTAATTAAAGCCATACTGGCGCGGGCGTGGAGCAGGGAGACAAGTTCTCCCAACCTCCGGAGCTTGTGGACGCCGCAAAACCCGTCTTTAGGGCAGGGCGCCGTTACCGCGTTGGTGATTCACGAAATGTTCGGCGGCTATATTATGCGCGCCGTGGTGGATGGGTTTGGCTCTCATTATTACAATATTTTGCCTGACGGCATCGTCTGCGACCTGACTAAAGGGCAGTTTCCGCCGGATATCGCGGTTCCCAAAGGCGAAGCAATGCCCAGAGAAAGATTGCTCTTTGGAGAGCGGGCGAGAGATGCCCGCACTCAAGAGCGCTACGCCCTGCTTCTTTCAAAAGTCGTGGATATGTTCCTTGGCTAATCCCGCATCCGCGGGATTTTTTAAAAAAATCTTTATTATAGCTGCTCTTGTTGTACAAGAGCAGAGCGCAGGACGCGAGCGAGTGGCGAAGCGAGAATTAGAATTTGAGCGTAGCCCAAGCTCGCAAGTCCGAGCACTGGGGATAACATGGTTGTGGTATACTTTTATTAGGGTAAAGGGTTTAGCATTTAGGGTTTAGGGGACTAAATGCCAAACGCTAACCGCTAAACGCTTTTTGTTATGTCCGTGAAGCCGATTGCAATCACGGCCGAAGGAGGAAATAGGTTGCCGGAAGAACTTGCGGTTATTGTCCTCAAAGGGCTGGTGATGTTTCCAAAAATTTCCGTGCCTCTTCTTTTAAATGAAGAGCATGCGGTAAAAGCGTTGGATCATGCGATGAAAACAAATCGCATGGCGCTTTTTGCGGCGCAAAAAGACGAAACAAGCGGCAGATTGGATAAAGACCAGCTCTATAATGTCGGCACGGTCTCAAAAATTATTGATATCGTTAAACAGCCGGACGGAAGCGTCCGTATTTTAATAGAAGGGCTGGAGCGCGCGAAAATTGATGAAATAAAATCCGGAGAGCAATTCTTCATTGCCAAAATCTCGCCTCTGCCCGCGCCGTTGTTTAAAAAAACGGAAAAAATAGAAGCGCAGATGTATTCCGCGGTAAATCTGTTTAAGGAGGTCGTGAATATGGGCGCTTCGGTGCCGTTTGACGTTCTGCTGGTGGTTATGAATTTGACCGACCCCTGGCAGCTCGGCGATCTTATGGCTCTTAATATTGATTTCCGGATAGACGAAAAGCAAATGATACTGGAAGCTGAAACGGTTGAAGAGAAACTGCAAAAAGTCGGGAACGCTCTTAATCGCCAGATTAATGTCCTGCGCATGGCCAAGAAAATTCAGTCGGACACCGGCAAGGAATTGCAGAAAATGGAAAAAGAAATGGTCTTGCGCGAACAGCTTAAGACGATTGAAAAAGAATTGGGAATGATTTCCGGAAAATCAGAAGCCGAGGATTTGCGCGAAAAGGTGGAGGCCGCCGGCATGCCGGAAAACGTAAAACAAGTCGCTCTTAAAGAGCTCGCGCGCATGCAGGGCATGCCTTCTTTTTCTCCGGAAATTTCTTATGTCCGTACTTATCTGGACTGGCTTATTACTTTGCCCTGGTCAAAGGCGGATAAAAGCGCAATAGACGTAAAGAAGGCGGCTGATATTCTTGACGAAGACCACTACGGTCTGGAAAAAGTAAAAGAACGGATTCTGGAATATCTGGCGGTGCAAAAGCTGGTGGGCAAAATCAAAGGTCCGATTTTGTGTTTTGTCGGCCCGCCCGGAGTGGGCAAGACCTCTATCGGCAAATCAATCGCCCGTTCTTTGGGCAGGAAGTTTGTGCGCATGAGTTTGGGCGGCGTGCGCGACGAAGCGGAAATCCGCGGTTTTCGCCGCACTTATGTGGGCGCGCTTCCCGGCCGCATCATTCAGGGGATTCAGACGGCCGGCAGCCGCAATCCGGTTTTTATGCTGGATGAAATAGACAAGTTGGGCTCTGATGCTTTGCGTGGAGACCCCTCGTCCGCGCTTTTGGAAGCTCTGGACCCGGAGCAAAATAACGCTTTTGGCGACCATTATATAGAGGTGCCGTTTGACCTTTCGGACGTGATGTTTATAGTTACGGCCAATTTGCTTGACACTATTCCCGGGCCTTTGCGCGACCGGCTTGAGGTGATAGAGTTTCCCGGTTACACGGAGGATGAAAAGTTTCATATCGCGGCTAAATATCTTATTCCCAAGCAGCTTAAAAATCACGGCATTACGGAGAAACAGCTCGCCATTACGGAACCGGCATCGAGAAAGGTTATCCGCGAATTTACGCGCGAAGCCGGAGTCAGGAATTTGGAGCGCGAATTGGCTGCCATTTGCCGCAAGTTTGCCAAGCTGGTGGCGGAGGGAGAGAAAAAATCATTGACGGTTGGCGCGAGCGACGTGGAAAAATATCTCGGGCCGGTGAGATTTCATTTGATGGAAGCGGAAAAACAAGATGAAGTGGGACTAGTGACCGGGCTTGCCTGGACGCAAGCCGGCGGCGAGATTTTGTTTATAGAGTCAACAAAAATGCCTGGAAGCGGACGGCTTATTTTGACCGGACAACTGGGGCAAGTGATGCAGGAGAGCGCGCAGGCCGCGTTTTCTTACGCTCGGAGCCGCGCCAAAGAATTTAAGATAAAAGACGCTTTTTACAAAGAATCAGATATTCATGTGCATGTGCCGCAGGGCGCCATTCCCAAAGACGGGCCGTCAGCCGGAGTGGCTATGGCTACAACCTTGGTCTCGCTTTTAACCAAACGTCCGGTGAGGAAAGATGTGGCCATGACGGGAGAAGTGACGCTAAGAGGACGGGTAATGGAGATCGGCGGAGTCAAAGAAAAGGTACTGGCGGCGCATCGGGCCGGAGTACGGACTGTTATTCTGCCCAAGGACAATGAAAAGGATTTGGTTGACGTGCCGGCAAATGTGCGCCATGAAATAAAATTTCATTTTGCGGAAACGATGGACGATGTTTTAAAGATTGCTTTGAGGAAATAAAAAATAAGACCTATGAGACCTATAGGCCTTATAGGTCTTATTTTTTATGAAACGGAATATTTTTCGTTCTAATCAGCCGGATAAAATTTTTTTAATTTTGGTCGGGATGCTTGTTTTATTCGGCTTGGCTATGCTGGAATCCGCCTCGGCGCCGCTTGGCTACGCTAAGCACGGCGATATGTTTTTTTATCTCAAGCATCAGATTTTTTACGGCCTTTTGCCCGGACTTATCTTATTTTTAATTTTTTCGCGCGTTGATTATCATTATTTCCGCGCCAAAGCATTCCCGCTTCTTTTGGTTTCCATCGGTTTGCTGATTTTGGTTTTTCTGCCAGGGCTGGCCGCCAATTGGGGCACGAGCAAAAGCTGGATACAGCTCGGCAATTTTTCTCTTCAGCCGGCGGAGATTGTCAAACTTACGTTTTTGTTTTATCTTGCCGCCTGGCTTGAAGACCGCGGGCATATAGGAGTAAAAGATTTACATACCGGGCTTTTGCCGTTTTTAACCGTATTGGGAGCGATAGCCGGGCTCTTGATGCTTCAGCCGGACACGGGCACGATGTCCATTATCGCGGCGACAGCCGTCATTGTTTATTTTATGGCCGGAGCGCCGCTTGCGTATCTGGCGGGGATAATCGCCGCCGGAAGCGGGCTTTTTTTCTTTTTAATAAAGTTTTCTCCCTACAGGGCGGCGCGCTTTTTAACCTTTTTGAATCCCGATTTTGATCCGCAAGGCATTGGCTATCAGATAAGTCAGGCGTTTTTAGCCATTGGCTCCGGAGGGATTTTTGGAGCCGGACTTGGCGGCTCAAAGCAAAAACTTCTGCATTTGCCGGAAGCGGCCAGCGATTCCATTTTTGCCGTGATGGCCGAAGAATTGGGATTTATTTTTACGCTCGCGTTTTTTGTCCTGCTGCTTGCTATTTTTTTCCGCGGGTTGGCCGCGGCAAGCTCCGCGCCCGATCCATTTGGACGGCTTACGGTTATTGGCATCATTTCCTGGTTTGCCGTCCAGTCAGTTGTTAATATGGGCGCGATGCTGGGGCTTTTGCCGCTTACCGGAGTAACCCTGCCTTTTATAAGCTATGGCGGAACTTCTTTGGCCGTGTCTTTGGCGGCAGTAGGAGTGGTGGCGAATGTGTCAAGACAAGCAATAAAACAAAGGGTATAGAGGATAGGGTATGGGATATAGTTTTTTATAACCCTATACCCTAAACCCTATACCCTAAACCCTTTATGATGCGCATAATTTTTTCAGGCGGAGGAACTTTGGGGCCGGTAACGCCCTTGCTTGCCGTTAATCAGGAATTAGAGAGCGCCTCCGTCAGAGGCGGTTTTAAGCTGGTCCGCTTATGGGTCGGCACGAGGCGCGGACCGGAGAAAAATGTTATTGCCTTTTACGGCATTCCCTATAGGGCAATTGCAAGCGCGAAACTGCGGCGGGCGATGGATGTCCGCAATTTGTTTATGCCGTTCTTTCTTTTTTTGGGATTTATCCAGGGCCTGATAATAATTTTACGGTTCCGTCCGACAATTTTTATTTCTGCCGGCGGATTTGTATCCGTGCCTCTTGCTTGGGCGGCGTGGCTGCTTGCCGTGCCGATAATTATCCACCAGGAAGACAGGGCGGCCGGTCTTGCTAATCTGCTTATGGCGCCGGCTTCCAGAATGGTGACAACGGCTTTTTATGAAACGGCTCAAAGTTTTCCTCATCCCAAAACAAGGTGCGTGGGCAATCCTGTCAGGGCCGAAATCCGGGAAGCCGCGAAAATAGACGCTCAATCCGCCAAAGATTTTTTCGGATTCAAGATGGAGAAACCGGTTCTTTTGGTTTTGGGCGGCGGCACCGGCGCGGCCGCGCTTAATGATTTTGTCTTTGCCGGCAAAGAAGAACTAAAAAAATATTTTCAGGTATTGCATTTGACCGGTATCGGAAAAGGGGAAGCGGAAAAGGCCCCGCGGACGCGGGAGGAAGATTACAGGGCGTTTGAATTTCTTTCCGGCGTTAATATGGGTTTGGCGTACAGGGCCGCGGATTTGGTTGTCTCCCGCGCCGGCATGGGCGTTATTTCAGAATTGTCGGAATTAGGGCTTCCGGCCGTTTTGGCGCCGATCCCCGAAACCCACCAAGAAGTTAACGCCAAATATCTTGAAGAAAAAAAGGCGGTTTTGGTTTTAAAACAGGCCGAGCTTGGCGCTAAAACAATTCCTTTGCTTAAGAATCTTTTTGAAGATAAAAAACTAATGGCGGAATTGCGGGAAAATATCAAAAAAATTTTTCCGCGGGACGCGGCTCATCGGCTGGCGGATTTTTGCATCCAATTTTCAAAAAAGGGGGGCCATTGACATTTTCCTTAGATTCAGGTATTATAAAATCTCCCGTGATTCTACGGGATTTGTTCCTAGAAACAATCAAGCTCAAAGAAAGGAGCGCAAATCATGTCCGCATATCGTACCCCCGCGGCAGTTCCTCTCACCCCTGTTCAGCTGGTGCAATTCGGTATCTCGCTTGGTCTAACGGCCGAGCAGATCCAGGAAGCGGTTTTGAACCTCTCAAAGAGCAGGGAGCAGGAAGGCGCAAAAACCTTTGCCTCCGGCGACTTTGCCACGAATCGCCGCAACTGGTTCATGGACTGGTACTACAAGCTTGGTTTTTCCCTTCAAATACCAGTTCCTCCTGTTCCAGATGAAGAGTACAAGAGGCGCCAGGCCATGAATCAAGACCTGTTCTATCGCCCTCCAACCTCAGAGGTCTCCTACGAGGCCTTGATGAAGGCCGTTGGCCAGGACGAACACTGGACTGTCGTGGACGAGAGCGACAGGAAGAAAATCGTCTGGGAACCAGCCCAAACCGGTTACTGGTTCTGGGCCGAAGTTGCCCAAGAGTGTCCTCGCTTGGGCACGAGCTGGAATAAACTCACCAAAGAGCAAAGATTGAACTTGCTTTCGCTGGAAGAGTATGCGCTTGTCTGGTGGGTTCACAAAGCCGCAACCAGCGTCATGCTTGATAATAGAACTTGGTCTTGGCTCCGCACCCGTTTCGGGCCTGGCGCCTTGCGTGCGAACGAGTCCATTGGCAGGGTCTGCGTGGGCAGGTGGGATGACGATGCTCTCGCGTACCCATATGACTGCGCTGGCGGGCGGTGCGCGGAAGTGGTCAAGATGTAACTTGAGTCCTGATCGCTTGTTCCTTTTGTCCGCTTGAAACTTGTCCCTTCAGCTTCGGTTGAAGGGACTTTTTATTTTTGCTAAAATAATTTTGGTTGAGGTTCGTATATCTCCGTTCCGATTATTTTGGAATGAAGGTTGCCAAAACCCTTGATTTGTTTGTGAGAGTTTGTCCCGATTGTGTCGGGACAAAGAGGCAGACAATTTAGAGAAACTATCTTGAACCGCTTCGTGCCGTTTTTAGGACGGGATGCCGTCAAAGACCCCTCCGAGAGTTTTGGAGTTCGGGAGGCGACCACACGGTTTCCTCCGGTGATTACGGATGAAAACGACACATTGCGTTTCGGGCCTAACGCCTTGAATGCGAACGAGTACAATGGCAGGGTCAACGTGAACAGGTGAAATGACGATGATCTCGCGAACCCATATGACAACGAAGGCGGGCGGTGCGCGGAAGCAATTCAAGAAGCAAAAAAGCTCCGATAATACGGAGCTTTTTTGTTATGGGTCTAAACCGAGCCGTTTGCGCGTATTTTTTTTCCACACACCTAACATTTTGCCGATTTCTTGGAGTCGAGCTTCGCGATAGATATATCCTTTAAGTTGATAGATGCCCAAGTCGCGGATGAGGCGAATGAGCAATTTAACAAGATCAAGCGTTCTTTGCAGCCGTTCCAGCAAAACGAGGCGTTCGGGCAAAGGGAGCGAATTGGCTTCCCAGACGCCGTCAATAAGTTTAAGCGTTTTGGATTTTATGGTTTCAGCCAATGTATGTCTTTCTGTTTTGGGAAATTTTGCGGTATCCTGATGTATGAGCTTATAAAATTCGTAAAGTTTATGGACCAATCCAAACTCTTCACCGGCAAAGCCGGTGAGCCATCTGTCAAATTCCTTCGGGGGGGGGTAATTCAAGGTCATAACATTTTTGAACAAGTTATCTCGTTAGAAAATCTTTATAATGCTTGGGAAAAGTTTAAACAAGGCAAAATGAACAATACGGATGTTTTGGCATTTGCGCGCGATTTGGAAAATAACATCTTTTCGCTTCACGAAATCCTCTTAAATAAAACCTATTATCATGGTTCTTATGAACATTTTTTTGTTAATGATCCCAAGCGCAGGTATATCAGCAAAGCAATAGTGCGAGATAGAGTGGCGCATCAGGCTGTTGTTCAGATTATAGAGCCGATATTTGAACCGCAGTTTATTTTTGACTCATATTCGTCCAGAAAAGATAAAGGCACGCACGCGGCTGTGCTCCGTCTTGAAAAGTTTTTCCGGCAAGCAACCGCGAATTATCATTTTGTCGTTTACGCGCTCAAATGCGATATCCGCAAGTTTTTTGATTCGGTGCGGCAGGATATTCTGTTGGATATTATAAGACGAAAAATATCAGATGAAAATATTATATGGCTGATTAAAGAAATCTTACAGAGTTATTGCGCCAATGAAAAGCCCGGATGCGGACTTCCGCTCGGCAATGCGACCAGCCAGCTTTTCGCAAATATTTATCTTAACGGATTAGACCATTTTGTGAAAGAAAAACTTGGTATGCGTTGGTATGTTCGTTTTTGCGATGATTTTATTATTTTACATAGAAGTCCCGCAGTGTTGGAAGACACGCTTTTTCAGATACGGCGATATCTGTTGGAAGAGCGCGGTTTAGAACTCCACCCAAAGAAAGTTTCAATCAGGAAACTTTCTTACGGCATTGATTTTGTGGGACAAGCGTTTCGGCCACATTATCGGACTCTGCGGTTGAAAACAAAAAAACGGATATTTTGCGTTATGCGGCGGCACATTGAATCGTATCAGAACGGCGAAATATCCGACGAAAGTTTCCGCCAGTCAGCGCAGTCATACTTTGGACTTTTAAAGTACGGAGACAATTATTGTTTAGGACGAAGATTAAGAGAAACAATATGGCGACAAATTGCTGATAAATTAAAATCTGCAAGGGTTAATGGAATTTAGAATGAATAAGTTTTTGATTAGTCAAAGGGAGAGCATGAGCAACGGCCTTAACTGTGTACATGACCGGGGGTTGACCCCGCACATAAACCTATATAAATAATTTAACTTATCTTGGGTAATTATATATAACCGAAATTCCTACAAAATTGTCTAATGATATTTATGAGGGTTATGTGTGCGGGGTTGACAAGAGATTCGTTTTAATGTAGTTTATTTAGGGAGTTCTTTTGGAATTTTTTCACCGTAAGACAAGGAGAAGGGGAAATGCACAAAAGGGCGATTGTCACCTCCGAACCGGACGCTGACGCGGTTGCCGCTTCTCTGCTTTATCTTGAGGCGCATGGAATCTGGATATCGGATATTGACTGGATATTTGTGCGCTCCGGAGAACGTGCAGGAAGCGAGATGCTTGGAGAACGGGAGCCGGTTCACATTGATACCGGCGGCAGGTTTGACGGCATCCGCGAATTTGACCACCATCAGGACGACCCGCTGGTGCGCAATGAGTGCGCCGCTTCGCTTGTTTGGCGAAGTTTCCCCAAGGCGTTTCAAAACGATGACTTGATCAGAGATATGGTTGAATTTGTGCGCTGCGCCGATAACGGCAAGGGCTTGGACGGCGCGTATAGGATTGAAGGGCAGTTTGCTTCGCTGATGCGCGCGCTTTCCGCCGGACTCATCGGCCTCCGTTCCGTCTGCTCAAACGAGGAACGGATGCGCTGGGGGCTTTATACCCTAAAGGCGTATTACGCCGGAACGCGCCGCACCAAGGCGCTGCTGGCCGAAATCGGAGTGGGCGGACGGATTAAAATTATTTCCACGCCTATGGGCGGGGTTCTTTTTGGAGAAACCGACCGCGGGCGCAAAGAACTTCGCAATTTCGCGCTTCAGAATCTCGGCGAGCAAGTCGGGATGATTGTGGCGCGTTACGGCGATAACGCCGTGGGCGTCACGCTTTTGGGGCCGGAGGCGCGCAAAGTAAATTTGCGGCAGATCGCGGATATGGTTAGGAGTGATTATCCCGATTGCGGCCGCTCGAGCCGTCTTTTCTGCCACTTGAACGGGATTTTTCTTTATATCTATCCCAAGGACGGCGACAAAAAGACCGTGCCAACTCCGGATGAACTGCTGGATATGGTCCGTTACGCGCATAAGAGGATGCTTTAAAGGAGGAACGAGCTGATGCAGAACTCAAGATCGGCAAAATCCATTGACGCTCCGGGGCGGTCTATGCCAAATCAGGTCTCCGCATCAGGAATCATGCGAGAGAATGAAAAAAGAGCGGCTGACTTCCTGCTTGAAAGGTCGGTGGCAGTTAGAACCGGCGCGGGCGAAAAGCGTGTTGTGAATCCGTCTGAAATTCTGGTGGAAGCCGGAATTGCCGCGAGCTTGCCCGAGGCGTCAGAGCTTGTTTGTAATCTTGAAACGTACAAAGTGCTGGTTTGCGTGCAAAGCAGGGAAATGTCCGATGGGAGCGAACTCGCCACCTACGCGGTTATCGCGGAGAAAATAAAACAAGCAAAAGTCGTTTCCCCCGGAGCCGTCGGGGAATTGCTGCAAAAGCGATGGCGCGACGCGCGCTCCAAGGTTCTCGCGTTTGAAATCAGGCGGAACGAATTGCAAGAAGCGCGAAAAGCCATTGATGGCAAGTTGGACGAGATTGAAGCGGAAATGACAGAAGCAAAAAAGGAGAACGCTCTGGCGCGAGCGCGCCTTAATGAGTTTAATGACTTTCTTCTTCAAGTCGCGGCGGAAAACGGTTAGGAACGGTTCATTTTTTCAGAGAAAAACAGACCAAGGCATTTGCCTTGGTTTTTTTATCTTTTCTTGATTAAATAAACATTTTTTGCTAATATTTTTTATGTTTGACCCGGTAGCTCAGTTGGCAGAGCAAATGCCTTTTAAGCATTGGGTCCTGGGTTCGAATCCCAGCCGGGTCATATGATTACACTCCGCCATAAGCGGAGTGTTTTCAAAATAGAATTGGGATTCGAAGAGTGCGAGTAAATGCGAGCTGGCGAGCGTTTAGTGCATAGCGCCCAGGCTCGAGTCGGAGCGAGAGGAATCCCAGCCGGGTCATATGATTACACTCCGCCATAAGCGGAGTGTTTTCTTTATTGAGGATTAGAGATTAAAAGACGCGAGAGCGCGTTGAAATAATTTTATTTTTATACTATCATTCTTTTAGGAGGTTAGAAAGTGAAAAAGACAGTTCTTTTTCTGGCTCTTTTGGGCGCGCTCCTAATTGGCGGCTGTTATGCCACTCTCGGAGCTCGCGCGGAGGTGGAAAGCGGATATTGGCATTGTTTCAATGGTTTTTGCCATTGGCATGAGTACGGAGTAATGGAGAGCTACTATGTGCCTTACTACCGCTATCACTGGTATATTGCTCCGCCGCCGCCTTCGGTCTACATCACGCCGCGCTACTATCATTACAATAGGCATTACCGTCCGGCTCCGCCTCATTACCACAGGTATCACAGACAGCGCCGCTAATTTCTTCTCCGATGACAATCATCGGAGAATTTTTTATCCGCGCGACTTGACGCCAAGGCAAAATTGTGATAAAAAGCCGGTGGAGGACTTGAAATGGCTAAAGCAAAGCCCGTTACCAAACGGTTTCGCGGCAGGAGTTTTTTCGGCCGCGGGCTAAAAGCAAGAAGTTCCGGCGTTCTTTTGACTGTGCCCGGCATTGAGGAGTGCATCACCATTCCGGCTTTCAATACGGCGCAGCATATTGCCGCGCTTAGAATGGTTGAACATATCGGGCACGATTTTGATCTTTGCTACAAGCTGGCAAGCTTTATTTTTGAAAAAATTGTCACGGATTGGGCTTTGATGAGCTCCGGTTCAACCCCCGGCAATCGCGTCTATGAGAGCTGGCTTCACGAGTTCAAACTTCAAAATAACATCATATTTGCGACCTCCGGGGCGGCTTAAGCCGTCCCTTTTTTAGTCCTTTTTTTAGAATCGTCCCGCGCGCGGATATGATATGCTATTCACATATGTCCATTCTTTGGCATTCTTTATCCATCGCGGAAGCATTAAGGGAACTTAAGAGCTCAAAGCGCGGTCTTGAGGGCGGCGAAGTCCAGCGGAGAATAAAGGATTTCGGACCAAACGAACTGCCTCCGCCTCCTCCCAAAAAACGATGGGAGATATTTTTAAATCAATTCAAGAGTCCGCTTTTGTGGATACTTTTTGGCGCCGTGGGAGTGAGTGTGGCTTTGGGCGAGATTGTTGACGCCGCGGTTATTTTTTCCGCTTTGTTTATAAACGTGTTTTTGGGTTTCTATCAGGAGGCCAAGTCAGAGGCCGCATTAGCCGAGCTTAAAAAGTTTGTGGTTTTGAAGGCGGTGGTTTTGCGCGATGGCGTTCCGACATTAAGTCCGGCCAGCGAGCTTGTTCCGGGAGACGTGATTGTGCTTTCTTCCGGAGACAGGATTCCTGCTGATGCCCGTTTGATAGAGGCGCATGATTTTAAAGCCAATGAAGCGGTCTTAACCGGCGAATCCGCTCCGGTTTCCAAATCAATAGAGGCCATGCCTCCGGGAACTCCGCTTGCGGAACGGCGCAACATGGTTTATTCCGGAGCTTCTTGCTCCCGCGGCCGCGGGCTCGCTCTTGTGGTCGGAATCGGTCAAAATACCGAATTGGGGAAAATAGCCGCATCTTTGGGTCAAATAGAAGAGCGTCCCACGCCTCTCCAAGCAGAGCTTTCGCGAATGGGGCGCAATTTAGGCATTCTTATTATTGTAATCGCGGGCATTATTTTTGGCATAGGCGTTCTCCAGGCAAGAGAGCTGGCGGAAATGTTTTTGACTTCAGTGGCTGTGGCCGTGGCGGCGATTCCCGAAGGTTTGCCGTTAGCCGTTACCGTTATTCTTGCCATCGGCATGCAAAAGATTTTTAAACAAAAGGCCTTGGTTAGAAAATTGATTGCCGCCGAAACATTGGGGAGCGTAAGCGTCATCTGCACGGACAAAACCGGAACTATCACCGAGGGTGAACTAAGGGTTTCGCATTTGTGGACGCCGGAGGAGGAAGAGGCAACGGTTCATGAATCCGGGAGGGAGCGCCGCGCGTCGCATATCTTTGCGCTCCGTATAGCCGCGCTCTGCAATGACGCGCTGGTCAGAAATCCGGAAGCGGAACTTAAAGAGTGGGAGATATTGGGGGATCCGGTTGACAAAGCCCTGTTTCTGGCTAGCCGGGAGGCCGGTCTGGATCAGGCGATTTTGCTTAAAGAAAGTCCGCGGGTTGATGAGATACCGTTTGATGTGGAGAGAAAGTATATGGCAACGCTTCATCGTTTTGGCGATCATTCTTCAATTTATATGAAAGGAGCGCCGGAGATCGTTCTGGCGCAATCCGGTTTTGAAATAATTGAAGGGCGAACCGTTCTTTTGACCGAGGAATCCAAAAAAAAGATTCGCGCTAAAATTGAAGGGCTGGCCAGGCGAGGGCTACGCACTTTAGCCGTTGCTTATCGGCCGGCCGGCAATATTTCTAATTTTTCCGAGCCGCAGATTGCCGCCGCCGATTTTATTTTTGTCGGCGTCTTTGGACTAAGAGATCCGGTAAGAAAAAATGTCGCTGACACCATCAAATTTGCGGGCGATGCGGGCATCAGAACCATAATGCTCACCGGGGATCACGCGGCAACCGCTCGCGCCGTGGCCAAAGAAGTGGGCATACCTTGCGAAGAAGGACATTTGTTTGACGGAGTTCGTTTAGACAAAATAAGCGATGAGGGGCTTATGGAAAAGATTGAAAATATTTTTGTTTTCGCGCGGGTTGAACCAAGGCACAAAGTGCGGATCGTGGAGGCGCTGCGCCGTCGGGGAGAGGTCGTGGCCATGACCGGCGATGGGGTTAATGACGCGCCCGCGCTCAAATCCGCCCATATCGGGATCGCTTTGGGTTCGGGCACGGAGGTGGCCAAAGAGGTGTCCGACCTCGTTTTGCTGGATAATAATTTGAAAACAATCGTCGAGGCGGTGAAGCAAGGACGGATAATTTATGATAATTTAAAAAAAGTCGTTTTATATCTTTTGATATCAAGTTTTTCCGAAGTGGTGCTTATTGCCGGAGGATTGTTTGCCCGACTGCCGCTGCCCGTGCTCCCTGTCCAGATACTTTGGGTTAATCTTGTTGAAGATACTCTTCCCAACATCGCGCTGGCTTTTGATCCTGGCGACAAGGGTATTATGAAAGAGCCGCCGCGCTCACCCGGCGGCGCCATAGTGGATCGCGCCATGCGGGCATCCGTGGCGCTTGTTACTCTTGTGGCGGACGCCGCCTTGCTCGGAGTATTTTTTCTTTTGCTCAAAAAAGGCATGGCCATGGACGAAATAAGGACTTTCCTTTTTGTTTCTTTGGGTTTGGATTCTTTGTTTTTTGTATATGTGATCCGTTCTCTGCGCCGGCCTTTTTGGCAAACCAATCCGCTGGGAAATTATCTTTTAACTCCGTCCGTGTTTTTTGGTTTTCTTCTTCTTTTTGCCGCGGTCTACGCGCCTCCCTTGCAGCGGTTTTTGCGCACCGTGCCTCTTACGGGCGTCGCGTGGACAGCCATTTTTTCACTTGCTATCCTTAAGATGTTTTTGATAGAACTGATGAAACGGATATTTTTGAATCGCAGGAAAAACTAAGATGACTTATGCTTATTAAAGTTGCCGCCATTGTTCCGGCTTTTAATGAGGAAGCGACAATCGGAAATGTTGTTCGGGCGTTAGTTGGCTCCGGACTTTTTTCCGATGTGATTGTTGTTTCTGACGGGAGCAGTGATAGAACGGCCGACGAGGCCGGAGCCGCCGGAGCAACCGTCTATGAGCTTCCGAAAAACCGCGGTAAGGGACAGGCAATGGCGCATGGCGTTGCCATGACCGACGCGCCGATTTTGTTTTTTAGCGACGCTGATTTATATGGGTTTAAAAAAGAGCATATGGAAGCTATTCTCGCGCCCGTGTTTGCCGGATCGGCCGCGATGAGCGTGGGCATCCGCGACCGGGGAAAGTTTTTAAGCTGGGTTTCCATGCATACGCCGCCAATCGGCGGGGAGCGGGCAATGCTTCGCGGAGTATTTGAGCATATACCGGATAATTTGGTAAAAGGTTTTATGGTGGAGATGGCCTTAAACGCCCATTGCAGTCGGCACGGCCTCAAGGTGGCGCGGGTGATGATGCCCGGAGTGACAATTAAAAAAAAGATGCAGAAAGTCGGTTTTTGGCGCGGACTCATCGGTTACATTAAAATGTTTTGGCAGGTAGGGAAGGCGGCTGTTGTGGTGAGATTGGGGTGGCTAAGAAATAAATTTTGACCATGGACGATTTTAAAGGCAAAAAGGTGGTGATAATGGGATTGGGTTTGTATAAAGAAGGCAGCGGCATTTCCGCCGCTAAGTTTTTTAGCTCCAAAGGAGCGGAAGTGGCTATTACTGACCTTAAAAATGAAGAGGAATTAAAAAAACAAATCAGCGAGTTAAAAAGATTTGCTAAAAAGTTAAAAGCTATAAGCTATAAGCTCATTTTGGGTCGTCACCGAACCAGCGATTTCAAATCCGCCGATATTGTTATCCGAAATCCCGGCGCGCGGGCCAATTCTCCATATCTTGCGGCGGCGAGATCTGCCGGAGCGAAGATTTTATCCGACACCGGCATTTTTTTGGCTCTTATGCCGGGGGCTGTTATTGGCGTTACGGGCACGCGCGGCAAAAGCACGACCAGCGCGCTTGCTTATGAAATGCTGAAATCAAAAGAAAGGCACGCAGAGCTCGGCGGGAACATTCTCCGTTCGCCCCTTAATTTTTTGGACAAGATGCACGAAGGTTCAATAGCCGTTTTGGAGCTTTCTTCCTGGCAATGCGAAGGTTTGGAAGAAATTAAAAAAAGCCCGCATATAGCCGTCATCACCAATATAATGCGGGACCACCTGAATACTTATAAAGGAATGGCGCAATATGCCGCGGCCAAAGCCCTGATTTACAAATATCAATCGCCGGAAGACGCGGTGATTTTAAATTATGATAATAAATGGACACGAGAGATGGGAAAGCGAGCGCCGAGCCGCAGATTTTGGTTTTCGTTAAAACCTTTTTCAGAAGAGAACGGATGTTTTCCAAAGAACAAAAAAATAATTTTTAGGTTTGGCGGAGAAGAAGAGGCGGTTGCTTCAGTTTCAGATACTGCTATTGCCGGAGAACACAATTTGGGTAATGCGCTCTCCGCGGTTTGCGCGGCAAAAATTATGGGAATATCAAATGCCGCCATTAAAAAAGTTTTAAAAAATTTCAAAGGATTGCCGAATAGAATGGAAGTGATTAGAAATATCAAGGGGATTAGATTTATAAATGACACAACCGCGACAACGCCAGATGCGACCATCGCCGCCCTTAAAACGCTAAAAGCTAAAAGCTATAAGCTAAAAGCCAAAAGACGGATTGTTCTCATTTGCGGGGGGTCGGATAAAAAGTTGGAGTTTAGCGAGCTTGCATTAGCAATTAAAAAATACGCAAAATCGGTTGTATTTTTGCCCGGAGGCGCGACCGATAAAATCAAAAAATTCTTAAAAATGCCTTATGAAGAAGCGGCTGATATGGCTCGCGCGGTGCGTTGCGCAATAAAATTCGCCAAAAAAGGGGATGTTGTTCTTCTCTCCCCGGCGGCTGCCAGTTTTGGACTTTTTCAAAACGAGTTTGATAGGGGAGAGCAGTTTGTAAAAGAGGTAAAGAAGCTGAAGTAACATCCGCGTTTCTTAACGTGGATTTTTTATATTGTACGAGGTTGAATTTTGCGGCCGGAAAAGATATGATTGAGTTATGCTAAAGAAACTGGTGAAAAAGATTCTTCCTCGCGGTTTTTTGACCGTTTATCATTTGTTTTTGGCTCTGAGTGCGTCCCTTTGGTACGGCCATCCCTCGCGTAAGATGATTGTCATCGGGATTACCGGCACCAAGGGAAAGTCCACGACCGCTTATATGCTCGCCAAAATTCTGGAGGATGCCGGATATAAAGTTGGGCTTTCTTCAACCGCCATTTTCAAAATCGCCGGACGCGAATGGCTGAACGCCACCAAAATGACCATGCTCGGCCGGTTTGCTTTGCAAAAAATGCTCCGCGAGATGGTTGTCGCCGGTTGCTCTTACGCCATCGTGGAGTCATCTTCCGAGGGCTTGGCGCAATCGCGGCACGCAGGCATTGATTATGATGTCGCCGTTTTTACCAATCTGACGCCGGAACATATAGAATCGCACGGAGGGTTTGAGAATTATAAGAAAGCAAAAGGAAAATTATTTGCTTCTCTTAAAGAGAGCGCGAAGAAAAAAGTCGGGAACGGCAAAAAGATTATTGTTGCCAATTTGGACGATGAAAACGCGGAATATTTTCTTAATTTTTGGGCGGATGAGCAATACGGATATGGCATGAAGCTAAAAGCTATAAGCTATAAGCTAAAAGCTTTTTTGGCGGAAGATGTGGAGTTGAGTCCGGATGGCTCAAGATTCAAAATTGATGGTATGGATATAAATTTGAAATTGATAGGCAGGGGCAATGTTTATAACGCGCTGGCGGCTATAACGGCGGCAGCTTCGCAAGGCATTCGGATATCTGTGGCGGCGGATGTTCTAGCCGAGATAAATACGATTGCCGGACGGATGGAATTTGTGAGAGCGGGACAAAATTTTACCGTTATTGTTGATTACGCGCATGAACCGGAATCAACCCGCCAGCTCTATGAAACAATTAAGTTATTGCCGCGCAAAAGATTGATTCAGGTTTTTGGCTCTACCGGCGGAGGTAGGGATGTGAGCAGGCGGCGCATTCTCGGGCTTCTGGCCGGAGAAAATGTTGATATTGTGATTGTGACCACCGACGATCCTTATGACGATGACCCGCTTTTAATTGCCAAAGAAGTCGCGGCCGGAGCGGAGGAGGCCGGCAAAAAAACCGGCGAAAACCTTTTTGTGATTTTAGACAGGCGGGCGGCAATTGGCAAAGCGATTCAAACGGCGGCCGAAGGCGATATTGTCCTAATCACGGGCAAGGGCAGCGAGCAGGTAATGGTTTTGGCTGAAGGAAGAAAGATTCCCTGGGATGACCGTACAATCGCCCGCGAGGAAATAAGCAATTTATTGAGGGTATAGGGGACAGGGTAGAGGGTATAGTGATTTAGAAAACTAAACCCTAAACCCTAAACCCTAAACCCTAAACTAATGTTCGGCGGAAACAAGATTCCAAAATATCTTAATCTTAAAGAGGATGAAGATTTGGTCGCGCTGGTGCACCCGACATTTTTTGCTTTTACCGGCAGTATTTTAGGCGCCCTCTTTTTCCTGTTCGCGGCCTTTTTTTTCCTTTATCCTTTGTTCAGATTGCGCCTGCCCGGCGTGATTGTTTTTATCTTGCTGCTTATGGGCGCGAAATATTTTTTAATCCGCGTCGGCATCGGCCGTTATGGAAATATGTATGTGGTCACTAACGAACGGCTGATTGATGTTGAGCGGCGCGGCATCTTTGACAGGATTGTTTCAGAACTGCCGCTTGGCAATATCCACGATGTTTCTTTTCGCCTGAAAGGCCCCCTGGGGATGCTGCTTTCTATCGGCACTATAACGGTGCGCACCATCGGAGGAGCCACCAATTTTCAATGGAAATGGGTCAGGAATCCGGATCGGGTAAGGGAACTGCTTTTGGAAATCCAGCGCGGTTTTCGCGAAGACGCGCCGCCCTCTGACGGCGCCCTGACGGAAGACCAGACAAAAATTTTGCTTAGGGCGTATTTGGATAAATTATCCGCGGCTTCTCTCGGAGAGCTGCGCCGCCGCGCTGAAGAGCTGATAGAGGGCGAAAAAAGGGAATAAGTCCGGTTGCCTGAAATAAGCTCTCTTGGTACTGTTAAGTATGGGGAATGAAATAAAAAATAGCAAAAAATCAAAATTGCGACCGGGGATTATTTTAGTTGTTTTTATCGGTTTGGCGATTTTTCTCGGCGTACGGATAATGGGCGAATGGCGCAAGCGCAATGAGATTAAGAACGAAATCGCGCGGCTGGAAGAGGAAACGCGGCGGCTGGAACGGAGGAATTTGGAGATTTTGGAATTGTCGCGCGAACTGTCAAATGAAGAATTTGTGGAAAGAGAGGCGCGGCTAAAGCTCGGATTGCAGAAACCGGGCGAGACGGTCACGGTTTTGGGCTTTCCGGCGGGCGCGGCAAACGTTTCTAAAAGCGAACTTGGCGAAAAGCAGGCATCGCGCGGCCGGAACGCCAAAAGATGGTGGTATTATTTTTTTGACCATGAGCGGTTTGGGGCGCTTAAAGATGAGCGCGACTCGCGCCGTCCTGTTAAATCTGCGATATAATCTTTATAAAATTTTATTTTTTACGGGGTATGAAAACACAACTTAGACAGATTTTAGCCATTTGCGATTCGGGACTTAAGTCGGGACTTCAGCGCTGCCGGCCGTTTTTAAAAATGCCGGGGAAAAATTTTTTAACCCGGCTGCTGCTTGCTCTCTTGGGAGTTTTTTTTCTTTTAACCGCCGGCGTCGGCGTTGGCATTTATGCCAAAGGCGCCCGGGGAAGATTTATCCAATTTTGGTCTAACGGAATCCCGTATCCGGCCGGTCTGGCCAAGTGGCAGGTCATTTTATATTCGGATTATTTAAAGGATCTTTCGGCGCTGGAACGATATTATTTGCGGCAGGAAGAGGCGACCGGCTTGCCCAAGCCGGAGGAAGGGATTTTGGAAAAAGCCGTAATGGACCGCATGGTCCGCAATCTTGCCCTGCGGGCCGCGGCTAAAGAAAAAAATTTGCGGGTGGCGCGCGACGAGCTTGGCGGAGAATTGCAAAAAGTAATTTCTCAAGTCGGCACCAAAGAAGAGGCGGAAGCGCTTTTGAAGGATCTTTACGGCTGGGATGCCGGCACATTTAGCGAACGGGCGCTTTTGTATCTTTTGCTTGAAGAAAAACTGTTGGCGGCTTACGGCAGTTCAGCCGAATTGGAGGTTGCCTTAAACGGCAAGATTTCAAAGCTGAACGTTATAAGGTTTTTTGGAAAATAAAAAAACGCCATGTAATAAATAAAGCGTTTTTCTGGAGCCGATGGCCGGGATCGAACCGGCGACCTTCGCTTTACGAAAGCGCTGCTCTACCAGCTGAGCTACATCGGCTTACAAAGTTTTGGAGCGGATTCCCGTAAAATCTAAGCGGGTGATGGGAATCCTCTCGCTCCGACTCGAGCCTGGACGCTGCGCGCCAAAACCTGCGCCAGCTCGGTTTATCTCGCGTCCTTCGATTCCCGTAAGATCTAAGCGGGTGATGGGAATCGAACCCACACCACAACCTTGGGAAGGTCGCGTACTACCACTATACTACACCCGCGTATTATTCAAATTGAGATAATACCAGAAAAAGATGAACGACGCAATAATTAATTTTAAAAGCGTTTCCAAGGTTTATCATCCGCATACGGTCGGCGTGCAAAATATTACTTTGCGCGTCAGGCCGGGCGAATTTATATCCATTGTCGGCGCAAGCGGCACCGGCAAAACAACCTTGGTCAAACTTCTGATCGCGGAAGAGCGGCCGACGCACGGCTCTATTGTCGTGGGCGGATGGGACATCACCCGCATCAGGCCGCGCGAAATTCCGATTTTGCGGCGGCAAATCGGCGTTGTTTTTCAGGACTTTAAGCTCTTGCCGCAAAAAACCGTTTTTGAAAATGTGGCTTTCGCGCTGGAGGTGTGCGGCGTCTCCGGAAGCGCGATCAAGCAGATAGTTCCGCAGGTTTTGCGCATTGTGGGCGTGGACGGCAAAGCGGACAGATACCCCAGACAGCTCTCCGGCGGCGAGGCGCAAAGAGTGGTGGTGGCGCGCTCTTTGGTCCATCGCCCAAAAATTTTGGTGGCGGATGAGCCAACCGGCAATTTAGACACGTTGAACACCAAAGATATTATTTCCCTTTTAACCAAAATTAATGAATTTGGCACAACCGTCCTGCTTGTCACTCACAACCGCGAAGTGGTCAACGCGCTTAAAAAGCGGGTGCTTACTTTAGACGGAGGCCAAATTGTCGCCGATCACGAAGAGGGAAAATACGTTATTTGATTTTTATGTTTTTCCGCGTATTTAAATTCGCCGGGCAAAATTTCCGCCGCAACATCTGGCTTTCGCTCGCCACCACCTCAATCATGACGCTTACTTTGATTTCGGTGAACCTGCTTTTCGCGCTTAATGTCATCGGCGCGAAGGCGATTAAAATGGTTGAAGACCGCGTTGATGTCATTGTTTATTTTAAAACGGATATCTCCGACGACATCGTGCTCTCCGCCAGAACCTTCTTAATGGACAGAAAAGCCGTCAAGGATGTGCAGTTTGTCGGCCGCGATCTGGCTTTGCAAAAATTCCGCGAGCGGCACAAAGACGATCCGGCCATACTTGCTTCGCTTGATGAGGTCGGCGCCAATCCTTTGGGCGCGTCCTTGATTGTCAAGGCGAGCGACCCCAAAGAATACGAGGCGATTTTAAGTTCTCTGGATAATCCGGCTTATAAAGACGCGATTTTGGAAAAGAGTTTTGAGGACCATCGGACGCTTATAGAAAAGCTGACCTCGGTTACTGCCAAGCTCAAAAGAAGCGCGCTCGCGCTTTCCCTGATTTTTGCTTTGATCGTCATGCTTATCGTGGTCAATAGCGTCCGGGTGGCTATTTATACGCGGCGCGAAGAAATAGGGATTATGAAGCTGGTCGGCGCTTCCGACTGGTTTGTGCGAGCGCCGTTTTTAATAGAGGCGGCATTTGCCGGAGTTTTGGCAATGTTCGCCGCCGTGGCGATTGTTTTGCCGGCGGTTGGCGCGCTTCAGCCGTTTTTAGCTAAATTTTTCGGCAGCGGCGCCATTGATTTGGCGTTTTATTTCCGCCAAAACGGTTTGGTTATCTTTGGCGCGCAGCTATCCGGCGCCATACTCCTGCCGATGGGCATTGCCGGCATGGCCGTCGGGCGGTATTTGAAGGTGTAAAAATAACTTGAAAACCGAAAACTCCCTTTGGGGAGAGTTTTTATATGTAAGATTCACAATCTTGATTCAAATGTGTTTATCGTGTATTTTAAGAAGAGTAAAATAAAAAACAATGCGAAAGAGTATAGGAGATAATTATTATGGTCTTGTCAGGATAAATATTAAAAAAAGTTCCGTTTTAAATAGAAAAATAAATGGGTGGGTAAAAGGAATATGTAAATGTTGCCGGGTCGTCTAATGGTAGGACATGGGACTTTGAATCCCAGTATGTAGGTTCGATCCCTACCCCGGCAGCCACTGAAATAGCCCTTATGGGGCTGTTTTTATTTGTTCGTTTTGGGTGGCGGCGTTTGACAAACAGCCATTTTTATGGTATTCTACTTTCTTAATAGATATCTCATTCGTTTTGACTATACGGAGGATTAATCTCCAGATTAAGACGCGCGAGACTAATCTTAACCGTATATGTATCATAAACAAAATTTCGGACGCAGCCGCCATGGCGGAGGGGGTTCCAAAGGAAGATTTGGAGGCCATTCTCGGGGAGGCGTGAGCCATAACAGGCCGGCCAACCGCGGCAGCCGCGGAGGACACCTGGACATAAATTCTTTCATCAATAAAGCCGTGGTGGTAGAAGAAACGGAAAGGCATTATATACCCGAACACACCTTCGGCGAATTTGCCATTCATCCGCGCCTTAAGGAAAACATCGCGGCCAAGGGTTACAGCGTCCCGACTCCGATTCAGGACCGCATTATACCGCACATACTGCTCGGCGAGGATGTGGTGGGAATCGCGAATACCGGAACCGGCAAAACAGCCGCCTTCCTTATTCCGCTTATAAACAAGGTCTTGGCAAAGCCGAGCGAAAAGGTGATTATTGTCGTACCGACCCGCGAACTTGCCATTCAGATAAACCAGGAGCTTAGAGGATTTACTCCCCGTATGGGAATTTCTTCCGTCTGTTTGGTCGGAGGCGTGAACATCGGCAACCAGCTCCGCGAATTAAGGTACAACAATCATTTTTTTATCGGCACTCCGGGCAGAATCAAGGATTTGATAAACAGGCGCGCCATTAATTTGATGGGCATAAACACCGTTGTTTTGGACGAAGCTGACAGGATGCTGGATATGGGATTTATTGGAGATATGCGCTTGCTTATGTCCCGCCTTCCGGGCTCGCGCCACACGCTTTTCTTTTCCGCCACCATTACCAAGGAAGTGGAGAAGCTTATCGGAGAGTTTTTGCGCGAACCGGTTACTATCTCCGTTAAAACGCGCGAGACAGCCGACAACATTGACCAGGACGTTATCCGCGTGGGTGGCGGCGACAAGCTCGGAGCATTGCATAATCTTTTGATAAAGCCGGAGTTTAAGAAAGTTCTTATTTTCGGCAGAACCAAGCATGGAGTTCAAAAGCTCGCCATTGTTTTGGATAAGCGCGGGTTTAAGGCCGAGGCGATTCACGGAAACAAGACCCTTGGACAGCGCCAAAAGGCCTTGGGACTTTTTAAGGAAGGGCGTATTCAGGCGCTGGTGGCAACAGACGTGGCCGCGCGCGGACTGGATATTCCGGCCGTTAGCCACGTGATTAACTATGACTTGCCGGAGACCTACGAGGACTACATCCACCGCATCGGTCGCACCGGCCGCGGCGATGCCAGAGGCATTGCCCTGACTTTCGTATAAAAATGTAAATCCCGCTATTCACTTATATGACGCAAAGTTAGCGGGATGCCCGCATCGAGCGGGCAAATAAAAATGCTCCGATTGTATTCGGAGCGTTTTTGGATTTAGTAAGATGTGGTTCGGAACACCGGCTGAAAGAGCCCTACGCGATGTTCGCAGACGGAGTTGAACATGCACTTCTCGCAATCGGGCTCGCTCATCTCCGGACAGTACTTTCTGGCCAGCCAGAAGGTCACATCAATTGCGGACATGGAAAGTCCGGATTGCGCGATCACTTTTTGCATGGCTCGAAACACCTCTTCGCGGATAGCTTCCTCTTCAATAGATGCTACCCATCTTCTTCCAGAAATTTTCTTTACTGTTCCAGCGACAGCTTCAAGATCAACCAGTCCCAGGCGCAGAGCCACTCGCATCAAGTGGTAGTCCACGATCGGGTTCCATTCCCCCGAGTCTTTTACCTTGAGGAATTGCTCCGGCCTATTGGCAAGCGCCATAGCGAGCAGCGTAGCTTTTTTGTTAAAACGATCGCCGTTGTATCCGGTGAGCCCGCTTACCACATTAATGAACTGCTTGATAGGCTGCTGATTATTATTTGCCCAATCAACATATTCAACCGGACTGGTTCCCATATGTAGCCCTTGGCCATATCCTCTGGTCAAAGCGAAGCGCTGGTCAAAATCCGGCCACTGTGTGCCGACATCATCCTTGAAGAATATTTCTGTAAGTTCGCGCGGAGAGATGCGGGAAAGGAATTGCGGAGTGAAGAATTCGGGATTACTCTCAAAAGCCCTGCGGAAAAGCGTCCACAAAAGGTCAGAACCCTTAAGCTCTTTCCCTCCAAGCACGCCGACCATCGGCCGGTTGTAGCCGTGGCTGTCGTCGTACCAGAATCCGTACTGGTGCAGGCAGGCGAAGAAAAAGTAATCAACCGCGTTCGGGTGGCCAAGCGGCGGATACATCTTGTCCAGGACGATCACCTCGCCAGATTTGCCAACGACGCTGTAGAAATTGAGCGGCGTGGTTTTGGGCGGATTTGCTTTCAAAAATTCGGCAACTCGTTTGACTTGTTCTTCATTAATTCGCACCATCTCTGCCTCCTTATTCGGTTGTTGTTCCGGGTTGATTTAAAGGAACTGCGTCTGCACCTTATCAGAGCATAATGGCAAAGTCAATATTTTGACTCCGCAGAGTTTGGGGAATAAAATAGGTAGGTATAGAAAAATCAAAGCAAAAAAATTATGTCTATTTAAAAAAGCCCCCAATGCGGACGAGCCGCATAAGGGTCTTCTTCGTGGTGATACAAATAATATAACATTAAAGCGGTTTTTGGTCAAAAGGGCACATATCCACATTAAATATGGAAAACAAAATGGAAACAGCGGTATTCGGCGGAGGATGTTTCTGGTGCACCGAGGCGATATTTAAAATGCTCAAAGGCGTGAAGTCGGTTGTGCCCGGCTATGCCGGTGGAACTATGCCGGACCCGTCTTACGAGGAGGTAAGCGGAGGAGTGACGGGCCACGCGGAAGCGATAAAAATTGAATTTGACCCGCAGGCAATTTCGTTTAATGATTTGCTGGCAGTGTTTTTTGGCACGCATGACCCCACGACTTTAAACAGGCAGGGGAATGATGTGGGCGAGCAGTACCGCTCCATTATTCTCTACACCGCGCCGGAGCAGAAAAAGCTGGCCGAGGATTATATAAAAGAATTAAACGAATCAAGCGAGGACGGCAAACCGATTGTGACCGAAGTGAAACCGTTAGAAAAGTTTTACGAAGCGGAAGATTATCATCACGATTATTACGAAAAGAATAAAGACAAGCCCTATTGCCAGGTAGTAATCAATCCCAAGCTTAAAAAGGCAAAAGAAAAATTCAGCGCCTTGCTAAAGGCATAACGCGAATCTTGCGAATGGATGCGAATGACGCTAATATGCGAATACTATGAATAAAGTGATTTATCCTGAACTGTCTTATCGCATTAACGGCGTTCTATTCGCTACCCACAATGAATTGGGGCGATTCTGCAATGAGAAGCAATACTGCGACCGGATAGAGGGGTGGCTAAAGAAGCTCGAAATACCCTATAAGCGAGAATTAAGATTAGCCGAGTCATTTGAGGGCGAAGTACCAGGAAGAAACAGAGTTGATTTTCTGATTGACGATAAGATTATATTGGAGATTAAGGCCAAAAGATTTGTTAGTCGTGAAGATTATTTTCAAGCACGGAGGTATCAGACAGCCGCGCAACGCAAACTCGTGCTCTTGGCGAACTTTAATCAGAAATCTTTACATATTAAGAGGATTGTCAATCCGTCAGTTTCCGAATAGCGATATTCGCATATTCGCGTGATATTGGCATAAATAAAATTATTCGCGTTATGATTCAAAAGAATTGGAAAGAGGTTTTAACTCCGGAGCAGTATAAGATTATGCGGGAGAAGGGAACGGAAGCGCCGTTTACAGGCAAGTATGTGCATGAAAAGGGAAGTGGCACTTATATGTGCGCTGCTTGCGGTAACCCTTTGTTTTCCTCCGATACCAAGTTTGACTCTGGTACGGGCTGGCCGAGCTTTGACGAGGCGCTTCCAGGAGCGGTGAAGTTTCAAAAGGATTTAAGCGGAGGAATGGAGCGCACCGAGGTTGTTTGCGCCAAATGCGGCTCGCACCTGGGACATCTTTTTGATGACGGTCCCACCAAAACCGGCAAACGCTATTGCATGAACTCCGTCTGCCTTAATTTGAAGAAGAAATAAGATTAAACAGAGAACGCCCCCAAAGGGCGTTTTTGTTGTTTTTTAAGGCGGAAATTGGTAAGATTGAGTGGATTTATGAAAGATAAAAAACAAGACAAGCAGATGATAATTTATCAAGCGCCTTCCGGAGCTATTGAGCTTCGGGGCGATTTTGAGCGTGAAAGTATTTTGGCAACACTTGACCAAATCGCCGAAGTTTTTGGACGTGATAAATCGGTTATCTCTCGTCATTTAAAAAATATTTTTAAAGAGGGCGAATTAAGCAGAGATTCAGTTGTTGCAAAAATTGCAACAACTGCCGCTGACGGAAAGATGTATCAAGTGGATTATTATAATCTTGATGCCATTATTTCGGTTGGGTATCGTATCAACTCCAAAACAGCCACCAATTTTCGCCAGTGGGCCACCAAAACTTTGCGCGGGCATATTACCAAGGGCTATACCATAAATCGCAAACGCATCGCTCAAAATTACGACGCGTTTATGAAAGCGGTTGCCGATATTCAGACGCTCCTGCCTGAACACATTACGCTTGACCCTAAAGCCGTCCTGGAACTGATTAAAGAATTCGCGAGCACGTGGATTTCGCTTAACGCGTATGACAAAGAAGAGCTTAAAGTAATCGGCAGAACTAAAAAAGCAATTAAGCTTACCGGCGAAGAATTGGCTCGCGCCATACAGAATTTGCGAGCCGAGCTTATGAAGAAAGGCGAGGCCGCGGATTTGTTTGCACAGGAAAGGAAAGAGGGGAGCATTGAGGGTATTGCCGGAAATGTGATGCAATCGTTTGGCGGTCGGCAGCTTTACGGGAGCGTGGAAGAGAAAGCCGCGCATCTACTCTACTTCATGGTCAAGAATCATCCGTTTACGGACGGCAACAAACGCTCCGGCGCTTTTGCTTTTGTCTGGTTTTTGCGTAGATACCGCGCCAAAGGCATTCGCAATATTAATCCGGCATGCTTGACCGCGCTCACGCTGCTTATTGCCGAGAGCGACCCCAAGAAAAAAGAACAAATGGTGGCGCTGGTAACGCAATTGTTGGCGTAGGTTTAAAAATCCGCAGAATGCCTTTGCTCTAACTCCACTTGCCTCGCACTTAAGAAGAAGGAATAATATGTCAAAAAATTTAAATATACCAAAACCATCGTTGAAAGAAGTTGAACATTATCTCAAGGCATGGGAAACTTTCGATGATTATAGTTTGCAAGAGAGTAGCTTAAAAAAATTGTTTACAAAAACATATCCATTTAACACTGATTTAGACGATGTCTTAGTCAAAGTTTGCACCTTGAACCAATTTTATAGTACACAAATTCGCAAAATATTTGTTTTAGCTAAACATATTGTGAGTTTGAATATTGATAACGATTTGAGAAATAACAATCTTGATTTAGTTGAGAAAATTGCATCCGGTCATAAAATTCATATAAGCAAAAAAGCTAAAGAATCACATTTGTATTCATTTGCAACAAAATATTGTAGCCACCATAATCCAACAGAGTATCCAATTTATGACTCATTTGTAGCAAAAATGCTCATTCATTGTAAAGAAAAGGAGTTTGATTTTGATAACGAGGATTTGAAAATATACTCAAAATTTAAAGATATTCTGTCTAATTTTAGAAAACATTATGATTTAGAATCATTTGATTTAAAACAGATAGATAAATATTTATGGCAGGTTGGAAAAGAGTATTTTCCAAAGCAATATGGAAGAAAGATTAAATAAGATAAATCCGTGGAGAAAATTTAATCGTAAATCGCCGCCTTATTTATTAGATGAAGATAAGAAGATTATTGATGATATTAATGAAAAAGAAAAGCGTAGGCCGGAACACAAAATAGATACCAATAGTTTGCCTGTTCCTTTTCAGGGTAATCCATTTAATACAAAGATTATTTTATTACAGTTAAACCCGGGTTCTGATGTTCCTCCAGGATTTGAAGATGAAGAGGATCATGCTTTGAAAGTTTATCCCAAATTAAAAAAAGATATACTTAAAAATAATTTGCGCGAAGAATTAGAATATTCGTTTTATGACTTAAATCCCGCTTATAGATTATACGGCGGGTTTAGATATTGGCTAAAGGTTTGGCAACATTTTATTAAAAATAAAGAAGACTATAAGAATATTTCAAAAAAGATTTGTTGTATAGAATTTTTTCCTTACCATTCTAGAAATTATAGGCCTTTAGGTAAAATACTGGAGTGTCAAAAATATAATTTTGGTTTAGTTAGACAGGCAATTAGTCGTAAAGCTTTAATAGTAATAATGAAGAAGGGTCAATGGTTTGAGAAAGTAAAAGAATTAAAAACTTATAAAAATATCATAATTTTAAAGAGTAGATCGCCGGTTTTATCACAAAATAACATAAGCAGAAACGGATTTAAACGAATTCAGCAAGCGTTAAAATAATTAAAATTATAGTCTTATTCGTACGAAAGGTTCTTAAGAGAATAGTGTTTTAAAAAATGCTCCACGTGGAGCATTTATTCTATCCTCACTATCTTCCACTCCACCCCTTTTTGGGTGGGATTTTTATTGTGTCGCCGAGGTGCCTGCCCGATTTCCAATTCCAACTACTCTCTTAATCGCACGACTAAGAGACAGTCAATCTAACCCTAGTCAAATTCGTACGAATAAGACTAAGGTTTATAACCTTAAACTGTACTCCTTATTCGCGCGCCTGCCCCGTAGTGAAGCAAAGCTTCTACTGCTGGGGAATAAGAGAATAGAGTAAAAGTTTTGTAGAAATTGACCTAACCATGTTATGTTTATTCTAAACAGGAGTAGCGTAATATGGTTTTTTTATGAAAATAAATTCAAATATAGATATAAAAATAGAAGGGCAATATTGCCTAAAGTGCAATTCCGCAAAAGTGGAAAGAGTTTTTAAAGACGGAAAGACTTATTATTTTTGCAAGAGCTGCGGCGCCACGGAAGAAAGGTCTTTGGTTATTGATAACGCTGTAAATTGGTGGATAGATGAAGACAAGAATTATTGGCATGAAAGTACCGGAGCTATTATTTTAAACGAAAAAGGCGAATGGCTTGTAGTCATGCGCGCGACTTTCCCTTTTGCTTACGCCTTGCCCGCCGGCCATGTTGATAAGGGAGAAGACGCGCTTATTGCGGTGCGGAGAGAATTAATGGAAGAAATAGGTTTGGAATTGCCAAAAGAAGATTTTAAATTTGTGAAAGAATTTCATCTGCCCGGCGATTCGTGCCGTAGGGGGAGCGATCACCATTTATGGCATTTGTATTTGGTGAAGATTAATTCGGAAAAAGAAAATTTGCGATTAAATGACGAAGCCAGTAGTTTCCGTTGGTTAAAGCCGGAGGAAATAAAGACCAGAAACGACATTGTTTATCCGTTAAAATATATTTTAGAAAATATAGAAATTTAATTCCCACCTGCTCTAATTCCCCAGTAGTAGAGCGCAGCTCACTACGGGGCAGGCGTGCGAATGGTAGAATAGTTGCGATTTGAATTTATTCTATCTTCAAAATCTTCCACTCCACTCCTTTTGGCGGGATTTTTATTTTGTCGCCGAGTTTGCGGCCCATAAGGGCGGAGCCCAATGGGGAGTTTTGGGAAATAATTCCTTTTAAGGGGTCTGTTTCCGCCGAGCCGAGTATTAGATAAGTTTTTGACTCTCCTCCTGATTCAATAGTTACTTTATGCCCAAGCCCGACGGTCTGGGCGTTTTTTGACGGCTTGATTATTACCGCGTATTTTATCCGGTCTTCCAATTCCAAAATCCGTTGGTTTATTCCGCGGAGCCGGCCTTTGGCCATCTGGTAAGCGGCGTTTTCGGAAAAGTCGCCCATTTGCGCGAGAGTCGCGACTTCTTCGGCCGCGGCTGGCAAGCTGAATTTCTTAAGCCGTTCCAGTTCGGCTTTAAGCTCTTCAAACTTCTCTTCAGTAATATTCTGGTCGGCTTTGAGATGGGCGAATTTCCCCGGTTTTCTTTTTGGTACCTGCATATATTAATGCCTTATTATAAGAGATTTCTTGCCTCTCTGCAACCGCACGCCCACACTCTCTCTGCTCTAATTCGCGCGAATGGTAGAATAGTGTTATGCTCTTTTTAGAATGGATTAAGTCTTATTTTAAATAAACTTATGAAAAAGATTGAAAAAACTCTAAAGGCTTTGGCCAATCACCGCAGGCTGGCGATACTTAAGTATATTAAATCTCATAAAGAAGCGCCGGTATCTGAAGCAGCGGAAGCGATTAGACTTTCTTTTAAAGCAACTTCAAAGCATTTGAGGATTTTGGCCGGTGCTGATATTCTGGAGAAAGAGCAGAGGAGTTTGCAGATGTTTTATAGTTTGGCTCCGAATCTCAAGCCGGAAGCCAAGCAGATCATTAACCTGCTCTAATTCGCGCGAATGGTAGAATAAGAAAAATTTTAGATTTGCGCAGTTTGCGCAAAAAGGTTTTATAAATTATTTTTTAACCGATCATCCGTATATGGAAATACCTAAAAACAGAGAACAACTGTTTTCACCGGAAGAGGTTGAAAGAATAGACGCGGAGATTAATGAACTTTTGAAAGGATTGGATAATTATGATTTTAATTCTTTTGACTATGACGTGCAGGAAGAATGGATAAGCACGGAGCAAGAATGCGTCGGCGGATTGGACCGGGTTCAAGCCAAGGGAAATCTGGAGCGCCTGCTTGATTATTTAAAAAGAGAAACGGAAGAAAGGAAAAATAAAAATTCTTAATCGTTTTTTTATTCCGCCGCGTTTCTTCCGGCAACGTATCCGGTAGTCCAGCAGAGCTGGAGGCTGTAGCCGCCGGAAGGGCGGTCAATGTTCAAAATATCGCCGACAAGGTAGAGATTTTGGTAAAGGCGCGAGCGCATGGTTTTAAAGTCCACTTCGGCAAGCTCCACTCCGCCGGAAGTGACAATGGCCTTTTTTGCGCCCAGCAGCCCGGCCGCTTTCATCCTTAAATCTTTTAGGAATTTGATAAGCTTGAGCCGCTCAACGCGGGTGATACTGTGGCAGAATTTGTCCTGATTGATGCCTGATTTGACCACAACCGCGCCGGCTATAGCCGCGGGCAGAAGCCCTGCCAAACTGTTTTTAAATTTTTTATTGCTGTTTTCTTTAAATATCTCCTGTAATTTTTCATTTAAGGCGCCGTGGTCCAGCTCCGGCAAAATATCCAGAGAAATAACCACATCGCCGTATCCCAAAAGTTCGCCGATTTGCGAGCTTATATTGAGTATTGCCGGGCCGGAGAGTCCGAAGTGGGTAAAAAGGATTTTTCCTTTGTTAGATTCCTGCTTTATATTGTTTTGCAAGATGGTTATTTTAACTCTCGGCAAGCTGACCCCCTGGAGCTGCCGGACCCAGATATCGCCTATGGCCACCGGCACGAGCGCGGCGCCGGACTCCGTCACTTTGTGTCCCAGCTCCTTAAGCCAAATAAAACCGTCTCCGGTGGAACCGGTTTCGGGGTAAGATTTTCCGCCGGTAGCCAGAATAAAAGATTTGGCAAATATTTCTTTTTTGTTTTTAAGCCCGATTGAGGTAATTTTATCTTCCCTTTTGGCAAATCCGGTGGCGGGGGAATCAAGAGCGACGGTGACGCCGCCAGCCATCATGTACTCACGGAGAACGTTCCAGACGGATTGGGCGCTGTCGCTCTTGGGGAATACGCGCTTTTCCGCTTCAACTTTTGTTTCTAGGCCGCGGTTATGGAAAAAATCCAGAGTTTCTTTCACGCCGAATTCAGCAAAAGCGGAAAAAAGAAATTTGGCGCTTTCTTTGAGCTTTCCCAAAAATTTGCGGGTATCCATTTCGGCGTTGGTCAGGTTGCATCTGCCGCCGCCGGTTATAAGAAGCTTTTTCCCCAGTTCTTTGTTTTTTTCAATCAGAATGACCCTGGCTCCAAGCTCGGCTGCTCGCCCCGCCGCCATCATGCCAGCAGGGCCGCCGCCTATTACGGCCACATCATAGATTGTTTTATTTTCTTTGCTCATACCCCGCACATAATTTGTTAATTCGTCACACAATTTATGTCATGTGTCATCTTTTGATACCCCGCATTAGGTTTGGTAAATATCCAAGTTATGTGCGGGGCATGATTCTTATATTAGCACAATAGTTGACAAATGAGGATTTTTGGTTTAATTTTAGTTAATCGTTCTTTGATAAAGAGAAAGGATGCGCAATGAACGCAATGGGAACAAGCGCGAACAAATTCAAAGGAAAAGGACTAATTGCCGCGGCGTTCGGACTTTTCCTCAAAGCCGGAAAGATTTTGAAGGCGCTCAAATTGCTGAAGTTCGGCAAGATTTTGGTGACCTTCTTCTCCATGGCAATTTCCGCTTTTGTCTACGCCTTCTGGCTTGGTCCGTGGTTTGCCGTCGGCTTCACCCTCCTGCTCTTTGTCCACGAAATGGGGCATGTGCTGGCGATGAAGATGAAGGGTATGCCGACCAAGGCGCCGGTTTTTATCCCAATGCTTGGAGCCGTTATTTTTGCTCCGCCGTTTCAAAGCCGCGAAGAAGAGTCATTCGTGGGTTACGGCGGACCGCTTATTGGAAGCATTGCCGCCGTCGCGCTTTTTGGCGTCTGGTGGCTCTTGCCGCAGAGGCCGGAGATTATTCTTCTTTTGAGCTTTACGGGAATCTTCCTGAACTTGTTCAATCTCATTCCCGTGAGCCCGCTTGACGGCGGCAGGGTCACGCAAAGCATTGGCGAATGGTTTAAGTACGTGGGGCTTTTGTGCTTGTTCGCCTTCACGCTTTACGCGCGCCAGCCGTCAATGCTTTTGATTTGGATTTTTATTTTGTCTGATTCCAAATTCAACTGGCCGCTCAAGTTTGGCATAGGGCTGTTGTGCTGGGCTTCTATGACCGCTCTGATGCTGGCCGGATTTAGCGGACAGAAGTGGTATATAGATCTTCTTGACGTTATTCTCGCCGGTCTCGTTGTCGGGTTGTTTTGGTGGCGATGGGGAATTGAAAAAAAGCTCAAGGAGCTGGGCCAAACGGCAAGCGAAGAGCTGTCTCTTCCTCCCGTACCGTTTGGAGTCCGTCTTAAGTGGCTCGCGCTTTATCTTTTGCTCATGGGAGCATTGATATTTGTTATCGTTTTGGAAAGTCCGTATCTGCCTCATCACGCAACGCGCTAAGAAGCGTTTAACGGTTTGAAAAACCTCAAGGAGGCAAAGATGGAAAAGCGCAAAATGGCGCTTGGAACGAAAGCGACCATGGTTATTCTTATTTTGCTGGGAATTTCCAACTTGGCGATTTTCGCGTTTGGGACGAGCCGTCTTGGCCCGGATTCGTGGGCTACTTTCCTCTATTCGGGAGTCATGTTCTTTTTCGCCTATTTGGTTTGGCGCGTGGACAATCATTTTCTGGACAGATAAATCTCCAAAGTTTTTTCCCGCAAATCCCTTGTTCCTAAAAAGAGCAAGGGTTTTTTATTTGACACCGCACATAATTTTTTAGTGTAAAAGTTATGTGCGTGGTTGACACAATGAGCAAAAATTCGTAAGGTAAACGCGGGTTCTTTGAAAAAGAGAAAGGGAGCCATGATAAAAGGCAAAACAGTCCTGATTTTGTTTATTCTGGCCACGGCGTTAATGCTGCTTGCCCAGCTGGTTAATAAGTCCGGTAAAAACCGGACGATTTCCTGGGACGAATTTTTGGATGAAGTAGAGGCCGGAAACGCGGTTGAGGTCACAATTGAAGGCAATGCCATAAAATTGTTGACCAAAAATCAGACAATCCGTGAAACGGTTTTGCCGCCGGGCGAAATTGAATATCTGAAATTGCTTCGGCAAAAACGGGTCAAAACCGTTGTTCAAGAGCCAAGCGCCGGATGGGTTGCCATTGTTGCCCCGCTCATTATTCCTCTCGTGTTCATTCTTTTGCTGTTTTGGGGAGTGAAGAGAATGGCCGAAGGCATCAAGGGAACCGCGACAAGTTTTGCCAAGCTCGGCAGCCGGCAGGTAAGGCCTGGCGATAATAAAACCACTTTTGCCGATGTGGCCGGAGCTGATGAAGCCAAGGCGGATTTGCTGGAAACGGTAAATTATCTGAAGTCGCCGGAGCGCTACGGAAAACTTGGCGCGCGGGCGCCCAAGGGCGTTCTTCTTATCGGCTCTCCGGGAACCGGGAAAACGCTTCTTGCCCGCGCTACAGCCGGGGAAGCGGGTGTTTCATTTTTTCAGATATCCGGGTCGGAATTCGTGGAAATGTTTGTTGGAGTCGGCGCGGCCAGAGTGCGCGAGCTTTTTGAACACGCGCGCAAGGCCTCTCCTTGCATTGTCTTTATTGACGAAATAGACGCGGTCGGCAGAGCTCGCGGAGCCGGGCTTGGCCAGGGCAATGATGAGCGCGAGCAGACCTTAAACCAGCTGCTTAAAGAAATGGACGGTTTCCTTAAATGGCCGGGAATTGTTATTTTGGCCGCGACCAACAGGCCGGATGTGCTTGATACTGCCTTGCTTCGTCCCGGCAGATTTGACAGGCATGTGGTTGTCACCATACCTGATTCAAGGGCGCGCGAAGCTATTTTGCGCGTTCATGCCAAAAAGATCGCGCTGGCGCCGTCCGTTGATCTCTCTCGCGTGGCCAAGGGGCTGCCTTTTGGAATGAGCGGAGCGGATATTGAGAATACGGTGAACGAAGCGGCTTTGGGCGCGGCTAGAGCGCAAAAAGACGCCGCTGATGAAAGTGATTTTTCCGCCGCGCGCGACCGAGTGTTGATGGGTCCGGCGCGTCTTAGCGTGAAATTTTCTCCGGAAGAGAAGCGCGTTGTCGCTTATCATGAAGCCGGGCACGCGATTGTCGCGCATTACACGGCTGAGGCCGACCCTGTGCGTCATGTGACCATTGTGCCGCGCGGACTGGCGCTCGGCGTTACCATGATGTTTCCGGAAAACGATCTGCATTTGAAGTCCGAAGAGCGTTTGCGCGCGGAAATTGATGTTTGTTTTGGCGGCCGGGCGGCGGAAGAGATGGTTATCAAATCCATCTTTACCGGCGCTTCCAACGATCTTGAAAAAGCGACAAAAATCGCCAGAGACATGGTGATGAAGTACGGAATGAGCGATTTGGGAGAGCGCGTTTTTGGCAACGAGAGCGAGATGACTTTTTTTGGCCAGGATTTAGGCGCCGGAAAAAATTACAGCGAAGCGACTTCGCAGGTAATTGATGAGCAAGTTGAAAAGATAATCAGCGCCTCAAGAGGGCGCGTCAATGAACTGCTTAAAGAACGCATTTCCAAACTGCATGCCTTGGCAGAAGTTCTTTGTGAAAAAGAAACGATTGAAAGCGAAGAGCTCAAAGCTCTTCTTGCCTAAACCTTGTCTTGCGGCAAGGTTTTTTGTTAAAATGTTTTTAACTTCTATTTTCTAATTTTTTAATCTTAAACATATGGTAGAACTTTTTGGCTATGACGAAGCCGGACTTCTGGAGGAGGTAATAACTAAAGCTCGCGATGAAGGGGCAACTTCGCAAGAAGCGTGGAACGAACTGGTGGAGCAGGTGCTGGATGACCACGCGCGCTTGCAGGAGATAGATAATGATGATGATTTAATCGCCATGCGCGAGGCCTTGCAGGCAAGATGGGGAGATTACGAGGCGGAGTTGGGGCAAGAGACATGAAGATGAGAGCGGTTTTCATCGGTCGCTTTCAGCCCTTTCATAAAGGGCATCTTGCCGTTGTTAAAAAAATGAGCCGCAAGTATCGGCTCATCATTTTAATCGGAAGCACCAACAGGAAAAGCGGAGAAAATCCGTTTCCGGCAAATTTGCGCAAGAAGATGATTCGCGCCGCGCTAAAAGACGCGCGGATAAAAAATGTCCGTATTGTTGCTATGCCTGACACAAAAGGCGATAAACTTTGGACAAAGAAATTTCTTGAACTGACGAAAAATCCCGATATGGTCATAACGGGAAATCCTTGGGTGGCGCGATGTCTAAAAGATACCGGCGTGAAGTTTTTAAAAATAAAAGAAAAGGGTAGGAAGATTTCCGCGACCAAAATCCGCGCCGCTATGCGCGCCGGGAAACCGTGGCAAAACATGGCGCCGAAAGCGGTTGTGAAAATAATATCCCGCTATCCATTTAAATAGCGCAAAGATAGCGGGATGCTGACACGCGTCAGCAAAAAACCCTGCTTTGCAGCAGGGTTACATCTTTTTGAAACTCTTTGTATGGCGAGAGAAGAAATCTGCCCAATAGCGCAGTATCTTCGCCTCGCTCGATTTTTTGTTCATTGATCGCTCCAGCGGGATGTTTTGAAAAACTGTTTTTAAAAGAGCTTTTACAAATTCCGCGTAGAACTCAACTTTAATTTCCGGATACTTTAGCGGAAACCACTTGAAGTCCTTAGTGATTTCATCAGCGGATAAGGCGCGAAGCCGGCTTCTTTTTCGTTTGCTTTTGGCCGCGGCATTAAGCTCTGAAGCAAGCCAGCCAAAAGCGGGCAGAAGGATTTTTCTTTCAATACGCGGAAAGTGTTTGCCAAAGCCGGCTTTGCCGCTCTTGCACCCGGTTCGTTCTTCTATTTCGCCTTCAATTTCGGCAAGCGCGAACATTCCCGCGTCTCCATTTGGCCAGCCCAGCGGCTCTTCCACCACATAGGCGATGGTCTGCTCCATCTCCAGCGGAAACCTGAATCTTGGAACAAATTCGCAAAGTATGGCGCCGTTTAACTCTAATTTTTCTTCGGCATAGAGCGCATCGCAAGCATTCCTTACGGATTCTTGTCCCAAACAGAGAAGCATTGATACTTCTTGCGTATATACAATCCCGGGCGTGTGTTCGCCAAGATATTCGCCGCCTCTAATCCTGTTAAAAATATCCAAGACGGCATCTTTGGTAACCATTTTGTTCCAAATGGGTCTGTAGCGATCGCACGCTTGGACCATCGCTTTCGCGCGAATATGCTTTTTAGCCGGACAAGAGTGCGGGTCGCCGGGACCGCCAAAAACTATTGGCTTGTTTGGGTCCTCCGGAAAATCGCACTCGCAAAGCAAGTGCCTGTTTTTGATGTCGTTTGGACCCTCTATCAGCATCATTGCCACTTCGTGTCCGTCTACATCCCAACGTTCTAAGAACGCATATTTTAGATTGGGTTGTCTGCTCACGTCAATCGTCATTTTTTCTCCTTTCAAGGAATGCAATAAAATTTTAACTTGGAAATTAATCAAAGTCAATCCCGTTAGAACATCTTTTCTAATACATACAGTTGACTTTTTTGGTTTTTAGGTATACTATAAGCGCGTTCTTTCACAAAAGGAGGTAGTTAGATGCTGACGGTGTTTCTATGCTCGTATGCATTAATAGCTCTCGTTTGCATGTTATATTCTGCGGGCCTTAATATTGCCGAAGGTGCAAAAGACAATATTGGGTTAAATTTCTTAATTGGTCTTTTTTGGCCCGCATTTGCGATTGTGCTTCTCGGGGCTTATGTTTTGGAGTTTGGTGCGTCGCTGCATAAAGTGATGACTAAGGGTTTTGAGGTTTCAGGCAAACAGGCAGAACCCTCGGAAGTAATTGATCCTCGCCGCGTTCGGCTGGAAAAGCTGCTTGCTGAGCGGGAAAAACTGACTTCGGAAATCATCGCGCTTCGGCAAGAGTTTGAAAGAGAAACGCCTCTTTATCGCGGCAATGCGTTAACTGATTTGCGGGCAGACGAAACTTCCGTTCAGTACCAACCTTATGCCCCTCGGCAGGGAGGCGTGAACTGGCCTTTTGTTGAGGAACTTCTCGGTCGATCTGTTGATGAAAAATGGAAGAAGGGAAGTTAAATGATGAAAAAGCTGGTGTTGGTTTTTGTCTTGAGCGCATCTTGCGGCCGGAGCGAAGAAAAGATCGCGCCGCAACAGCATCTTGCCGTAGACTATTCCCGCGAAGCAAGAGAAGAAATGCAAAACGGGCTGTTTTCCGATTTGCCCAACGGTCTGGAAGATTACGATATTTTAGGATGGCAGCGGAGTGATTTGCCGCAGATTGCCGAATACTCGCTTTTGCGATTTCCCGACGCCGCGGACAGAGACAGCGTCATTGATTTTACGCGGCGGAGAGGATTCCGTCCGGCGAATATGGATGAGCTTCTGGCTTACTCCAGAGAAAATCTTCGCGGCAATTTTCAAAGTCCGATATTCGCCGTGGGAACCGTTTGGAAAAACAGAACATTCTATCCTTACGTGCCTTATGTTTACCGTTCATCCGGCGGCTTGGGGCTTGGGCTGTGGTTTGCCTGGGACAAGCTGCCGTCTGACGCGCGGTTCCTTTCCATTAAAGTTTCCGACAATCAAGCAAATTAGAAAAGACCCCGAATAAAATCGGGGTTTTTATTTCTTAAAAATATAAAGTAACTAAAAAACCGACCTGCTTATATAACGCACTATAGTGCGTTATATAAGCAATGAACTTTTTGGTTAATTGTGCTACGAATAAAAGTCCGCACTTGCTCTAATTCGCGCGAATGAGCGAATAGTATGAGCGAATAGTATTGACAAAAATACATAATTTATGATACGGTCTTGATGCTCTTTTCCAATACTCAACAACCAAAGGAGGAAGTTATGGTCTTCAGAGAAGACGGGCGAATTCAGGAATTGGTGGATGAAAACGAAAAGCTGAAGAAGGATAGCGCTGATCTGGCTGCCAAGTACGCAGAAGCCAGAGGAACACTGAAGTATGGTTTCGGCTTTACAATTTTTATTTCTCTGGTCGTAGGTTCGGTAAGCGCCGCATTTTTCGCTCCGTTGTTTTTCAGCGGTCCAAACTCGCAAGATTTTGCGCGCGAAGTTGTGGCGCAAATCAGCCGAAATCCTCGACTTGCCCATGACCGGCAATCAGCCGTCTATCTCAAGGAAAAGATTGTCATGTCCGCCTACCGCGAAGGCGTCCGTGAGGCGCGGGAAGAGTTTGAGGCCTCGCGTTTGGTCGAGACGCAAGCACGACCCGTTGTGTCGGCCGAAGGCCGTGATTTGACTAAAGCGCCGGTCGTGCCCGTCCTTCCCTTGAATCAAGTGATTTATGGACGACTTGTCGGAGGAGACGGGGAATCGTATTTGTTTCACGCGCAAGCAGGCGAACGAGTTGTTTTTCGCATGCAGGCAACCGTGGGCTCGATCCTCTATCCGCATATTTCTCTCTTTAGAGAAAATCACCAAAGGTTAGCTTATACTTCGTTTGTGGATAGTTCCTATATCTCGTTAGAATATACATTTTCATCCTCGGGTACTTATGTTGTTTTTTGCGGTTATCAGCATCATGAGTACAGAAATTTCGGTTCATACGCTCTTTCCGCAAGACATCGTTAGTTAGTTCTTTGGAACGCAACCCCGAATAAACTCGGGGTTTTTATTTCTTAAAAATATAACTAAAAAACCGACCTGCTTATATAACGCACTATAGTGCGTTATATAGGAAATCAACTTTTTAGTATACCTTTTTTAATTGACTATTTTATTAAGTTTTGATATAAATTTTGCAGGCCTTTAAACAAAGGAGAAGCAAAATGAGCAAATTCAGACTCTTTTTTGCGATGCTGCTGTTTTCTTTTTCTATTGTTTCTTGCGGCGGAACCGCTCTTCGGACCACTGCAGACTACACTACTTTTGCTTATGTGGAAGTTAATTATTCCCAACGGATTCAGAATCTTGTGTATGGCAGGGTTGATAATAGAATCCGTATGACCGCTTCCCAAGATGTGGTGCAAGCTCCTTCCACAGGCAGGCAAGATCTACATCAGGTAATTCTTATGCATTTTGGTGACGAAAGCGATAATTTGATTACTGCAGAACGAGTGGAATACGAGATGCGATTTCTTGGTTTGCGTCCGGCAACTGCTCTGGAAACTCTCAATTTTGTCAACCACTCTCCGTATCTCCTAAGGGAACTTTCTATTGTGGCCATGGGCACTTATTGGCGGGACCTGAGAAACTATCCGTATGTCATGGTTTTAAGCAGACACGGCGGTGAAAGAGCTATTGAGCTTTGGGACCTTACGGAAGAATTTCCTTTGGAATACAGATTCCTTGCCGTTCCTGTGCAACAGGAAGAATAGTAAGCGATTCGACCTTGCCTTCTTGGCAGGGTTTTTTATTTGTGGTATTGTGGTGGCTACAACTCAATACTTGCCCCAGCTCTGCCTATAGGCGCTGCTTGTGGGCGATTTTTGGTTTTTGCGCAAAAGCAATACGAATCTCTACAGATTGGTGCGAATCGCGCGAATTCGCATATTCGCGGATTCGTATCATATTCGTAAATTCGTATTTTTTATGAAATTTAAAATAAAAAGTAAGTTTAAACCGGCGGGAGACCAACCGAAGGCGATTGAGCAATTGGTAAAGGGTTTGAAACAGGGAGAAAAGTTTCAGACTCTTTTGGGCGTAACCGGTTCGGGAAAAACATTCACCGTTGCCAATGTGATAGAAAAAGTGCAGAAGCCGACTTTGGTTATCGCTCACAACAAAACCCTTGCCGCCCAGCTTTGCAACGAATTCCGGGAGGTTTTTCCGGATAATGCGGTGGAATATTTTGTTTCCTACTACGACTATTACCAGCCGGAGGCTTATCTGCCCGGTTCCGATACTTATATAGAAAAGGAAGCGATGATTAACGATGAGATAGACCGGCTCCGCCACGCGGCAACGCAAGCGCTTTTGACGAGAAAAGACGTGATTATTGTCGCCTCGGTTTCCTGCATTTACGGACTTGGCGCGCCGGAAGCGTATGAAAAGATCGCCATCAGATTGCGCAAGGGACAAACTGTTACGCGCGCCGACCTGTTTTACAATTTGATTGATATGCAGTTTACGCGAACTAACGCGGATTTAAAGCGGGGCAATTTTCGCTGGCGGTCTAATACTTTAGAAGTGATGCCCGCAAACCAGGAGGTTGTTTACAGAATAGAAATGCCGGGCCAAACAGTGGAAAAGATTTTTATTTTAGATCCGGTGACGAGGAATATCAAAGAGGAGTCCGTCGAGGCGATGATTTTTCCCGCCAAGCATTTTGTTGCGTTAAAAGAAGATTTGCAAAAAGCGCTTGCCTCTATTCGCGCCGAGCTTAAAGACCGGCTGGCTTATTTTAAGAAACAGGGGAAAGTTCTGGAAGAGGAACGGCTTAGCCAAAGAACCCGTTATGACTTAGAGATGATTGAGCAAATCGGATTTTGCCACGGTATAGAAAATTATTCCCGCCACCTTTCGGGCCGAGCGCCGGGCGAGCCACCGGACACGCTGTTTTCTTATTTCCCTGATGATTATTTGTTCGTCATTGATGAATCGCATGTCACTATCCCGCAGCTTTCCGGAATGTATGAGGGCGACGCAGCAAGGAAGCGCGCGCTTATAGAGCACGGCTTCCGTTTGCCGTCAGCGGCGGATAACAGGCCGTTAAAATTTTCCGAACTGGAAAAACTTTTTAATCAGGTTATCTTTACTTCGGCTACTCCGGGAAAATATGAGCATGAGGAAAGCGGCAAAGTGGTGGAACAGATCATCAGGCCAACCGGGCTTATAGACCCGGAAATAATCATTAGACCGATTACGCCGGTAAAGCCCGGAGATTTGAGCCAGGTGGACGATCTTATAGAAAGAATAAAAGAAAAAGCAAAGAAAAACGAGCGCGTGCTGGTGACGACTTTAACAAAAAAGATGGCGGAAGATTTATCCGCGCATTTTGAGGAATTAAAAATAAAAGCGCGCTATCTGCACTCGGATATTGACACTCTGGACCGCATCGGGATTTTAACGGATTTCAGGCGAGGAAAATTTGATGTTTTGATAGGAGTCAATTTGCTCCGTGAAGGATTGGATTTGCCGGAAGTGACACTGGTGGCGATTTTGGACGCGGACAAAGAAGGATTTTTGCGCTCTGAAACATCTTTAATCCAAACCATCGGCCGCGCCGCGAGAAATGTAAACGGGCAGGTTGTGCTCTACGCGGATAATATTACCGGTTCAATCAGGCGGGCAGTTGGTGAAACCAATCGCCGCCGCGCGCTTCAGATTGCTTACAACAAGAAACACGGTATTACGCCCAAAACTGTGGTCAAGCGAATAAAGGATATAACGGAGGGGATCGGGAAAAGAAAAGAAGAGGAAATGGCGAGTCGTGTTTTGGCGCTGGAGGCGGCGGCAGAATCAAAAGGAGTTGAAGAAATAATCAGAGAGAAAGAAAAACAAATGAAAGAAGCGGCTAACAATCTTCAGTTTGAATTAGCGGCCGTGTTGAGAGATGAAGTTAAACTACTTCGTAAAAATTCCAAATGATATAAATCCGAATATCTAAATTCGAAACTCGAAACAATGCTTAAAATCATAATTCTCAAATTTTCAAAACGTTTTGAACCTTTGAATTTTGGTCATTGGGATTTGTTTCGGATTTCGGGCTTCGGATTTTGAGTTTAAAATTTTTATGGACAAAATAATCATCAAAGGAGCCCGCGAACACAATTTAAAGAACATATCGCTTGAGCTGCCAAGAAATAAACTTATAGTTTTCACGGGGCTATCCGGAAGCGGCAAGTCCAGCTTGGCGTTTGACACCATTTTTGCCGAAGGGCAGAGAAGATATGTGGAGTCGCTCTCCGCCTATGCCCGCCAATTTTTGGGCGGAATGGATAAGCCGGATGTTGACGAGATAGAAGGATTATCGCCGGCGATTTCCATAGACCAAAAGGCGCATTCGTCCAATCCGCGTTCAACCGTGGCCACAATCACGGAGATTTACGATTATTTGCGCGTGCTTTTCGCCCGCGTCGGGCGGCCTCATTGCGTCCGCTGCGGCAAGCCGATTAGAAAAATGACAGTAGATGAGATGGCGGAGACGATCGTGAAGAGAATAACTTCTCTTCATGAAAATCCGAAATCCGAAACCCCGCACCAGAACAAGTTCGGTACGGGGCAGGTCCGAAATCCGAAACAAATTCAATCCGCCAGCCGGCGGACAAAATCTAAAAAATCTCTCAACTCTCAACTTTCAACTCTCAACTCGATTGTTGTTCTCGCCCCTGTCGTGCGCGGCAGAAAAGGGGAGTATTATCAGATGCTTTATGATTTTTATAATTCCGGCTACAGCCAGGTGCGCGTTGACGGCAAATTAAAAAATTTATCCGAGCGCATCACGCTCTCGCGCTATAAGGCGCATACCATTGAGCTTGAGGTTGATAAAGTTCCGATTGGCTGGCCGATAGAGGGGAATAAGCCGTTTAGAACTCATTTGGTTGAAGCAATAGAAAACGGCTTAAAGCATGGCAATGGCGCGGTAACAGTTGTTTATGAAAATGGCGAGGAACAGATTATGTCAGCGAAATTTTCTTGTCCCGATGACGGATTTGCTTTTCCGGAAATTGAGCCGCGCCTTTTCTCCTTTAACAGCCCTTATGGCGCTTGTGAACTCTGCCACGGCTTGGGCAAAGAATCATTTTTTATCGATGAACCGTGCCCCAAGTGCCGCGGACTTCGTTTGCGCGATGAATCGCTGTCGGTCAAAATTATGGAGAAAAATATCGTTGACCTTGTTTCGCTTACAATTGATGAAGCGCACGGTTTTATTTCCGGATTGGAGCAAAAGCTCGCCGCTACGGAATTTGAAATCGCCGAACCGGCAATTCGAGAAATAAAAAATCGTCTTAAATTCATGTTGGATGTGGGATTGGATTATCTTACTTTGGATCGCGCCGCCGGCACGCTCTCCGGCGGCGAAGCGCAGAGAATTCGTTTGGCCTCGCAAGTTGGTTCGCGGCTTACCGGCGCTCTCTACGTGCTGGACGAACCCACCATCGGTCTGCACCAGCGAGATAATGCCCGGCTCATTGAAACATTGGAGCATTTAAGAGGGTTAGGGAACACAATCATCGTCGTGGAGCATGATGAAGATACTATTTCGGCGGCGGATTATCTGGTGGATATCGGTCCCGGCGCCGGCGCGCACGGCGGATCAATCGTGGCGATAGGCGATATGCCCAAATTGTTGGATTCCAAAAAGGACGTGGCTAACTCGATCACGCTTCAATATCTTTTGGGCAAGAAAAAAATTCCGGTTCCGGAGAGCCGCCGCAAGCATTCCCGCGAGCGCATTAAGATAACAGGCGCGGAGGAAAACAATTTAAAGAAAATTGACGTGGAGATTCCTTTGCGGCGGCTTATCTCTATTACCGGTGTCTCCGGTTCGGGCAAATCCAGCTTGATGAACGATGTGCTTTTTAACGCCGCCTCCAATAAAATAAACGGAACCAGTTATCGCGCGGGCAAGCATAAATCAATTTCCGGGCTGGACTTTCTTGATAAAGTGATAGTCATTGACCAATCGCCCATCGGCCGCACCCCGCGGAGCAATCCGGCAACCTATACCGGCGCCTGGACTTATATCCGGGAATTGTTTGCCGCCACTCCTGAGGCGCGTATGCGCGGATGGAAGGTGGGGAGATTTTCTTTCAATGTGGCCGGCGGGCGCTGCGAGCACTGCGAAGGAAACGGGACTATTGCCATAGAAATGCATTTTTTGCCGACGGTTTACGTGAAATGCGATATTTGCAAAGGGAAACGATTTGCCAACGAAACATTGGAAATTGCGTATAAAGGCAAAACAATTTATGACGCGCTGAAAATGACCGTTGAAGAAGCGGCGGAATTTTTCCGCGATATCCCTTTTATTTATCAGCGGCTGAAGATTTTGCGCGAGGTGGGACTGGATTATCTGGAGCTGGGGCAGAGCGCGACCACTCTCTCCGGCGGAGAGGCGCAAAGGATTAAGCTTGGCGCCGAGCTCGCGAGGAGAAGCACGGGCAGAACGTTGTATCTTTTGGACGAGCCGACCGTCGGATTGCATTACGACGATGTGAAAAAATTAATTGAAGTTTTGGAAAGATTGGTTAAAGCCGGAAACACCGTGCTGGTGATTGAACACAATCTGGATGTTATAAAATGCAGCGATTACATTATTGACCTTGGGCCGGAGGGCGGGCTTCGCGGCGGAGAAGTGGTGGCCGTTGGAACTCCGGAAGAAGTGGCGCGGAACGCGAACTCTTATACGGGAGGATATTTAAAAAAAGTTTTGAAATAAAATCCTGTTAGAAGTCCGAAAAGTTATTTTCGGCAGAAATCAAGATTTCTTACTTCTAACGGAATAAAAAAAGCGGCCGTTGCCAATTATGGCTCGGGCCGCAGCAATCTGACGAATTTCCAAAGGCAATCAGAGAGGAGCCGCATTTCGTTGGGAAAATACTTAAAGAGCTTTCCATCCGCCAATGTTGCCCAGTTCCTTAGCGCTTCTTGTCTTGTTTTCTCCGGAAGCGTTTCCAGGAACGAGAGAAAAATTTCTCCTTGAGTTGCGGTTGTCTTTTGATGGAGTTCCGCCATTTGCGAGAGATTTCTCGCGATTGTCTCAAGGATTTCGGGAAGGTCTTGGAAGATCTGGCGGAGTTCTGTCGGGACTCCGGAAGCGAGAATGGCAAGCCGCCGCCGCCTTTCCAATTGCGAGAGCCACAAAGCCGTTTCCTCGCGTTCGCGAACGGAACGTTCCGCGTTTTGCGCCAGGAGCTCTTCTTGCCGCCGCGCTTTTAGCGCGTCCGCGCGCTCTTTCTCTTCCGCGAGTTTGGCCGCCATTTGGGCGCGGGCGGCTTCCTCCAGCTCCAGTTCGCGGATTTGTCGCGCTTCCTCAATCTCCATCAGTTCTTTCAAAGACGACATGACGAGGTTATCGTTTTTCATGATTCTTTTAACCCCATTCTTTAATTTGTGTTTTGGTGCTCAAATCGCATCCGCCATCGGTCTGCAAGGCGATTAATACGTATGATAAAATCAACCAGGTCTTCATCCGGCTCGGCATACACGGTTTGAAGGATGCGATTCTTTCTGATATAATCCCATGCCTGCGGCTCGCCTCCGCTATCGGCATGAGCCGCGGGAACAATGCCGAGAACCCCGGCGTCATCTTTGAGAACATAACCTTTTAGAACCATTTTGCGCTCCTTTCTGTTTTAAAAGTGCCGATTATGTTTTAACTCAAAACCGTTAAAATGTCAATTCCCAAAAGCATCAAAATAAAAAATTCAATTTTGCCGGCAAGCCCGGGCGTTTATCTGATGAAAGACAGTTCGGGCAAAGTTATTTACGTTGGCAAGGCATCAATGCTCCGAACGCGCGTCGGCAGCTACTTTTCTCGTCCGCAAAACGGTAAAGTTTACGAGCTTATAAAAGAAATAAAGTCAATTGATTATATCCGCGTTAAAACCGTGGTGGAGGCCTTAATTTTGGAAGCGGAAAAAATCAAAGAATTGTGGCCCAAATATAATGTGCTGCAAAAAGATGACAGGAGCTTTATTTACTTAGTTATCACAAAAGATAAATATCCGAAATTATTGTTGATGAGAGGACACGAGTTACATCAAATCCGAAGCACGAAATCCGAAATCCGAAACAAATTCCAAATTCCAAATTCCAAATTCAAGCGTGTTTTCGGGCCGTTTTTGAGCCCCAACGCGCTCCGCGCCGCCTTGAATATCTTGCGCAAGAGTTTCCCATGGAGCGATTGCGAACCGCCAAAAATTCCAAATTCCAAATTCCAAATTCTAAATTCTAAACCATGTTTTGATTATCACCTTAAAAAATGCCCAGGGGTCTGCGTCGGCGCGATTTCCCCAAAAGAATATAAAAAAAATATCCGCGGGCTGATTTTATTTTTTGAAGGCAAAAAAGGACAAGTGATTCGCGGGTTTAAAAAAGAAATGGCAAAAGCCGTTAAAGAAGAAAGATTTGAGGACGCGGCAAAAATAAGAAATCGCCTTTACGCCCTGGAGAATATACGGGATATTTCCGCGCTGACGAGAGATGCGCCAACCTACGGTTGGTCCGCCGCAGGCGGAGAAGCGAATATCATTAATATCTACGGCCGCATTGAGGGTTATGATATTTCCAATATTTCCGGAACTTCTGCAGTCGGAAGCATGGTAGTATTTTCGGGCGGGGAGCCGGATAAATCCCAATACCGCAAATTCAGAATTAAAACCGTAAAAAGCGCTAATGATACGGCCATGCTTCGCGAGGTGCTAACGCGGCGTTTTGCCCATCGCGGTGCCGGCTGGGAATTGCCGGAAATAATTTTAATTGACGGGGGAGTTCCGCAAGTTAACGCGGCTAAGAAAGTATTGGAAGCATATCATCTGGGCATTCCTATTGTTGGCATTGCCAAAGGCGTAGACAGGAAAAAGGATGAGCTTATTTTGCCTAAAGATAATCCGGAAATGGCCAGAGTTGCCAATCAATTTAAAGATATTTTAGTGGCTGTGCGCGACGAAGCGCACAGATTTGCGATTGCCTTCTACCGTCGAACGCATAGAAGAAAGCTTATCCCTTAAAAGGTGAAAAGGGAGTAAGGTATCTAAATTTTGAGGCGGATAAAACCGCTTCTTTTTTGTTTAAATGGGGATAACCATGCTTGAAAAGTGGTAAAAAATGGTATAGAATATAGACATAGTGGTATGAAGTGGGATAAGCTGTGGATATGTTTATCGGCGAATACAACCATTCCCTGGATGAAAAGGGGCGGATTTCTGTGCCGGCCCGATTTCGTTCTGCCTTAAAAGAAGGCGGCGTTGTGACTCGCGGTTTGGATAAGTGCTTATTTCTTTACGCAAAAGAAGAATGGGAGAGATTGTCAGCCAGGATTTCCGCTCTGCCCATGGCAGCCGCCAATTCGCGCGCTTTTGCCCGGTTGATGCTCGCGGGAGCAATGAACGCGGAACCGGACAAACAGGGCAGGATAATGGTGCCTGAATATCTGCGCGAATATGCGGGAATTAAAAAAAATGTGGTGGTGGCGGGCGTGGGCAGCCGTTTGGAGCTTTGGGACAAGGGAGAATGGGATTCTTACAAGCAATCGGCGGAACGGGGCAGCAGCGATATTGCGGAACAATTAGGAGAATTGGGGGTATAGCGGCCTGCGAAAAATTTTATTACCGTGCCTGATTACATGAAATGTATGAAATACCATGTGCCAGTTTTGAAGGAGGAAGCGTTGGCTCTTTTGAATCCGCAAAAAAATGAAAATGCCATTGACGGCACAATCGGCGACGGGGGCCACGGCGAAGCGATTTTAGAAGCAATCGGTCCAAAGGGAAAACTTTTGGGAATTGACCTTGATCCAAAGGCGTTAGAAACGGCAAAAGAAAGATTAAGAAGATTTGAAAAGCGGGCAATATTGGCGCAAGGGAATTTTAGCGCGATGGAGGAGATTGCGGCACGGGTTGGTTTCCCAACTCCCGATTTGATACTTCTTGACCTTGGCCTTCGCACCGCGGAACTTGAAAGCAGCGGGCGGGGCTTCAGTTTTAAGCGCGATGAGCCCTTGGATATGCGCTTTGATCCGGAGAATCCGGCAACCGCCAGCCATATTGTCAACCAATCAAGTAAAAACGAGCTTATAGCTGTTTTTCGTTCATTTGGCGAGGAGCCGCTGGCAAATGAAATCGCGGAGGGAATAATTTCTGAACGGAAAAAGAATCCTATCGTCAGGACAAATCAGCTTTCGGAAATTATTCTTTCCGCGTACAGGATGAAATTAAAGAGTAAAAAAGAAATCCCATGGATCGGCGGATTGCACCCAGCCACGCGGATTTTTCAGGCCTTAAGAATAAGAACCAATGACGAGCTGGAGCATTTGCGCGGCGCGCTTCCACAAATCAAGAGGTTGCTTAAGGCGGGCGGAAGAGGCGCGATTATCTCGTTTCATTCGCTTGAAGACAGAATTGTAAAGAGATTTCTAAAGGCGCAGGGAAACGATATTAAAATTTTAACAAAAAAGCCCTTGATTCCCGATTTGGAGGAAATAGAAAAAAATCCGGCCGCGAGAAGCGCGAAATTAAGGGTATTTCAAAAAATAAAATGAGCCGTTACTTATCCGCCACCCATTACTCGCTGTTTGCGGGCGCCGCCAGCCGGCGGCGAACGTCTGTTTGGAGCGTTTTGCGCGTTGACAGCCGTTTCCTTATTTTAGGAGCGGTAATTTTGGCTTTGAGCGCCGGTTATATTGTTTTAAGCAATGTGGTGGCGGCGGCCAATTTCAAGCTGCGCGACGAACGCGTCCACATTGAAGAACTTCTTTTGCAAAACAAAAAAGCGGAATCGGAACTCGCGAACAGGGAATCCATAGCGCGTCTCGAGGAGGAGGCGCGCCGGATCGGCCTTGTGCCGATCGGGCGAGTGGAGTATGTGGAGCCCGGCGGAGGTCCGGTTGCGTTAAAATAGTTTGCGACAAAACCGCCGAACCGTGCTTGAGGCGGTTTTTTCGTTTTTTTGGTAAGATAGAATCTATAGGGATAATTAGTCCTATAGGTCTTATGCGTTCAGCCGTCGGCTTAATAAGCCAAACAATTTTTCTAAATACTTTAGGCGATATTCTTTATTTTCCCTTTTGGTGGTATTCCAAAGGGCTGGTTCGTTTTTCCAAAAATTTTATCAGGCGCTTGCGCAACCGCGCGGCCAATCTCGGCGTGCGCATCTGGGTTAAAAATCTTTTTGTTCCCATGTTCGGCGTCAGGGATATCAGCGGGCGGCTGATCAGCTTTTTTATGCGCCTGATACAGATTTTGGCGCGCGTTATTGCTTTGGCGTTTTGGGCCGTTTGGGAGGTTGCCGTTTACCTGCTTTGGGTGTCCGCGCCCATCTTTGTTTTGGGGGAAATCTTTTATCAATTTACCGCTTTGTTTAATTTGAGCTGAATTATGCCAGATATAAATTGTCCAATTTGCGGCTCGCGCGGCGGCGGCAAGGATTGCGCCAGCTGCCACGGAACGGAACAGGCCATTGTTTTGGGCGATAAGGCGCTTTATTGGGGTAAGAGGATTGACAATAAAACCAACACGCTTGCCCGCGCTTTTGCCGTCGGCAACGCGATTTTGAATTTTTCGCTGTTAATTTTCGGCATTGTTGGAGCCGGCATTATCGTTTATCTGGGATATATTTACGGATTTGACGCGATTTTGACTTCCGTTTTTTGGAGAAGGCCGGATGCGCTTCTTCTTGTTTTTTGGCTTTCCGTTTGGAGCGATTTTTATCTTGTTTACAGAATAATGCGGGAGAGCGAGCTTACAATTCCGGTAGCGCGCAAACCTTTTGAAGAGGAGCCGTTAGAAACGCGGAAAGTTGCTTGGGAAGAAGCGGAGAAAATTCCGCGGAGTAATTGGATTGACGTATCCAAGTCATATACGCCGTCGGCCATAAACGCGCTCCGTTTTGCTTATAAAATCGCGGCCGGCCGGCGCGCGAATGAAGTCGGCCTGATTCATATTTTTGCCGGCCTTTTGACTCAGGATGAAATTGCAATAATTTTCGGGCGGTTGGGAATACGGGGCGAGATTTTGCGCGAGAAAGTAAGCGGAGCGTTTTCTGGAGAAGCGGCCGGAAGCGGCGAGCCGCGTTTTGCCGGCGAAGCAATAGAGGCGTTGGCATTGGCTTACGGCCATTCGTACGAAAAAAAGAAAAAATTTGTTGACCCAACGGCTTTGCTTTTGGCGATTTCCGAACCGGAGGGCAAGGTAAAGGAAATTCTCTATGATTTGGAAATTGATAAACGGAAAATAGCCAATGTTATCGCCTGGCACGATATAAATAACCAGATACTCTCGCGTTATCGCACCGGACGGGCAATTGCCCGGCGCCGTCCGACGCACGAAGCCGGCCGCGCTATGACGGCCGTAGCCACGCCTTACCTTGACCAGTTTGGCCAGGACTTGACGCTTGCCGCCCGTTATGGCCGCCTGTCTCCGGTTGTCGGCAGGGAAAAAGAAATTCAGGCGATTTTCCGCGCTATGGAAGGCGGGCTCGCGAGCGTTGTTTTGGTTGGAGAGAGAGGGGTGGGCAAGGACGCCATTATAGAAGGCATTGCGGAGCGGATGGTTGAAGAAGACGTGCCCAAGATATTGTCAGACAAACGGCTGGTTTCTCTTTCCGCGCCCAGAATTTTGGCCGGAGCAAGCGCGGAAGCGGCGGCCGAGCGGCTTTATCATATTTTCTTTGAAATTTCCCGCGCTAAAAATGTGATTCTTTACATCCCGAATATCCATGAGCTTGTCTCCGCCTCCGGCGGACTGGATCTGGCGCAAACGTTGGCCACCGAACTGGGGAAACATTATTTTTTCGCTCTTGGCTCCACCAACCCGGATGATTACAAACTCTTGGCAAAAACCTCGTTGGGGCACGCGCTGGAGAAAGTGGAAGTGCCGGAGTCGGATCTGGACGACACTATTCAGATTTTGGAATCAAAAGCCGGATTGTACGAATATCAAAATAAGGTCTTTTTCTCTTATGACGCCGTAGAAAAGGCCGCTTCGCTTTCGGATAAATATCTGGTTGACAGATTTTTGCCGGAAAAAGCCATTGAGATTTTGCGCGAGGCGTCTCATGCCGTTGCCGGCAAACGCGGAGCCGGAGCAGTAGTCGGCGGCGAGGATGTGGCGGAAATTATCTCCGAAAAAAGCCATGTGCCGGTGACGAAAGTCGGCGAAGAGGAAAAAGAAAAATTGCTGAATTTGGAAGAGAGAATGGCGAGCCGCGTGGTGGGGCAAAAAGAAGCCGTCAAAGCGGTTGCCGCCGCCATTCGCCGGGCGCGGGCAGGGCTACGCGCCGGCAGCCGTCCCATTGCCAATTTTCTTTTTTTGGGCCCGACCGGAGTCGGGAAAACGGAAACAGCCAAAACCGTGGCGGAAGTTTATTTTGGAAATGAAGAAAATATGATTCGGCTGGATATGAGCGAATATCAAGACCAGTCATCTTTATATCGGATGATTGGCGAGCCCGGCGGCTCATCAGGCGGGCTTTTAACGGAAGCGGTAAGAGGCCAGCCGTTCACGCTTTTGCTTTTGGATGAAATTGAAAAGGCGCATCCTGACATTTTGAATGTTTTTTTGCAGGTAATGGATGACGGGCGGCTCACGGATAATATCGGCAGGACTGTTGATTTTACCAATGTGATTTTGATTGCCACAAGTAACGCCGGAACGGATGTAATCCAAGATGAAATTAAAAAAGGAACAGCGGTGGAGCAGATTAAAAATCTGCTTATTAATCAGGAGTTGCGAAATTATTTCAGGCCCGAATTTTTAAATCGTTTTGACGGCGTCATCGTCTTTACCCCGCTTTCCGAGGATGAAATCAGGCAAGTGGCGGGGCTGATGTTAAAGGCGGTGGCAAAACAGCTTGAGCAAAAGGGCGTGGCGCTTAAAGTGACTGACGAGGCATTGGTTGAGTTGGCGCAAGCCGGTTTTGACCCGGTTTTCGGAGCCCGGCCGCTCCGCCGCGTAATTCAGGAGAAGGTGCAGGACGCGCTGGCTAACTTTTTGCTCCAAAATAAAATCGGCCGGAGAGATACGGTGATACTGGAGGCTGGAGGAAATATCAGAATAGAAAAAGCCGAACAATTGTAGATTGCAGGGTATAGGGTTTAGCATTTAGGGTTTAGGGTAAAAACTAAACGCTATACGCTAACCGCTAAACGCTTAACCAACCTTGACACTCGCGTCCGTTTTTGGTACGGTAGCGGCGTTCTTTGAAAGGAGAAAAAACTAATGGGTATTCCCAAAAAGCATCTGGAAGAGGTTTGCAAAGCCGGTCATGGCAAAGAGACCTGCCGTTATCTCTCTGTGGGCAATGGTGAATGGACTTGCGTCAAGTTCGTGCCGGAAGTGGCCATGTTTTTGGACCAGCGCGTTCTAACCGGAAAGATGCGCGCTAAAGGCGACAACTGCGAAGGACGAAATCCAACCGACAAGGGCAACTGAAAGGAGGCAAGAGATGGACGCACCGTACAGAAACGATGAGGTTGCCAAGCTTTTGGCGGAGAACGAGAAACTGCGAGAGCAGTATGATGGAATAATGTCTCGTTATGCTCTGGTTAAGAAGTGGCCGATTGGCGTTGCTTTGTTTCTTGTTGGCGCGATTCTGTGTATCTCGGCTTTTGAAGCGGGAAACAAGACAGCGCGGCAAGAGGCGATTCAGACGCTTACACATCAAGACCGCGCTGTTATTGTTGCGCAAACTTCTGACCGCGTTTCGCGCCGAATTTCAGCAACTCTGCGGGAAGATATCCAATTTGCCGTAAGCGCGGAATTGGAACGGCGCCAGGCAAGAACCGTTGCCAAACAGCCAGCCGGCCAAAACAGGCAAGCGCAAGACGAATTGCGCCTCGGACAAGTTGTTCGCGGCCAAATTCATTCCAGAAAAGGTTATCGCCAACAAGCCACAATTGATCCCGAAAGGGGTTGGTGGCGGTTTAACGCCCGAGTCGGCGACCGTGTTGTTTTTAGAATGAAGTCCACCGATGTGAATCTTGATCCTTTTATTCAATTGTATGCCCCAGATGGAAGGCGGGTCGCCGAGGACGAGAATTCGGGATCTGGCACCAACGCCACGCTTATCTATGCATTTACCTCCACCGGACAATATTTGATTGCTGCGAGGTGCGGTATTTACGGTCCAAAAAATATTTGGACAGATGTTTGGTCAGGTAATTACACGCTTTCCGCGAGACTCCCATAATCAATAAACCCGGCAACAAGCCCTTCAACTTCGTTCAGGGCGAGGAGGAAAGAGATGGACGCACCGTACAGAAACGACGAAGTTGCCAAGCTTTTGGCGGAGAACGAGAAACTGCGAGAGCAGAACGACAAGCTCATGTGGCGATTCTCGGCGCTGCGCAAGTGGCCGCGAGTGGCCGTCTATCTGCTGATTGGCATAATTCCGGCAACGGTTATCGGAGTGATGTCAAACAATTCAGCGCTGGACGAGAACCAGATTGAGGATATTTCTAGGAAAGTTGTTTGGCGCGTGTCGCGAGTTGCCGGCCAATATCGCCGCGAGTTTGCGCAAGAAGTTGCCCGCGATCTTCATTCGCGAGTTGCGCTTGATACCAACGCGCCAGCGCCAGCTCCGGCGCGGGCGTGTTCCGCCTGTCCGGTCTGCGCGAACGGTACTGATGAACGAGTGCTCGGAATGAACAAGGTCGTGAGCGGAACTGTTAGTAATAGAAGTACTGGTCCGCTAAGCCAAGATTGGAAGTTTTTCGCCAGAGCCGGAGATGATGTTATCTTTCGGCTGAAGATTAAGAGCGGCAACTTTTATTCCGGTTTAGTTCTTGCTGATGCGCAAGGCAATGTTTTCCAAAACCACGATTTGTACGATTGGTCTGGCAATGCCACGATTCGTTATCGTTTCTTTTCCGCGGGAACATACACCTTGCGGTGTATGAATATATCGGAGAGAGGAGAGGAAGGCGGCAGCTACACTCTTTCCGCAACCCGTGTAGGGACGAGATAAAAATAACCCTCGAGGAAACTCGAGGGATTTTTTTATTCATTTTTATTTAACGGCCGCATGAGCTTGTTGGCTCTTCGGAATTGGAGCCATGCAAGGAGAGCGATTCCGGCCACAAGCAGAAACGGCACCAATCGCAGAGACACTCCAAGCAAGGCGGCAATCACATTTTGCGCGGTGACGCAGGCGCCAATGGCAATCCAGAGCCAGCCGACTCTTTTGTGCTCTTTGGGCGACCATGGATAATTGCCGTACTTAAACATCAAGACCATAACGGCGAGTAAAAGAACCGCGAGAGCAACAAAAGTGAGAATGACCAATACTGTTAAAACCATCCGCGCCTCTTTTCTCCGAGAGTTGCTTTACGGCTTAATCATAATTACAATTAAGCCATTGGCTTGCGTCTTGGCGCAAGCCGGGCCGCTTTGCGAAAATGGTACAAGGCGAGAAGCGCGGCAACGACAATTAAAGCCACCACTGTCCAGTCCGGAGAGAACGGGCGAGCTGTTCTGGCAAGAGCGTGAAGTTTGAAGTTCGCGCCGATGCTTGCGGTGAGCGCCGTTCCCGCGAGGGTATAGAGCCAGCCAAATGATTTGTGGTACTCCGGCGGTTTGCACGGTTCGCGCCGCAGATAATAGCCGGCAACGGCAATTGCCAAAAAAAGACCAAGAGCCGCGCCCAACGAAACAAGCGTCAATACCAAATAAACCATCATCTCTCCTTTCGCCGCACGAGCGTTTTCATAGTAGCCGCCGGCCTAAACTATGTCAAATAACTTATTTATAATTTTTACTTAATTATCTTTAATATTAAGCCAAAATGACAAACTTACAGCGTGACTGTCATTCCCGTGAAAACGGGAATCCAGTCGTTAAATATTTGGGCCAATCTCCCGCTGGATCCCCGCTTGCGCGGGGATGACAGACATTTGTGGAAATCTTGTATGAGTTCAAATATAATTTTTTTACTTTTAATTTCCGTTTTACTTTCCTTGTGGGCGACGGGGCTTATAAGGCAGGCGGCGCTTCGGGCGCGTTTTGTTGACGCGCCTGATTTTGGCGGCAGGAAAAAACACGAAAGGGCAATACCGCTCTTGGGCGGCTTGGCGATTTATTTATCTTTTTTCGGAATCGCGGCCTATCTTTTCTACAAAGGATTTATCCCAAGCGGTTATATTCATTTAAAACAATTTTTGGCTCTTGCCGCCGGAGGCGCGATTTTAATTGCCGGCGGAATTTTAGACGACAAGTTTAATCTGCGGCCAAAAATACAAATTATTTTTCCGATTTTGGCAGCCGGCCTTGCGGTGGCCGGTGGAATACATTTTACGGAAATTAAGAATCCGTTTGGCGGAGTCATAAACCTTGGAATTTGGAATTTAGGATTTGGAATTTGGAATTTTTTGTTGCCAGCCGATGTCCTTTCATTTTTGTGGCTTTTGGGAATGATTTACACGACAAAACTTCTTGACGGCTTGGACGGGCTTTCTGCCGGCATAGCCGCCGTTGCCGCTATTTTTATAGCGGCAATAGCTCTGCGGCCGGAGCTTAACCAGCCGCAGACGGCGATGCTCGCGGGGATTTTAGCCGCGGTTTTTACCGGATTTTTGTTTTGGAATTTTCATCCGGCGCGCATTTTTTTGGGCGAGGGGGGAAGCACTATCGCCGGGTTTTTAATCGGCTCTCTGGCCATTGCCGCCGGCACCAAAGTCGCCACCACGCTTTTGGTTATGGGCGTGCCCGTGCTTGATGTGGCGACCGTTATTATAAAAAGATGGAGAAGCGGAAAAAAAATAACCGAAAGCGGAAGAGAACATTTGCATTTTCGCCTGATTGACGCCGGCTTGTCGGAGCGCCAAGCGGTAATGTTTTATTATTTATTCGCGGCCGGTTTTGGCGGCGCAAGCTGGTTTTTGGGAACCGGATGGAAGATGATTGTCATTATTTTATTAGCCGTTATTTTTTTAGCCGCCTTGTCAATTATTGAAAAAAGAATTAAGTCCCGCACATAACTTTGATATGAAAATGAAATTTTATTTAGGATTGGCGTTTGTCGTGCTTGGGCTGGCTGTTTTTTTGCGCTATAAGCAAAATCACCTGAAAGAAGCGATGGTGGAAATTAACGGAGACCGGATTGTTGCCGAAGTCGCCGGCAGCCAGAGCGCGCGCGAGAAAGGGCTTTCCGGAAGGACGGAGATGCCGCCGGGAAGAGGCATGCTTTTTGTTTTTCCAACTTCGGGTCGCCATCCGTTTTGGATGAAAGGGATGAATTTTGCCATAGATATTATCTGGATTAACGGAAATAAGATTGTTGATATCGCTCCCGGCGCCGCGCCGCCGATAGCGGGAAGCGACCCGCAAGTATTGATTCCAAGAGAGGAAGCGGATTTTGTTTTAGAAATTGCCTCCGGAGGAGCGGCGTTGCGGCGCTGGAAGATAGGAGATGAGATAAAGATTGACAGGGATTAGTGCGGGGTTGACAAATAATTTATAAGTTGTAAGCTGTAAACTATAAGCTTAAAAATATGTTAGCAGTCATACAAACGGGCGGGAAACAATATATTGTCAAAGAGGGCGATTCTATTTTGGTTGAAAAGCTGGCGGGTTCTCCGGGCGAAACCGTGAGTTTTAGCAATGTCGTCCTGCTTTTATCCAATCCGGACGGAACAGGAGTTCAAGTTGGCAAGCCCACTGTTGCTGGCGCCATTGTGGAAGGCAAAATCACCGAACACGGGCTTGGCAAAAAGGTTTCGGTGGTCAAGTTTAAAGCCAAAGTAAGATATAAGCGCAGGGTCGGCCATCGCCAGCAGTTTACCAAAATTAAGATTGAAAAAATCGCTCAATAAAACGAGCCGCAAAAATCCCCCGACAAAATCGGGGGATTTAGTTTATGGCGCGCCGCCCTTTGATGGCGTCCGTCAATGTTATCGGGTCGGCGTATTCCAAGTTGCTTCCCATCGGCAGCCCGCGCGCCAAACGAGTCACTTTTACGCCCAGCGGATAAAGAAGTTTCCCCAAGTAGAGCATGGTGGACTCGCCGTCAATGTCCGGGTCAAAAGCCAGCAAAATTTCCGTAATTTTGTCTTCTTTGGCTCTTAGGAGAAGCTCTTTGACGCGCAATCTCTCCGGCGTTATGCCCTGGAGCGGAGAAAGCGCTCCGCCCAAAATATGATAAAGCCCTTGGAATTCCCCGGTTGATTCCATGGCGCCAAGGTCCTGGTTGTCGGCGACAACGGCTAAAAGCGTTTTGTCGCGGCGGCTGTCGGAACAGAGTTCGCAGGGATTTTTTTGAGAATAATCGCCGCACCTGCCGCAGACGGCAAGCTCATTGGGGATGCCGCCAATGGCGGCGGCAAAGCGTTGCAGCTCCAAAGGCGGCTCGCGCAGCAGATGAAAAAGATAGCGGCGGGCGGTTTTAGGCCCGACGCCGGGAAGATTATTAAGAAACCGAAGCAATTCTTGAATGGCGGGAGAAAAATTTTTCATGGCGTTATGTTTGGTATCTTGTTTCAAGATCGCGGAAGCTTGTCTTGGCTTCGTCAAAATACAATTTAACCAAACCGGTCGGGCCGTTTCTGTGCTTGGCAATATAGATTTCGGCCAGGTTCTTTTCTTCCGGGCCAAGGTCTTCGCGGCTGTATCCCCCGTCGGCGGCTTTGCGGTAGATAAACATGACCACATCTGCGTCTTGTTCAATGGAGCCGGATTCGCGCAAGTGGGCCAGTTTGGGAATGGCCGGCTTGCTCATCTCCACCGCGCGAGAGAGCTGGGAAAGCGCAAGAACCGGGATGTTAAGCTCGCGCGCGATGCCCTTAAGCGCGCGGGTGATTTCCGCCACTTCCTGCACCCTGCTTTCTATTTTTGAACGCGATTCCATCAATTGAAGATAATCCACTATCAGGAGATCCAAGCCGTATTCCATTTGCAGGCGGCGGGCTTTGGTGCGGATTTCTATAATATTGGCGTTGGGGGAATCGTCAATAAAAATCGGCGCTTCGGAGAGCGTTCCCAAGGCGTGTCCCACCCGCTCAAATTCGTTGTTGCCCGGCTCGTCGGAAAGGTTGCCGGTTCTCATATTCCAGAGATTGACGCCTGATTCCGCGCAGATAAGGCGGTCAACCAGCTGGTCGCGGCTCATTTCCAGCGAAAATATGCCGACGGCCTTTTTCGCCTTTGTGCCCACGTGCCGCGCCACATCCAGCGCCAAGCTTGTTTTGCCCACTGACGGCCGCGCGGCTAAAATAATCAAATCCGATTTTTGCATTCCCGCCAAAAGATCATCCAAGTCCTGAAAGCCGGTGGGGATGCCGCGGAGCTTGCCCTTTTCGCGGTGAAGCACGTCAATCCGTTCAAATGCCTCTTCCAGCACGTTTCTGATAGGCATAAAAATCTGGCGCAGGTATTTTTGCGACACGCCGAAAAGTTTTTGTTCGGCCGAATCCAGAAGTCGCTCCACATCCTCCGATTCCGTAAATCCAAGTTCGGCGATTTCCGCCGAGACATTGATGAGCCGCCGCAAAGAGGCCTTTTTTTGCACAATCTCGGCATAATGCTTGGCGTGCGATGAGGTCGGCACCGCGTTGGCAAGTTCGGCCAGATAAGTGCGGCCGCCAACAACTTCCAGTTTGCCCCGTTCGCCAAGCTTGTTTCCCAAAGACAAGAGGTCAATGGGCTCGTGTTTTCCGTACAGTTCAATGATTGAATCAAAGATTATCCTGTGGCTGTCTTTGTAAAAATCTTCGCTGTGCACGATGTCGGCAATTTTAATCATCGCGTCTTTATCCAAAAGAAGCGAGCCCAAAAGCGACATTTCGGCTTCAAGATTTTGGGGAGTGAGTTTTTCCATAAAATATAATGCGAATAATGCGAATCTAATGCCAATATCACGCGAATATGCGAATACTGTATTTGCATATTCGTGGTATTCGCATTCATTCGCGATATTTGCATTATGAGCGTCTATATTTTACGCTTCCGCGCCAGGGTTGGGCAAGAGTTTTTTGTGGAGCAACTGTGGGTAATTTGATATAATAAAAAAATGAAGATTGATCGCGCTTATTTTCGCGCTATTGCCACCGTTGCCGGTTTTATCGTGGGAGCCGGGATTTTCGGCGTTGCTTTTAGCTGGAGCAAGTCGGGGTTTTTTATCGGAATTGCGGAACTCGCGGCGATTTCCGTCTTCATTATCATCGCTCATTTGATGTTTGGCGAAATAATACTTCGTACCGTTGGCAAACACCGTTTGGCCGGATTCGCTCGCCTTTACCTTGGAAAAATAGGAGAGCGGGCGGCCTTTGCCTCAAATGTGCTTGGAGCGCTGGGCGCCCTGCTTGCCTATATGATTATCGGAGGCGCGTTTCTCTGGCAGCTCTCCGGCGCGATTATTCCTCTCGGGCAAACCGGCTACCAGCTTTTATTCTTTTTTGTCATGGGTGTTTTGGTGATTGCCGGGCTTAAAATCGTTTCCAAAGTTGAACTGATTCTCACGGGGTTTCTCCTTTTAACCGCCATTTTTATTGTTATTATGGGCGCGCCTCAAGTAAAAGTTGAAAATTTTCTCCTTAAAGGAGATATTTCCGATGCGCTCTTGCCGTTTGGCGTGCTGATTTTTTCTTTAGCCGGATGGGCGGCGATTCCGGAGGCGCGGGATATTTTAGAAAAGAACAGCCGCAAAATTAGATCCGCTGTTATTTGGGGGTCATTGATTGCCGCTTTTATCACCGCTGTTTTTGCCTCGTCTGTTCTTGGCGTTTCGGGCAAACTCGCAAGCGAAGAATCAATTTTAGGGCTTTATCCTTTTTTGGGTTATGGCATTGTTATTGCCGGCGCGGCCTTTGGCGTCCTGGCCATTGCCACGTCATTTTTGGTTTTGGGAATATACACGAAAGAAACTTTGGAATACGATTTTAAGATTTCCAAAAAAATCGCCGGCGCCATAACTTTGGGAATTCCTTTAGGACTGTATCTTATCGGCGCCAGAAGTTTTATAAATGTAATCAGCGTGACCGGCGGGGTTTTTGGAGCGATAGACGTGATTTTGATCGCGCTCATCTATCGCCGGGCAATAAAGTTGGGCAAAAGAAAACCGGAGTTTAGCTTAAAAATCCCCGGTTTTGTTTTATGGCTTATTGTTTTTTTGTTTGCCGCCGGAGCCGGCTATGAGCTCGCGCGAACGCTCGCGAGCTGAACCGCATTGTTTAAGAGCATGGCCACGGTCATCGGCCCGACTCCGCCGGGAACGGGCGTGATAAAGACATCGCGATTTTGAAATGAATCAAAGTCGGCGTCGCCAAAAAGTTTTCCGTCAACTTTGGTGGTGCCGACGTCAATGATTATGGCGCCGTCGCGAACCATTTCAGATTTAAGAAATTTTGGTTTGCCTAAAGCAATAACGATAATATCAAAATCTGAAATCTGAAATCTGAAATCTGAAATTTTTGGTTTAATGAATGTTTCAACTTCTGCATCCTTTGTTTTTAGCAGATGACGGAGAGGCAAGGCAAAAATGTCGCTATTTACCAAAAGTGCGGCTTTTTTATTTTTGAGGTCAACTTTCGTGGATTCAATCAACCGCATTATGCCGAGCGTGACACCTGGGATTATAAAGGGGTGTCCGTTTTTAATTAACTCAAGGTTTTTGGGATGGAAGCCGTCCACGTCTTTTTTGGGGTCAATCGTTCTGATGATTTTGTTTTCGTCAAATTTTGGCGGCAGGGGAAGCTGGACTAAAATTCCGTGAATATCGGAACGATTGTTAAATTGTTGAATTGTTGAATTGATATCTTCCTCTGTCGCGGATTCGGAAAATATCTTTTTTTCAAAGCGGATGCCGACTTCCTCGCTGGCTTTTTCTTTTAAGCGCACGTAAAGATGGCTGGCAGGGTCGTCGCCGGCTAAAATAACGGCAAGACCCGGCTGGAGGCCGAGTTTGGATATTTTTTCTTTTAATTCAGTTCTGATTTCCAAAGCGAGTTTTTTGCCGTCTATTATTTTCACAAGGGTTTGGGGTTTAGGGTTTGGGGTTTAGGGTTTTTTATCCCTGTACCCCGACCCCGCACCCTCAATATATTGGGAATTTTTTAGTCATTTCTTTTATCTCGCCTTTGATTTTTGCAAGAATACTCGCATTATTATGTTTTTCTATCACTTTATTTATCCAATCGCCGATTTGTTTCATCTCTTCTTCCTTCATTCCTCTGGTAGTGAGCGCCGGAGTGCCCAGGCGGATGCCTGAAGGGTCATAAGGTTTTTTCGGATCATTTGGTATGGAATTTTTGTTTGCCGTAATTCCAGCCGCTTCCAGCGCGTCAGAAGCTTGCCTCCCGGTTATGTTCTTGTTTTGCAAATCAATCAGCAAAAGGTGGTTGTCGGTTCCGCCGGTTACCAGATTAAAGCCGTGTTCAAGCAATTTTTCGGCAAGGGTTTTGGCATTTTTGACAATCTGCTCGCCGTAATTTTTGAAAGCTGGTTCGGCAGCTTCTTTTAGCGCTACGGCAATGGCGGCGGTTTGGTGGTTATGCGGCCCGCCTTGAAGTCCGGGGAAAACAGCGCGGTCTATCATTGTCGGCAGATATTTCCGTGATTTCTCGGGCGGGGCTTTCATCGGCTCTGACGGTTCGCCATTGCAGAGAATCATGGCGCCGCGCGGGCCGCGCAAGGTCTTGTGCGTGGTGGTGGTAATCACATCGGCAAAGCCGACCGGTGACGGATGCGCTCCGGCAACAATAAGTCCGGCAATGTGGGAAATATCCGCGACCATATAAGCGTCAACAGATTTGGCAATTTGTGAGAGTTTTTCCCAATCAAAAATGCGCGGATAAGCGGTCGCGCCGACAAAAAGAAGTTTTGGCTTCTCTTCGCTAACTTGTTTGGCAAGCGCGTCATAATCAAGCCAGCCGTCGGCCCCGGTAATATATTGCACCGCCTCGTAATACTTTCCTGAAAAATTAACCTTCCAGCCGTGCGTCAAGTGTCCGCCATAGCTTAAATGCAAACCCATTAATTTTTCTCCGGGTTCAAGCAAGGCAAAACAGGCGGCTTGGTTTGCCGGAGAGCCGGAATACGGCTGGACATTGGCGTGAGAGACGCCAAATAATTTTTTAGCCCGTTCTCGCGCCAATGTCTCTATTTCGTCAATAAATTCGTTTCCGCCATAATATCTTTTGCCCGGATACCCTTCGGAATATTTATTGGTTAATACGGAGCCAAGCGCTTCCAAAACGGCCGGAGACACAAAATTTTCAGACGGGATCATTTCAAGTCCGTCCCGCTGGCGCTCCAGTTCATTGGTAATAGAGGAAGCAATTTGCGGATCGGCGGCAGATAAATTATTCATAGGATTTCACAATAATACCAAATCATTGACGAATCGTCTATTTTGTGATATTTTGAAATATGCTCTTTTAACTTGAAATAAGCCAAAATACAACTCCAGAAAGGAGAAAGCCAATGAACCGCTATGCCCTATTTTTCGTTTTTCTCGCTTCCAGCTGCGCCGTTGGTATTCCCGAAGAAGAGCCGGAGACGATGTTGGTTTCGGAAACACTGCCGGTTCCGATGAACTTGGATTCTGATTTTAACAATTGCGGTTTTGCCGAGTTTGCTTGCGATGCCGACGACACTGACGAATGCGCGGATGGCAGGTGCCAGTGCGGGCTTCTCAAAGGCGATGATGCGGGCGAGATTTCGGTCGGCGATTGCGGTGACAATGACGCGGAGTGCATGTTCCGCATCGGCTCTTGCAAGAACGGTTTTGACTGCAAGTTCGGCCGGTGCGTGCCAACGGACGCGCGGGGAACCGTGTGCGAGTTTGACCACGAGTGCGGCGAGGGCAGCGGTTGCGTTGAGGGCAGGTGCGCCAACCTTGGCTGTGTTGCCGAGCAGGGTACGCTTGCTTGCGACGCGATTGACAATGATTGCGATAAGTGCGTTGATGGCGCCGTAAACGCGGACGGGTTCTGCGTTTATGCCTCCAATACCGCGTACGATGTCGTTTTCTTTGTTGATGTTTCCGGCTCCATGGCTCGCGATATGCCGGCGGTCTTGGACGCGCTTTCTGCCGTCTCTGACCGTTTTTCCGGAGATGGGTACAGGTTCGCCATAGTGCTCGTGCCTGATTACGAGCTGGACGGACGGCCGTCCGTCTACAGCGATTTCGCGGACTTTGAGACATTTCGGGAAATGGCCGCGAATCTTCATTCCGCGCTTCAAGGCGATGAGCCAATGTATGACGCGGTCTATGAAATCGCAAGCGATGAGCTCCCGCTCTCTTGGAGAGCCGGCAGCAACCGCATTATGATCGGCCTTACTGACGAGGAAGGCCAAAGTTACCGTCAGAATTTCGGCCTTTCGCCCGTGAGCCAGGAGACGATGTGCGCTTCGCTCACCCACGGCGAGAGCTTGATGTTTGTCGCTCCTGTGGAATACGGAAGCGATTACAATGCTTGCGCCGGAGTTCTTTCCTTTGGCCAGTCGGCGGAAATCCTGGCCAGAGGCCTTGACGGCTTTATTCGCGACCCTTGCGAATAAGCCGTTTCACAAGATTCATGAAGTACGCCCTCCGATTAACCTTGGAGGGCTTTTAATTTGACACTTTGCTTAATTTGTGGTCAAATTGGTATGTTCTTTGACAAAGAGAGGAAAAAGGGGATGAACGCAAGCAAGCTGATTTTGGGCGGATTTTTGCTGTTTTGCGTTTCGTGCGCGACGGCGGCCAACGAAAAAGATGATGATGACGCCGGCGCTTCTGCCGTTGAATTGCATCCTTGCGATGAAGAAAAATTAAATGAAGATTTTTGGAATTGCGGCGAGTGCGATATTGTCTGCGATGTCAATGACACCGATATCTGCGTGAATGGAAATTGCCGGTGCGGTTTGGGACCGTCTTGCGATTTGCTGTTTTCGGAAACGGCTCTCGATTGCAAATTTGGCCAGTGCGTTGCTCAAGATGCGCAAGGAGCCGTTTGCGAGTTTGACCATGAATGCATTAACGGATATGTCTGCGTGGAAGGCAGATGCTCCTTTATGTCTTGCGTTCCCGAAGAATGCGACGGATTAGACAATGACTGCGATGGAATGACTGACGAGTCCGATTCCGGCGCGCCTTTGGTTGGCTGGTGCTTGGGCGAGGAAGAGATGGAAGCGACCGATACTCCGCTTTCGCCTTGCCAGCTTGGTTATCGCATTTGCTCTAACGGTGTTTGGGGCGAGTGTCTGGGAGATGTGTCTCCGATTCCGGAGCAAGGACTTTTAGGATGTGACGGCGTGGACAATAATTGCGACGGCTGTACCGACGGCGAACTCGTGGCCGAGGTCTGCGAAGAGTCGGAAACAACCGACCTTGATGTTGTTTTTGTTCTGGACATTTCCGGCTCCATGTCCACCAAGATTGAAGCCATGAAAACGGCGACTCATGATTTTGCGGTGCGTTTTCCGGAAACCGCGGCATATCGTTTTGGCCTTGTTCTGCTTTCTCCGTCAGGGGAGATGGGGGATAGGCCGTTGCTGGAACGGGATTTAACCGACTTTGATACTTTTGAAGTTGCGTTAAATAATGTGCCTTTGAACGGCGGCGGCTCGGAGCCGCAGTACGACGCGGTCTACGAGCTTGGCACGGGCGAGCTCCCTATGAGCTGGCGCGAGAGCTCAACCAGAATCATTATTGTTTTTACGGATGAAATCGGGCAATCCTATCGCGCGCTCTACGGGCTTTCCGCCGTTGGCGAGCAGGAGATGTGCGATGCCCTTACTCATGGCGAGGTGCTGGCTTTTGTGACAGACATCCGATTTACCGCTGATTTTGATTTGTGCGCGCTTATTTTTGAAGTGTCAAATGACAGCGCGGCCATGGAGCTCCAGCTGGAAACGATCGTTCAAGATCCTTGTTAAAAAAATATCCTCCGATAATCTCGGAGGATTTTTTGTTTAATTCAACGGTTTTAATTTAAAGATCACGCCTTTATCGCTTGTTAATTCTTCTGCGTCTATTACCCACCCAAGTTTGTTTGCTATGCGTACGCAAACATTTTTTTGGCTGATTTGCAGCCAATCAGAATCGCCGTGAGCTATGCGCCAGACGACGATGGTCTCTTTTGTTTTTGACGGCTTTTTGGCATGGAGTTCAAAGACCATTTCATTGACGATTCCCGGCCTTTCCGACGGCAGGGCACGGATGCGCACATAGATAATTTTGCCGACTTGATTCAGGATGTAGACATTCATTGCGCCTCCTTAATTCGGGTCTTTTTCTATAATGATGACGATTTCTCCGTTATCCCGCTCTTCATTTGCTCGCAAATTCCGTTTGCTGAGATTGTGTATTTCATATGTGCCGTAATTGCTATTGGGCAATTTAGCGCATTCTTCATGTTTTAATTCGCAGAGCGCAGTCCCCGGCGGGCACAAGGCGAGACATCGGGAATAAATTTCAAAAATCAGAGGGCCGTTGCTTTTGGCTTTGATCAGCAAAAATATTTTTTGGCCGGTCATATTCTGAACTTGAAAGGCGCGGATAGTATCCATCTTTTTCTCCTTTTTAAGGACCGTGCGACTGGCTATAAATTAGTTTAAATCCGGTTTTTTGGCAATAGCGCCTAAAGGCGGCGCCGTATCAGAAATGGCACGGCTGTTTTTATAAAAAAATTCCCTCCGAAGCGCTTCGGAGGGTTGTTCTTATCTCGGTTTTTTCTAAAAAAATGTTCTAATGAGCTGAATAATTTGAGCGATTTCCGGCTCGTCGTCAACAAGGGTTGTTTTGCGTAGCGCCGCGAGCGCGTTCTCCAGCTCCTTGCGGCGGCTGGCAACAAGCTGTTTGCGATGCTCGGCAATGCGAGCGGGGAGATCAACGCGGCGAAGCGGATATTCCGCGGTAAAGAAGCTGTCCGGCAGAGTAAACCAGCAGCCGTCGCAAAACCATTGTCCCGGCTGATATTGGCCGACTGCCTGATGCATTTGGCCGCCGCATCCCGGAAACAGGCATTGATAAGTTTGTTCCATTTTTTCTCCCTGCCCCGAACGAAGTTGAGGGGCCTGCCCCGAGTTGAACAAGGGACTTTGTTCTGGTTTGTTGAATAGAGCTTTCTGCAGTTTATAGTAAACTCCGTTAGAAGTAAACCCCAAAAAACTTCTAACGGGGTGGGCGCAAGGGCATGGGCGATTAGTTGGTTTTTAGCGATTTTTGTGGTAAAAAGAAGAAACATAACGCTAATCTCGCGAATGAATGCGGCTATTGCAAATATGCAAATACCGTATTCGCTAATTTGTGTGATATTGGCTTAAATGCGCATTATTTGCGTTATATTTTATGGATTTTAGTGAAATTAAGCGCGTACACGCTATCGGCATTGGCGGAATCGGAGTGTCGGCTTTGGCAAAGTATCTGGCTTTGACCGGGGTTGAAGTAAGCGGTTCTGATTCTTTTGATTCCGAAATTGTCCGCGAGATGGAAAATTTAGGGACAAAAGTTTTTATAGGACATAATCGGAAAAATGTTCCCACTGATGCAAATCTTGTTTTTTTCTCCGATGCCGTGCCGGAGAACAATCCCGAAAGAGTTCGCGCCCGCGAACTCGGCATCGCGGAAATCTCTTATGCCAAACTTTTGGGCGAGCTTTCCAAGACAAAACAAACCATCGCCGTCTCCGGCACTAACGGCAAGAGCACGACCACGGCTATGGTTGGGCTGATTTTAGAGCGTGCCGGCTATGACCCCGCGGTTATTGTCGGAAGCAAGGTTCCTGGCTGGAAATATGGCAATTTGCGCATGGGAGAAAGCGACTGGCTGGTAGTTGAAGCTGACGAATACCGCGCCCATCTTTTGGATTTGTTTCCGAGCCACGCGATTATCACCAATATTGAAGAAGATCATTTGGATTATTATCGCGATCTTGGGCATATTAAAGAAACATTTGGAGAGTTTGCCAAAAAGCTGGATATGGAAGGAAATTTGGTTATAAACAATGATGATCCGGCGTGCGGCGAGCTTCTCGCGCTAAGATCGGCGGATACAGGTTTTGACGCCCAAAAAGTAAGCTTTGGAGTTTCGGAAACAGCTGATTATATTGCCAAAAACATTTCCATAAAAGCCGGGGAGCAGAGCTTTGATGTCTGGCGCAATTTTTGCGGGGCGGAATGCATGGGGAGAATTGTTTTAGCTGTGCCGGGAAGATTTAACTTGATGAACGCGCTTGGCGCGACAGCGCTCTGCCTGTCGCTGGGCATGAGTTTTGAAACAATACAAGAATCCTTGTCGGATTTTCTTGGAATTTGGAGGCGTTTTGAGCGCGCGGGTGTCTTGCCGGGGAGCTGGATGGAAGACAATGCTCCGATAATTGTTTCTGATTACGCACATCATCCGACTTCTGTTGCCGGAACAATCAAAGCGGCGCGGGAGTTCTACCCAAATAAAAAATTGGTTGTTGTTTTCCAGCCGCATCAGCATAACCGAACAAAAAAATTATTTAATGATTTTGCGCAATCATTTGCCGGAGCTGATGTTTTGATTTTGTCGGAAATTTATGACGTGCCCGGAAGAGAAGAAGATAAAGACCAAGATATTTCTTCAAAAGATTTGGTCGCGGCCGTTAAGGAAAAAGGTCTTGTTCCCGACTGCCGCTACGGAGGTGGTCTGGAAGAAACAGAAAAAATAATTAGAGCCATTGCTCAAGCTGGAGATATTATTTTGATTATGGGCGCGGGGACGATAGATAAAGTTGCACGGCAACTTTGTAAATGACTTTATTTTTTTATCTTTGATATCAAAATATTTTATTGAATAATTTATGTTCATATGACGCATGCTAAATTAGCTATTTTAGGAGGAAAACCAATCTCGGTTAAAAAATTATCAAAACCTAGTCCTGTAGGAAAGCGAGAATTAGATGCTGTGATTAAAGTTATGAAGAAAGGGATTTTATCTAAGGCTGGACGTGGTGAAAATGTAAAGATTTTTGAAAAAAGATTTGCACAATTTCATAATGTAAAATACGCAGTGGCGACTACTTCTGGGACTACTGCGTTGCATACAGCAATTAGTGTTTTAGATATTAAAAAAGGGGATGAGGTTATAGTGCCAGCTTTAACGTTTGTCTCTTCTGCATCAATTGTTTTACAACAACAAGCAACACCAATTTTTGTAGATATTGATCCTAACACATTTTGTATTGATACGGTTGATTTAGAAAAGAAAATAACAGAAAAGACTAGAGCCATCATTGTTGTACATCTTTATGGTCATCCGGCCGAAATGGAAATTATAATTAAAATAGCACAGAAACATAATTTGAAAATTATAGAGGATTGCGCTCAATCTCATGGCGCTAGATATAAAGATAAACTTGTTGGAACTTTTGGAGATGTGGCATGTTTTAGCTTTTATCAGACCAAAAATATGACATGCGGAGAAGGCGGAATGGTGCTTACAAATAATGAGAAGTTATATAATTTTTGTTGTTCTATCGTAGATCATGGTTTAATAGGCGGTAATCTTCAGGGATATGATTATGATAGATTGGGGTATAATTACCATATGACTGAAATACAAGCCGCGATTGGTGTTGAACAACTTAAAAAAATAGAAAAGATGAATAGGCAGAGAAGAATTAATGCAAATAAATATAAAAATTTATTAAAAGATGTAGAACTCATATTTCAAGACAGTAGTAAAAATATTGATCATGTTTATTACGCTCTGACTGCACTATTACCTAATAAATTAAAGAGTAAAAGAGATTGGTTCATAGATGCGTTAAGGGCTGAAGGCGTTGAGATTAATAAAATATATCCTAAGCCTTTACATAAAACTAAATTATTTTTATCGCCTAAGAATAAAAATCTATGTCAAAACTCCTCTGACGTAGCTGCAAGGTTATTTAATTTCTATACTAATCCTGGTATCACGGATAATTATATTAAATTAACTTGTGAAGCCGTTAAAAAAGTTTTAAATTATTTTAAATAGAAATTCATCTTTATGGATAAAAAAATCAGAGCAGCTATTATAGGTTATGGGAAAAGAGGAAAAACTCATTTGAGAAATTATTTAAAAATAAATGATATTGAAGTAGTTGCTATTTGCGATATTAGTAAGAACATTGTTTTGAATTATAATATAAAATTATATCAAGACTTTAAAAAAATGATTGATTTAGAAGATATCGATGCGATAAGTATTTGCACTCCAACAAATGAACATTATTCAATTGCTCTGTACTGTCTCAGAAAAGGAATACATATTTTATGCGAAAAACCAATAACTTTAACCATAGAACAGGCTAAAAATTTGTTACGCGTATCTAAAGATAAAAATTTAATTTTGACAGTTGGTTACCATTTGAGGTTTGATAATCTTATAAAAAAACTTAAATTAATTATTGACTCAAAAGAATTGGGGAAGATACTAATGATTAAAGCAAGGCAGGCACATAATTGGGGCGGGCTAAAACCATTTGGGTGGTTGTTGAATAAATCCAAAAGTGGTGGCGGCACCATTATTGACAACGCTTCGCATTATTTAAACTTATTTGAATACTTGTTGGGCGATATTAAAGAAATCCATGCTTTTAGTAATAATTTATCTTTTAAAAAGGGCGTGGAGGATAATGCTATTCTTACCATGAAGTTTAAAACTGGTATTTTAGGAGAAATAGAAGCGTCTTGGCAAGACGCTTCCGGGAGAAATAATCAACTATTAATATGCGGTAGTGAGGCAACAGCCGAATATAGAGAAACCAATACTGAAATGAAGTTAGAGATTAGAAAATATATACAAGATAAAGATGAATGGAACAGAATGATCAGTGAAAATGTTTATTTACCGAAAGGCATAGAGTCGATAAGCAAGAAAAATAATATTGATACTCAAAATAGCTTATTATTCGACAGCACTGAAAATATGTTAAGAACATTTATTAGTTTAATTAAAAATGAAACTACGGAAGATGATTTAAAGTATCCTATTAGGACATTAAGGCTAATTTTCGCTGTTTATGAATCAATCCATTTAAAGAGGGTTATTGAGATAAATAAAATATGAAATTTAAAAGAATAATTATTTTGATATTGGATAGTGTTGGATGTGGGGTACAGCCAGATTATCAAAAATATCACAATGAAAGTTGTAACACTTTAGGAAATATATACAAAAATCAGAATCATTTTCGTCTACCCAATTTAGAATCTTTAGGCCTAAAAAAGATTTTATTCGGGGTTAAGAATATTAATGCATTAGCAGGTAAGATGATAGAGAAAGGCAAGGGAAATGACACCTTTGCGGGGATTTGGGAAATAATGGGCGTTATTTTTAATAAAAGATTTAGAAGTAAAAAAAATAGATTTCCGCAAAAGATTATAAATAAAATTAATGTTCATCTAAAAATAGATATTGTTGGCAATGAATACATTTCTGGTTTTAAGGCTCTAGACAAATATTATGATGAACATGTTAAAAAAGAAAGCCCTATTTTGTATTTGGCTGATGACGGCGTCGTGTTATTGGCAGCGCATGAAGATGTTATAAAACCAAACCGTCTCAATCAAATGGCTAAAAAGATTGCCGAATTATTAAAAGACCAGAATATTTCTAGAGTTATTAGCAGGCCATTCGTTGGAATGCCTTTGCATTTTGTTAGGACTAATAAAAGAAAGGATTATTTAGCTGTAAAAGATTTAAAGAAAAATTCTATAATATCGCGTTTAAAGGGGACGCAAATTAAATGTCTGACGACAGAGCACATATATAATATTTTAGGTAATCCATCAGATATAAATTATATAAAAGGTAATTTTAATAATGACGATTTAATTAAAAATATTATTAGGTATCTGCAAAAAGATCACCGTAAAAAAAGCTTAATGTTATTTTGTCTACAAGATTTTGATATGTTTGGACACAAAAAAGATATTGGCGGTTATGTAAGAAAGTTAATAGAATTTGATAAGAAATTACCATTGATTATGAGGTGTTTAGATAAAAAGGATTTGTTAGTTATAACCGCAGATCACGGTTGCGACCCCACAACCGGTTTAAGAGGCCATACGAGGGAATTTGTTCCTATAATTTTATATTCAAGATCATTAAATAGTGGTAGAAATTTAGGTGTTAGAAGAACCTTTGCCGACATAGGACAAACTATTTGCTCTAATTTTAATTTGTCTAAATTGAAAAACGGTACCCCGTTATTAAATGAGTAGATATGAAATATTTTAATTACAAACAATACAGTTTAAAACATTTAATTGCACATAAAAAGAAGAAGGGTATCACGATTGGATTGTGTTTACCAATTTATAATGAAGCGAAAACTATAGCAAAGACAATTTCTATTGTCAGAAGATGCAAATCTTTAATTGATGAGATTATCGCTATTGATAGCGGGTCTTCAGATGATAGTATAGAAATTTGTAAAAAATTAAATATTAAAATAATCAGTGATAAAAAAACATCAAGAGATTTAAATATTCATTTGCAAAGTGGCAAAGGCTGGAATTTGTGGGCAAGTTTATATTATCTAAATACAGATATTGTATTATGGATAGATACTGATATACAAAATATTGGTACGCGGTTTATAACCGGAATCGTTGGTCCGATGATTATGGATAAAAAGATTTGTTTTGTTAAAGGGTATTATCATCGGCCAAAAAATGATGCACGAGTTACAGAAATAATGGTTAGGCCTTTTATCAACTTAATATTTCCTGAATTAATTGATTTTATTCAACCACTGTCGGGTGAATATGGCGGTAGGAAAGAATTTTTAGAAAATATTGATTTTTATTCAGGGTATAGTGTTGAAATTGCTATGTTACTTCAGGCTGTTTTTAAACTTAAAAGTGACGAGATCGCTCAAGTTTATTTAGGTAAAAGAATTCACGAATTGCAAAGCGTCATTTCTTTAGGAAAAATGAGTTCTAATATTTTATATACACTTTTAAAAATAGCTAATGATAAAAAAAGAATTAAATTAGATGTGACTAAAATTCCAGATACGTTAATAAATTTTATATCAAAAAATGGCAAAGATTTCATCGTTAAAAAACAAAAAATTGCGGATAAAAAGTTACCACCAATGATTCAAATTAAAATGTTGAGAAATATAATTAAGAATAATGATAAAAAATAAACTAATTTATAAAATTTATGAATAAGCAGATTCAAAAAACATCAGTTAAGGGGATATTTTTAAATGATGGTAAAATACTTTTTGCCAAAGACCATAAAGGCAGATGGGAACTCCCGGGAGGTCGAATTGATTTTAATGAAACCATTGAAATTGCTTTGAAACGAGAGTGTAAGGAAGAACTTAATTTTAATAATGTTTGGATTGGAAATATAGTTGATGCATGGACATTTTCGTCAACAGTAAATAAAGTTGATTATCATTTTATTTTGTTAATCTATGAATGCATCACAAATGAGACAAAAATTAAATCTAGCGCCGAACACACGGAATATGATTGGGTGTCTTTAGATAAAATTAATGAATTAAATATGCGAGAAGGATATAAAGAGTCTATTAAAAAATATAGGAAATTAAAAAATCTTTAGTCGGGTTTATAATATATGAAAGAAAATTCTAATGAAATATCTGACCAAGAGAGGTTATTGCTTGATCAAATGGTTAAGGAATTTGAGAAATCGGAAATTCCATTAAAAATCAGAAAAATTAAGCTTTTGGAAATGATTGGATTGCCTATATCAAAAATTGATTTTTTGGATAAAAAAAATTTGGTGGATTTAAAAAAGATAATAGATGAAAAACTAAAACAGCAGGATTGTCCACTAATGATTAGATTTGCTTGCGTTCCTGATAAGTTTTCAATGCCATTTTTTTATATAGAAAAAGGAATGAAAAAAGATGAGAATAAAATAATAGAAAATATTAATTTTTTGGTTAAAAGCGATCAGAGCATTAAAAATCTTATATTACAGGAAGCCACTCCCGTTGAAGAAGCAAAAGATAAGATTTCAGGAAGAATTTCATTTGAAAAAGGAGAAATGATGCCAATACGAGAGATAGTTGAGATATATAAAGGCGCAAGAAGTACCGGTATATTGAATAATGTTGATGTTGAAGATCCAGATTTTTTAAGATTAATTAAAGCGGCTGGCGAGTTTATAAAACCAGCAGAAGAATTGCATAAAGATTCTTCAATAAAAAAAGAAGAAACAGTAGAAATTTATAACTTTCTGAATTTGTATAGAGAGAAAATGGAAATTATTATAGAATTAATAGCGAGAAGTCAAAAGAAATCTGTAGATAATATGACAATCTCATTGGAATTTTCATATAGAAATGGCAGGTTGGTATTTTCTGATATTGATTTTTAATTATAATGTTTGAATTGTCTAAACTTTTTTGCAATCGTTTGCTTTTGAACGAAACCATGTCCAAGCATTCCACTTTGCGCCTTGGCGGGGCAGCGAAGTATTTTTTGGCTGTCAAAAATGAGGATGAAATTGCCCAAGCCGTAAGCGCGGCAAAAGAGGAAAATATTTCATATGTAGTTATCGGCGGCGGGAGCAATATTTTAGTTTCTGATTCGGGTTTTAACGGGCTGGTCATAAAAATGTCTGATTCGGAAATAAAGATTGATGAAGAAAAAATTTATGCCGGAGCCGGAGTTTTTTCAACAATGCTCGGCCGGGTATCGGCTGAAGCGGGAATAGCCGGGCTTGAGTGGATGGCAACTCTGCCGGGAACAATCGGCGGGGCGGTTTATGGCAATGCCGGAGCTTATGGGGAAGAAACAAAAGACAAACTTTTGCGCGTGAGAATTTTAGAATCTGGAATCTGGAATCTGGAATCTGGAAGTTTAAAGAGATGGCTGGATAAATCAGAGTGCGGTTTCGGCTACCGCGACAGCAGATTTAAAAAGACCAAAGAAATTATTTTGGGCGCGGAGTTTGCGCTTCTAAAAGACGACAAGGCGGCGATTAAAGAAAAAATGAATATGTTGCTTGAAAAAAGAAAAGACGAACAACCGCTCGGCAGTTCGTCCGCCGGATGCATCTTTAAGAATTTCAGATTTATGATTTCAGATTTCAGATTTGATGTTCCGGAAGAATTTTTAGAAAATAAAATGATTCCGGCCGGCTGGCTTATAGATAAAGCCGGAATGAAAGGATTTCGCGTTGGACGCGTCTCTGTTTCAGAACAGCACGGCAATTTTTTTCTGACGCAAGCCGGAGCAACGGCGGACGATTTGGTTATGATTATTTCCGTAGTCAAAAGGAAAGTCCGCGATAAATTTGGCATAGAATTACAGGAAGAGGTACAATACATTGGATTTTAGAATATTAATTTAAATGCTCGGGGAACTAATTTTTTTCTTGCCGCTGAACTCGCTCGCCTGACTTCGGCTCGCTCAAACAGCAGCGCCATGCGAAAAAAATAATTCCCCTCGCTAATCGTTGAATGCTTTTTTATGTTCCGCATCATCACTTACAAACTTACAAATATAAAGCCGACGGGGGCGATAAATAAATATGTGGAGAAAAAGTTTGCTCATTTGGACAAATTTTTGGAACGGGTGGGCACGCCGCGCGATTGCGCCATTGAAATCGGCAAAACCATCAAACATCACAAAAATGGCAAGTTTTTCCGCGCGGAAGCTGATTTAGTTTTGCCTCGACGCGTACTTCGGGCGGAAGCAGAAGCGTATGATTTATATTCGGCTATAGATATCTTAAAAGACGAATTGGAACGGCAGCTCCACGTTTACAAAGAAAAGGGGAAAACAAAGATGCTTAAAGGAGCGCGCCAGGCAAGAGGAAAAGATTAGCAACGCCTCCTTTTGCGTCCCAGCCGCAATTGTGGTAATCTGATAACCGTGATATGGGAATATTAAGCAAGATTTTTGGCGATCTTAACGCGCGCGTCATCCGGGAACTGGAGCCGATTGTCCTAAAGATTAACGCGCTGGAAGGAAAGTTTGAAAAATTAACAAATGAAGAGCTCCGCGGGATAACCGCGGATTTTCGTCGTCGCCTTGCCGGCGGCGAGAAGCTTGACGCGCTCTTGCCCGAGGCGTTTGCCGCTTGCCGCGAGGCGGCTCGCCGCACTCTTCATCAGCGGCACTTTGACGTACAGCTCCTTGGCGGCATTGCGCTTCATCGCGGAGCTATCGCGGAGATGAGAACGGGCGAGGGCAAGACCTTGACCGCCACTCTTCCTATATATTTAAACGCGCTTTCCGGAGCGGGGGTGCATGTGGTCACCGTGAACGATTATCTTTCCCGCCGCGATTCCGTCTGGATGGGGCAGATTTATCATGCTTTGGGATTGTCTGTTGGTTGCATCAATCACGAGAGCGCGTACCTTTATGATCCGGATTATAAAAATCAAGAGTTAAGAGTTAAGAATCCCCGCGCTGAAACAGGTTCAGTACGGGGCAAGCAAGAATTAAGCGGAGTTCATGAAGACGGAAACGAAGATAAGCAGCGCGATGAAGTTGGCTCATTTAAGGTTGAAAATGAATTTTTGCGTCCTGTTTTACGCGCCGAAGCATACCGCGCCGATATTACTTACGGCACCAACAACGAATACGGCTTTGATTACCTGCGCGATAACATGGCCTCTTCGCGGGAAGACAAGGTTCAGCGGGAATTAAATTATGCCATTGTTGACGAGGTTGATTCTATTTTGATTGATGAAGCGCGCACCCCCTTGATTATTTCCGCGCCGGCGGAAGAGAGCAGCGATATTTATTATAAATTCGCCGGATTGGTAAAGCGGCTTTGCGAGGGCGAGGATTATAATGTTGATGAAAAAATGAGGGCGGTTTCCATCACGGAGGCGGGTATTGGCAAAATGGAGCGTTGGCTTGGAGTCGCCAATCTTTACGCCGAAGGCGGGGGAGAATTGCCGCACCATCTTGAACAGGCGTTAAGGGCTAATGTGCTCTATAAGCGCGATAAAGAATATGTGGTGCGCGAAGGCGAAGTGGTGATTGTTGACGAGTTTACCGGCCGATTGATGTTTGGCCGCCGTTACAGCGAGGGATTGCATCAGGCGATTGAAGCCAAAGAAGGAGTCAAAATCCAGCGCGAAAGCCAGACGCTTGCCACGGTCACTTTTCAGAATTATTTTCGGCTTTATAAAAAATTGGCCGGCATGACCGGCACGGCCGCCACGGAAGCGGAAGAATTTTCTAAGATTTACAAATTGGAAGTGACGCAGATTCCCACCAACAAACCGATGATTAGAGCCGACGGCGATGATTTGGTGTACAAAAATGAAGCCGGAAAGTTTAAGGCGGTTATTGCCGAAATTGCTAAACGGCACAAGTTGGGACAGCCGGTGCTTGTAGGGACGATTTCAATTGAGAAAAATGAGGCGCTCTCGTTGGCGCTTGCCCGCGAAGGAATACCGCACGAGGTTTTGAATGCTAAAAATCATGAGCGCGAGGCGCAGATTATTGCCCAAGCCGGAGGTAAGGGGAAAGTGACTATTGCCACTAATATGGCTGGCAGAGGCGTGGATATAATTTTGGGCGGCAATCCGCCGTCTAATGAGGAAGCGGAAGAAGTCAAAAAGTTGGGCGGACTGCATGTGATTGGCACGGAACGGCACGAGAGCAGGCGCATAGACAATCAACTGCGAGGCCGCGCCGGCCGCCAGGGCGATCCGGGTTCATCGCAGTTTTTTGTGTCGCTTGATGATGATTTGATGCGGATTTTCGCCGGAGAGCGCGTTCGCCATATGATGGAGCGATTAGGCCTGCCGGAAGACCAGCCAATCCAGCACGGACTGGTGTCGCGCTCTCTCGCGGCCGCGCAGAAAAAAGTTGAAGGCCACAACTTTGATATCAGAAAGCATTTGCTTGAATACGATGATGTTCTAAACAAGCACCGCGAAGTTATTTATAAAAAAAGAAATGAGGTTTTGGAAACTGCCAAAAATAAGCCGGAAGAGATGCGCGGCAGAGTTTTAGAAATGGTTGAGCGCGAGCTTGAGCGCGTGGTCTTGTTCCATACCGGAGCCGATGACGAGAAACAATGGAATTTGGAAGAAGTATATGAAGTGGCCGGCACGATTTTTCCCATATCGGCGGAGGCGAGAATAAAAATGGAAGACATAGAGCGAAGCGCCGGAGACAAACTGGCAGATGCCAGAGCGCGGGAGCGGATTATCAGCTATCTGGCAACGCTCGCGGAGGCGGCTTATGGAACCCTTGAGGCAAAGATTGAAGCGGTTAATAAAGAAAGAGGGATAATGGCGGCAGTGGGAAGCGCGATGATTCTTCGCGCCATTGACGCTCTTTGGATTGAACATTTGGACGCGATAGAGCATTTGCGTACCGGAATTGGTCTTCGCGGCTACGGGCAGAAGGATCCGTTGGTGGAATACAAGCGCGAGGCGTTTAGATTATTTAATGAATTGATTGAACTTATAGAAAAACAAGTTGTTTATTCCATTTACAAGGTCGGACCGGCGGCGGAAATGGTTTCGCCTTTTGCCCGTTCCGGCATCCGCTTCCAGGCGCCGGCAAAGGTGATGGAGAAGGGGAGAAGCGTTATCCCTTCGGAAAATGAAAAAGTTCCCGCTACTTCAATTGAACAAAATCTCGGCCCCAAAGTCGGGCGAAACGAACCCTGCCCGTGCGGAGCGACTAAATCTGACGGACACCCAATAAAATTTAAACATTGTCACGGAAAGAATCTTTAATTCAGTTGGGAGTAAGCGGAGCCCCGCACTTACGCGTAAGTGCGGGGTGGTTTAGGAAATAAATATAAGAGATGTCACATGACGCAGGGGTAAGAAATATGGATATTCCAAGAAC
>CAZSQN010000001.1:0-347787 GCA_964609095.1 uncultured Gammaproteobacteria bacterium | reverse complement strand
GGAATATTTAACCTTAATCAATCAGAAAACGTCACCCTTGAATGTTAACTAAACATCCCGCCCTTTTTTCTAAAAGGGCGGGATCAAATAGAAGCTAAGAAGTCCCGCGGCTTCTTATTTCCTGCCGGTTGAACCATAACGGCTCTCGCCTCTTTCCGTTTTTGGCAATTCGGATATCTCTTCAACTTCCGGCACTTTCGCGCCAAAAATGACCAGCTGCGCAATCCTTTCCCCGCGGCGGACAATCACGGGTTCTGCTCCCAGATTTTTAAAACGGGGAGTAAGCGGTCCCGTATAGCCGCCATCAATGGGCGCGCTGCAAATAAATAAAGACGGAAAATTGATATAAGCGCCGGAACGCGGCTTGATTTCGGCAAAAGTTCCTTTGGGCAATTTAATCCTCAAGCCGGTTGGGATATCCGTCGGAGGAATGGCCGCGCCCGGAGGAACGACCGTGTCAGCCGTTGCCGTCAAGTCAAAACCGACATCGCCGGGTTTTTTTGGTTTGGGCAAAGGAAAAACTCTGGCCTCCTTCTCGCGAAAAATCAATAATTTATCTTCTTTTGATTTCCGCCGCTTTCGCCTCTTTTGAGACATTTTGCCGCCTTTCTCTAAAGAGCTGTTTTGACCAAAATATCAACGGCTGCGATTATTGTAAAGCGTCCACGGGCTTACGTCCGTGGCATCTGGGCGCTTTTCCGCGCAAAGTGTCGGCTCCGCCGACTATATTTATAAGGCCTTTCATCCACGGCCTTACAGCCGCGGTTTTCAGGCGAACGCGGTAAACTTTTGCGCGCAATTCATTTGCGCGCCTCATTGTCTGAAACCTAAAAGCCGACGGCGTCCTGTAGCCGACTCTTCCCTTAGAGCCATGCGTTCTGGCATTATTCTTCATCCCGTTAGAAGTTTAAGAATAATTTATTCCGCCAAATCGGAAAACTTGGCTTTAATTTCCACGACCTTATTCTCCACTTCTTTTAACCTTTCTTTCAATTTGCTTGCCAGCTCCAGCCCGCGTTCAAACTTTTTTAATCCTTCCTCCAGTTCCACATCTCCACGCTCAAACCACTCGGTGATTTTTTCAAGTTCGGAAAAAGCAAGGCCGAAATTAAATTTTTCCGCCTTCGGCGGACCAGCCGCAGGCTGGGATTTTTGTTTGGACATAATTATGACTTTTCAATTACTTTCCCTTTTAATATCCCTTTGGCTAATTGTACATCAATTACCTCTCCGATTGCCACTTGCCCGGCATCCTTCAAAACAACCCCGCCGCTCCTCGCAATCGCGTATCCCCTCCTTAAAACCGCTCTCGGATCAAGAGATTTAAGCACATTAAGCAAACTTTCAACTCGCGCCAAATTTTCTTTTATAAACGCCTGCAAAATTCCGGCAAAAGAATCAAGAACATTTTTTTTCTCGCCTACCCCATTTTCCATCTCTTTAAAAATTATTCCCGCCATTCCTCTGATAGCGCGGCCAATTTCCCTTCTTTCCGGCACAAGCCGTTCTGCCGCGTTAGTAGGAGTGGAAGCGCGCATATCCGCCACATAATCCGCGATTGTTTCATCCCGCTCATGGCCCACGCCCACAATTACCGGAACTTTTGAAGAAAAAACAGCCCGCGCCACCGGCTCGCTGTTAAACGGCTGCAAATCCTCAAGCGAACCGCCGCCGCGGATTAAAACCAGCGCGTCCGGTTTATTTTTCATCGCATTAAAATAAGCAAAAGCGCCGGCAATCTCCGCAATCGCGCGCTCGCCCTGCACTTGCGTATGGGCAAGCTGTACCTCTACGCCGCCCCAACGATCGGCTAAAATGCGCGTAAAGTCGCCGTAAGCCGCGCTCTCGGCCGAGGCAATCACGCCGATTGCCTCCGGAAATTTGGGAATTGCCCGTTTTCTCTCCGGCGCGAAAAGCCCTTCATCGGCCAATTTCTTTTTTAAAAGTTCATACGCGCGCCGCAGCGCCCCCTCTCCAATCGGCTGGACGTCTTCAACATTTATTCTAAAATTTCCGCTTTTTTCATGCACTTTCGGTATGCCGACCACTCTTACCCTCATTCCATCCTCAAGAGGGCTTTTCAACCTAAACGCGACCATAAAGCATCCGACTTTGGCCTCGTTTTTTTCGTCTTTCAAATCAAAAAACACCCACTTGCCTTGCGAAATGCCAAACCCGGACACTTCCCCTTCAACCACATGAACATCGCTACCAACAAGCGAGTTAATATGCTCTATGAACTCGGAGACCTGATAAACTTTCATAATTTCGGATTTATTGATTAGGATATGCCACAATCATCACTTTCCTCCCTTTCTCCACATCTCCTCCGTTCCAATCATGGTTCGCGTTCATTAACACATCAAATGAATACAAATAATCCGCGCCGCGCCGCGTTCCCGGATCATTGGTGATGAATTTGTCCTTTGTGTAACCTTTGACCACAAGCATATGATAGGTCGGTCCGGGCGGAGTAAAATATGGATTTGCCAACGTGCGGCCGTACATCGGAAGAATCACCGGCCGGCCGGCGGCAATGTGCTGTTTTATATCGTCAACGGTTGGATTTTCAATCACTTCCACTCTCTTATATCCATAATATCTTCTTATAAAATCAGCGGTTTGCTCCGCGTTCGTGTCGCGATTGTTCCCGAAATTTTTGTCTTCCCAGGCGACAAGGCCAAGGATTTCCCTGTCGGCAACCTCCGGCGTAAAAGTTTTTCCCGCGTAAAAATAATTAACCATGGCGCTGGACGCCTCTTCGCACGCGTCTTGGTACGGCTGGTCCCAGTTGGCATGCGGCGCTTGCGGGGTAAAAGGAACGGCCAAATTGATGCTATCCGGCAAAGCTAATTTAACCGGAGTAGGAAGTTCAGAGTTGGGAATTGGAGATTTTGAATTTTTGACTGTTGGCTCGCGACCGTCGGCTGTTGGCTTATTTGCTTCTTTAAAACTCACGGCAATCGGTATCTGCTCTTTACGAAAATTTCTCAAGAATTCCAAAATCCGCGCTCGTTGCGAGTACAAATATCCGGAACCGATAAGGCCTACTATAAAAATTATAAACAAAATCTTTCTAATCACAATCTTGAAATAATAAAAGTTAATCTCCTAAAAACGCGTCTTCGGTATACACGTTCCGCGCGTTCCAAACCATCCAGCCGCCCGCGCCCGCTTCCATCGCGCCCGCTATCTCCTCCCTAATCATCTCCGCGGTATAATCCGCTCCCAAATCAAAATCCTGAATCCACGGCCTGATTTTGGCTCTGGCCTCCGTGGAAGAAGCGCGCGTCGCCTCTGCCCGCTCAATGCTTTTTTTATAAATCTCGTATGGATGCAAAGCGGGGTTGGCCAGGCCTTCAAACCCGGCAGGAAAATGCGACGGGTAGAGCATAGGCGCGACATAGTCAAAATATTGAAGCGCGTCAACAAAGCGCTGGCCGATATTCGTGTCGTCATCCCGCCAGACCGTAATGCCGAACATATCGGCTGAAAGCGGCGCGCCCGTATCGTTAAGGGACGCGCGCAGATATTGGAAAAACGCGATTATTACTTCCCACTTAGGCATTTTCCCGTCCCAAAACGGATAAACAATCCGCGAGGTGGCTCCGTCAGAGGCAAAACGAACATAATCAAAATTAACCTCGTCAAAACCAAGTTCAACTGCTTCGCGGGCAAGCGCCGCGTTATATTCCCATACCTCTCTCGCGGCCGGGTCAACCCAGGTTACGCCTTTTCTATCTGCCCAGATTCCCCCGCCCGTATCTTTAAGCGCTAAGTCCGGCCGCGCCCTGGCCAAAGCCGGATCCTGGAAAACCGCGATTCTGGCAATGGCATAAATTCCGCTTTCATGAAGTTTTAAAAGCAAGCCGGAAAGGTCTTTCATTTTGCCGACAGAAATTCCCACTTTTTGGGCCAAAGAAACTTTTGAATCGTAAGCCGGCTTGCCAAACGAATCTTTGATGTCAATAACCATGGCGTTTAATTCTGTTTTTTTCACCAGTTCCGCCAGCTCGTTAAAACGAAAAGAGCCGGGCGTGGCCGAAGTCAGATAAATCGCTTTGACAATTTCCGGCGTTTTAATATGCGTTTCTTTTTGCGGCTCGGCAACAATTTTTATATCCTGATTTTTTAATTTAACCGACCACAAAGCCAAGTCGGCGGAAACAACTCCGCCGGCAAAAATAATGCTCATAGCGGCTCCGAGCAAAATATTGTTTTTTCTGAAATTCATCATTTATTTTAAATCCACCAACCAATTTTTTAAATACTTAGTGGCTCGCACGTCATCTTCATTATACTCTATTACATCGTCTAAAGATTTTCTATCGCCCGCCTCCAGCCATCTGTCATACCAGATAATGGATTGCATTCCCGACGCTTTGCTGTTGCGCCATCTAAACCCTAAAAATTTGGCAATATCCTTTAAGGAATAAAAATAAACCGGAAAGATAACGGATTTTCCGCAAACCTTCATTAAATCAAACAAATTTTCGTCCAAAATACTCTTGGCTTTTTCACTTATGCCGTATCTTCCGCCCAGACGCAAAATCACCTGTTTTTCATACGAGCCATAATGGTAAATAGGCGCGCCGTCCAATGTTTCCGCAAATTTTAAAAATTCTTTCCAAGCCAATTCCTCGTCTTCAGGCCGTTCCGCGATAAAAGGATGATATTTTTCTTTGTTGTCTTTCACCGTAAGCACGCCGAAAAGATACTCAAGATGCCGCAGGGGGTCCCCCTCTATGTCAAAATAAACCTCGGTCGTCCCGCGGCCGCGGGGCAATTTTGGTTTTTCTATAATAATAGGCCGCTGGCTTTGCAGGGCGTCCGCCTGAAGCTTCATGGTTTGAAGCCGCCCGATGGAAATGCCAACGGTTTTTGCCTTAAGCTCTTTTAAATCCGTCTTAACCAAATCGGCAACGGTGGAGACCTTGGCTTCTTTAAGTTTCTTCCATTCTTTTTTGGTAATTTTATAAATCAACGACACGTCATCGCAAGCAATGGCTTCTTTTTTGCAAAGATTAAACCACGGCGAATCCTTGCAGGAGCCGGTTAGAAACGGCGGCGGCTTCTCGCCGGCCATTATTTTTTCTATTTCCGCGAGCGTTAAATCAAACTTTTCCCTGAATTCTTCTATCTCAAAAGACAGCACCTCTTCTTCGGCGTTGATAATATGCCCCCTCTCCGGCAGAACATCCTGAATCCGCTCCAAAAGCAGGGCGTAAAAAGTAAGCTGGAATCTATGGCTGTCTTCCAATTTCTTGGATGACTTTATGTCGTAAGGAATATAATAATGTTCGCCTAATTTTGATTCTCCGGCTGCGGCTTCCAGAAAATCCGGCACGCCCACCCAATTTTTATCAGTAAGAAGTCCATGATAGATATTTTTTCCTTCCTTCATCAATCTTAAAGTCATTGCGGCGCGCTCTTCCAGCGGCAAGTCCTGCGGCACCTCCGTAAAATCGCGCTTCCTAATTACCTCCTCCTCGTGCAAAAGCCCCTCCTCAATGATTTTTTTCTGAAAATCAGAAAGCTCTTTTTTCTCTTTAGGGTCGCCGTAAATATCCCAATAAACCCAACTGGGACAAGCGGCATATCTAAAAAACGTTTCGCCTTTTATCTTTTGCGGAGTTTTGATTTTCTTAACCATAAAATACGGATATTTTTTCTATGCGAATCGCGCGGATTCGCGAATTCGCATATTCGTGGATTCGCATTTTATTCGTAAATTCGTATTATATCTATATTATAACGGACTTTTGATGTTTTTTAGCATTGGATTGGTGACATGAGTGTATATTTGCGTTGTCCGGATGTTTTGGTGTCCCAAAAGTTCCTGAACATAGCGCACATCAACGCCATTTTCCAGCAAATGCGTGGCAAAACTATGGCGCAGCGAATGAAAGGTCGCGTCTTTTTGGATACCGGCGCGCCGCATGGCTTGGTGAAAAACTTTTTGAGCGGTTGCCGCGGTAAGTCCGCCGCCTCGCTCGCTTATAAACAGATGTTCATCACCTGATCGGCCGGCAATAAAAGCAGTAAGAACCGGCTTTAACTTTTCAGAAAATACCGTCAGCCGATCTTTGCTGCCCTTGCCTTGCCTAACCGTTACCGTGAGCGCTTCCAAATCTATGTCGCGCACGCGCATTTTGACCACCTCGCTCACGCGCAACCCGGCCGCGTAGGTTAGAGCAAGAATAGCCCGATGTTTGGGGTTTGCGGTTAGCTCAATCAGGCGATGAATCTCATCTCTATTTAATACTATAGGCAGGCGCTGTGATCGTTTGGGATGAGAAAATTTATGAAAATTATCCTGACGATATATTTGCGTGTATAAATAATTCAATGCGTTGCCGTAGAGAGAAATAGTTTGGCTGGATAATTTTTGTTTCTGCTTAACGTACAAATACTCTTTTATCTGCTCCGCCGAAACCTCTCGCAAGGACCGTCCAAAAAAGACATAGGCATCTTTTATCACGCGCGTGTATGCCTCAATTGTTTTTGGGCTGTAATTGCGCAATTTCATTTCTCGTCTTACTATATCCAATAGATTGGCCATGTAGTAACCTTATCACAAGGTTGATATAACACACAAATTATTGTATACTTTAAACCAACACTCAATATATAAACGAGTTATACGCAATCGAGAAAATATTTTAGGAGGGGCTTTTTGCAACAAATTTTATAAACTTCGGAGAGCCACAATTAATTAAGTATGAAAGTAAAATATCCCGAGAAATCATCGTTGAGTTCAAAAGTTGAAATACGATCATCGCCGCTTCAGGGTCGAGGAATGTTTGCAAAAGCGAATATCAGAGCAGGTGAAATGGTGATCATTTGGGGTGGTGATTATGTTTCAAAAGAAGAAGCGATGAAAGCTAAAAATCAAGAGGGAAAAGTTGTTATGCAACTCGATGAGGATTTATTTACCGTTGAAGAGCGCGGCGATGACCTTACTTATTTCATAAATCATTCTTGTGACCCCAATGTCTGGATGAAAAATGCTTTCACCCTTGTTGCGCGTAGAGATATACATACAAATGAAGAACTCACCGCTGATTACATTTTGTGGGAAGCTGATGAAAATTATGTGGCAAAATGGGATTGTAATTGTGGCTCTTCTCTATGCAGGAAAAAAATTACTGGAAAAGATTGGCGATTATCAGATCTTCAGAAACGCTACAAAAATCATTTTACCCCTTTACTAAATAAACGTATTCAGAAACTTAATGAACAAAAAGCCCCTAAATAGATGAAATATTTTCTCGACTCACTCCGCTACGCTCCGTGCCCCGCTGCGCTCTCCTCCTTTCAGTCGTCGGGGCGTATAACAGCGACTATACGGAAACCTCGTTGCACTTCGGTTTCCCAAATTAGCTTCGCCAACTTCGTATAGTCGCATACGTTATACGCAATCTGGCTACGGGGCCGCTTATAATAAAGTTTTTATAAACTATTCAATCCATATAAAAAATGACCAAAGATTTACAAACGGACAAATTAAAGAAGGTAAAAAAAGTATATTCCTTTTGGGGAAGATTTCCCTCTCTTTACAGCGCCCAAGATATAGTCACATTTTTAGGAAGAGCAAAAAACATAAGAAGCCGAGCAATTAAAAAGATGGGGTTAAAAAGAGGCGGCGAGGCCCTGGAAGTTGCCTGCGGTTCTGGTAAAAATTTTCCTTACATAATAGAAGCGATCGGTAAAGATGGTTTTATCCTAGGTTTTGATTATAGCCAAGAGATGCTTGATGCCGCAAAACAATTATCTAAGCGAAATGGCTGGAGCAATATAAAATTAGTTCAGGGCGACGCGGCACAACTTAAAATAACCGAAAACAATTTTGATGGCGTTGTAAGCGTTCTTGGAATTAGCGCGATTCCCGATTGGGAAAAAGCGCTTAAAAGATGTCACGATGTTCTTCGCTTTGGAGGGAAATTGGTTGTTTGCGACGCTCGTCTTTTTACGGGATTCCTAAAATTTCTTAATCCTTTAGTTAAAATAATTTATTCAAAATTCGCCGCCTGGGATCCTTCTAAAAATATTCCGGAAAAAATGAAAGAAATTTTTGGAAATGTTGAAGTGGAAAATCTTAATCTTGGCACATTTTTTATTGCGGTATCGGTTAAAAAAGAGAAATAAATAACTGAACGATTTTTCAAAACCAAAAGCCGCCTTGCAGAGGGCGGCTTTGATGTGGGCCCCAAACTTCATTCTTTACCCGGCGGGGTGAATCTATACACCGCTCCGGCTAAATCATCAGAAACGTAAACGGCTCCGTCAGAACCGGTAATAATATCAACCGGACGCCCCCACACTTCTCCGTTGCTAATCCAGCCGGTCGCGAAATCATCCGTAACCAGCTCCCCCGTGGGAGTTTTTCTCGCGCGCAATATCTTATAACCGGTAGGTACGCTGCGGTTCCAAGAACCGTGAAAGGCAACCAGCAAACTCCCTCTGTATTCGGAAGGAATCCGTTCGTCTTCCAAGAAGCGCAGGCCCAAAGGCGCGCTGTGCGCCGCGAGCGCCAGATACGGCCGCTCCGTCATATCGCAATACTCTTGTGATGTCTTTAAATCCGGATCAGGCCGCCTGTCTCCAAAACATCCGGGCCAGCCGTATTTTTTCCCTTCTTTGATTATATTCACTTCTTCCGGCGGTTCGTCATCGCCTAAAAAATCCCTGCCGTTATCCGTGACGTAGAGCTCGCCTGTTTCGGGATGAAAAACAATTCCCACCGCGTTTCTTAAACCGGAGGCAAAAATTTCTTCATTCTCGCCGTTTGGGCCAAAACGCAAAATGGCGGCGCGGCGCGGGTCGTCCACGCAAACATTGCACGAAGAGCCGACCGAAACATACAATTTCCCGTCCGGCCCAAAAGCAATCGTGCGCGAGATGTGGTTTCCGCCTTCGGGAAGATTGGGAACAACGCTCTGCTTTAGATCCGGCATATAATCGCCGTTCAGGTCGCGATAGCGCATAATTCTTGATGTTTCAGCCACATAAAGCCAGGGACCTTGAAAAGCCAGGCCATGCGGAAAATCAAGCCCGTCGGCAACGGTGATAACCCTGTCGGCGACGCCGTCCTTATTTTTATCAGGAAGCGCGACAACTTTGCCCTCTTTGGAAAGAGATAAAAAAAGCACGCCGTCTTCGCGCAAAGCGAAAAATCTGGCTCTTGGAACTTCGGAAGTAAAAATGTTTGCCTTCCAGCCATTGGGGATGGAAAGCTTTCTTACGGCCCCCAGCTCGGCCGTGCGCAGCGGGAACGGCGCCTCAAGCTCTGTTTCTTTAAGCTCGGACGGAAGAAGCGGGGCTATGATTGATGGCCGGCGCTGCAATTCCTCGTCGCGACGGCTTTTTAAAAAACTGATTGACGCGGGCAATTTGCCGGCAAGATTTAAATATGAAAGCAGCGCCGCTCCGGCGGCAACGATAAGCGCGGTGATAAAAATTGCTCGCGCGGTTTTCACATCCTTAATAAGAAATTGATTTATTGCTTGGCGCGGCCTCGCGGCTTTCTCCGGAAAGTCTGGCTATCAAATTCTTTTTCATTGCCTCCACTCCCGGCTGGTTAAAAGCGTTTATTTTAAACAGCCCTCCCAAATAAGCGGAGCTCGCCATAAAAAATTGAAACAGCGCGCCCAAGGTTTCTTCGGAAATTTTCGGCACAAACAATGTCCCGTTGGGCCTGCCGCCCGCTCTTAGCGCCTCGGCTGTGGAAGCGCGCTCGGCATGAATTATCTCTTCAAAAGAATGCCCCTGCACGGCAAGCCCGCCGGTTCTGTTTTTAAAATATGTCGGGACTTGCAGATTTTTTCTAAATCTTTCCACTTCAAGAAAAGTTATCATTTTATCTTTCGGCCCGTCCTGATAAAGCTGAAGCTGGGAATGCTGGTCGGTGGCTCCCAAGGCCGCGATCGGCGTCGGGCCAATAGTTTCGCTCTTGCCCAGATTTTCCGCCCAAAGCTGGCGAAACCAAACCGCGAACGGCAGGAGCGAACTGGCGTAGGGCATAAACACGGAAATATGTTTTCCTTTCTTATACAAAAGATGGGACATGGCCGCGAAAGCGCCGGCGCAAGTAAAAGTTTTGGCGTTTTTTTCGTCATTTATCACTTTTTGCGCGCCGGAAACCAGTGAAGATATTTTGATTCCGGCGCAGGCGGCCGGAAAAAGGCCGACCGCGGAAAGCACGCTAAACCGTCCGCCCAGATTAGATGGTATGGGCAATGTCGCCCACTCCTCTTCCCTTGCCAGTTTTCTCAAAAATCCGGACGCGGGATCAGTGGTGGCGATGATGTGGTTCGCGGCTTTTGTTTTTCCAACAGTTCTCTCAAGCTGCTTTCGCGCCAACAAAAAATTAGCCATTATCTCGGCGGTTTCTCCGGATTTGGAAACAACATTTATTGCCGTCCGGCGCAGATTAAGGCGCTCCAAGACGTCCGCCGCCTCTTCCGGATCGGTATTGCCTAAAAAATAAAGCTTCATCGCCCCGCCTTTTGCTCTTTTCTTCTCTCGCGCCGAGGCGGGGGTAAACGCGTCGTAGATAACGCGGGTTCCCAAGTCAGAGCCGCCGATTCCGATAACTAAAAGATTATCAAATTTTTGGCGGAATCTTTTAGCCGCGCCTTCAATCAGAGCCAAAGTCCGTGAATCGGGCAAATCCAAAAAACCGACTTCGTTCCGCCGCGCAAAAAGTCCGTCTCTTACATCCGCGACCGCGGAAGTAGCGGCTAAAAATTCCGCTTCCGAAACAGCGCCGCCGGCAAACATATTTGAATAATCGTAACGCAAAAGCATAATTGTTGATTAAATAACTTCTTCACAATCTATTGTACAGGCAACAGCCGCCTTCTTCAAACGATTGTTTACAAATCATTTATATCCCTTAAATAGCTTCGCGGCTTTTTCTTTGCGCTTTCCTTAAACTCGCCATCACCGCCGAGTTCTATGATTTCCTCTCCGCCGCCAAAAGATGTTTCACGCCGCGCGAGCAGATCGCGGTCTATTTCATCCAAAAACATAGACGAGCCAAAAGAAGCCGCGCCAAAACCGGAAGAAAAAGGATACGAAAGATAAAGCAAACGTTTGGCGCGGGTGGCGGAAACATAAAACAAACGCCTTTCCTCTTCCAATCCGCCCTCTTCGGCCAAAGCCCTTCTGTTGGGAAAATCGCCGTCGGAAAGGCGAATTAAAAATACGGTGTCCCACTCCAAACCCTTGGCCTGATGAATGGTGGAGAGCGTAATGCGCTCGGCTCCGGAATCAGCTTCGGCGCGCCCGCGCAAAACTCCGAAGTCATCAGCCAGTCCGGCTTCGCCGAGAAAGGCGGCGAGCTCCGCGCTTTTATCCGCAAAAAGCGCCATTTGCTCCAAATCATCCAGCCGTTCTTCGGCATTTGGATATTCCGCTTCCAGATAATCCTTATACCAGGACGCGGTAATGGCGCGGATTAAAACGCTGGGTTCAGATCCTTTGACGCTTTTCAATTTATCAAAAACTGACATGATATCGCGCCAGCCAAGGACGGATTTTGCCGTGAGCAAATCGGCAAAATCCGTCTCCAGCGCTTCGGAAAAGGTTTTTGCTCCGCGCAAACGCTCCGTAAGGCGCTCCGCGCCGGCCGCTCCAATGCCTTGCGCCAAAGACAATACCCGCATCCAGGAAACCTCATCCTTGGGATTGGAATAAACGCGCAAAAACGCCAAAACATCTTTCACGTGCCCGCGTTCAAAAAATTTAAGTCCGCCCCTGTACTCGTATGGAATGCCGCGTTTCACCAGTTCCATTTCCAGCGCTTGCGAATGGTGCGTGGCGCGGAAAAGCACGGCGATTTCATGAGGCGCGACTCCCTCCTTAAGCAGTTCCAGAATGCGCTCTGCCGCAAATTCGGCTTCTTCTCGCTGATCTCCGGCGGGCACGAGAGTTGGTTTGGCAAACGAGCTCCGCGCCGGCCTAAGCCGTTTGGAAAACTGATTGGCGTTGTTGATGATAATGGAATTGGCCACATCCAATATTTCCGGGGTTGAACGATAATTGGTTTCTAATTTAAAAATTTTTGCTCCGGGATAACGGCTTGGAAATTCCAAAATATTTTTCACCGTAGCGGCGCGGAAAGAATAAATTGACTGCGCGTCGTCCCCCACCACCAAAATATTTTTATGCGCCGAGCCGAGCGCGTCCACAATATCGCCCTGAATCGGGTTGGTGTCTTGGTATTCGTCAACCAAAATATATTTAAATTGCCGCGCCAGCCGCTCGCGAACCGCCGCATTGGCTTTGAGCAATTCCGACAATTTCAAAAGCAGGTCGTCAAAATCCATCAAGTTTGATTCCAGTTTGCGCCGCGCAAAGGCGCGCGAAATATCTTCAATTTCCGGAAGAAAATCAAAAAATTTCGGATATTTTGCCTCAACCGTTTCCTCTATGGATATTTTGGAATTTCTTGAAAAACTGAAGATATTTTGGAGCACGGCGGCGGAAGGAGCCATTTTTCCTCCCGCGTCAAGATTTGAATTTCTAACGCAAATCTTGATTAGATCGCGGCTGTCCTCCTGGTCCAGGATGACGAATTTTTCGCTATAGCCCAAAAGCCGGGCAAACGCGCGCAGGATGCGATTGGCAATGGAATGAAAAGTTCCTCCCCAGATTCCGCTGCCCTCCGCGCCAATCAGCTTGGCGACGCGCTCCATCATTTCGTTTGCCGCTTTGTTGGTGAAAGTAAGAAGCAAAATAGAAGAGGGATGGACGCCGTTTTGGAGCAAATGCGCCACGCGATAAGTGATCACGCGCGTCTTGCCGCTTCCGGCTCCGGCCAGCACAAGACAAGGCCCGTCGCCCTTGCGGACAGCTTGGAGCTGTTCGGCATTTAATTCGCGTTCCCAATTTAAATTTTTATTTTGAATTTTCATTAAAAATTGATAATGAGAATTTCTAACCCATCTTATATCAAAACCGCTCCCCAAGCAAAGGGAGCGGTTAATATTCGTATCATTTGTATGTAATTCGGATATAATTCGTATTTCTGTTTAATGCACATACGGCAGTCCGAATCCGGTTGCCGGGTCATCGCCAACGGCATCAAGGTCGCGGGCGAGCGATTGGAGATAGGCGCGCGTAGAAGCGCCACTTCCCTGCCATAGTTTTGCCGCCAAGCCGGAAATATGCGGAGTCGCCATGGAAGTGCCTGAAATCGTTCTGTATCCCCCGTCCCTCCAAGTTGATTCTACATTTACGCCCGGCGCGGCCAATTCCACCTCTTGCGCCTCAACAACATAATCTCCGTCGTTTAACCCTCGCGAGCTCCAATCCGCCGCCGCCTCGGAGGAATCAATCGCCGCAACGGCAACAACATCTTGATTAGCTCCGGGCCAGTCAATACTGCCCAAAGCAGGTCCGTCATTGCCGGCGGCCGCCACAACCATTACTCCGGTTCCAACCGCGTAAGAAACAGCGTCGCGGATAAGCGAACTTTCCGCATCAGAACCCAAGCTCATGGAAATAATTTCCGCGCCGTTATCGGCAGCATAGCGAATGGCGGAAGCAATATCATCAGACCAACAGGAACCATCAGGGCCGCAAACTTTGTAAGCCAAAATGTTTGCCTCGGGCGCCACGCCATAAATGCCGCGTCCGTCAGCGCCGCCGTCAGCGGCAATGGTGCCGGCCACATGCGTGCCGTGCCCGTTTTTATCGTCGCAAGAGCCCACACGCACGCCGCGGGTAAAATCAACGCAAGCGGCTACGCGCCGAGCCAAATCAGGATGATTTTTATTTACGCCGGTATCCAAAATAGCTACTTGAACTCCGGCCCCTCCGGAAGCGGCGGCAATGCCGGCGTCATTATAGACCTTTTCAATTCCCCACGGCGTCTGGTCGGAAGGAGTAAGCCGAACACCGGAACCGGGCTTGCCTTTAGCGCCTGATGCATCATTTCTTTCCAAAATAGACAGCAACACCATTTGTTCAACTGCCACTCCCGACCTCTGAAGTTCTGCCGCTTCCGTATCCGTAAGGTCGGTTGTGAACCCGTTCGCAAATTCATGAGACACGCCGTGCCTCGCGCGCAGTTCTGCGTCTCCGGAACGCACCAAATAACGGCCGCGGCCTTCTGCGCCGACAGAGGGCGCAAGTGCCAGCATTAAAGAAATTATGGAAAAACAAGCAATAAAGCGTTTCATAATGTTTAATTTTATGGATTAGATTATCATGAGCAATATAACAAATATAAAAATATATAGCAAACAAATCCCATTATCAAGACATCATCCCGATTCTTTTTTTATTATTACGCAAGGTTATCGGGATGCTGCCATCGAGGCAGCAAAAAAGCCCGATGCCAAACTTCGGCACCGGGCAAAAACCCTGAAAAAAGTACATCTAATCTTCGGCGGCCTCTTTTGGCCACCAAGGATCGTCTTGGCCAATCCGTCCCCTCTGAAGGCGGCGGCGAAGCTCGCGCAAAGCATCCTCGGCCAAATGCCGGCCGACATTGTTCTCTTGCCATCTGGCGGAAAAGGGGTTATATCTTCCCAAATGGTAAAATTCTCCGAGCGCGTCAAGAAGAAACAGCGCCAAGCCATTGCTTCGGCCATGCGCTTTCTCTAATGTTTCCCAAGTCCAATCCACAGTTAACAAACTCACCAGTTCTTCCCGGATAACGGCATCAAGTTCTTTGGCGGCAAAAATGGGCCGCAGTTTCTTTACCAAAAAGTAAAGAAGAAAACTCACCTTATGCTCGTAGGACTCCGGGTCAGAGAGCGCGACCGCCAAGTTCTTCCTCTTTTTCCACCTCTTGAACAAAAGGTGAAAAAGAATCTTCTCCTTATTTGCGGAAAGACCCTGTTCCGAAGCTCGGGACAACCAATAGCCGTAATCGCCGATTTGATTTGCCGGATTCAACTCCGGAAATTTGCTGAAAAAAGAATCACAGTAATCTGAAACCGCCTGCTCAAACAGGCGCTTCTCCCGCAGAAGCGGATTGCGAGGTTCTTGAGCATCCTCGTTCCCGCCGGTCGAGAGAACATCAACGCAAAGCTCGGTTGCCATGGCAAACCTCCGCATTTAATGTCTGAAAAGAACTTCATTGAAGAATACCACAAAATCGCGCTCTCGTCAAGTTCAAAGCCGCGAAGAGCCGTTAAATAACGGAATTTTGGCTTATTTTAGATATTTTCGCTTAGCCGCGTTATGCTCTTCCAAAACCCGGGAATAAATAACCTCGCCATCGGCAGTTGTTAAAAAATAAAGGTAAGGATTTGGCTCCGGCTCTAAAACAGCTTTAATGGCAGCGAGCCCGGGGTTCCCAATCGGCCCTTTTGGCAAGCCGCGATATTTATAAGTGTTCCACAACGAGTCCAATTCCCGATCTTTTAATGATATGGCCGGGGTATCGCGCTCGGTCACATAATTCACGGTGGAATCCGCCTGAAGCGGCATCCCGAGCGCCAGGCGGCGCAAAAATACGTCAGCGACCTTGGCCATATCTTCTTCACTCCTGACTTCGCGCTCCACTATGGAAGCAAGCGTGACGACTTCAAAAATCGTCATCTTTTTCTTTTCCGCTTCCGCGCGAAGCTCGGCATCAAATTTAAGGCCGAAATTCCGCAATGCCTTGCGGATGACATCCTCCGCGCCGGCGTCGGCAAATATCCTGTAAGTATCCGGGGAAAAATATCCTTCCAGCCCCAGATTTTTCGGCTTGTCGGACAGGAACTCAAAATCTCCACTCCAGTCAGAGGACGGATAAAGCTGCGCGGACCGTCCGGCCAGAGAATCAAACGCCTCCATATTTTTAACGCCTTGTTCAATAAGATATTTTTTAATATCGCGCAGCGTCCAGCCGGGAATGATGGTGATAATTTTTTCTTCTTTGCCGCCGCCGGAAGTTAAAATTTTTGCGACTCCGGTCATGTTCATCCCCTCTTTCAGAAGAAAAACGCCGGCGCGGAATTGCCGTTCTTTTTGCGCGAGCCAGACATAGGTTTCAAAAATAAAAGAATTTTCTATCAAACCGGCATTTTTCAAATCTCGACTGATTTGGTTAACGCCCGAATCTTTGGCAATGGCAAAGGTCTTTTCTTTGGCGCCGGCAGCCGGTTTTTTAAGATAAAATTCATTAAAAAAACCGCCGGCAATCACAGTGCCGGAAAGCGCTATCAGCGCAAAGGCGGCTAAAATCATTCGCTTCATAAGCATCTTTCTTATGGTACAATATAAATATAAATATGCCAAAATCAAAACGGGAGAAACGACAGCTTATCGTCTTTATAATCTGCGGAATATTGCTTGCGTTTTTAATTTTTGTTTTATTCGCCTGGAAGGCGCAATATCGGCCTAAAAAAACTCCGGAGCCCGTTTGGGGCGCCACCTTTAGCAAATCGTACGCAGAGGCGCTTGAGCTGGATTGGAAGACGGCCTATATTGCCGCGCTTGACGACCTTAAAATCAGATTGTTCAGGATTCCCGTGTACTGGAACGACATAGAACCGACTTCAAAAAATTATCGTTTTGACGATTATGACTGGATGCTTGACGAGGCGCAAAAAAGAGGGGCAAAGATACTTTTGGCCGTCGGCAGAAAGCTTCCCCGCTGGCCCGAGTGCCATATTCCGGAATGGGCGAAAAAAATAAGCCCTGACGAACAGGAACTTAAGCTCTTGGGGTCGCTTCAGGCAACCGTCAAACATTTTCGCTCATCTCCGGCGATTTACGCCTGGCAGGTGGAAAACGAGGCCTTGTTTAAATTCGGCGTTTGTCCGCCTCACGGCGCGGAACTCTTAAAAAAGGAAGTTGATATCGTCCACGGACTTGATAACCGCCCTGTTGTCATCACTGATTCCGGAGAGCTCTCCAGCTGGATACGCGCCGCGGAAATAGCGGATATTCTGGGCATCAGCATGTACAGGGCCACCTGGGATAAAATTTTCGGATATTTTTATTTCCCCATACCGCCGGCTTATTACCGAAAAAAAGCGGAAACGGTCTCTCCGCGCTATGCGCAAAAAGTCATTGTGACCGAATTGCAGGCAGAACCGTGGGGACGGCTTCCCAACAATAAACTGCCCTTGGAGGAGCAGTACCAATCAATGAATCTGGCGCGTTTCAAACGGAATATTGACTTCGCCCGCCGCACCGGTTTATCGGAAATCTATCTCTGGGGCGTGGAATGGTGGTATTGGCTCAAAGAGAAGCAAGGCAACGCCGAATTCTGGGAAGAAGCTAAACGGCTTTTTGAAAAATAGGGTTTAGCGTTTAGGGTTTAGGGTTTGAGATTTCAAATATTCAGCCGTGAGCCAGGAGCTGCTTTGCACCTTGCCTCCGTGCCCGACATTAAAGACCATTTTGCAGCCGATTGACTCGCAAACCGCGACTTCGGGAATATTGTCCAATTTCCTGTCGCCGCCGTTGGCAAAAATATCCGGCTTAAGTTTGCCGAGTTCCGCGCAGACGCTCATGTCTTCCGGATTCGTTCCGTGCGAGGTCAAAACCACTCTGTTCACCGAACGCAAGGCCTCTATAACCTCTTTCCTCTCCTCTTCTTTCATAAAAACATAGCCCTTCTTTTTTAAAAGCCAGTTGTCATTATTCAAAATCACCACCAATTTGTCTCCCAATTTTTTGGCTTCGTCAAACATACGCACATGGCCGATGTGGATGGGGTCAAACCCGCCGGATACGGCAACGACAATTTGTTTATTTTTTGGCTCCATATATTTTCTTCCAAGTATTATTTACCATAAAAGCGGATAAAATTCCAAGCAAGGCGCCGGCGGCGATGTCCAACGGAAAATGTATCCCCGTAAATACCCGTCCAAGCGCCACGGCCGCGGCCAAAACGAACATTGCCGTCCCCCACTTTTTCTCTCCGGAAAAATACAGAGACGCGGCCAGCGCGAAAGCAAGGGTGGCGTGGTCGGATGGGAACGACTTGCTTAAAGGCGATTTGGAAACCAATTGTCTTACGCCTTCAAGAAGAATAAAAGGCCTTGGACGAAAATTAATTATTCCTATGAGCTGGGATACGCCAAATCCCAGAGCGCCGGACGAAAGCGCGAATAAAAATATTGATATTTTCTTTCTGTAAAAAGAAACAGCCGCCGCAACAGCGAGCATAGCGGCAAGCAAATGAACGGCAAAAAAAACGCCTAACGCGTCCAAAATTATGTTTTTACCGGCCAAGCCGTTAATAGCCCGAAACAGCTCAAAATCAAACATACCCCGCACATATTTTATTTAATCCAACGCACCCCCAGCACATAATTCGTTATGTGCGGGGCATACCCCGATTTTATCACATTTCCCTGCGCAGAGGAAGCATGGCATTGATGGTCGCGGTCCGCGTTTCTATTTTCACCGGTTCTGTTTCCGTCTTCATATAGCCGCCGCGCTCCGCGGTCAGGTAAAATTCGCCCGGACCGACTAAAAAAAAGTAACGCCCGTTAAAGTCGGAAATTTTTGTTTCCGCTAATTTGTGGTACGGGAGCGCGTAAAGGCGCAAAATAGCTCCGGAGATAGGGCGTCTTGTTTCTTCTTCATAGACCGCTCCATAGCTTCGCGCTCTCCCAACCTCCCGCAATCTTCGGAAAAACAAATATAAAAGAATATGCAGAAACAACACCGCCCCGGAAAATACGCTTGGCACCGAAGCAAAGGCGGCTGCCGCTATGCCCGGACCGATTAAGGCGAAAAAATGCTGAAATCCGGCCATGATATTTCTCGCCCGCACCGCCCCGGCGGAAAAATCCTTCTCTCTCGGATCCATGGGCACGTTTGGATGCGGCGGCTCTTCGGCGGAAACTTCCAATGTTTCGCCAAAATAAAGATCGCCGTAGCCGCCGTCAGCTCTGGCGCCGGAAAGTATTGATGACGGAAACGACAAAGTCGGCTTAACCGTTTCTATTCTGTAGCTGCCGGGGGGAGAAATAAAAGAAAAACGCCCGTCGCGATCGCTTACCGTGCTGCCGACAATCTTATTTTTATTTAAGTCATAAAGCCGCACAATGGCCAAATCCACCGGAAGTTTGGTCAGCGCATTATAAACTACGCCCCAATTTTTCCGCTTCCGACGAAACAATAAAAGCAGCGGCTGAGTGATAAAAGCGAGCAAGTATTGCTGCAACGCCAGTCCGCCGGAGAGAGCGGCGGAGGCAAGCGGAATGGCCGCGGATGCCGGAGAGGCAACGGAACTTGCCGCTTCAACTTGAGGATTATCCAAAACGATTCTTGCTTCTCTTACCAAGCCAATCGCGGCTTTATATGTTTCAACTCCCACAAGAATCGCGCCTTCTTTAACAATTGCTCCCGTTTCCGGCCGCGAAAGCTCGGAGGGGCCTTTTGGACCAAGAATGCCCAAAGGCGTTAAGATATGCAGCCCCTCATCAAGGCCGGCCATGCGGCCTTCGGTCGCGAAACGTATTTCGTAGTACGGGCAATTCTTGTCGCAATCATTTCCATTTGTATCCAAGGACCGATATTCGTATGGAATACCACGCGGACCGGGATTTCCCAAAGAAAAGCGGGAATAAATAACGCCTTGCGGGCTGCGGGTAAAGCCGCTCGCGTCATCCAAGGCAATCGCGCCGCTCCCGCCGATAATTATTCCGCCCTCTCCCGGATTTTGGTCGGAGGGATAAAAATTATGCGACGCAAAATAAAGCTCCAGCGCGGTCTGCATCTGCTTGATGTCGGAGGTCCTCCTGACATCGCGTCCCAAACGGCGCACCTCTTCATAAGAGGCGTTGCCGATAGTGGCAAGCACGCCGATAATTGAGATGACGGTAAGCATCTCTATCAAAGTTACGCCCGGATAATTTTTTAAAGATATTCGCATATTCGCGGCATTCGCCTTCATTGGCGGATTCGCATTATATTTTTAAATGCTTTTTCTCAAAATATCTTCCCAATAATTTTGATACAAAAGTCACTATAACGATAATAAGCGCGAGCCCTCCGAGAACGCGCGGCAGATTATTTTCTAAATCCTTAACCGCGTCGGCATAAACGTATCCGGCGGCAAAAAAAATTGAAACCCACAGTATTGCCGCCGGAACGGTGTAAATAATAAATGTCCGAAACCGCAAGCGCGAGGCGCCGATTGTGATTAAGGTCAAATGCGTAAAGCCGTATAGATACTTTGCCAGAAAAATAAGGCCGCCCGCCTTCTTTTGCGAGGAATTCAGGTAGCGGGAGAGCGCCGCCACGCGCGCCTCCGTGATAAAAAGGATTTTTCCGTAACGGGAGAGAAGTTTCGCGCCGACTTTTCCGCCAAGCAGAAACCAGAAAATATCGCCGACAATCACGCCGGCGACGGCGAAAAGCCACACAAAAAACGGTGAAATAATTCCCAATCGCGATGAAGTGGCGACAATCATCAAAACCGACTCGCCTTCAAAAACCATGCCGATAAACAGAATCGCATAACCGAGCCATGAATAATCGCGCAATGTATCTATGGTGAGAGAATCAAACATAATTTCAGATTTATGATTTCAGATTTTAGATTTACTTTTTAAATTTGAAATCTACAATTTGAAATCTGAAATTAACTCTGGTGTTTCGGGCAAAAATACGTTCCTCTGCCTCCCAAAACTATTTTTTTTATCACGCCTTTGCGGCAATAAGCGCACTTTTCCCCTTCGCGTCCGTAAACTTTTAACACAGGAACAAATTCACCCGTTTTCCCGTAAAGGTCCACGTAAGCGTCGGCGGAGGTGCCTCTCTTGGCAATGGCGGAGGAAAGAATCTTTTTCATGCCTTCGTGCATCCGTTTAACTTCTTTTTCGGACAACGCGCCTGCTAAACGTAGCGGGTGCACGCCGGCGTAAGCCAGGATTTCAGCGGCGTAAATGTTTCCGATGCCGGCAACGCATTGCTGTTCCATTAGAAGCGGCTTAATCTTCTTGCGGCCGTATTTGCGCAGGCATTGTTTTAATTTCTCCGCGCTGAAATCTTTCTGGAGCGGCTCTGGGCCCAAACCATAACTTCCCAGAAATTCAGACAATTTTTCTGTCTTAACCATTTTTAAAAATCCAAACTTGCGGATATCGTCCCAAAAAAGTTTTTTGCCTCCGGCAAGCGTGAAGACAACAAAAGTATGCGGCGTGGGCTTTGAGGATTGAGGTTTAAGTAAAAGCCGGCCGGTCATTATTAAATGGATGACAGCCGTCCAGCCGCTGCTAAAACCAATGATAAACATTTTGGCGCGGCGTCCAATGCTCTTTATTTTCGCGCCTTTTACGGCCTTGATAAATTCTTTGGCCGGCACGTTTATCTTTTTAGATTTGATAACTTCAACACCCAAAACAGTGCGCCCTTTAATGGCGCGTTCCATCTGCCTTTTAATCGTTTCTACTTCGGGAAGCTCCGGCATAAAAATATAATACGAATTTACGAATTTTATGCGAATCATCGAATATGCATATCCGCGAATTCGCGCGATTCGCACCTATCCGTGGCGATTCGTATTTTCATTATTCCTGATTCCAGGGCAGTTGGCAACGGAAAGAAAACAAACAAACCCCCTCCAAAAAAAAGGGGGGGTTGTTGATTTTGTTGCCTGATGAAATACCTCTTTAAAGATTTATCACTGTCCAGCTATGCGTTGCCGGCGAGCCGTCAATATTTCCCGCCTGATCTATGGCGCGCACGCGGAAAGTATGGTTGCCAAGCGCCAGGCCGACATAAGTTTTCGGCGAGCTGCAGACGCTCCACGCTCCACTATCCAGCGAACATTCAAAAGTTGAGCCGGATTCCGTTGAAGTAAACTGGAATGTTGCCGGATTATTCAAGAGGGTCACGGGGCCGGGATTAGAGGTGATGGTGGTGTCAGGCGGCGTAAGATCAATTGTCCAGGCATAAGAAGCCGGGGACGGATCAGTATTGCCGGCATTATCTGTTGCCCTGACTTCAAAAGCGTGGCTTCCCTCGCTAAGTCCGCTGTAGCCATTTGGAGACGAACACGCCAACCAAGCTCCGCCGTCTAAAGAGCAATCAAAGCTTGACCCGCTCTCGTTTGAAGTAAACTCAAATGAAGCGGAAGAGGAATTGGAAGGATTTGCGGGGTTGGAAGTTATGGTCGTGTTAGGCGCGATGGTGTCAACTGTCCAGGAATACGACGCCGGTGTCGCGTCTGTATTGCCGGCAACATCTGTGGCCCGCACAGAAAAAGCATGGCTGCCGTCAGAAAGGCCGCCGTATGACTTTGGCGATGAGCAGGCCTCCCATGCCCCGCCATCAAGCGAACATTCAAATGTTCCGGTTTCGGTCGAAGTGAAGCTGAAAGAGGCGGAGGTTGAATTTGTAGGATTTGACGGACTGGAAGTAATTGTCGTATCTGGAGCTGTCAGGTCAACCGTCCATGAATAGGAAGCTGGCGACGGATCCGTATTGCCCGCGCCGTCGATTGCCCGTACTTCAAATGAATGGCTTGCCTCGAACAATCCGCTGTACGACTTTGGCGATGAACAGGCCTCCCATGCCCCGCCATCAAGCGAACATTCAAATGTTCCGGTTTCGGTCGAAGTGAAGCTGAAAGAGGCGGAAGAAGAGGTGGATGGATTGGCAGGCGCGGATGTGATAGTGGTGTTAGGAGCAACGGTATCAACGCCAGCAAGAACAGTGACATTATTGCTTCCCCGATTAGCGGTTACCAAATCTATTATGGAATCATTGTTCAAGTCAGCGCCATTGATATAATCAGGGTTTGTGCCAACAGCATAAGTAGAATCCAGAGAAAAGGTTCCATCGCCGGCTCCGACAAAAATAGAGGCGGTATTGGAATAATAGTTAGCGGCGGCCAGATCCTTATTGCCGTCGCCGTCAAGGTCCGCGCTAAAGACAGAATAAGCTCCGTCGCCAGCGGAATAATTGGTTGCGTTTCCAAAGCTTCCCGTTCCCGTTCCCAGAAGAACGTAGATGCTATCAGTTTCCATGTTAGCAACCGCCAGATCCTTATTGCCGTCGCCGTTAAAGTCATTGGTGGTAATACTAACGGCGCCCATTGGCAGGCTATATGATGTTAACGGATAAAATGTCCCATTGCCGCTTCCTAAACGAACCGTAACAGTGGAGCTATAATTGGCACTTGCCAAATCCGTGTTGCCGTCATTGTCAAAATCGGCGGAAACAACATCATAAACAAGACCGCCCATGCTTAAAAATGAGGGAGAACCAAATATTCCGTCACCATTGCCCAACAAAACAGAAACTCCGTTGGCATCATAATCAGCCACAACTAAATCAAGTTTAGTGTCATTATTAAAATCCGAAATATCCAAACCAAGAAGCGTGTAACTCGGACCGATATCATATGTTGCCGGCGAACCAAATGTTCCGTCGCCATTGCCCAACACGACTCTGACAGCTGACCCGCAGCTTATTGCCAAATCCTTGTTGCCGTCACTGTTAAAATCCGCGCCTTTGACATCTCGCCCCGGGCACAATTCATAATTACTTGCTGAACCAAATGTTCCGTCGCCATTATTTAGAAAAATCGAAAAATTCAGACCGCTGCTAATAGCATAGGTTACGGCCATATCCTTGGCGCCATCATTATTAAAATCGCCAAGAAAAACTGCGGTTGGACGTTCCCGCGTGTTGTAAGTATTGGCGCCGTAATCAATAGGAACCGCGCTTCCGGTTATGGTCCAACCCCAGACGGATGGAGTTGGATCAGATAGGCCGCCCGCATCAACGGCGCGAACGGCAAAAGAATGGACACCGGTAGACAGATTGGAATAAGTTTGGGGGCTGATGCAAACGGTATAAACCCCGCCATCCAAAGAGCATTCAAGGTGGTCAACCGGCGCCTCACCGGCAGCGCCAGAAAAATTAAAAGTAATAGAACTGCTGGTAGTAGTGCCGCCATTAGACACTGTGGCGCTGGTAATGGCGGTATTTGGAGGAATGGCGCTTATCAGAACAGAAATATCACCGCTTCCCCAGTTGGCAACCGCCAAATCAATTTTGGAATCATTATCTAAATCAGCGCCAGAAATAGAATTCGGACTTAGGCCAAAGCCGCCATAATTAGCGCCAAGAGAAAAACTGCCATTGCCGTCTCCTAAAAGAATGGAGGCGGTGTTGGCATTGGAATTAGCAACCGCCAGATCCTTATTGCCGTCGCCGTCAAGGTCCGCGCTAAAGACAGAATAAGCTCCGTCGCCAGCGGAATAATTGGTTGCGTTTCCAAAGCTTCCCGTTCCCGTTCCCAGAAGAACGTAGATGCTATCAGTTTCCATGTTAGCAACCGCCAGATCCTTATTGCCGTCGCCGTTAAAGTCATTGGTGGTAATACTAACGGCGCCCATTGGCAGGCTATATGATGTTAACGGATAAAATGTCCCATTGCCGCTTCCTAAACGAACCGTAACAGTGGAGCTATAATTGGCACTTGCCAAATCCGTGTTGCCGTCATTGTCAAAATCGGCGGAAACAACATCATAAACAAGACCGCCCATGCTTAAAAATGAGGGAGAACCAAATATTCCGTCACCATTGCCCAACAAAACAGAAACTCCGTTGGCATCATAATCAGCCACAACTAAATCAAGTTTAGTGTCATTATTAAAATCCGAAATATCCAAACCAAGAAGCGTGTAACTCGGACCGATATCATATGTTGCCGGCGAACCAAATGTTCCGTCGCCATTGCCCAACACGACTCTGACAGCTGACCCGCAGCTTATTGCCAAATCCTTGTTGCCGTCACTGTTAAAATCCGCGCCTTTGACATCTCGCCCGCCGCACGTACCCAGCCCATAAGGAGTCGGGGAACTAAATGTGCCGTTACCATTATTTCGAAGAATCCAAAGATTCCAACTGGTAATATTATTAGCTACGGCCATATCCTTGTTGCCGTCATTATCAAAATCGTCAATAAAAACTGCTGATGGACGGCCTCCCGTGATATAATTAAGCGCGTCAAGATAGGGGTGTGCCCAAGCCGAATCCGGAAAAAAATATAAGATAGAAAGAATTGAAAATAAAATCGACAACACGGCAATACCGTATGTCGTCTTTTTAATTAATGAATAAAAACTTGGTTTTCGCATAAATTAAAAAATAATTTATTATTTTTTAAAATATATCATTTTCTAAAATTTATAGCAAATAATCAGCTAAAAATGTCTTTGTCAGACGATTATTTTAATAAAAGGACCGACTTTATCCACAGATCTTTCCTTATTATAAAATTCCACGAAACCGCGGACTCCGTGCTTGCTTTAATAGCTTTTTAATGATACTATTCAACTTTATGAAATTCTTCGAAATAACATCAACAGATAAAAATACTCTAGCCCGCACGGGTATTTTGCGCACGGACCATGGCGATGTGAAAACGCCTATTTTTATGCCGGTGGGCACCGCCGCCGCTATAAAATCACTTGACTCCGCCGATATAGAGGCATTAGACGCGGAAATTATTTTGGCTAATACCTACCACCTGCATTTGCGTCCCGGCGCGGATAGAATTGAAAAGCTCGGCGGACTGCACAAATTTATGGACTGGAACCGCGCCATTTTGACCGACTCCGGCGGATTCCAGGTCTGGAGTTTGGGACAGAAATCCAGGCCGGAAGCCAGCGACGATTTGGATCCCAAAACAGACCACGGCTTATCTCAAATTGATGACGAAGGCGTCACCTTCCGTTCGCATATAGATGGTTCTACGCACCGCTTTAATCCGGAAAGAGCAATAGAAATTCAGCACCAGCTCGGCGCGGATATTATTATGGCTTTTGACCAATGCACCTCTGATTTTTCCAACGAAGCAGAGGCGCGGCTGGCAATGGAACGCACACACAGATGGGCGCAGCAATCTTTAAACGCTCATCTTGCCGGAACTCGCGCTCCCAATCACAAACAATTTCTTTTTGGTATTATCCAAGGAAGCATTTATAAAAATTTGCGGCAAGAATCTGCCAAATTCATCACCTCGCTCCCCTTTGACGGCATTGCCATTGGCGGAGAAACAACCGGATTTAATATGAAAAAAACGCGCGAAGTGCTGGAATGGATTGAGCCGATTCTGCCCAAAAATAAACCTCTCTACACCATGGGCGTAGGCGCCTCGCCTGAAGATTTTTTTACCGTGATAGAGCAAGGCATTGATATGTTTGACTGCGTGGCGCCAACTCGGCTTGCGCGAAACGGCTCGCTCTACTGCCGCGCCGCAGGAGCTAAAAATAAATTCAGGATTGATATTGGCAATCTTCAATATGCCGAGGACACAACGCCCGTTGACAACGAATGTTCTTGTTTAACCTGTTCGCGCTACTCCCGCGCCTATCTGCGGCACCTTTTTATCTCCAAAGAACTTACCTATTACCGGCTGGCAACGGTTCACAATCTCGCCTTCATGCTCAATTTAATAAAAAAAATCCGCACGGCCATCCGCGGCGGAAAATTTTTGGAATTTAAGAATGAATGGTTATCCAGAGCTTCCTAAACAAGCGCGCAACTCTTCGCTTTCGCTCCAGCCGCATTTGCCGTCTGATTGCCTCTCGCATTTAGCGGTTTTATAACACGCATACTCGCTTTTATACTCGCAGGTGGTAATAACTTCTTCGTCGCTGCAAACCTGCCGCGAACATCCGGTTGGCTTGCACTCCTCTTTCTCTATCACAACCTTTTTCGCGCCAAAATAAAGCCAACTTGATACGGCAACGGCCGCCAAAACAAAAATAACGACTAAAATTCTAATTTTGCCCGTCATACCCCGCACATAATTTACTTAACCCAGCACATAACGAATTATGCGCTGGGCACATTATAATATCTTAACCTTTTACTTTCCCGCATTGTGCCGATAATAAACAATTGTTATGTGCGGGGTCATACAATTTCCAGCATTTTATTTCGCGAACTTGCTCCGGCTACAATCCTGACCCTTTGCGCGGAAATGCCAAAATGGCGAGCAACCGCCTTGATAATGGCTTCATTGGCTTTTCCTTGCGACGGCGGCTCTTTAACCGCAATTCTAAAATGATTTTCGTCAATCGCTTCCACCTTTTCTTCTTTCGCGCTTGGTTTTGCGGCAACAAAAATCTTCATGTTTGGTTTTCTATACGCTTTTCACATCAGCCATAATTTTATTCTCCAATAGTAATACTGCCGCGCGTGCCCGGATTCAAGTGGTCATGCATCGGGCAGGTTTTGGCAACCGTAAATGTAAATGAATATGATTCGCCCGGCGGAATAGGTTTGAGCGCGTCAAAGCCCGGGCAAAGTTGGTGGGTCGGATGGACTCCGGAAGCCGGCCAGTGCGCAACCGTGTCTTTATTTACAAACTTAACAGTCGTGCCGACTTGAATATCAAACGCCGGCGGATTAAAGCCATTGGCCGTCATCTCTACCATAACCTCATTTCCGGTTTTGCTTTCTGCGGCAACAGGCGGAGATTCGCGCCGAGCTTGCGGAGCAAGAGCGCAGCCGCCGCCAAAAAGAATTAACGCGCCTAAAACTAAAAAAAACTTATTCATAAAATCTATTTAAAAAATGAATTATAGTTTAATTTTACCACTTAAAATAAAAACGCGCTAACGGCTAGACAGTTTTGAAAAAAAATGATACAGTTGCCGCCTCCCCTATAAGGAGGTCAGATGAAATATGCGGGAATCGCTCTTTCTATTTTGTTCGCATCGTGCACAGCTGGCACTCCTGCCGATATGGATCATCTTCACAGCTGGGACGAACAATATCAAGGAGAAACGCGCCTACGAAGCAGCCCTTCTCCGGCGGGTTTTGAATCATCAAGATACCAGGAAACGATTTGCGCCATTGAAGGTTTGCGGAAGGATTACGCGCAGGATTGCGGGGACGGCGGCTGCTGGAGCACGGAGGTGGATTGCGACGAACCGGTATTTGAATGCGGCGGCAATCTCCATCGCTGCCTCTCCGTGGAGGATATGGCCAACTGCTGCAATAATATGTTTTTCGCCTGCCCGCCAAGCCACCCCTACTACTGCCCGCAAGCCGACAGGCGCGGCTGCCACAAAAATATGGCTGATTGCCGCGAATTTTACCTTTGCGATTACCGCGGCTGGTCCTGTTCTCACGAATAAATCCCGCCTTAAGCGGGATTTTTTATTTTTAATACTCTCTTAGTCGTGCGACCAGGAGAGTATTAAAAAAATTTAATTTAAATGATTAAGCAGAGAGCGCAACATGGCATGCTTGCGATTTAGATAACAATATACTTGAAGCGATTTTTGCTCTCGTTCAATCATATTGCAGCCGGTAAGCTTTTGGATATGCTTGGAGGTGCTTTTTAGAGAAAGGCCGATGCGATCTGCGATCTCGTTAATGATTAGCGGTTCGTGTTTGGCGAGCTCGCGCAAAATCTTAAGACGCCGTTCATTGGCAAGAGCTTTAAGACATTTGGTTGTTTCACGCATAGAAAATTATCTTAATACAAACCATCGCTGAAAGATAGTCGCTTAGTCGCACGACTAAGAGATTAATGCAAATAATTTTTTTAAATCAGCGCTCTGCCGGTCATCTCTTCCGGCTGGGGCAGGCCCATAATTTTTAAAACCGTGGGTGCCACGTCTGCCAGCATGCCTACCGGTGGAGTCAAAGACAAGTCCCCGCCCACCGCTTCAACCGCGCCGCCGGTCTGACCTTCCCACTGCCTGCCTATGATAATAAACGGAACGGGATTTGTGGAATGCTCTTTATCAATCTCGCCCGTCTGCAGATTCGTTACCTCTTCGCCGTTGCCATGGTCGGCGGTAATAAGCGCCACGCCGTCATGGGCCAGCGCGGCATCAACTATCTCGCCGATAGCCGCGTCAGTTGCTTCAATACCTTTAATCGTGGCTTCTATGGAACCGGTGTGCCCCACCATATCGGCGTTGGCAAAATTCAGCGCGATAAAATCATATTTATCGGCGTTAATTTCTTTGACCACCCGTTTGGCAATCTCGGGCGCGCTCATTTCCGGTTTTTGGTCGTAGGAAGAAACGCGCGGGGAAGGAACAATCGCCCTATCTTCATTTTTATACGGCTCTTCTATCGTCCCGTTTAAGAAAAAGGTGACATGGGCGTACTTTTCCGTTTCCGCGATGTGCAGCTGTTTTAATCCGTTTTCCGAAATCACTTGCGCCAAGTTGGTGGCAATCACTTCCGGCGGATAAGCGACCGTCACGGGCAAACCATGCTCATATTCAGTCATGGTGACAAAATACAAATTGGAAATTTGCCGGCGAGAAAAGCTCGTAAAATTCGGCATCACAAAAGCGCGCGTGAGCTGCCGCGCCCTGTCCGGACGGAAGTTTACAAAAATCGCCGCGTCCCCGTCTTCAACTTTTGCCGCCGGAACGCCGCGAGGAGCGATGACAGTCGGAACAAATTCCTCGTCATAAACTTTATTAGCGTAAGACGCTTCAATCGCGGCGACCGCCGAATCGGCGATTGCCCCGACCCCGTCGGCCATGGCCGCGTAAACCGCGTTTACCCTGTCCCAGCGATTATCGCGATCCATGGCGTAATAGCGGCCGGAGAGAGTGGCGATTTTGCCGACTTTTAACTCTTTCATTTTTGCCTCAAGCGCCATTACAAAATCAATGCCCGTATTGTAGATAGTATCGCGGCCGTCTAAAATCGCCTGCACAAAAACATTGGAAAATTTATTTTTCTTGCAAAACAGCAGCAGCTCAAAAAGATGCTCAAGGGAGGAATGCACCCCTCCGGCGGAAACCAAGCTGATCAGATGAAGTTTGGATTTATTGTTCTTCGCGTGATCAAGCGCGGAGAGAAAAGCCTGATTTTGCGCAAACTCTCCCACTTCAATATCGCGATTGATGCGCGGCAAGGTTTGATAATAGACGCGGCCGGCGCCGATGTTCAAGTGCCCCACCTCGGAGTTGCCCATTTTGCCCCAATCCAAGCCGACTTCTCTGGAAGAAGCAATCAATGTCATAGCCGGATAAGCGCTGACAAACGCGTCCATGCGCGGCTTCTTGGCTCGGGCAATGGCATTGCCTTCATGCGGCGGCGCCACTCCCCAGCCGTCTAAAATAATCAGAACAACCGGTTTTGGCCGTTTTTCATTAGTCATACTCCTTATATTATACCGTTTCAGTATGCCAAAAATTCCGCCGGCTGGCAATAAAATCCCGCATTTTTCCCAGCCGTGATAAAAAAAAAATACGGCCGAAACCGTATTAATTATCTGGAATTGAGCTTGGCAAGACGGGCAACCGTCTTTAAGTTTTTCTTCGCAAAGAACAATGGGGAGAAACCCAATACAAGGAGAATTCCGAAATAGCCGATAAGCACACCGGCGTCGGAACACCGAACATTACTCGTTGGATAATCAAGGCGCAAGACACCTGTCAAAAGATTAACCAAAACGCAAAAGCTTAGCACGAAAACTACTGCCCTTACTGCCAGCAAAAAGTTCGCATCTTTAATGGCCTTAATGCCGATTCGTAGGAAATTTCCTCCCCAAAATCCCACTCCGGCCATTACAATCAGCCAATAAACAAAAGGCGACCCGAGTATAGAGTACGAAGCTTTACCGAGAAATCCGCTTGCCCAAAAGACACCAACGGTGAGCAATGCGTCAAAGACGCCTTTCATGATTTGCTTTTTCATTTCTTTCCTCTTTCTCAGACCTTTTTCTCTCCGGTGGCGTAAGCGAGCGCCGTTTCCAGCGCTACTGCAGTAGTCATGCTTACCCAACCGATAACCGTAGGAACGACAACCGCGTCAAGTCCGGCATAGTTCATCTGCACCGCGCAACGGAGGCAAGTATGCTCGGCACGCTCTTTAATCCAAGGAAGCCCATTGGGGTAAAAACCCGCCACATAGAGCTTGCAACCGGCAAGCGGCCTTCCCTGTCCCACAATTGTCCAGATGCCTCTTTCTTCAGCATGGCCGCAAGCGCCAAGCATGGACTCGGTTCTGGAAGCAATACCAAACCGAATACACTTTGGCTCGCAAAGCGTCTTGAGTCCCGGAATGGTTTCATTACATCCTTTATAAATCACGTGATAGCCACCATGGGTAATCACGCACCCGAACTTCATCTTTTGGCAAGGTGAATCCAAAGCCGCGTCAAAACATTGGCGGTAATAACCATCTTCAAAAAGCGGATTGCCGCCGCTTAGCGCTTTAGCCAGCCGCCAAGCAAGGAGCTTATAGCGCTTCATGATTTCTCTGGGCGCGCCGGTTTTAGGATCAAAAAGAACGTAAGAACGGTCTTTTGGCTCTGACTTTAGCCCTTCCGGATACTTATCTCCAAACTGTGGCTTGGTGAAATCTTCAACCGTCCCGTCAGCAAGCCGATTCCAGTAGTGAGACCGCATATACTCAAAACCTGGCACCTCCAGAAGCGATCCGCGGAGCAATTCTCCACCGAAAAGATTCTGGGCCACAAGCGAAACAACAGCGCAATGGCCGACTAAGGGATTCTCCGGCGTCCAATGCTCGGCATCCTGGGATGTTTCCCTGTCGCAAATTGCGGGCAATAAGGCCTTGAATTCATCGGCAGTGATTGACGGAACAGCTCTTCCGCCAGACCTCAAGATAACGTACCTCATGCTTTGCTCCTTTCCTTGTTTGCATCCAGCGCCTTGTTGTCAAAGGACGTAAATGTACTTAAACAAAAAACAGCCGCCAAGTCAAGGCAACCGTCTTCTTCTTATATAAAAGTTTTTGCTATCTCCCGATATTCAAACATTCTGCAGAATATTAGAATGTTATTTTTATCTTCCCGTCTCGTCCTCTATCTCCATCAGCCGGTTGTACTTCTCCACCCGCTCGCTTCGCGAAAGCGAGCCGGTTTTTATGTATTCCGCGCCAACGGCTACGGCCAGATCCGCGATAAAAGTATCGCAAGTTTCGCCGGAACGATGCGAGACCGCGATTTTGTATCCATTTTTTTGCGCCAAAGTTATGGCGTCTATTGTTTCCGTAAGCGAACCGATCTGATTTACTTTTATCAAAATCGCGTTTCCTATTTTCATCTCAATCCCCTTTTTCAGCCGATTTACGTTAGTAACAAACAAATCATCGCCGACCAAATTAACTTTTTTCCCAAGTTCGCGGGTTAAATAAACCCAGTTGCTCCAATCATCCTCGGCAAAGCCGTCTTCAATTAAGACCAGCGGATACTTTTCTATCCATAATTTGTAGACCTCCAGGAGTTCCGGGGCGCGCAAACTTTTCCCGTCGCGCTTCATATGATAAAGGCCGGAAGATTCTTCATAAAATTCCGAAGCAGCCGCGTCTATGCCCAAAGCCACATCCGCTTTCGGCCTGTAACCCGCCTCCGTGATGGCCTGCCCGATAAGGCGGAAGGATTCTTCATTTTTAGACAATTCAGGCGCGTATCCGCCTTCATCGCCAACCAATGTTTTATAGCCGGAAGAACGCAAAACCTTTCCCAGCGCGTGAAAAATTTCCGCTCCGGCCCGCACCCGGTCGCGGAATTTGGGCATCTGGGGCATAATCATGCACTCCTGAATATCCAGCGCCCAGTCCGCGTGCCGTCCGCCGTTTAGGATATTCATCATTGGAATCGGCAGCTTATAGCTTTTAGCTTTTAGCTTATAGCTCTTTCGCAGATATTTATACAAAGGCAAATTATTTGCCTCTGCTCCAGCGCGCGCGACGGCCAGCGACACGCCTAAAATGGCATTAGCTCCCAATTTTGATTTGTTTTCCGTGCCGTCAAGCTCCAGCATCACATGGTCAATGTCCGCCTGACGGGTTGCTTCTACCCCTTTTAATGTTTTAGCAATAACAGTGTTAACATTCCGCACTGCTTTTAATACCCCTTTTCCCTCAAATCTGGATTTATCATTATCGCGCAGCTCCAATGCCTCATGGGCGCCTGTACTGGCGCCTGACGGCACTGACGCAACGCCGATGACACCCGAACTTAAAACAACTTTTACTTCAATCGTGGGATTGCCGCGCGAATCAAGAATCTCCCGCGCCCTGACTTCTTTGATTTTATTGTTAGGCATATTTTTATTCTTTTAATCTCGCGGCCATGCGGCCAAGCTGAGTAGTAATTAAAACAACTGCCGCTGTCAAAATAATCGCGTAAATAAATTTTGCCAAAATCCTGCTCTGCTCTCCAAAAATTTGAACCACAAGCGACTGGATGGCGTCATTCCAGGCCAACGCGGCCACAAACCCGAATCCGGCCGTGGCCAACTCGGTTGTTTTTTGAACAATTTCCATTTTGATTGATTTTTTGGACACAAAGAAATAAATTAAAATGCAAATTAAGGACAGTTTTTAGCTTTACGCCAACCCACCGCTACCGCTTCTTCTTCAGTGCAAAACCAACGTTCACCTTGCACTTCATTTATCACAGTTTGATTATAAGAACTACAACCAGGTAAATGATATATTTTTCCGCCCGATGATATATTGCCTTTAATATTACAAGAAGCTGACGTTGGTGCAGTGGTCGGCTGTGGCGATGTTGTTGGCATTGGAGTTGGAACAGGTTGCGGCACGGTTGTTTCTGCAGATGCAGGAGCAGGTGGAACAACAGGACACGCTCCCCAAAGGCCATTTTTTTTATCTCTTGCAATTCGTCCAGCTTCTATAAATTTATCTTGATATTTTATATCTGGCGGATAGCTATATGAAGTCGCAAATCCTTCCTGAACCAATAACAGATTAATAAAAATATTTTCTAAATAAACATAACGCAACAAACGTCCATATCTATCGGTTTCGGTAATATCTTTTTCCAGATGCACTCTTTTACCCTCAACCAGCTGTTTATTCCTATTACTGGCTTCTTTGCCGAAACATTGCACTGGTTTTCTTGGATCTACTGTTTCCGGCGTATCAATACCGATATAACGTATCTTTTGTCCCCCCTCAATCTCTATCGTATCACCATCTATTACTCGAGTTACCAAAAATGTCCCATCGTTAATATTTTGTTTTTCTTTGTTTTCTATCGTTGGTAATGTTTTTTCTGTTTTTACTGTTTCTTTTATTTCGTCTTTAGGCACAGTAATTTTCTGAGTTTCACAACCGGCTCCAAACGACACTAAAGCTACTAACACGAGAAAAAAAGGAAGCATCTTTTTCATAGTCCTTCTAGAACATGAAGCATTTAATGATTCATGTTTCACGCTTTATGTTTCATAATAACGCTTTTATCCCCGGAAGCGTCTTACCTTCCAAAAACTCCAGCATCGCACCGCCTCCGGTGGAAACCCAATCAACCATATCTTCCATTTTTGTGCGGCGCAAAGCCAAAACCGTTTCCCCGCCGCCGACAACGCCAAACGCCGGTCCTTTGCTTCGGCTGGCAACAGTGCGGGCCAGAGCAAGCGTGCCATGCGAAAACTGCGGCTCTTCAAAATATCCAAGCGGCCCGTTCCAGACGATTGTGGCCGCCTTTTTTATTTGCGCCGCGTAAAGGCCGACAGTTTCCGGCCCTATATCCAAAATGGACTCGTTGCTTCCCGCCAGCTTTTTCGCTGATTTGCCCAGCATTACCACTCTCGCTGATTTCTCCGCGCCCTTAACGCCGATAACCACATCGCTCGGCAAGACAATCTTTTTCTCGCGCAACAGGCCGCGCGCCAATTCCACTTCATTCGGCGCGTAAAGCGAACCGCCCAAACCATATCCCAAAGCCGCCAAAAAATTATTCACTAACGCTCCGCCCAGTAGCGCCCTATCCGCCCGCGGCATCAAATTTTTAATCATTCCGATTTTATCCGTTATTTTGGCTCCGCCCATAATCAAGATAAACGGTTTAGCCGTTTTATTTAACAAACGGCCAAGATTGCGCGCTTCCTGTTCCAAAAGCAAACCGGCGGCATGGGGCATAATTTTGGGCAAGCCGACAACGGAAGCGGAAGGCCTGTGGCAGACGGCAAAAGCGTCATTGACGTAAACATCTCCCAATTCCGCCAGACCGCGGGCAAACTCCGCGTCGCCTTTATCCTCGCCCGGAGAAAAACGCAGATTTTCCAGCATCCCCGCTTCGCCCGGCTTGATGCCCTGTACGTATTTTTTTAAGGATTGGTTTGGCGGCAAGGCATTATAAAATTCAACATGCTTTTTTAACAAAACGCCTAAATGCGCCGCAATCGGCTCAAGCGACAATTCTTGCTTAAAAATTCCGCCGGGCCGTCCCAAGTGAGACAAAATAATAACTCGGGCTCCGCGTTCAAGAAGAAAATTTATCGTCGGCAAGGTGCGTTCAATCCTCCAGGAGTCCGCCACTTTGCCCAATTCCATCGGCACGTTGTAATCAACGCGCAAAAGAACCCGCGTTCCTTTTTCTATTTTTAAATCGTCAAGGCCGGGCAGATGAAAAATCTTTCTTTTTAAAAATGGGAATTTAATCATTGTGAGAATAAATAAGGGCGCCGGCGAACCATATTTTCAGAGCTTTCCGAAACGGAAGCACCGACAAAAAATAACGAAAATCAGCGGCCTGCCTCACCGCCCACCCCAACGGCCCCCAAAGATGCAAATGCCAAAAATAAGCAACGGCATTTTTCCCTCCGAGAGGAACAACGACCGGATAAGCTCTGAACTTATAATAAACTCTGGTGTTTAACCCTTCCAAATCATAGATGATGTTTTTTGCCGCGACGGCCGCCTCGGCAATGGCCGCCTGCGCCAGCGCCGGCGCGGCAACTCCCGTCTCGGGGTCGGGCAAAAAAACGCAATCGCCTACGGCATAAACGTTTTCGCGCTCTTTCCCTTTTACCTCCATTGTCGGAGAGGTGGCCACGCGTCCCTTTTTGTCCACCTCCAGGCCCCACTCCCCAAGCGCCGGATTGGCGCGGACTCCTCCGGCCCAGATGAGAATGTCCGCTTCAAATTCTTTTTCCGTTTCCGTCCTGAAATCGCACAAAAGCTCTTCGGGCGATTCTCCTTCCTTAAGCGGACGCGGAGCAAGAATAACGCGGTTTCCATTCACTTTTTTAATGCATGCGTCCCGCAAAACCTTAACGCCGAGCCGTTCCAGCCGCCGCCGCGCGCGCTCTGAAATCTCTTGCGGCAGCATAGGAAGTATGCGCGGCCCGGCTTCAACCAATGTAATTGTCCAATCGCCGCCCCCTATTTTCCCCTCAACCGCCAAATGATGAAAACTGCCGGCCAGCTCGGCCGCCGACTCCACGCCGGTAGCCCCGCCGCCGCCTATCATCACCCTTATCTGAACTTCGCGCCCTTTGCTTTTCTCCTCCGTCAGGTTCATTATCTTTTTTCTGATGCGGAAGCCGTCTTCCAAGTTCTTTAAGGTCAGGGCTGATTCCGCCAAACCCGGGATGCCGAAAAAATCAGTTTCCGAACCGACTGCCAAAACCAGCGCCTGAAAATCAACAGAGCTTCCGTCTTTTAAGAAAACGCGGCGGTTCTTAAAATCAATTGAAACCGCCTCTCCTTTATAAAATTCAAAACCGCAAGCGCGCGCGTAATCAGAAAGGCGCGAGGTAACGCCTTTGGCCATGTTGTACTCGCTAATCACTTTGTCATTGCAGCCGGAAGCGACTTCATAAAGCAAAGGAGTATAAATATGTGAATCGTTTTTGTCCAAAACTATCAGACGGTAGCCCATCTTCTTGGCGCGGCTGCGCGCCAAATCCAAGGCTGCCCTCAGTCCCCCAAAACCCCCGCCGATGATGACAATATTCTTTTCCATAAAAATATAACGCAAATGATGCGAATTTAATGCGAATGCCGCGAATGCGCGAATACAATATTCGCATATTTGCATCATTCGCAGTTCATTCGTGGATTTGCGTCATGTTATACGCCTACCCACGTTAACCGCCATCTCCACCAAATGCACGCTGTATCCGTACTCGTTGTCATACCACGCCATCACTTTCACCAAATTGCCGCCGACCACGCGAGTCATTTCCAAATCAACAACCGAGGAATAAGTTGAGCCGATAAAATCAGAAGAAACAAGCGGGACTTCGGACACGCCAAGAATCCCTTTCCAGCGCGCGGAGACAGCCGCTTTTTTAAAAGCCGCGTTAATTTCTTCCACTGTCGTATTCTTTTTCAAAAGCATCGTAAAATCAGAAAGCGACACGTCAAGCGTGGGCACGCGCACGGCAATGCCGTCAAAAAGCCCTTTTAATTCCGGTATTGCTTCGGTTGTGGCTTTGGCCGCGCCGGTTGAAGTCGGGACAATGTTGATTAAAGCGGAACGGGCGCGGCGCATATCCGGATGAAGCGCCGGAGGCAGGCCATCAACCAAATTTTGTTCCGCCGTCACCGAGTGCACGGTCGTCATCATTGCCTTTTCTATGCCAAAGGCCTCATTCATTATAGCCACAACCGGCGCGATGGAATTGGTAGTGCAGGAAGCGTTGCAAACGATTCTTTCATCTTTTTTCACTTTTTCATGATTCACTCCCATTAAATATGTAGGCACTTCTTTTGCCGGAGCGGAAATAACCACGGCCTTGGCGCCAGCCGCAAGATGCGGAGTAGAAAGCTCGCGGCTGGTAAACCTGCCGGTTGATTCTATAACCACGTCAATTTTATAATCTTTCCACGGCAATTTAGCCGGTTCTTTTTCCGCCACAACAGGAATCTTTTTGCCGCCAACTATCACATTTTTTTCGTCTGAACTAACCTCATGACCCCAAGTCCGGAATACGGAATCGTATTTTAGAAGGTGGGCCAAAATCTTTGGCGCGGTTAAATCATTAACCGCCACAAACTCAACATTTGGATTATCCCATCCGGCCTTAAGAGTGTTTCTGCCAATGCGGCCGAAACCATTTATTGCAATGCGAATTTTTTTATTATTAGACCTTGCCATAAGTAAATATTCCGGCTCCTTCCGTACCGGATTTAAAAATGAACAATTTGATTATACCAAAAAATCCCCTTTTACGGGGATTTTTGCGTGTGGACAAATTAAGCGACTTGGGGCTCACCTTGGTCCAAACTAAACCGCACAAACCTGCGCACGCGGATGTTTTCACCAAGCTTGGCAATCGCGGCCTTGATGCGCTCTTCCACGGTAATATCTTCGTCTTTTATAAATGTCTGATTAAGCAAACAAACATCGCTGAAATATTTTGCGAGTTTTCCTTCAACAATCTTATTTACAATTTCCGCCGGCTTGCCGGAATGCTCAACTCCGGATGAATAAACCTCTTTTTCCTTTTCTACAACCTCCGGCGGAACGTCTGCGGAAGAAACATAAAGCGGATTGGCCGCGGCTATTTGCATTGCCAGATCGTGGCAGAGTTCCTTAAATGTTTCATTTCGCGCCACAAAGTCGGTTTCGCAAAGCACTTCCAGGAGCGCGCCGACTTTGCCGTTGCTGTGTATATAAGAATGAACCCTGCCTTCGCGGGTTTCGCGCACTCCCTTTTCAGCCGCCTTAACCACGCCCTTTTTACGCAAGGCCTCAATGGCTTTGTTAATATCTCCTCCGGCCGCTTCCAAGGCCTTTTTGGCTTCAACAATGCCGGCGCCGGTAAGCTCGCGGAGCTTCATTATCGTAGATGCGTCAATCATATTTTTAGGATAAATGGTTTAGCGTTTAGGGTTTAGGAAAATTAACTAAACGCGCTTACGCTAACCGCTAAACGCTTTTTAGGCCGCAATCGTCTCCGCTTGCTTCTTTGGTTCTGCTCCCTTGGCCGCCATTTCTTTCCCCTCTCGTATCGCTTCGCCGACAAGGCGCATAATCATCTCAATGCCTTTAACGGCGTCATCATTGGCCGGAATCGGATAAGCAACATCATCAGGATTGACATTGGTATCGGTGACGGCAACAATCGGCACCTTCATCCGCCTGGCTTCATCAAAAGCCGTTTTTTCCGTCTTTAAATCCAAAATAAAAACCGCTTCGGGCAAACGACCAAGATTGGCAATGCCTCCGACTTTGCGCTCCAAGTCCTCAATTTCCCTGCCAAACTCAAGCTGTTCCTTTTTCGTATATTTTGCGAGTTCGCCGGCTTCGCGCTTGGCTTTAAGGTCTTTATAATGTTTAATCAGCCGCAAAATTTCTCCAAAATTCGTGAGCGTCCCGCCCAGCCAGCGGCGATTGACATAAGGCATTCCGGTCTCCTCGCCGACCTGGCGGAAAACATCTTGCGCCTGCCTTTTGGTCCCCACCAGCATAACAACCCCGCCTTTAGAAACAATCTCCTTTAGATAATCCAAGGCATCGGACAATTTTTTAACCGTTACCTCAAGATTAATAATATGAATGCCGCCGCGCTCGCCAAAGATATATTGCTTCATCTTTGGGTGCCAGCGGCTCGCCTGATGCCCAAAGTGCATGCCGCTTTGGAGCATCTCAACCAATGTTGGAAGTTTTGCCATATAATTATATTCCTTTTATCCTCTCTTCCCTTCATTCCGCTTTATGCCCCGACGGCTATCGGGGAGGAATAAAGCAGTCCGGAAAGATGTGAATTAATTAAAATTAAAAAGGTTCTTGCCCGGCCGCATAGCTTGGGCGATAACCTTTAATAAACAATATCTTACATTATATATAAGAAAAGTCAATCCCGCACATAACTTTAATTTAAATATTTATTATTGATTTCAGACGGATATTTGAATAAAATAATTTTTTATAGCGTTAAATATTTAAAGTTATGTGCGGGACTATTTTTCCCCGCATGCTTCATGAGCGGCGCGACTGGTCTGAATCTGAACTCCTTTTAATTCGTCAATGATATCCTGCGCCCGGGAGACGGCCGCCTCCGCCGCCTTTTCCGGATTTTCATCATTTTTTCCCAAAATGCCGGCAATCAAATTAGCCATTGCTCCCTTTGAAACCGCTGATTCTTCTGACTCTTTATTCGCGGCATTTCCCGCTCCGTTGCGGCTTTTGGCGATTTCTTTTAACGCCTCTTCAATCTGATTAAGATTTGTTTCAAGCTCTTTGGTTAAAGCCGATTGTTTTTCTTCTGGAGAAAGCTGTTTTTGCCCATCGGCCGCCTGCTTAATTTTTTGGACAATTTCTCCTATTTTATCTCTTACTTCCGGAGCATTATATTTTTTGCCGATAATCGCGGCAAGAATAATCATTATTATAAAAAATAAAAATCGGAGCTTGAGCATAAATCATCGAGATTAGCGAACTCATTTAGGGTTTCGCCGATTGTCATTCCCGCGAAAGCGGGAATCCACAATTACTAAACCAATAATTTGAGCGCCTGGATTCCCGTTTACACGGGAATGACAGGCCAAAGGTTTCGCCAATTTTTGGCCACGTTGAGCCAATTATAGTAATAACACTAAATGAGTTAAGCATTATATTATTATAACAAAAATCCCCGTTGGTTTCCCAACGGGGTTTTTCAATGTTCTAATTCGGCTCTCTGTCCAGCTGGTGCATCACGAGCTCCGCAAACCGTCCGCCTTTGGCGAGCAATTGCGAATACGCGCCTTGCTCCACAATGCGCCCGTCTTCAATCACCAGAATCCGGTCAGCGTTTTTAATAGTGGAAAGCCGATGCGCGATGATGAGGAGCGTCCGGCTTCCCTCCAGTCCGGCAAGCGCCTGCCGAATCTTAAACTCTGATTCGGGGTCAACCGAGGCCGTGGCTTCGTCCAAAATAAGAATCGGCGGATTAAGAATCAAAGCGCGCGCGAGTCCCACTCTCTGGCGCTGTCCTCCGGAAAGCCGCAAACCGCGATTTCCCACAACCGTTTCGTACCCGCGGTCGCATTTTTCCACAATGAAGTCGTGGGCATTGGCGAGTTTTGCCGCTTCAATCACGGCCGCCTGTTCCGCGTTTGGCCGCCCGTAGCGGATATTGTCTAAAATCGTGCCGTCGTTAATCTCCACTTCCTGCGGCACATAGCCAATCTGCCGCCGGAAATCAGCGCGGCGCAAGGTTCTGATATCTTTGCCGTCAAGCAGAATCGCCCCGCTCTCCGGATCGTCAAAACGCAAAAGCAGCTTAGCCAAGGTTGATTTGCCTCCGCCGGAACTTCCGACAATGCCGATGGTTTCGCCGGCTTCCGCCTTAAAAGACAAATTGTTAATGACCGCTTCCCGCAAATTGTCATCTTGGCTTTGATAGCGATAGGTGACATCGCGGAATTCAATGGCTCCGGAAAGTTTGGGACATGGCCGCGGATTTTCCGGGTCTTTCACTGTTTCCGCCGTATGCAGGAGATCATGCATAATCTGCACCTTATCCGCCGTTTCCTGAAGCCGATCTAAGACGCTCCCGATACGATAGGCGGAAGCAAAAACCTTTTCGGCCAAAGTGACGGAGAAAACAAAAATGCCGACCGAAAGCCCTCCGCCAATAACGGCATAAGCCGCAATGGCGAAAACAAGCACGCGGCCAACCGTCACGATGGCGTTCTGCCGCAAGTAGCCGTATTCATATTGAGTGAATTCCGTGTCCGCGTGTTTCACAATCAATCCGCGCAACTTTTTAACCATTTCGTATTCCCGCTCTTCCTGGCTAAAACTCTGCACCGTCATCACATTAGTTATGGCCTGTCCGGCAAGCTCGTCAGCTTCCGCGTCGTACTCGTGCCTCTGCTTGCGCAGCGCGGCAAAACGCCGTTTCAAGCTCACCGTAAGATACAAAAAGCAAATTACCGCGACAAGAATGACCGCGGCCACTCCGGGCGAGAGATAAAAAACAACCGCCACTGTCACGATGGTCTGGACGAGCAGGGGCAAAACCTCCCAATAGACAATGGCCACCATTTCCGTAAGCCGATTGACGCCTTTAATCACCTTGCCTATAAGCGAACCGGTATTTTCGCGCAGATGGAAGGCCAGCGGCAAATGAAGAAGTTTTTTGACGCAATCAAGATAAATTCCCTCTTCAATTTTGAAGATGACCTTGCGGATGGAACGGTTTTTGGCAACAACCGTGAGTCCGATTAAAAGCACCGCGAGAAGCATGACTCCGGCATAGGGCGCGATCCAGGGCTTGACGGCCCTGCCGTGCCGAACAAAAGAATCAATGCCCCAGGTGATAAATGCCGGTTCCAAAATTGCCGACATCTGCACCACGAACACCCAGAACATTGCCGGCCGAAGCATCGGCCGATAAGGCCTAAGCAGCGCGCGAAAATTCCTGGCGAACTTGCGCACTTCGGCAAAATCAAACGGCTTGTCCGCATAGGTTACGAGCGGTTCTTGGCTCATTGCTTTTCCTTTCTTTTTATTCGGCTGTTTCCGCCTGCGGCGGATCAGCCTTGGGCTGAAAAGAACAACAGAAAATGTTACTACGAAAATATGGAAGATGTCAAGCCATTCGGTTGGAGAAAAACATACAAAAAGAGCCGGCTTTTTAGACCGACTCATTTGACACTTTACTCCGGCAACGAACCGCGGAGCGACTCCAAACGAGAATTGGCTTCTTCAAGAAGCTTGGCAAAATCAAAAAGTTTGGCGGGAATATCTCGTCCCCAGATTTGATAGCTGCCACTTTCCAAAGCCACGACCGGCGGAGGAAGATTATAACTTTCCACCGTCTTAACCCATGCTTCGCAAGCCGCGAAATACTCGGCACTCCACGTCCGCACTTCCGCAAGAAAAGCATTTCGCCCTTCAGGAGAAAGCATCTCGGGCTCAATTGTCCCAATTGGCAGTCCTGAAGGAACTTCTATTCTCGCAAGATTATCGCCGAAATGCCTTACGGAGATTCTCCGAACCAACAAAGTGCCATTCACAAATTCAAACTCCACGCGAAAACGTTCGTGGAACGATACTACCCTTATACCGCCAAACTTGGCTTCCTTATCGCATTCTCCGTCAATCCTGATTATCGGCTCATTTTGATCATTGCTTTTTACTACCACCGGAACACGAGCGCAAACTTGCGGCGTAGATTGTTCAAGGACAGAGATTGACCCATTCTCGCTGACGCCGGGACCAATTTCGCAAATCCAGCCGCGAATTGGAGAAAATCTCAAAAGGCGGAGATGATGTTCACGCCAAGATGGCGTGGGGCAACAAAGCAAGTATTCTAAATCGCTTTCTCTGTCACGGCCCCAAAACCAGCACCTAAAGGAGTTCGTCGTGTCCGCCATCTCTTCATACCGTAATCGTCCTTGTGATTGAAGAAAATATGTCTCGCCAAAAATTCGCTGCATCTGCGCAACAATAGACAAAAGAATGTTCATTTTATCCTTCATTTGACCTTCTCCTTTTCTGATTGGCAAAGAGCAATAAAATGACCTTATCAGATAAATCCAATCTCCACAACCAGCTTACACTATGATTATACATATTATCATAGTGTCGCTTGCATTTCATTTTATAATCCTATTTTTTATTTTTCTTACTGGTCTTATCCATTATGTTAAACAAAAGAAAATGAAGCGGGTATTTCTTTTTTAGCCATTCAAAACTGTATGGCTGCAAATTATTATTTATTTCAATTTCTTTTCTTTTCTCAAGAACCCTCTCAAAATTTTCCAACGCCTTTTCATATCCCCCAAATCCGGAGGTCAACCACCTTTGAACAGTGCCGATCGTATCCGCCCCAACATGCAAATTTCTTACAATCTCTTCATATGTTTTCCCGTCCAAAAGCGACTTGGCCACTTCAATTCTCCGTCCAAGCATAATGGCTTCGCTTTCGCTCAACAAATCCTTAAAAAAGGACTTGACCTCCTCGCGAGTTTGGAGTCCGGCGATTGACGTCCATAAAATATCCAAATATTTCATTCTTTGCGTTTGATTAAGAAATCTGGGATTAACTTTAGGCATAATTTAAAAAATAATAATTATTAGTTCATACTATGATTATACATATTATCATAGTATCTTTATTTTGCAATTTAATCGTAATAAAAAACCCCGTCCCGATAGGTATCGGGGCGGGGTTATGCTAAAGAACCAAATTACTTGGTGCCATCCTCCGGCTGGGGCAAGCTCAGCGCCGCCGGTTCAGTCTTCGGATGCCCGTTGTCTCGCAGCTTCTTGGTCCTGACCGCGTCAATCACGCGCTCCACAACCGGAGCGCCTCCGGCCATGCGTCCCAGAAGCTCCATCACATCCATGTCCTTGAAAATAGCCGAGCGCCCAAGCGATTCGGCAACGCGAGCCGTCAAGCCCGACTCCGCAAGCAGCCGCAAATTGGCCGCAATGGCGGGAGAAATGGAGGCGTTGACCTTGGCATCTGCCTCGGCCCTTGCCACCACCTCGGCAACCAGAGCGTCCATCTTGGCCTTATCCCGCGCCATCTCCGGAGCGAGCAGGGCTGTCTGACCCTGGGCATCAAGCTCGGAAATCTGAACAGCCATCTCGGCAACCGTCTTTTTCGTTTCGACGGTCAAAAGGTCCAAATCAGCGCGGAGCTTGGCTGACGACGTTTCCAGCTCTCTGGATTGCTCCATCTGCAGCTTGGCAATGGCATGGCCGAGCTCCGCGTCTGCCCTATCGGCAGCGGCGCGAAGCTTGGCAAGCTCCTGTGCGGCAGCAATGCGCTCTTCTTCCGTGCGGCGCACGGCTTCTTCCGTGCGGCGCTGCTTTTCCTGTTCGGCTTCCGCAGACTGCACGGCCGCGTCAATTTGCGCTTTCTTCAGGGCCAAACTGACGGCAAGACGCTCGCCTTCAATCGTACCGCGCGAGCGTTCGCCATCAAGCGCGACCATTGCTTCGCGCGTCTTGATGGAATCACCGACGGCAGCCTGCTGAAGCCGCTTCAAAGAGGCCTCAAGCTGAGCGTCATTGATTTTGAAACTCTTGACGTTGATGTCAACAAGTTTGGCGCCGCAGCGGGCAAACTCAATGCCGGGCCGATGCTTCTCGCCTTCCTTTTTGCCCAGAATGATGTCGCGCACCAAATTGACAAAATTGGTGGCAATGTCGCCGATGGGATAGACGAGCAAAGAGCCCAAAAGGCGGCTCCGCACCTCGTCGCAAACCAGATAGACGTAATCGTCAACGGCAAACCAGTCGTCGCTCTTCACGCGATCAAAGTCCACGGTCAAGGTGTACTCAAGCGTGAACTCGCAATCATCGCGCGAACGGCCAACCATGCTGTCATTGACGCGGTTTCCGGTGGTCCACAAGAAGCAGACCTCAACCGCGTTCTTCCAATCCTTGGGCTGTCCGGGCTTGGAGCCGGAAATCTTGAGCGTGGCCAAGGTTTCATCCCAACTAAGGAAATGGACAGTGTGTCCGACCAGGACCTTCCTGGGAACATTGCCGTCTTGGTCAACGCCGCCAAGCACCATGGCCGCAGTTCCTTGCGGAACAGTGATGCAAGGCACAAGAGAGTGGTCATAGTCCCCTCGCGGGAACCACAATCCCTTCTCGCGCTCGGAAATCACGCGCTCCACAAATTGCTCCACTCGCGGATCTGCCAGATACAGCTTCTCTCCGCGGACAACGGAAGTGATTCCGGTCATCATGTTCTTCACATAGCGGGCAGTGCCGGCATGGATATGAACGGAATCAAACTTGCGCACAATCTCAATGCCGTCGGCCGGGAAAACCAGACGGTTTTCCTTCCAGACGACAAGCTGGGTGCCCGGGGGCAGTTTGGAATCAGGCGAAACATCGCCCGTCATCACGGCACCGGGAACGCGTTCTCGCGCCTCGGCCACAGTCATCTCGGCAAGAGTCCGGAGCAAAACTCCGGAATTCTCGTCAATGGCCACGGCCTTGAACTCAGGACGCCCGATGGGCGTATTCCTGAATTCCTGGTCAACGCAGGGAATCACGGTCGTCGGACCGTAAACATAGCTCACGCGTCCGGCGCGATTCACCAGCACGGCATATTCATCTGCCGCCAGGCGAACGCCGCGCCTTACAAAGCACCTGCTCTTTGACGAGTCAGTCGGAAGAACGGTCACGCCAGTAGGCGGAATGAAAAACGGGGTCTTGTAACCCCAAACCACATACTCGGCTCCGAGCGGAAAACGCGCCTCTGAAGGCGATTCCGCAACAGTTGCCGCAGTATTTCCCTCTTCCTGCTTGGAGGGTAGTGAAGCAGAAGCTCTACTACCCTCCTTGGGAGCGGGCTTTGAAACGGCATAACGCCATTCTTCGCGCACCAGGTCCCAAAGAGCTGCCGCGTCGCTTGACGCGACAGGTCCGGAGATGCGAATGCGCAAATACTCATCCTCGCGCAGCTGATGGCCGTCAATGACCTCGGCCTCCTGGCCGGGCCAAAGCGGAAACTCAATCGGTCCGCGCATCACAACCGTCTTGCCGGTTTGAAGGACAATCGGGTTATTCTTGCCGGCAGTCATCTGCCGAGTATCGCTCGTGGGATTGCGCAAAATCACGTATTGCTCTTCCGTTGCCTTAACAAAGGTACGAATGGCGGATTCAACATCCTCGCCGTCCGTCTCCATAAACCGGCCGCCTTGCCAGACAACCGGACGCATATCGGTGGAAAGCGCTTCCTTGTATGGGCCGCGGAACGCAAGCACCTGTCCGGAAGTCCTATCCAGCGCAAACATCTGCTCATTAGTCGCAAGAACCATCTCTCTCTGACGGGGGTTTTCGGCCATGTGCGGCCTCTTTTCTGTTTTCAAAGTACAAATAGCCCGGTTCCGCCGGACGCGGTTCGCGCCACTTTTAGCGCGAAACAATACATTATCATATTGCCCCCCTTTGTCAAGCAGCGGCAATAAAGATTTAACATTCAACAAAATAAAAAAGCGGTTCAGTTTTTAGCTGAACCGCTGCTAAGATAGTTAGTTCGAAACTGGCGGCTGCACCATGGCGTTTCCTGCGCCAATCTGGACGCCTTATCCTCCAATTCCGAACTAGTGCGGCTGGATGGAGTTGAACCATCTCTCCCATCTCTTTACGCGCGTTCGCGGCCCTCACCCCTGATCAATGTGGGTTATTGGACCATCACCCCTTTTTGCTTTGCTTATTTTCGGGTCTCCTCGCAGTACTGCGAGGCGGGCTGCAATCCCGACGAACGTTTGTAATGAGTGATAGGGCGCCTCCTTTAGGCCCAGCCGCTTAAGGAACAAAAGGTGGAAGGTTGAATATGGCCGCCGGCTCCGCGAAGCGGGGCTTGCTATTGGTCCCGCAGACGCGCTGCGTCTCGGGTCGCCAACACAACGGCCATATACGGGGTGCCTTCCGTTCCCGTTCGTCCGGTACTGTCCCCTAAAGGAGTGGACGTTCTCCTGTTTTTTGGGGCAGGGTGAGCGGCTTTGTCTTTAAATTTTTCGCCGGTCACCGAGTATGACCAAGCTATCATAAACGCCGCTTCTTGTCAAGTCCCAAGCTTTGTGCTAAACTACTCAATATAATTAACTGATATTAGGTTTCCATTGTCATTCCCGCGAAAGCGGGAATCCAGAATTTGAACCCGTAGATTCCCGCTTTCGCGGGAATGACAGATAACTGGCAAAGTTTAAACCTAAATTTTTGGCTAAATTTATAAACAATTTTTTATAAACCTAATACCAAGCTAAATTGCAGATTTCAGATTGATGATTTCAAATTTAAATTAAATAAAAATAAATCTAAAATCTGAAATCATAAATTTGAAATTATGAAAAAGAACATTCATCCGGAATATTACAAACAAGCCAAAGTGGCTTGCGCCTGCGGCGCGAGCTTTACCACCGGTTCCACCGTCCCCGAGATCAAGGTGGAGCTTTGCAGCGCCTGCCATCCTTTTTACACCGGCAAACAAAAGCTGGTTGACACGGCCCGCCGCGTGGAAAAATTCCACGAGCGCGTTGCCAAAAAAGCAGCTACCATCCGCGGGGGCAAAAAAGCAAAAGTTGCCAAACGCGCGGCCAAACGCGCGGAAAAAATAGCCAAGAGCGAAAAGTAACTACAAAGGGTTTAGGGGTTAGGGTAAAGGGTATAGCTTTTTCATTATGATTGAGTCGTTTAAGCAGTTAACTGTCTGGCAAAGATCAATTGAATTAGTATAAAGAAATCTATAAAATTACAGAAGATTTACCAAAATCAGAATTATACGGCTTAATAAGCCAAATGAGGCGCGCGGCGGTCTCAATACCCTCAAACATAGCCGAGGGATACAAACGGAAAAATTTGGGAGAATATATACAATTTTTAAGCATTGCCGACGCTTCAACGGCCGAATTGGAAACACAAATCATAATATCCAAAGATTTATTTCCCGCAATTAATTTCTCCAAAACAGAGCAAATGCTCGTCGAGGTACAAAAGATGCTTATAGTATTGATTAGAAAATTGAGAACTAAACCCTGAACCCTACACCCTATCCCCTAATAATGGGGATTTTTTGGTAAAGTGAATATATGCGCAAAGAATTAGAAATAATTAAAAAACGCGTAGCCGAACTTGAAGCGGAAATGAGCCGTCCCGAGGCGGTTTCGGATTCCAAAAAAATAAAACAGCTTGCCAGAGAGTACGCGGACGCCAAAAAGATATTAGAGATAAATGAACTTTTGACACAGACAAAAATCGCCGCTTCTGACGCCGAACACACCTTAAAAACATCCAAAGAGCCGGAAATGCTGGAATTTGCCGAAGAAGAATCAGCCCGCTTAAAAGAAAAAATCTCCCGTCTGGAGGCGGAGCTGGAAGAAGCGCTTACTCCGCCGGATCCGCTGGATTCGCGCGATATTATTATAGAAATCCGCGCCGGAGCCGGCGGCGAGGAGGCCGCGCTTTTTGCCGCGCAACTTTTCCGCCTCTACGGACGGTTTGCCGAGAGGCAGGGATGGAAAACAAGTTTAATCTCCGCCAACCGTACGGATATTGGCGGCTACAAAGAAGCGCTTTTTGAAATCTCCGGCGCCAATGTTTACCGGCATCTAAAATACGAAAGCGGCACGCACCGCGTCCAGCGCGTGCCGGAAACGGAAAAAAGCGGGCGCGTGCATACCTCCACCGTCACCGTGGCCGTGCTTCCGGAAGCGGAAGAAGTTGATTTGAAAATAGATCCCAAGGACTTGAAAATTGAAACCTCAACCGCCGGCGGACACGGTGGCCAATCAGTCAACACCACTTATTCCGCCATCCGCATCACCCATCTCCCCACCGGATTGGTTGTTTCCTGCCAGGACGAGCGAAGCCAGCAGCAAAACAGAAATCGCGCCATGCAGATATTGCGCTCGCGGCTTTTTGCCGCCGAAACGGAACGGCTCGCGCAAGCGCGCGCGGAGGCGAGAAAAGCGCAAATCGGCACAGGAATGAGAGCGGAAAAAATCCGCACTTATAATTTCCCACAGGACCGCGTTACCGACCACCGCATTAAAGAAAGCTGGCACAGCTTGCCCAATATTATGGATGGAGAAATAATGCCGATTGTCACGGCTCTCTCCGAAGCCGAGCGGCATGGTACAATGGGAGCGGGAGAAGAATAATTAAGATAACGCAAATTTCGCAAATGAATGCGAATGACGCAAATATGCGAATATAATTATTCGCTTATTCGCGTAATATTGGCATTAGATTCGCATTATTCGCGTTATATCTTTTATGAAAAAACCCTTAGGCGAACTGTACAGCGGCGAGGCGGACAAAAGTTTGGAGTCAGAACTCTCTGCCGAGCCGGAACAAATGACGGAAAAAGCAAAAGAGCTCTTGCGGCTCCTGCAAACGGCGGATAATCGCGTTCACACCTTGCACGAAATTCTGAAAAAATATGAGGATGATTTGCGGCTGATAAAAGGCAAACTGTCAGCCATGCCCTTAAAAATGCGGCTCGCGGCCGAGGGCCAAGGCATTAATCTGGAAACAACCGCGGAGGAATTCTCTCTGCTTCAGAACTTTGCCGAGGAAATAGAACAAAAAATTGTAAAAACCATTGGCCATATAAAGGGATATGAAGGAAAAATTAAAGAAATGGAAATGGAACTGGAAAAAGAAAGTCGGAAAAATCCAAACATTGGCCAGGCATAAACACAACGCAAATTTCGCAAATGAATGCGAATGACGCAAATATGCGAATATAATTATTCGCTTATTCGCGTAATATTGGCATTAGATTCGCATTATTCGCGTCATGATTATCAATCAGGCCTTAAATCAGGCAACTAAAAAATTATCTCGACATAAAGTCGGGATCCCGACCGGAGTGTCGGGAAAAAACTATTTTAGCTCCCCCGCGCTGGATGCCGAAATTTTATTAGGCCTTGTTCTTAAAAAAAGCAAAGAGGAGATGCTCATTCATTCGGAGCAAAAAATAAGCGCGCGGCAATTCAAAAAATTCTCCCAATTGATTAAAAGGCGCGCCAAGCGCGAGCCAATCGCCTATATTGTCGGCGAAAAAGAATTTTTCGGATTAAAATTTTTTGTAAATAAAAATGTCCTGATTCCGCGCCCGGAAACGGAACTGCTGGTGGAAGAAGCAATCAGAGAATTTCAGATTTCAGATTTCAGATTTCAGATTTTTGATATAGGAACCGGTTCAGGAACCATTGCGGTTGCATTAGCCAAAAATCTGCCCGAAGCAAAAATCATTGCCACGGACATTTCTTCCGCCGCGCTTAAAATCGCGCGAGCTAACGCCCGCCGCCACGGAGTTAGCAAAAGAATCAAATTTGTAAAAACAAATCTCCTGCCCCAGATTCCAAATTCCAGATTCCAGATTCCAACGCTCATTGTCGCCAATCTCCCCTATCTTTCAACGCGCGTTTGGAAGAACGCCATGCCGGATGTTAAAAATTTTGAACCCAAAACCGCACTTTTAGGCGGAGCCGACGGGCTGGATTTAATTAAAAAATTACTTGCGCAAATTAAAGCGCGGAACATCCGCGGAACAGTTCTCTTGGAGGTAGACCCAACGCAGCCAAAAAAATTATCTTCTTTTGCCAAAAAATTATTTCCCGGCGCGATTATTGAAATAAAAAAAGACCTGGCCGGCCTTGATCGCTTGTTTTTGGCAAAAATTTAACTAAGACAAAAATTCGCGGTCTGAAATTTCAACAATAATCGCCCGCTCTTTTAATCTTTGGTCATCCTCGCGCCTGTTTTGAACCTCAAGTTTTTCTTTAACTAAATCGCGGACGGCTTTCTCCATCTTCTCGGGCGCGCCAACCAGTTTTATCAGTCCGACAAAATCCCCTTCAACCATGCCAAAAGCCCCTTTTTGCATCCATTTGTGGTTGCGCCTGAATTTTTCCGGCTCTTTGGCTAGCAGCATGGTCATCGCGGCAAGCCGTTCCATGCCCTTGGCCACTTTAGACCGCCGGTCAGCGATGCTTGTAAGCAAATGCTGAATTTTTTTTGCTTTTTCTTCAGCGGTTAATTCTTGCCTTTCCTCTTTGGAGAAAGCCGCGACAAACGCCTCAACACCGTCCCGAAAGCCGGCGGTGCCGCAATTTATTGCCGGAGACAGGTCCGCGCCTTTAATTTCTATCCCTGCCTGCTTGAGCGTAAATTCGCGCGCCACCTCTTTTGCCTTGTCTTTTGCAAGCTCGTGAATCATGGCAAATTCGTCTCCGCCGACTCTGTAGCCGCTCGTTTGCGGGTCCAATTCCGGTTTAATGGCGCGCTTTTTCGGATCAGAACTCTGAATAATCCGTCCCGTTTCCTGTAAAATCTTATCGCCGCCGCCATGCTCCCCGTAATGCTCCGCGATCTCCGGATCTTCATTGTATTTGGAAAGATACCCAAGATCGGCCGCGGTCACGGAAAGCGCCACCGCGCCAAGCTTTTCCAAATCCCGCGCGTCTAAAGAATCCTGCTCCAACGTATCTGCCAGTTCCGGATCGCTTATTATTTCCTCAATTTTTTTATTTAACGACTCGTAATACCGCCTTTCGCGTTCAAGCCCCGTACGCGGATCAATTTTAAGCTCCCAATTTTCCTGCTTTAATCCGTCATTTTCCGCGCTAAGCGCGGTCGTCCGGGATTTTTCCGCTTCAAACGCAACAAGAAGAGCGCGCAATCTTTCTTCCAGCGCGCTTTCCGGTTTTTCCGTTTCCATTGCTTCCCTCCCGTCGAGTTCTCTCTTTTTTGATTTCATATCAATTTTATTTTTTAGAATCGCGGCCAAAATAATAATCAGCTAATATCTTTGGCACATCCTCCGTCTTTAATGTCTTTAGCCACTTTTCAAATTCTTCGTCTTTAAAATCCTGTTTTGCTTCCCGCAAACCTTCTAGCGCGGCTCTCGCGCCGGCTGCTGAAAATCCGCGGTCAATCAAAAAATAAATCCATTCTTCTTTTATCCGCATATTCTTCCGTCGGCCTTACGGCGCCACCGTATGCTCTCCGGCCTCGCCGACTTGGGAATTGATTTCAAGAGTGTAACGCAAGCTATAAGCGCCGCCGTCATCAGATTTGTAATAAAAACAGTTCGGTTCCGTAACGTAAAGCGGGTCTTTTGGCGGCCGCGTAACCAATTTTTCCGCAATCAAAGCCAAAGACATAACATCGCTTCCGGTAACGCATTCGCCGGAAGTGATGGGATATTGCGCCCTGGCGTTTTGATAAAGCGACAAAGCTTTTTGCAGCTCCCGCACGTTGGCAACACGAGTAGTGTCTCGCAGGCGGCTCCGTATATAACCAATGGAATAAGTCGCCGCCGATGCCAGCAGTCCGATAATGCCGATGACCACCAAAAGTTCTATCAGGGTAAAACCTTTTTGAGACCTGTGCATATTTTTTAATTATACTCCATTACCGCCCCTTTAGAAATTATTTCAATCCAGGTGGTCCCCGGCGCCAAAGATATTTCCTTTCCGCCGCCGTCAACAAAGCTCGTGCGGTCTCCGATTGATTTTCTAATCCATTTGCCAAAAACAATTTTCCCGCCCGTAAAAATCGCGGCCTCGCCTTCTCCGATTGTTCCGATTTTTCTTCTGCCCTCGTCATCAATCACTTCAATCGGCATTCTCAGCGCTAAAACATTTTTGGCCGCAATTTCCGAACCGTCTTTGTCAACCGTCTTCACGCCTCCCTGAAACCGGACATAACGCTCTTCATCATTTAGATATTTCCATTCAATCTCATAGGCGGATGAGGCCGCGGCAATGCGCATCCGTTTTGCCCCCGAATTTGAATCCGGCGCCTCGGAGAGAACCGGCGGATTAGCCGGCTCGCTTCCGCGCGAAGCCGCTTCAAACAATTTTTGCGCGGAAGAATAAGTTGAATGCGGCGCTTCCCGCGAGGGAACGCGCCGAAACGGCGAGCCGAAAGTTATGCCGTCAATTGTTTTGATATTTTCTTTTTTTATCCTCTCCAGCGCTTCGGGAGAGCCGCCTATATGCGCGAGCGTTGCCTGATATTCTTCGGCCCAGTCAATAAAATATGGCCTGGCGGAACGAACCGGCCCGACCTCCGGCGCTTCATCGCCCTCGCCGAAAAAAGCAAGAAACCTCGTAATGCCTCCTTCCACGGGAGCTTCAATCACCAGCCGGCTGGACGAAAGCCCCGAGGGTGGTCGGGATTCGATATGATTGTCTATGGAAACGGCAATAATTTTTTTATTGCCCCACCTTTCCTCAAGGCAGGAATTATCAAGCGGATGGCGGTATAGGCACGGAGGCGCCTCCGGCTTATCCGCGCCATTCTCCGTCTTTGTTTTAAGCGACGAAAAAACAGAGGCCATTTTTGAAGCGAACCTTTCGCCGGCCACGGCGGTAAAAAAAATCAAAGGAGAAATAATCAGCGAGGCGATAAAAACAACAACCGGAAAAGAAATTCGCGCGCCTTCTCTGCCCTCGCGTAGCGGGCGGCGCGCGAATTTAATTTTTTCTCTAAATTGATGGCGGCGGCCGAACATTATTATTTTTTCGCTTCCTCCTCTTTGGCGCCCTCTTCGCCTTCTTCGGCTTCCTTCTTCGCTTTGACGACCTCAACCGCTTCCACCTTTTCTTCAACCTTCTCTTCCAGCGACTTTAGCTCCTCTTCGCTTCGCGGCGGAGCCACAGAGGCGATAACTTCGCGCGGATTTTCCAAAAATTTCATGCCTTCCGGAACGAGTATGTCCTCCACCCTGATGGTTTCGCCAAATTCTTTGAGCGGCGAAATATCCACGCTGATTTCATGAACCAGGTATTGCGGCAGACATTCAACTTCTATTTCGGGCAAGCTCTTAACCAAAATGCCGCCGAGCTCTTTAACCGCGCGCGATTCTCCTTTAAGCGCCACCTGTATTTTGGTCTTAATCTTCTCCGTCATCAGCACCTGCCTGAAATCAATATGAATCAGGCGATCGGTCATCGGATCAATGGCCGTGTCGGCAACCAGCGCTTTGACTGATTCTTTTCCGTCTATAAACAAATCAATAAGCGATGATTCTCCGGAACTCTTATATACTTTGACAAACGGATTGTATTCAACCGAAACAGAGCGCGACGGCACGCCGTGTCCGTAGAGAACAGCCGGAATAAGCCCTTCTTTGCGAAGGCGCTTGCACGCTTTGCCTGAGCACTTTCTTTCTTTTAATTGCAATGACAATGTCTCCATAAAATATTATCTGTTTTTGATTCTTTCTATAAAAAATTTATCTTCTTTTAATAATTCGTGCAGCCCGATAACATCGTCGGCGGAGATGCCCGGCGCGTCCTTAAAGCGAAGCGCGTCTTCGGCCGTAAGGTCGGTCACCATGCCCACCGAACACAATCCTTCCGCGTTGACGCGAAAAAGAGCCAGCACCGCATTGCCGCATTCCCGGCACTCCAAGTGCAAAAGGTGCTTGCCCATCTCTTCGTCTAAAATCCGCGCTTCCCTTGGTTTGTATTTGGCGTTGCAAAGCGGACAGTTGGCAAGAAGTTCCGAGCCCATGGGAAGGCCGCGCCTCCCTAAACCGTTTAATGGCTTTTTACGCATCTTTTTTTCATTAAAGAAAAGTTAATTAAACCATACCAAAACTTCATTATAAAGTCAATTCCGCCGTGCGGCTTTCAACAAAATAAAAAATCCCCGATAAAAATCATCGGGGAAACCTTGTCTCAGTAAGGGCTAATCCTCGCAAGCAATCAAAGATGTAAACAGTTCAAGATTCAGTCCTCCCACATCTTCCGACCAGACCAAACGAAAGGCGCTGCCATCCCAGACAATATCGGCATAGCGATCGTAGGCATCATTTTCTGTAAGCTGGCGCGCCGGACCCAATGTTCCCGACTCGTCAATGGTGCGGAAAAACAACTCCTCATCGCTATTAGAAGTTCCCTCTTGCCAAACGATGCCCAAAAGTCCAAGTTCTTCTGACCATGCGATTGAGGGATAAGATGAATGCACGGGGCTGTCGAAAACCCGTGTCTCTGGCACCGCTATTGATCCGTCGGGATTTAGCAGAATCGCGTATATATCATAATTGTTCAGCGACTGACGTCCGTCATGCCAGACAATGGCATAATGACCGCCAGTCCAGGCAATCTGCGGATATGCCGATTCCCTAACCGCATTGGTTAGCCGATACGGGCCAAAAATAATTTCTCCATTCTCATTAACGGAAATAAAACAGATTTCCTGATCTTCTCCCGGATGGCATTCATAAGCAATGCCGAAATTTTCGCCGTTCCAGGCAATGTCCGGATTTCTGATATTCGTCGTGCTAATAAGAGCGCGGTCATCCAGAAGTTTTGAACCGTCTTCGTTTATGCGCGCGAAAAATATTTCCGGCTCACCGCTCCGGCAGTCAAGCCAGACCAAGTCATATCCGTTTCCATCCCAATCAACGCTCAACATGTCAGAACATTCTGCGGCATTGGTTAAAAACATTTCAGAACCGATTTCGGCGCCGGTCGCGCTTATCCGCGTATAAGCGAGTTCTGTATTGTGTCGTCCGTCCCTTTTTCCTCTCCAAAAAGCGCCAAACTCTGTTCCGTTCCAACTAATCAACGGGAATACGAGGTCGTATGGGGATGAAGAGATTTGTGTTTCGTTAATAACAGGTATGCCCGATTGATCCAAAAGGATAAAATAAACTTCAGCGGAACCGTCTCTCCAATCAAGCCATAAAAGACCAAAACCATTAGGATTAGCGGCAATTGATGGCCACTCTGACCAGCTTGGAGCGTTAGTTAATCGATTTGGCGAAGTTGTGACTTCGTCTGTTTCTCCGTCGCAATCGTCATCTAAACCATTCCCACAGATTTCGGGACCAAACCCCTCATCAACTTGACCGTTGCAATTATTGTCCAAGCCATCGCATATCTCGGTGCGTGGCAGTCCTGGAGCCGTGGAACAGGCCGTATCTGTGAAATCATTGGCACAAACAAAAACGCCGGTATTGGCGCATTCTCCTTCTCCGGCAGTACACGAGCCATAGAGGTCGGGGAAACCTTCGTCGGTTTGACCGTTACAATTATCATCAATGTAATTGCAGACCTCGTTTGCGCCGGGATTTATAGACGCGTTGTTATCATCGCAATCGCCCTGAGCTTCATCGTATCCGTCACCGTCATTGTCATCATTGTTATAAGGCGTTGGCGGACAAGTCGCCCAAAGAGCGCCTTCTCCGCAATTGGGATAATTTGGATTTTGTCCGTATGGGTCAACTCTGTTTCCCAAAGGATCGCGGACTTCAAAGTGAAGATGGGAGCCGCTGGTGCATCCAGTATTATCAGCCGTGGCCAGTAGAGCGCCGGCTGACACTATTTGCCCCACATTTACCTGAACGGTGTTTTTGTATAGGTGGGCGTAGCGGGTTGTGTAGCCGTTGGGGTGCTGGATAACTATATAATTGCCGTAAGACGCTTGTGGACATCGTCTTTCTTCATTTGCTACCCTATCAATGACAACGCCATTAGCCGCAGCAAATACGAATGTTGAATCATCTGTTGTGTCATAATCAATCGCGCCATGGCACTCGCCAGTTTCTGGATTCGTATAACAACAAAAATCACAAGTAATTACAGGATTGTTCTCTTCTAATGGAAGGTACAAAAAACCTTGCGCTTCAACAGTTGACGGATAAAAAGCTAAAAGCCCAAAACAAACTGCACTTTTTTTCATCTGCTACTCCTTTGCACTAAGCTTTCCAAAATTTGTTGTATTTCCGGAGTATTTTCGCGATTTACGGGAATCCCGATATGCAAATAATCATTAGAACGAGACATTATATACAGGATGCGCGCTTCTTTATCTGGGCCTGACACAAAAGACAATCTGGAAATCTGGCGACCGGCAATTTCCACAAAAGATGAATTTGCCTGTTGAGACAATCTTTCAAACGTCTTTTGTGAAGATTCCTTTGTTACAGCAACAACCATTGGCAGAAAAAGCATATCTGGTGGGGGCGGTTCAGGTATATCTCCATTATTTATCCAAATTTCATTATATTGAGCCACATCCAACGTATCCCAGTTACCGGGATAAACGAAAGAAATACCCAATCTTTCATTCCTATACTCCTTCCAACCGTCCGGAACGGCAAATGTATTTCTCTTGCTCCAGTAAATGCCGCCAACGGCTGCGGCAATTAGCAATACGACCGCGCTTAAGGCGATGAATAACCTCTTTCTCATATTCCGCTCCTTTCTTTTTTAAAGAGCAATTCCTCCGGATGGAGGTTAACAAAATTGACGCGCATAGTCAATAGTTTTTATTATTTAGTATTTTACAAGGTTATTATAACATAAATAAACAACTGCTGCAGAATAAAAGCCAAGCTAATCTAATCAATCTCCGCTGATTTGGCCGAACGGCTGGCTATGCCTAATATCAGCCCCAAAATCGCGAAATGCGAAAGCAAGGAACTCCCCCCGTAGCTTACAAAAGGAAGCGTGATGCCGGTAACCGGCATAATCCCGAGGTTCATGCCGATATTGACGAACATTTCATAAAAAATCATGGCCGCGGCGCCAAAAACGACAAGCTGTTCATACGGATCGCTCGCGCGCCGCGCCAGCTTGATGGCGCGATAAAAAAACGCGGCAAAAGCCAAAAGCATTATGGCGACCGCGGCAAAGCCAAGCTCTTCGGACAGCACGGCGAAAATAAAATCGGTCTGCGCCTCCGGAAGAAATTTAAGCTGGCTTTGCGCGCCAAATCCCAGGCCGCGGCCGAAAAACCGGCCTGAACCGACGGCAATAAGCGATTGCGCCACATTGTAGCCGCTGCCCAGCGGATCGCGGTCGGGATTTAACAGCGTCAAAACTCTTTCTTTCTGATACGGCGCCAGAACAAAAAACCAGCTTATTGTCGCCACAACCGCGGCCCCTCCGAAGAGCGCGAATAAATGGCGCCTTCGGACGCCCGCGGCCAAAACAATGGAAAACCAGACGACAATTAAAATCGTCGCGGAGCCGACATCCGGCTGAAGGAGAACCAGCGCGAGAGGCGGTAAAAGCAGGGCGCCGGAGCGGATTAAAAGCGGCCATTGTCTGGCGAGATGCAGATGTTCGGCAACAAATTTGGCCAAGACAATAATCAGCGCGACTTTGGCCGCTTCCACCGGCTGAAGGCGGAAGCCGAAAATATCAAACCATCCCCTTGTTCCCCGCACGGTCGCGCCGAAAAATAAAACTAAAACAAGCAGGGTTAAAATTATCGCGTAGATTGTTTTGGCGGCAAATCTCCACCGCGTCGGGCTCGGAGACGCGAAAAACGCCATGACGAAAATCCCCAAAGCCAGAAAAATTATCTGCTTTTTTAAAAAAATAAAATCAGCCGACTCTCTTGAGAGGCCGACGGAGCCGACGCCGGCAAGGCCAAAAGCAACCAATATCCCCACCGGAAAAAGAAGCGCCCAATCAAAATGGCGCAAGGACTCAAAAATTGATCTCCGCAACATACGAGCGGAATCTTACCGCTTTCAAAACCAAACGTCCATTACGCAATGCCGGCGCAAACTCATCTTCGCAAAGACACGATAATGTCGGAAACATTGGCGCCCGTGGGGCCCGTTATAATCGCCTGGCGCAATTTCTTAAAAAAAGAATTTGAATCGTTGTCAGTTAAATATCTTTTCGGATTGATTCCCGCTTTGGCCGCCGATTTAAGCGTCAATTCGTCGGCAATTCCGCCGGCCGCTTCGCTATTGTCTATGCCGTCAGAAGCAAGAGAGATAACCAAACCGCCTTTTCTCAAATGAAGAAGCGAAGAAAGCGCCAGCTCCTGATTGCGCCCGCCTTTGCCTTTTCCTTTAACCGTCACGGTCGTTTCCCCGGCCGCTATAACGGCCTCGCCTTCCTTTGGCGCGTCGGCAAGCATCTTGCCCGCCTTAGCGGCTTCGCCGAACATTTTTACGGAAAGAACGCGCACCCGCCAGCCGCGCTTCTTTGCTTCTTCCGCCATGGCTTTGACCGAATCCAGATTGCTGCCCGCGAGCATATTTGTCACCTTCTTGAAATAAAGAGGGTCCTTGGGCGTTTCTTTAAGGTCGCATCCTTTTATGGAACAAGATTTTAGAACATTATACTTTGCCAACACATGTGCGGCATCCGTGACGGTCGTGGCGTCTCTTACCGTGGGTCCGGAAGCGACAAGGCCCAGATCGTTTCCGGGAATGTCAGAAAAAATAAGGCCTACAACCGTTGCCGGATACGCAAGGCGCGCAAACTGTCCTCCCTGAATTTCCGAAAGGTGCTTCCTGACGGTGTTTATCTCGCGGATTGTCGCGCCTTTCTTCATTAATACTTTGCTTATGGCCGAGAGCTCATTGCATTTTATGTCATAAGGCCAGCATAGGAGCGCGGAGCCGCCTCCGGAAATTATGGCTATAACCAAATCGCGCGAATCTATATTTTTAAGCAAAGCCATAATCTCGCCGGTCGCTCTCATATTTACAAGCGACGGCAGAGGATGCGTGCCGGCTATACTTTTGACGCGCCGCAATTTTACCTTTTTAACGTCCAAGACAACGCCTCCGGCGATATCTTCGCCAAGCAATCGTTCAAGTTCAGAAGCGGCCGCTGCCGAGGCCTTGCCAATGCCTATCACGTAAATATGGTCGTAATTTTTCCGATTTATTTTTTTATTTCCAAAAAAGATAAAATCGCCGCGCTTCTTTACCAAGCGGGCAATTCCATTTCTCGGGTTGGCCGCCCTAATTCCGGCCTCAAGTATGGACAGAGCGTCGCGGCGCAAAGCGCTTTTTGCCAGCGATTTAAAATTTTTGATAATGTGTTTTTCCGCCGCCACAAAAACAGAGATTATTTTTTATAAACCGAATCGTCCATTATATTCAAATCCGGCCTGACCTCAACTTTTGTAATTCCGGAGATGGTTTCAAACCAGGTCGCGTCAACCTGCCTTGTCTCGCCCGAAGCAAAATTATTTAAGACCGCTTGATTGACGCCGGCAAGCACATTGCCGCGATACAAAAAAATCTGAAAAGGGACCTCAAAATAGCCAAAAGCGGAATTGTTACTAACTTCAAAACTGGCCCGACTTACCGTCCTTCCGGCCACCTGCAGAGCGGGCGCGTAAGAAATTTTGTCTGTTTCAAAAGAAAGGCGCGAGCTTAAAAAAGCGTCATAATCGGGAATTTCCCTCCGGGTTATGCGGCGCCAGATTATATTTTTAATTTCCAAAGCCGCCCGCGACGGCCTGCCCGTCAAATTCAGCCCCAAATCAAAAATATATTTTTCCTCGCCGGGCAGGATAAATCCCCTGCGGGCCACCGTTCTCTCGCCTTCAATCAAAAATCTGTAATCAAAGGTCGCGTACCAGCGGCTGTTGGGATTTTTAATCAGCGCCAGCGCGTCGCCGCGCGCGTTTGAAATCACGCTCGCGCGCCGCACCTCCAGCGGCCGCACCGCTTCGCGCGCCCCGTAGTTGACAAGGTCCACATGAAGCCGCGCGATGGCCATTCTTTCTTTCGGCCCGGACAAAAGAATCCAATCAACAAGCCCGTAAATTCCATAACTCCAAAAAACAATTGAAAAAACTATAAGGCAATATTTGGCTATCCGCTTTAATAAAAGCTTGTTCAAAACAATCCATTCAACAAATCCTCCCCGCGGCGCCTGATTGTTAATAATGTTCAAATTAACCATACCCCGTATATTATAACAAAATCCTGTCTTGGCGGCATCAAGCGGTTGTATAAATAAATATTCTTTGATAAAATATGTTTATCTAATAACTGATATTAGGTTTCCATTGTCATTCCCGCGAAAGCGGGAATCCAGAATTTGAACCCGTAGATTCCCGCTTTCGCGGGAATGACAGATAATTGGCTAAATTTATAAACAATTTTTTATAAACCTAATACCAGCTATAAAAAGGGGCTTAACGCCTCATTTTATATGGCAAAAACAGTAAAAAAATCAGGCGAAGAATATGGCGCGAAGCAAATTACGGTTCTTGAAGGGCTGGAGCCGGTGAGGAAACGCCCGGGAATGTACATTGGTTCCACCGGCCCGGAGGGGCTGCACCACCTTGTTTGGGAAGTGGTGGATAACTCCATTGACGAGGCCATGGGCGGGCACGCCGACACTATTTTTGTCACCCTGATGCCCAAAGGCAGAGTTGAAGTGGAAGATAACGGCCGCGGCATCCCGGTTGACCTTCATCCCCAGTACAAGGTCTCCGCGCTGGAACTGGTGCTGACCAAACTCCACGCCGGAGGCAAATTCGGCGACGGCGGATACAAGGTTTCGGGCGGGCTCCACGGAGTCGGCGTTTCGGTTGTTAACGCGCTTTCTTCCTGGATGAAGGCCGAGGTTTTTCGCGACGGCAAAGTATGGATGCAGGAATATAAACGCGGTAAATCGCAATATAAGGTAAAAACCGTCGGCAAAACCAATAAACGCGGCACGCGCATCACCTTTGAGCCGGATGCGGAAATTTTCCAAAAAACAGAATTTAACTTGCAAACGATTTTAGACCACTTGCGCCAGCAAGCGTACTTGACGGCCGGAGTTCATTTAATCGTGCGCGACGAGCGCTCCGGAGCTGATGACGCCTATGCTTTTTATTTTGAGGGCGGGGTTGCTTCTTACGTGCGCCATCTTAATCATAATAAAAAATCAAAACACGAAAACATTTTCTATCTTAAAAAAGAAGTTGACGGCATTGACTGCGAAGTGGCCTTTCAATACACGGAAGAATACAAGGAGTCGCTTTTCGCTTTTGCCAACAATATCTATAATCCCGAGGGCGGCACGCATGTGGTGGGATTCCGCACGGCCCTAACGCGCGTCTTAAATTCTTACGCGCGCAAAAACGGTTATCTTAAAGAAAAAGACGAAAATCTGACGGGCGATGACGTGCGCGAAGGGCTTACGGCCGTAATTTCGGTTAAAGTGCGCGATCCGCAGTTTGAAGGCCAGACCAAAGCCAAGCTTGGGAATCCGGAGGTGCGCTCGGCGGTGGAAAACGCTTTTGGCACCGCCTTGGACATATTTTTGGAAGAGCATCCCAAAGACGCGGCCGCCGTAATGGAAAAATGCGTGCTGGCAAGCCGCGCGCGGCTCGCGGCCCGCGCGGCGCGCGACACCGTTTTACGAAAAGGCGTTTTGGAAGGCCTTACCCTTCCGGGCAAACTTGCTGATTGCTCCAGCCGCGACACGGCCAATTGCGAGCTTTATATAGTGGAAGGCGACAGCGCCGGCGGCAGCGCCAAACAAGGCCGAAACCGCGAAAACCAAGCCATTCTCCCGCTCCGCGGAAAAATTTTAAACGTGGAACGAGCGCGCCTGGACAAAATGCTTCAAAACAATGAAATTAAATCCTTGATAATCGCGCTGGGCACAAACATTGGAGAACAATTTGACATAGCTTCCCTCCGTTATGGACGCATCGTTATTATGACTGATGCCGATGTTGACGGCGCGCACATCAGAACTCTTTTGCTTACTCTTTTCTACCGCTATTTTCCGGAAATTATAAAAAAGGGTCATCTCCTTATTGCCCAACCGCCGCTCTACAGGGTGGCTATAGGCAAAGAATTTCGCTACGCCTACAGCGACGAAGAAAAAGAAAAAGTGATAAAAGAGATGCAAAAAGCTAAAAAAGAAAAAGCCGAGACGCGCAAAGGCAAAAAAGAGGAAGTTGAGCAAAGCGAAATCCCGCCGAATGGCGGGACAGCCGAAACCGGGGAGAGCCAGTACGAATTCGGCGTTTCCATTCAGCGCTATAAGGGCTTGGGAGAAATGAACCCTGAACAACTTTGGGAAACAACCATGAATCCGGCCACGCGGCTCATGAAAATCGTCACCATTGAAGACGCGGAAAAAGCCGACGAGGTGTTTGATATTCTTATGGGCGGAGAGGTGGAACCGAGAAAGAGATTTATTCAAACTCACGCGAAGGCTGTCAAAAATTTAGACATTTAAATATTTAAAAAATTTAAATATATAAAGAACCGAGCCTTTAAAGACTCGGTTTTTTGAACACTTTACTTGTCCCCTTCTTTTTTGCCTTCAAGAGAAGGAAAAAGTTTTCCGAGGATGAGAGGGCTCATTACAAGCAAGATGGTGCCGGCTCCTATCCAAAGTATTGCGCCTGCGCCATAACAGACAACTTCTGTTCTGCCGTACTGGAAAGGCGGCAGCTGCCAGCCATATGCAAAAAGGTCATATACCACAAGACCCATGCAAAAGAGCAGAAAAACTGCCGGGGTAAGGACAATCGCCGCGGCAACAAGCCGCAAAAAAAGCAGAAACGACTTTTTGAGCATTTCTACTCCCCTCCCGGCGCGGTGCGGAACGGGCCCAGATTCGGCGGCCCTTTCACCCATTGGTAAAAGATAGTGAGGATGACATAACCGTCGTCATCAACGTTTTGGAAGACGCGCGAGATTTGCTTATATTCGCCGTCGTTATTTTTCTTCGCCAAAAAATCGTTGACAATATCTTGAAACCCTCCCCAAGCGGTCTCAGTCGCGTTTGCGCTGAAAATTCCGATCTGCTCAATCATCGGCTTTCTCCTTTCGGTTTTTAAAGAGCAAAAAGAGATTAACAAAATTTTTACAATCTGTCATAGACCAAAAGCAAAACCGCCCCTTTCAGAACGGTTTTGCGCGGATCCTATGTAGTACGGATCTGACTTACCATCTATTATGAAGATAACACAACAACTGATTTTTGTCAATTTATTGCATGTGGGCAAAATTATGCTACACTATCCAAGCTTGGGGGTGGTGTAGTGCGGGATCTGACTTACCATTCATGATCCTGGGGGTGCAAATCCCCTCACCTCCAAGTAAAAAAAGAACCGAGCCTTTAGAGACTCGGTTTTAAAAATTACTTACCTCTGATTTCGCAAGATGCCTGTCCGACCAGCCATCCGCCGGAACGGCAACAAGCAAGAACAGTAACACGCCTGCCTGCCGGATTAGTTGCCCTCATGTCAAAGGCGGCCTCACCAGCGCCACAGCCGGAATACGCAGACCCGAAACTTCCTCCCGCAACAAATCCCGGGTCGGTATAGCCAAAGGTTTCTGCCGTACGCAACGGCAGATGTGCGTCAATGCGCGGAGTAAAAAGGTAACCGCCGCCGACAACCACCAAAACAGTGCCGCAAATCACAATAAGCAACCACCGCACCAGTGCCTTTACCAAAGCCTTAGTGGACTTGAGCATCGCACACTTCCTTTCGGTTTTAAAAGGGCAGAAAAAGATTAACATAATCTCTACTCAATGTCAAGCGGCCCTATCCCATTATCCATGGTATGCAATGTTAGCGGGATATATAACAACACTTCATAAAAAGAGCCCCGCACAAGAGCATGGCTCTATGCGGGGCAGGCCGAGCGATTAAGCTCGGTTTTGCTTTTTCTTGAGCTTGACCCAATTCCTCTTGCCGCAATGAGGGCATTTTGCGGGAATTTTCGGATTGTGCCTAAAGCATTTATGAACAATCATTCTTCCGCCGCAATGCTTGCAAACAACGCTGATGCCGAAAGTCCTATCGCAAATTGACATCACTCTCTCCTTTCGTAAACAACAAAATCATACGCGTGAGGATTTTTCTCGTCCGGCTCGTGTGGCTCCCGGCTTACTTCCTTCCACTCATCGTAATTAAACTCCGGGAAAAAAACATCGCCGTCAAATTCCGCGTCAATTTCCGTAAGGTACATCTTCTCGGCCAAAGGCAGAGCGTCTTGGTAAACGCGGCTGCCTCCGATGCAAAAAGCAATCTCTGCCGGAAAGATGTTAGCAAGCGCGGCTTCAAAACTCGGTACAACCAAACAGCCCGGCGCGATTAAATCTTTTCGCGTGCTGATGACAATATTTCTCCTATCGGGCAATCGTCTGCCAATGGACTCATAAGTCCTCCGTCCCATGACCACCGTATTGTTGGTCGTCATTTCCTTAAAATGCTTGAGGTCAGCCGGCAGGCGCCAAGGCAATTTGCCGTCCTTGCCAATCACGCGGTTTCTGCCCATTGCCGCGATAATGTAAATCATACCGCCACCTCCGCTTTGATTGCGGGATACGGGTCGTAGCCCGTAAGCTCAAAGTCCTCGGTCTTAAATCCGAAAATATCTTTTACCTCCGGATTGATTTTCATCTGCGGCAAAGACCGCGGCTCGCGCGAGAGCTGAAGATTAACCTGCTCCAAATGATTCAGGTAAACATGCGCATCGCCGAAAGTGTGCACGAATTCGCCAGGCGCGAGTCCCGTAACCTGCGCCACCATCATGGTAAGAAGCGCGTAAGAAGAAATGTTAAAGGGCACACCAAGGAACATATCCGCGCTCCGCTGGTAGAGCTTTAAGGAGAGCTTGCCATCGGCAACGTAAAACTGGAAGAACGCATGGCAAGGCGGAAGCTTCATTTGCGGAATGTGCTCCACATTCCAAGCGCAAACAATCAGCCGTCTGTCAGTGGGTTTGCTTTTGATGCGGCTGACAACATCGGAGATTTGATCAATCTTGCGTCCATCAATGCATGGCCAACTTCGCCACTGGGCTCCGTAAACAGGACCAAGCTCCCCATTTTCGTCTGCCCACTCATCCCAAATATGGACATTTTTTTCTTGAAGCGGTTTCACATTGGTTTCACCGCGGAGCATCCAGAGGAGCTCCTCAATCACAAGGCGCATCGCGACTTTCTTGGTCGTAATAATTGGGAATCCTTCCGAAAGGTCAAACCGCATCTGTGGACCAAAATAACTAATAGTGCCGACGCCGGTGCGGTCGCCGCGCTTGTTTCCCTGCTCCAAAATGAGCCGCAAGGTGTCCAAATATTGTTTCATGTTTTTCTCCGTTTGCTTATGGCGTTAAAATTTTAATACAATATGTGCTTGCTGGCAAATTAATACTGTGGAAAGAAAAACCCCGACTACTTCGTCGGGGTCAATTTCATTCGCATCTGCAAACATAAGGAGGAGAAATAGTAATGATGGCGATTCTGGTATGGGACTCGCTTCCGTCCTGCTCCAAAATGCACACATCGCGCGGGCTGTCGCGGCACTCGGCGGCGCAAACGCTTCTCCAGGAACGGTACTCTTGACGCGTAACCGCGGCTCCGCAACCGCAAAAAATCAAAACAAACCCAATGGCGGCGAGAAAACGCATCTTATCTCTCCGGATGCCGCCTGGGCGGAACCGGCGGTAGGACATCCACCGGAATGCCGGTACACAAACAGGCGATCGGCGATTCGTACTGCAGAATTCCGACACTTTCTCTGTGCTCGCTGCCGTCAGGACTGACAATTAAAACGTCGGGGTAAAGGCGCGTACCGGCGCGGCAAAGATCGTTGCATTCGCGCGCAAGAAGGGCAGTATTCTCGCGGTCGGCGCGAGTGCGATGCCGCACTAAGCGCGATTCGCACCCGCAGACAACTGCCGGCGCGTTTACTTCAGAATTACCCGTGCTTAAAAGGTATACTTTTTCGCGCGTACGTTTCCTTAAAACCGTATGGACAACCGTGGCGTCAATTATGGAATTCGTTCTGCTCCGGCAGCGTCTGGCGCACACCCCGGCATATCTGCTTACCGGCGGTTCATCAGCCAGCGACAGAGAAAAAGAAAATAAAATAACGGCCGCCATACCCAACACATACTTCATCTGTATCTCCTTTATTTTTTATAGGAACTGCGGCTATCTTACAATGCCCTTGACAGGCGGTCAACATGGGTGTATAGTTTTAATATAAATGAATATTTGACCCCGCCCGGGGTCTTTTAAAAACCAAGACCTCATGAAACGTGAAACACGAGGCCTGAAACATTTTTACGGCTTCAAACAACATGCTTCATGCTTCAAGTTATATGTTTAATAAATTGGTTAATTACTTTAAAGAATCAAAAACGGAGCTTAAAAAAGTCACTTGGCCCACGCGGCGCGAAGCAGCCAATCATACCCTGCTTGTTATCGGCATCAGTTTGGGAGTGGCGATATTTTTTGGCGTTTTGGATTACCTACTCGCGCTGGGCGTGGAAAAACTCATAACGCGTTGAGCGTTTAATTAAATAAAATCTGGTTAATTCCTAAACCCTAAACGCTAAACCCTTTACCCTATCAAAAAGTATGCCTAAACAAATAGACAAACGGGGCCGTCGCTGGTACACCATCCATACTTATTCCGGCTACGAAGAAAACGTGGCCAGCAACCTTAAAACGCGCATTGAATCCATGGGCATGGAGGATAAGATTTTTAATATCATGATTCCGACGGAAAGGAAGATTAAGATTAAAAACGGCAAACGCCGCACGATTGAAGAAAAAATCTTTCCGGGTTATGTCTTGGTGGAGATGATCGTCACCGACGACTCCTGGTATGTGGTGCGAAACACCCCGAATGTCACCGGTTTTATCGGCACCGGCACCATCCCTACTCCGCTTTCCGACGAGGAAGTTAAGAATCTGCAAAAAAGAATGGGCGTGGCCGAGCCGCAATATAAGATTGACATAAGCGCCAATGATCCTGTAAAAATTGTTGACGGGCCGTTTAAGGATTTTGAGGGCAAAGTTTCGGAAATTGACGAAGAGCGCGGGAAGGTTAAAGTGCTGGTATCCATGTTCGGCAGAGAAACCCCCGTTGAACTTGATTTCCTGCAGATTAAAAAATTATAAACTTTCGGCCACAATCACTTCGTTAGCCGTAAAAAGCCTTAAAGCTTTAAAGCTAGCGCAAGCGATTACGGCTTTACAGCTCAAATGTATGGCTAAGAAAATCAAAACGCAGATTAAACTCCAAATTCCGGCCGGCAAGGCCACTCCGGCGCCGCCGGTTGGCCCGGCTTTGGGACAGCACGGTTTGAACATTTCTGATTTCGTCAACAAATTCAACGCCGCGACCAAAGAACTCGGAGGCGATATTATTCCGGTGGTCATCACTGTTTACGAAGACCGCACGTTTACTTTTGTCATGAAGACCCCACCGGCTTCGGAATTGCTCAAAAAAGCCGCCAAGCTGGAAAAGGGCTCGGGCAAGCCCCTGCAGGAAAAAGTCGGCAAAATAAAACGCAGTTTAGTGCGTGAAATCGCCCTCAAAAAGATGCCCGACCTAAACACGACCGATGTTTCCGCGGCTATGCGGACCATTGAAGGCACCGCGCGGCAGATGGGGCTGGAAGTAGTTGAGGGTTAAGTTCAAAATTAAAAATGAAAAATGTAAAATTAAAGTATCGCTTCGCGATTTATTTTATATAATCGTGAGCGAAAGCGAACTCCAAAATTCTTAATTTTTAGATTTTAATTTTTAGTTTAAATTGTATGGCGCACGGAAAAAAATATCTTGAAATGAAAAAACTTGTGGATCCAAAAAAATTATATTCGCTTGAAGAAGCGATTGATTTAGTTAAAAAAACAAAGACGGTAAAATTTGACCCAAGCGTGGATTTGCATCTGAAGTTGGGCATTGACCCGACCAAAGGCGAACAGCTTGTGCGCGTGACAATAACCATGCCTCATGCCGCTGGAAAATCAAAACGAATTGCCGCTTTTGTCGGAGCGGACAAGGAAAAAGACGCCAAGGAAGCCGGCGCGGAGATAGCGGGCGGCGAAGAACTTATTGCGGAAATCGCCAAAACGGAAAAAATAAATTTTGACGTCGCGGTGGCCACGCCTGATATGATGCCCAAACTGGCTAAAGTGGCCAAAATCCTCGGCCCCAAGGGTTTGATGCCAAACCCCAAAACAGATACCGTTGGCGCGAATGTCAAAAAAATGGTGGAGGAGCTTAAAAAGGGCAAGATTACTTTAAAAAACGACGACGGAGCAAATATCCATGTCGCCATTGGCAAGCTTTCCAATCCTTCAGAGAACCTGCTTCAAAACCTGAATACGGTTTTAGACGCGATTAAACGGGCAAAACCTCCGACGGCCAAAGGCGTCTACATCAAAAATGCCGCGCTTGCATCATCCATGAGCCCGGCGGTACGAATCCAAACAAACTAACATAAACAAAAAAACATCCCGATTGCGCATCGGGATGTTTTTTGTTAAAGTTAATGAGAAAAACTAAACCCTAAACCCTATACGCTAAAAAGTATGATTTTCTCCGACGCCGACATAAAAAAATATCTGGCTTCCGGGCGTATTTCCGTTAATCCGCTCCTGCCTAACTCAATCCAGCCGGCATCCATAGACCTGCACTTGGGAAAAGGTTTTTTGGTCTTTGACCACACCAATCATGCCTGCATAGACGTGAAAGAGCCCATTGACTCCCTTATGCGCCGGGTGGATATAGACGAAACCCATCCTTTTATTCTGCACCCGGGAGAATTCGCCTTGGGCGTTACTTTTGAGGAAATCGGCGTTAGCAATGATGTTGTCGGACGGCTGGAGGGAAAAAGTTCGCTGGGGCGGCTGGGAATAATCATCCACGCCACAGCCGGATACCTGGACCCGGGAAATCGCCTGAATATGACTTTGGAGCTTCACAACATCGGCCGTCTGCCTGTTAAACTTTATTATATGATGCCTATCGCGCAGATTTCCTTTTCCCCTCTTTCCTCTGTTTGCGAAAACCCCTACGGTTCCGGAAAACTCCAATCAAAATATTACGGCGCCAAAGAGCCGCAAGCCAGCCAGATGTGGAAAAACTTTAAATAACCATAACGCGAATGATGCGAATCCCATGCCAATATCATGCGAATATGCAAATAAGGTATTCGCGCATTCGCGTCATTTGCATTCATTCGCGAGATTTGCGTTATATTTATGTTGTCCATAAAAATTAAACGAGTTGACAACTCTCTGCCCCTGCCGCGCTATGAGTCAGAAGGCGCGGTGGCTTTTGATTTGCTCGCGAGAGAAGACGCGCTGGTGCCGGGCGGAGAAATCGCGCTCGTGCCGGTAAATGTTATTGTGCAAACCCCGCCGGGTTATATGCTTATCCTGGCGTCCCGCTCCTCGCTTCCGCTTAAAAAGGGGCTGGTCGTGCCTAACGGCATCGGCATCGTTGATCAGGACTATTGCGGTCCGGATGATGAATTAAAAATACAGATTTTAAACATCAAATCGGCTCCGGCGCAAATTTCCCGCGGCGAGCGCATAGCTCAAGGGATATTTGTAAAAATGGAACGCGCCGACTGGCAAGAAGTTCCCGAGATGCAATCAAAGTCCAGAGGCGGATTCGGCTCTACCGGAGGATACGCGGGACACCTCGCCCCGCACATAGACTCTTAAAATACATTAAATTTAGCGCGAACCTGTCTTAACATAGAGTTACAAAGCTATAAAAATATTTCCATAAACTATGTGCGGGGCCTCGCCCCGCGAAACCAGATATGATAATATAAAAAGGCGCCTGGGTGGCGTCTTTTAGCAAAGGAACGCGTTATGCCGCAAAAAAATCTTTTGGTCTTGGACGGTATAGACGGGTGCGGCAAAAGCACTGTCTTAAAGCTCATTCAAAAAGAATTGGAAAAAAGAAAAGGCCTGACTTCGTTTGACCTGGCCGGACACATTAAAAGTACCGGGGCTATTCCACGCTATGAAGACCTGCCCAAAGCCGGCATTCTGCTTTCGGCGGAGCCAACCCATGCATGGACCGGCGCGGCCATCAGAAACGAGCTCATCAGCAACAAGGCCGCGTATGGCGCGCTTGAAACAGCGCAGCTTTTCGCCCTTGACCGCCATATTCTCTATAACCGCGTTATCCTGCCGGCGCTTGCCGACGGACGAATCGTCCTTCAGGACAGAAGTTACCTCACAACCCTGGTTTATCAGCCGGTCCAAGGCGGAATTACGGAACAAAAAATCCTGACTCTCCCAGGAAACGCTCTTGCCGACGAACATTGTCCAGGATATTTTATTCAAATTGATTGTTCACCGGCGATTGCGATGAAGCGGCTGGAAGGGCGTTCCGGAAAAAAGGATGATTCCATTTTTGAACGCGCTGAAGTGCTTGAAAAGCTCCGAAATGCCTTTATGGGACATTGGTTTCTCGGATACCTTAAGCGCAAGGGCATTGAACGGATTATTCTGCGAAATGACGGAACCATTGAAGATGTAACCGCGGAAGTCGCCAAACTAGTCCAAAAGATCTTTCCAAACAAATAATAAAACCGTCCCGAAACCGTTTTCGGGATTTTTCTCCAAAAGATAAAGCGTGTCTTTTGAAGAAAAATAATTAAATAAGACCTATATGACCTATTGGTCCAAAGGGTCCCGCTTATTATGAACAAACTTTTAGGCGCCGGAGATATTATAGAAGGTTCCTGGCTGCTTTATAAAACTAACCGCAAGCCGTTGATGAGGGTGGCCTTATGGATGTTCGCGCCGACGGTTGTTGTCACTTCCGTCAATCTGCTTTTGCGGCTGCTCTCGGTCGGAGAAATTGCCGCCATCATCACTTCGCTTTTGGTTTCAATCCCATCATATTTAATCAGGTTTTGGGCCGCGATAATTCTGGTTCTAGCGCTTGACGCCGCCATCCAAAAACAGGAATTTGACGTTAAAAAGCTTGGCGAAGACGCGGCCAGAAAGTTTCTTCCGGTTTTAATCGTTTCCATTCTCGCGGGACTCGCCATGCTTGGCGGATTTTTGCTTTTCGTCATTCCCGGCATAATCTTTTCCATCTGGTTTGCGTTTGCCTACTATGAGGCGATTCTCCATGGCGCCAAAGGCGCGGACGCTCTTAAAAAAAGCCGCCGCCTCTCGCGCGGCAGATTTTGGGCAGCGCTTTGGCGGCTCGCGGCTCCGGCCGCTTTCTGGTCGGTTGTCGTCTGGCTTGCCACGAGCGCCATCTTCCAGCTTTTCTCCGCCGCCACCATTCCGTGGAAAGAAATCATAAGCACGGGGCCGGGCTCGGCTTATTTATCGGCAATTTTGGACGCCATCAGTAATTTAATTCAATCACTTTCCGCTCCGCTTCTTACCGCCGTTGGCGTCCTGCTCTATCGGGCGCTAAAAGAGAGCGGAACGGAAACAACGGCAACGGCGGCTCAATAAGCGAATTCGAAAATCCCGCAGTATGTTTCGTATTTTATGAAATTTGAATCAATTATCGGTTTGGAAATTCACGTCCAGCTAAAAACCAAATCAAAAATGTTCTGCGGCTGCGACAATAGCGGAGAAAACCTGCCGCCCAATACCGTCATCTGCCCCATCTGCCTAGGACATCCGGGCACTTTGCCGGTAATCAATAATCAGGCCCTGCGCTTTGGCGTTCTTGCCGGACTTGCCTTAAATTGTCAAATACCGGACAGTTCCAAATTTGACAGAAAAAATTATTTTTATCCGGATCTCCCCAAGGGATACCAGATATCCCAGTATGACGAGCCCGTAGCGATTAATGGTTTTCTCAATATTGAGATTCCGGCTAAAAAAAACGAGAGAACTTCGGCCAGAATCGGCATAACCCGCCTTCACTTGGAAGAAGACGCGGCTAAATTGCTGCACTCCGCCGACAAAAAAACATCTTTAGTCGATTATAACCGCGCCGGCACGCCGCTTGCCGAAATCGTCACCGAGCCGGATATGCGAAGCCCGCTGGAGGCAAAGTCATTCCTGCAGGAATTGCGGCTGATGATGAGATATTTAGCCGTTTCGGACGCTGATATGGAAAAAGGGCATCTTCGCTGCGACGCCAATATATCTCTGCGTCCCCTGGGCGAAACCAAACTCTATCCCAAAACAGAAATCAAAAATATCAATTCTTTCCGCGCCGTGGAGCGCGCCTTGGAATACGAAATAATGAGACAAACAAAGCTTTGGGAAGAGGGCGCTCCGCAGGAAGCCACAACGACCCGCGGCTGGGACGACAGCCGGCAGATAACCGTGCTGCAACGGACAAAAGAAGAAGCGCACGATTATCGCTATTTTCCGGAACCGGACCTGCCGCCGCTGGAACTATCTGAAATGTCTTCACGGCTTAGCAGAGAATTGCCGGAGCTTCCGGCGCAAAAAAGAGAAAGATTTAAAAATGAATACTTCTTCTCGTCCGAAGACGCCAGAACCGTCTCCGAAGATCTTGAGCTCTCCAACTATGCGGAAAAGGTTATCTCCGAGCTCAAAGAATGGCTTTCCACCCTGCCGGAGATTGAGGGTTCGGGCGAAGAGGTCTGGCAAAAAGAAGGAAAAAAACTTGCCAAACTTGTCTCCGGCTGGCTCTTGTCAAAACTTGGCGGATTGCTTGGAGCAGACGGGACGGAAATTAAAGACATTAAAATAACACCGGAAAATTTCGCCGAATTCATTACCATGATTTACGCCAATAAAATATCCTCCTCGGCCGCGCAGACCGTTCTGGAAGAAATGCTTAAAACAGGGGCGGAGCCGGAAGAAATAATTGAGGATAAAGGTTTGGGACAAGTTTCCGGCGATGAAGAGCTTATACCGGTTGTGGAAAGGGTTCTTGCCCACCACCCGGAGCAGGTTGCCGAATATAAGGCCGGGAAAATCCAGGTCATTCAGTTCCTAAAAGGCGTGGTTATGAAAGAAACTCACGGCACGGCAAATCCCCAAGTGGCGGAAAAACTGCTCAAAGACAGGCTTGCCTAAAAAAATATATCAAAAAATCCGCCAAAATTGGCGGATTTTTTGATAAATGCTTACTTTTTCCCCAAAATTCTGAACATGCCTGTGCCGCAGACAGGGCAAGTGCCCTTCATGGCGCGGCGAGGACCGCCTTTGCCCGGCATTTCCACCTCTTTGGGGTCCTTCATTTCCCGCTTTTCCTTGCACTTAACGCAGTAACCAACAACTGGTTCTGCTTGAACATTGGCCATATATAAGAGGTCTTAATAATAGCTTTACATACTATAACACATTTAGAGCTAAAAGGCAAATCTCAACCAGCTTTTCCGCCTGTTCTTGAGTCTTTATCCATTTGATCTTCTTATCCTTCCTAAACCAGATAAGCTGGCGGCGGGCATAAGCATGGGTACGAAGCTGCGTTTTAACAATTGCTTCTTCCAAACTGATTTTACCGGCCAAATGCTCCCCTGCTTCCTTATAGCCAATCCCGCTCATTGCGGGAATATGCGGCGAATATCTTTTCAAAAATTTTTTTGTTTCTTTAAGCAACCCTTCCTTGTACATTTCCAAAACGCGTCTATCTATGCGCTTATAAAGTTTTTCTCTCGGGACGTCTATTCCCAGCTCTAAAACTTCAAACATCGGCTCACCTTGTTTTTGAAGCGAACTAAACGGCTTGCCCGTTATAAGGCAGACCTCCAGCGCCCTGATGACTCGCCGGGAATTACGCTGGTCAACAACGCCTTTTGCTCCCGGATCTAATTTCAAAAGTTCTTTATATAAAACTTTCAATCCTTGCTTCTTAATTCTTAATTCCAGCTTCTTGCGCAAAGCAAAATCCGGCGGCACTTGAGGAATATCCAAATTTTCCACCAATGATTTAATATAAAGTCCCGTACCGCCGACAATTATCGGCAATTTATTGCGCGTTAAGATATTTTTAATCGCCGCGATTGCTTCTTGTTTCCAAAGCGCAACGGTAAATTCTTCATCCGGATCCACGATACTTATCAAGTGATGTTTTATGCCATCAACTTCTGAAATCTGAAATCTGAAATCTGAAATTTTAGGTTTGCCCGTCCCTATATCCATTCCACGATAAATCTGTCTTGAGTCAGCGCTAATTACTTCTCCATTAAATTTTTTGGCAATCTTAATACCCAAATCGGTCTTACCCGTTGCGGTCGGCCCGGCTATAACGATAATCTTTGGTAATTTCCTCATAATATAAACCACCCTCACACTTTACTTTGATTATTCAAATTATCAAAGTATTTAAATTTTGATCATTTCTTTTTACGATCAACCTTATCCATAATATTAAACAACAAAAAATGAAGAGGATATTTCTTTTTCAACCATTCAAAACTGTAGGGCTGGATATTTTTATTTCTTTCAATTTCTTCTCTGTAATTCAATACTCTTTCAAAACTTTTAATCGCTTGCTCATATCCGCCGAAACCGGACGTCAGCCAACGCTGGACCCTGCCAATGGTGTCGTCTCCGACATGCAAATCATCAATAATCTCTTCATACTTCTTCCCTTCCAATAAACTCTTGGCTACCTGAATCCTCCGGCCAAGCATAATAGCTTCGCTTTCGCTTAATAAATCTTTAAAAAACGCTTTGACTTCAGCGCGAGTTTCCAGTCCGGCAATGGAAGTCCATAAAATATCCAGATATTTCATTCTCTGCAATCGGTCTAATTGTCTTGGATTAACTTTAGGCATAAATTTTAAAGGTTAATGATTTACTTTGATTATTCAAATTATCAAAGTATTTTAATTTAGGCAAATTTATTTTTAAATGGGACAATTTATCTTAAATAATTTTTAAAAAAAACCACACCAGTGTTTGGATGTGGGGACTATCCGCCCTTAGGCGGATAAGACTCAACTACATGCCGAGCGAATAGCCTGCGCTCCCAGATTAGACAAGCTCCACAAGAAGCGGCGGCTCACCTTCCTTGAGCAGCGCGACTTTGTATCCTTCATCCTGTTTCTTGAGCAGCCAGGCCAGAATACGGATAGCTCGACGAAGAACCCCGGCCTTAGGAAGTGCCGTTTCTACCGAGATGGTGTCCAGTTGCCTCCAGGTTGCGTCATCGAACGAAACAGTCAATTTTTCCATTGTTTCCTCCTTAAAAGGGCTGAAACCAGATTATCAAAGGAAAAAATGCTTGTCAATGAATGTAATGGCTTTTGTCAACGGTCTTATGGCAAGCCACAAGGAATAAACAAATTTAAATATTTAAATTTTTGTTCCTTCCAGCACCCATTCGCGCGCTTTGGTTATTTTAACTTTAACAATCTTGCCCACATCATCCGGCGTGCCGTTAAACTGCACAACCTTCATCTCATTGGAATTTCCCAAACAAATTTGAGCCGGTCCGCGGGAGTCGCATTTATCAACCAATACTTCCGCGGTGTTGCCGACAAACTTCTGATTCTTAGCCAAGACAATCTCTTCCATCAAATCTTGGAGCACCCTCCAGCGGCGGCGTTTTTCCTCGCGCGGCACAGTGTCGGCAAAAGCCGTTTTGGCAGCCGTGCCGGAGCGCGGCGAATACATCGCCAAAAACGCTATATCAAAATCCGCCTTTTTGTATAATTCCACGGTACGCGCAAACTGCTCCTCTGTCTCTCCGCAAAACCCGACGATTATATCCGTGCCCAAAGCTATCCCGGGCCTGCGGGCGTTTATCTTTTCTACAAGTTCCAGATACTCCTCCGCCTTGTAGCGCCGATTCATTTTCCGCAATATTTCGTTATCGCCCGATTGCACCGGCAGATGGAGAAAATTAACCTGTTTGGGAAGAGCAAGCGCGTTAATTACCTCATCGGTCATATGGCGCGGGTGCGGCGCCGTCCAATGTACGCGGCTAATGCCCGGAATCTGGTTTATTTCCCAAAGCAGAGCGGCAAAATGGTCGTGATAAGGATTATTTTTGGAGAAGTTCTCCGGATCGGCGGCGCGGAAAGAATTAACCGTTTGGCCCAAAAGCGTAATTTCCAGGCACCCGGACTCCGCCAGAGCGCGCGCCTCTTCCAAAATATCGGCAACCGGCCTGTTCCGCTCCAGTCCGCGGGCAAAAGGCACAACGCAATAAGTGCAAAAATAATTGCAGCCCGTCTGGATGGTCAAGTATCCGCTGACCCGCGTTTCTCTCTTTGGCGCGAGCTTAAGATAATCTTCGGCCAGAACATCCGAATTAACAATTTCCGGAAAGGTTTCCGCTATCCATTTCGGCAACTCCGTAATTCTCGCGGTCGGGAAGAAGAAGTCAACTGCCGGCAATTTCTTGCGCAAAGAGCCGTCTTTATCGCGCCCGGGCATACAGCCCATAACAGCCAAAACAAAATGCGAATTTTTCTCCTTCAATTTAGCCAACTTCTCAACCATGCCGTAAACCCTGTCTTCCGCCGTTTGCCGCACCGAACAAGTATTGATGATGACCAAATCGGAATCTTCCGGCTTGTCTTTTGACGAAAAACCCAAGCCCTCCAAAAGCGCCGCCGCGCGCTCGGAATCATTCTTATTCATTTGACAGCCAAAGGTTATAATATGGTAGCCATGGGGCATAAATATTGATATAATCCAATCTGTGGCAGTATACTCTTTGCTTATGAATTTGAAAAGATTAAGCGATTCATTTATGAGATTTTGGAAGGTCTTAATTAAAGCGACCATCGGCACCGTGATTCCGGCCGCGCCCGGGTTTTCCGCGCCGCCAAAAACGGCTGCCAAAAATGCTTCAATGGACGGCATTATCGCTATGTCCAAAACTTTATCGTCCGAAACGACAAAACGCTCTTCCGTCTCCTCCGCCTCAAAAAAAACAGAGCTTATGGAAACCATTAATCTTCACCGAGGCAAGATTCAAAAAATCAGACGCGAATATAAAAAACTTGTGGAAAAAACGCAGAAAGAGTTAGAAAAAATAAAAGCTGAAAAAATCAAAGAAGCGCTGTAATCTATGGAAAAACCTGTTAAAAAATCACTTCTCCCCAAAGAGGAGAGCGCGCCGGAAACAGATATGAGAAATCAGGAGCTGCCGGAAGAAGCGTATTCTTTGGAGAAATTAATCGCCGAAAGAATCAGACAAATTGAAACGGAGGCGGACCCGGCGGCAATGGAAGCGGAGGGAGAAGCGGCTATTTTGGAGGCGGCAAAAAATCTCGGCCTGGACGCGTCCGACATTGAAGCCGCCAAATTAAACGCGGATTATGAACGGCAAAAAACCGGACTGTTAAACAAACTCCGGGAAATCTCCAAAGCCGCCATAGAAGTCGTTCAATCTTTATTCGGCCGCGAAAAACAAACCGTGGAAGCGGAACGCGAAAAAGAAGAGCGCGAACGGCTGCAAAAAGAAATAGAGCTCCTCAATCAGGAATCGCTGTCTTTGGAGCAAGGCGCGTCCGAGGTCGCGCAACAGATATTATCCGGCCTTAAAGAAAGAAAAAAAGCAGAAAACATGACCGAGGAAGAATACGCGCAAGAGCAAAAGCAAATACTTCGCAAAATAAAAAAATTTCGTTATACCGCCAGAATGGAGCAGGCCATTCGCGACGCCGAAACGTTTGTGATGGAGAGCCCTGACGCGTCAAAAGAAGATATCGTTAAAACCGTCCGCAATAATCCGGAGCGCGCGCTGCCGCTCACGCCGGCAGGACGGCTGGCCCTGGAGCGCGCGGCGGAAAAATACGCGGAGGCGCGTCAAAGAATCGTAGAATACACTAAAGATCTGGCAAAAAAAGCAGGGGTTGCGCCTCCGGAGAATCCATTAGACGTATTGGAAACGGATTTTTCCGCCAAAACGCAGTTTCTTAAAGATATCGGGATGGATAAACATCTTTCTCCGGAAGACGTAACCGTCCAAACCGATCTGCCTATTGCCCTTGCCATTGAAGTCGCCGACCCGGAAAAAATGAAACGATACCTAAAAGAAATGGCCGGTTCCCGCGAAAGCATTCTTATTGAAACCGTGGCGGGCGCTTTTTTAAACATAGATTTTTCCAAAGCATTTGAAGGAGAAGAAGCGGAAAGAATCAAGCCGTTGGATAAAGCAATATGCCTTCTCAAGGCCTCCGCGCCGGAAAAACAGAAAAAAACAAAAATTCATGAATTTCAGCATGTTATTTTCAACCGTTTTATCCGGCCGGAGAAAGAGCGCGCGAGCGCGCCGGCGCGCGACGAAATTGACCCGCGAATGGAAGCGTATGCCTTGGACGAATTCGCCGCTTATATGAAAGCGGGAAGATACCAATACGGCTACGGGCAGCTTTTCGGCTCCTACGCGTCCAAAGTTCTTGAACTTGAGTATTCCCATCCGCTTATCCAGTCAATGGAGCGGGTGAAAAACCAGATGCGGCGGCTCCAAACCTCGGGAATTAATCTTAAAAATCTTTATGCGGTAATTGAGGCCGCGCAAAATCTTGACGAACTCGGGGAACGGCTTGAACTCATCCCCGCTCCGGGAATCAAACCAGAACTGCTTGCCGCCCGTCTTGAGGAGGACATAAAAGCTAAAGCGCCTTTGGAAACGGTCAACTGGATTTTTGAAGCCGCTTCCAAAGAAAAGCTGGCTTTGACGCCGCAAACCATAACGGCCATAGAACAAATTTTATCTCAAGGATACGGCCATGATTATGAAAAAAAGATGCGCAAAGACCGCCTCAAAATACTAAAACAACTCCGTAAATCGGTTTTGACTTGATTTTCAGCCGTTTTTGTGCTATAATATATTATATAATTTATAATTTTTAATCTATGTCCGTAGAAATCAGCCCGGAATATCAAAAGGAAATAGCTCAATACGAGAAAAAGAAACGAAAAAAAGGAGCCGCCGGCGAAGCTTCCGACAGGGCTCTTAAAGGCCCGTCCGAAGCCGAAACCGAAGTGCGGGATATTTTAAAAATGGAGCGCGAAAGAGTGGCGGCGGAACAGACAAAAAAAGAAGCTGACGAACGAGCCAAGGAAGCGCGTTTTAAAAAGGGTTTGGAAAAATTAAAAGCAACGGAAGCAAAAAGGCGGGAGGAAGAAAAACTTATTGAAGAAGCGCGGGCAGAGCTAGCAGCGCGCTATAAAGAAAGAGAACCCCGGGAAGCGGAAACAGCGGTGGCGGAGGTTTTGAAAATGACTGCTGAAAAAGCAGCTGAAGAGACCGCAAAGCCGAAAGAAGCGCCTGCGCCAACCGAAGCTGAAGCCGCGATGGCGGAAGCGTTAGAAATGACGAAAGAGAGAGCGATGGAAGAGGAAGACAAAGAGGCCTTGTACAGAAAAGAAATTGCGGAAGATCTTAAAATACTTCAAGGCATCGCGGAAATAAGCAAGGCCGAGGCGGATGCGGCGGTCAACGAAGACCTTCAAGCGCGGGCCTTTGCGGAAAAGATTCTTTCCGATGAACAATTGGATGAGCTTGACCGCGACCCGGTTGAACGCGCTTTCTTTATTTCCGGCGAAATCCCTCTTTTACTCGCGAGGCGGGAAGCGGCGCAAGAATCAGTTGATATGGAAAAAAGGGCAAGCGACGCAAAAATCGGCTTTAGCGACTGGCTGGAGACGGTAAACGATTTGCGAAGCGCGGAAGAAGGCGGCAAACAAATCCCGATGAAAACGGAAACCGAGCAGGAAAGAACGCAGGCGCTTTTCAAATTCGAAACCGCGCTAAGAAAAAACCGCTTGGAAGCAATTGATGAGGCCCACAAAGAATTTCCAGAGCTATTTCCTTTCACGGGCAAAGATTTTGAGGATAAAAGGAAACAAACGTCCTTACTTGAAGAAACGGTTGAAAAAGAAAAGAAAAAAGCCGGCTGGGGCGGAAAATTAAAACGTCTTTTTGGCGGCGTCTCCATACCGGAGTTAGAACTGCGAAAAGCCAGGCAAGAGCTTGATGAGATGCAAAAAAAAATCGCTGATTATGTGGACGCCGGCAAAAGCAAACTCGCGGCCAAGATTAGGCTCTCGCACAAAGGCGACATAAAAAGATTGGAGGAACAGGCGTCCAAATTTATGACAAGATAGCGGATATGTAAAAAAATTCCCCCGAGCGTATGCCGGGGGAATTTTTTATTTCATCTTTTTTAAATCCGTTTGCAGTTTTTTAACGAATCCGGCCAAAGTCATCTTTTTTATTTCCGCCTCACCGCGCTTGCGCACCGCAAGAGTCCGCAAATCTTTTTCCTTATCGCCGATAACCAGCATATAAGGCACCTTCATCTTTTCCGCTTTTCTGATTTTATATCCAACCGTTTCTCTGGAAGCGTCCGCCTCGGCTCTAATTCCCTGTTTTTTTAACATTGCCTCAAGTTTCGCGCTCGCCTTCCAATGGTCTTTGCCTACCGGCAAAATGGCGACTTGTACCGAAGAGAGCCAGAGCGGGAACGCGCCTCCGTAATGCTCAATCAAAAAAGCGAAAAAACGTTCAAACGACCCGAAATACGCGCGATGAATCATCACCGGACGATGTTTTTCGCCGTCGTCTCCTATGTATTCCAGCCCAAATTTAAGAGGCAGGGAAAAATCAAGCTGGATTGTGGAAACCGTGAACTCGCGCCCCAGCACATCCTTAGCCTGAAAATCAATCTTCGGACCGTAAAAAGCCGCCTCTCCCTCGGCCTCAACATATTTTGCCTTGCGGCTATCCAACGCGTCCCGCAGAGCTTTCTCGGCTCTTTCCCACATTTTGCCGTCAGCGACATACTTTACCGTGTCCTTGGGATCGCGGAGAGAAAGGCGCAGCCACACATTTTTTATTCCCAATGCTTTATAAATCGCCTTGGTTAAACCTATGAGCAGAGCCACTTCTTTTTTAATCTGCTCGGGAGCGCAAAATATATGCGCGTCGTTTTGGGTAAAACCGCGCACTCGCGATAATCCTGAAAGTTCGCCTGATTTTTCAAAACGATAGACGGTTCCGTCTTCGGCCAATTTAATGGGAAGTTCCCGGTAGCTCCTCGGGCGAAGGGCATAGACCTGAATATGATGCGGGCAATTCATCGGCTTTAAAATATACTCCTCGCCTTCAATATCCAAAGGCGAATACATTGTTTCCCTGTAATGCTGCCAATGGCCGGATGTTTCATAAAGACGCTTTCTGCCTATGTGAGGCGTATCCACATATTGATAGCCCTTTTTTTCTTCAAATGCGCGCACCAAATCGGCCATTTTTCTCCTAATAAACGCGCCCTTGGGCAGCCAGATAGGAAGCCCCATGCCAACGTCCGGGGAGATCATAAAAAGTTCAAGTTCGGCTCCGAGTTTTCTGTGGTCTCGTTTTTCCGCTTCTTCCAGCAAAACCAAATAGGCCTTAAGTTCGGCTTCGCTCTTAAATGCCAAACCGTAAATGCGGGTAAGCATTTTATTTTTTTCGCTTCCGCGCCAATAAGCTCCGGCGATTTTGGTTAATTTAAAAGCGCCAACCTCGCCAGAGTCGCCAATATGCGGTCCGCGGCAAAGATCAACAAATTTTCCGGTTTCGTATACGGAAACTGATGTTGGTTTCTCCAGATTCACGTCCTGAGCTTCTTCCGGCCGCATCGAAGTCGTGCCGCGAGCCATTAAATCACGGAGCAATTCCACTTTGTAGCCCTGACCGAGATTTTCAAAAAAAGATATGGCCTTGGTTAAAGGCATTTCTTTTCTCACAAATTTCTCCCGGCGCCTGATTATTTCTTTCATTCTTTTTTCTATGCGCAGCAAATCCTGCGGCGTGATTGGCGCGGGCAAATCAAGGTCGTAAAAAAATCCGTTTTCAATCACCGGTCCGACGCCAAATTTTGTTCCCGGATAAAGTTCGGAGACAGCCGCGGCCAGAACATGGGCGGTGGAGTGGCGGACGGTTTCAATTGGATAAGTTTCTTTTTTGGACATAATAAAAAAGCTTTTAGCTTTTAGCTTTTAACTGATAGAAATAAACCAAAACAACTAAAAGCTAACAGCTAAAAGCTACAAGCTCTACTCCGTTATGACCTTTATCTTAATCCTCTCCCGCAAATTTGGCAATCGGCGGAGCCAGAAAGGCCGTACCTTGATTTGAGCGTCTTCCACGGCGTTAAATCCGCGCAGATATTCTTCGGCCGACGATTTTGTCAGCCCGATAAGCTGGTCCGGATCCAAAACCTTGCTCTTAGAAGAAATGGCGAGCTTGCCCTTAAGCCGGGCGGAAAGCACCGCGGCATTAACGATGGAGTCAGCGGAGATTATGTTTACCTCAAACCCTTCCCTGTCTATATCGCGCAGCTCTTCCTCATCTTTGGCCCGCTCGCGCAGTTTGGCTTCGGCTAATTCCAATAATTTTTCCCGGTCGTAGCGCACTCCGGTAATAGCCACTTTTGCTTTCACTTTCACATTCTCCGCCTGTCCGCCTATTTTCTGGTCCGCTTTCCAGGAGATTATCTTTTTCTGATAAATTTCGGCATTGCCGGCCCCGGGAGACCACTGCGCGCCCAATTTCTGCTTTCCTTCTTCCAGTAATCGGTTACCGATTTCCTCCAAGGCGCGATCAATATCCGCCTGCCCCACGCCGATTTTCAAAGTAAGCCCGCCGGTCATAGGGGCGTCAGAGACGGCATAAACTTTTTTTTGATTTTCCGCATTAAGGCCGGGGATGACAAACCTTGTCGGCCCGATATCGCCGCTCGCGCCTTCTTTATCGGCATAAACCTCCGTTTTTATCTCTCCTCCGGCCGGCACCGAAACGGTCTTCTTAAGGCGGAAAAGAACTCCATCCGGGGAGAGCAGGCGCGTTTTCACCACCAAAGTTTGCGAACGTTTCATCTCATTTAATATTCTAACCGTGCCTGTGGCCGCGCTAGGCAGTTCTTTGACATCGGCGGAAATTTGCGCCGCGCTTTCTCCTTCCAAGGCGATTTCTCTGACTTCTCCCCTTACTTCGCTTTGATTGGGGTCGCTTCTCGCGTCCGCTCTAAATTCCGCCTCCGCGTCTGTTGTTCTGGCTTTAATAATAACCGTGGCTTTGGCAAAAGAAACATAGGCAATGGCCGCGAGCAAAACAAAAACCAAAGCCAAAAACGCAACGGCTGTCTTTTTATAAGCGCGCAATGATAAATGTTCGGGCTGCGAAATCCGCGGCGCCTCCTCGTCCGCTGTCCTTTTTTTGCCTGAAATTCGCTTCGGCATGCTCGCTTCCGACACTCGCGCCCGTTCGGGCTTCGCCCTCACTTTTGCTCGTGTCTCGCCGCGCTAAGCGTCTGTACGACAGACGCTTCTGCGTTAATGAATTATTTTATTAGTTTTTCCACACCCTATTCGCGCTCAACAAATTTATGCGCGGGGTTCAATTTGCCGCCAAAATGCTGCCGCTGCCCGCCAGCTGTTCTATGGCCAGCCGCAGTTCATCGCTGTCGGCAACGCGAAAATCCGTTTCAATTTTTCTGGTTTCTTCCCCTTCGGGAAGGAATAATACCACGCGCCGCTCTCCCGGATACCGTATCAGCACTCGCCGCAAGTCCTCAAAAAAATGCGGGTCCGCCATTTCTTCAATCTTTACCATAATCGCCGCCGGAGCGGCGGGAGAAGCCGTCTGCCTCCAATCTGCCAATTTGCGATTCGCAAGGGTTTGCGCGCGTTCAACTATAAAACGCAGCTCTTCTTCTTTTTCTGAAATCTTTCCGGCCAAAAACAGCGGCTCTCCCTCCTTCCATAATTGCGGTTCCTCCGCGTAAACCCGCGGAAAAACAATCGCCTCTATTGTTCCGGTTTCGTCTTCAATTTTGGCAAAAAGCATTGTTTCGTTCTTCTTGGTTAAAATCTTTTTCGCCGAGGCAACTATGCCACCCAGATTGCATCCGTATCCTTTTGGCAGCGATTTAAGATTTTGGATTTTTTCCGCGTGCCCGTCTAACGCGGCCGCATAATCAGTAAACGGATGTTCTGTCACATAAAGGCCGAGAAGCTCTTTTTCCCATGAAAGCATTTCGGCTTTCCCGGCCGGCGGGATATGCTTTAATTTTAGCAAACCAACCGTGGAATCAGAAGCCGCGAACAAGTTTCCCTGTCCGGCCAAAGAGGAGGACTGGATGTCTTTGTTAAAATTCTGTATTTCCGGCAAATTTGACAGCATCGCGTTTCTTTCGTCCAACGAATCCATGGCGCCTGATTTAATCAGCGCCTCTAATGACCTTTTATTAAAATATTTTACCGAAAGACGGGAAGCAAAATCTGATAAAGAGGCGAAAATTCCGTTTTTGCGCCGTTCGGCAATAATGGCATCGGTCACATCCGCGCCCAGATTTTTAATTGCCAAAAGCCCGAATCTTATATGCCTGTCGTCAATGTAGGTAAAATTGCCGTTGCTTTCGTTAATGGACGGGGGCAAAACTTCAATTCTCATTCTTTTGCATTCGGCCACCGCTTCGGCGATTTTTTCCAAATCGCCTTCTTCGGCGGTCATAACCGCGGTCATATATTCCGCCGGAAAGTTCGCTTTCATATAAGCGGTCTGATAGGCCACCATGGCGTAGCTTGCGGCGTGCGCTTTGTTAAATCCGTAAGCGGCAAACGGCTCAATTAAAGCCCAGAGCTCGCGCGCCGGTATCTCTTCCATTCCGTTTTTAACGCAGCCGGAAATAAATTTTTCCTTTTGTTTGGCCATCTCCTCCGGTATTTTTTTGCCGATGGCCTTGCGCAATTTGTCCGCCTCTTCCCATGAATAACCGGCGAGATGAATGGAGATGAGCAAGACGTCATCCTGATAAGTTATGATTCCGTAAGACGTTTGCAAAATGTCCTTCATTCTCGGGTCAAGATATTTAACCAGAGCGGGATTGTGCTTTCTTCTTACGTATTCCGGAATGCTTTCAATCGGCCCCGGACGATAAAGAGCCACCATGGCCATAATGTCAAAAATTGACGACGGCTTAAGCTCGCGGAGATACCGCGTCATGCCGGAGCCGTTAAGCTGAAAGAGTCCAATGGTGTCTCCGGCCGCCAAAAGCTCAAATGTCTTTTGGTCGTCAAGAGGCAAATTAAGAAGATTGACTTCAACGTTTTTTGTTTTTTTAACCAAATCCACCGCCTGCCCCAAAATGGAAAGGTTCCTGATTCCGAGAAAATCCATTTTGAGCACGCCCGCCTTTTCCACAGCGTTCATCTCGTACTGCGTAATAATTTTTTCGCCTCCGGTTTCTTTTTGCAAAGGCGTGAATTCGGTCAAAGCCCGCGACCCGATGACCACGCCGGCCGCGTGCACGGACGTGTGCCTGGCGCATCCTTCCATCTTTCGCGCCAGATCTATCACTCTTTTGACGTCCGGTTCCTTATAGGCCTCGGCGAGCTCCGGACTTTCAACCAACGCCCGCTCCAAAGTCATGGGAAACCCTTGCGAGCCAAATGGAATAAGCTTGGCGACCCTGTCGCCAAAGCCGTAGGGATAGCCCAGCGCGCGGGCAACATCACGCACGGAGCCGCGCGCGGCCATGGTTCCAAAAGTGCAGATCTGCGCCACTTTATCGGCGCCGTAGCGAGCCGTCACGTATTCCAGCACTTCATCGCGCCGGTTATCGGCAAAATCAACGTCAATATCAGGCGGCGATGGCCTGTAAGGATTTAGAAATCTTTCAAAGGGAAGCTTGTAATCAAGAGGATTGATGGTGATGATGCCGATGGCAAAAGAAACCAATGAGCCGGCGGCGCTACCGCGGGTGGTGGCAATGATGCCGCGGCTCCGGGCCCAATTCACGTAATCGGCCACGACTAAAAAATAAGTGGCATAGCCCTTTTTAGCAATAATATCCAATTCATAATCCAACCGTGAAAGGATTTCTTGATTTAGCTCTCCAAATTTGGACGCGAGTCCGCGTAAAGCCGATTCACGCAGATACGAGTCGGCGTCGCGCCCTTCCAATTCCGGAAATACCGGAAAATTCCATTTGTTAAGTTCCAGTTTAAGGTCGCATTTTTCCGCTATCTTCCAGGTATTTTCCACCGCTTCCGGATGAGCGATAAAAGCCGCGGCCATTTCTTCTCCGGAGGCCAGAGAGTAATCGCAATCGCGCATGCTCATCCTCGTCGGGTCGTCAACCGTTTTGCCCATCTGAATGCAAAGCATCAGATCCTGCGCTTCCGCGTCTTCTTTGCGGATATAATGGCAATCTTTGGTGGCCGCAACCGGAATGCCCGCGCGCAGAGATAATTTAAAAATCTCCTCGTTTACCGACATTTGCAAAGGCATTTCCGGATGGTCTTGTACTTCTAAATAAAAATTATCCGGTCCGAAAATATCGCGGTATTCCAATGCCAGCCGTTCCGCCCTTTCCAAATCATTTGACTGGATGGCTTTGGAAACTTCTGAATTCAAACAGCCGGAGAGCGCGATTAACCCTTCATGGCGAGCGCGGAGCAATTCTTTGTCCACGCGCGGCTTATAATAAAAACCTTCCAAATGCGCTTTGGAAGAGAGAAACATTAAATTTTTATAACCGGCCAGATTTCGCGCGAGCAAAATCAAATGCGAATTATGGTCGTCAATTTTTGGCCTTTTATCACCCATTTTATTCGGGGCCACATAGGTCTCCATCCCGATAATCGGCTTAATGCCGGCCTTGACGCATTCCTCATAAAACTCAATCGCGCCGTACATATTGCCGTGGTCGGTAATGGCAAGCGCTTCCATTCCCAATTCTTTGGCGCGGTTAACCAGCTCGGGGATTTTCCCCAGCCCGTCTAAAAGAGAATAATGAGAGTGGTTGTGAAGGTGGACGAACTTCATTTATCAGCTTATAGATAACGAATTTCTAACGGCTTAAAGCTAACAGCTTATCATTTCTTAGCCAGTTTCCGTTCTTTCTTCTCCTCCCTTTTCTCCATCACGTATTTCACGAGCTCTTTTACGCCTTCCATGCCGAGCGTGATATAGGTGGCGGAATTTTCTATCTTTTCTCTTATGTTCTCAATAGCTTTGTGGAACTTTTCCGTTTTCTCCCTGATGCCGTGGACGGTCCTGTGCGCCTCGCGCAAGAGCAATATGAGGTAAAACAAGGCCAAAGACAAAAATATCGCCACCCACAAGACCGAAAACGCGAGGACGACATTTAATAAATCGCTTGATGATTGGAACATACCAGGTAGTAGAAGTTTGACTTAAATTATTTTAGTGAGTAAAAATATTCTTTTAATTTCCTTTTGAGCATTCTTGCTCCTTGGTTGGTTTTAAGATACTTTTCACGCCGTTTCGCATCATCTTGATTAAGCATCGCTTCGTAATAGATTAGTTGCCAAGGCAGATATGGTTTTGTTGAAAAAACTTGTCCGTGATTATGTTCTTGAAAATGTCTTTTTAAATCTGTAGTAAAACCAATATACAATCCTCCTGTCTTCTTACTCTTTAACACATAGACATAATAGAACATAATCGCGAGGTCAAACTTTCACTACCTGGCATATCTTCTCACTTAATTATTATGTCTTTATTATATCAAAATTCAAAAAATGTGGATATGGAAAAGGCCAATTTTAAGGGGATAAATAAAAATGGCCGATTTAAGCCATTTTTATGTTTAAACAAACAAAAACTTAAATATGTAAATCAACCCCTTAACCCTTTCTCACTTCCGCTCTAATCTTCAATTTAAGCATATCAGCCAATCTTTTGTGCGCCGCTTCCACCTCTTCCGAAGAAAGCGTCCGTTCTTTTGATTGATAGGTTATATGAAACGCCATGCTCTTTTTGCCCGCCCCGAGCGCAGTTGAGGGGCCAGTGAAAATATCAAAAAGCTCCGCGCCAACAATCAGTTTATCCGCCGCCTTCATTATTTTTACAACCTCTTCATACGGCGTACGCTCGGAAATAATGAAAGAAACGTCCCTTTTTGCGGCCGGAAACTCCGGAACCGGAATATATGCGCCAATCTCTCTCATTGCCCCATAGAGCTCGCCAAGATGAAGTTCAAGCGCGGCCAGCCGATGTTCTATGCCAAAATTGGCAAGAACTTTTGGATGCAGTTCGCCCATGGCGCCGACAATCTTCCCGTTATTTCTAACACAAACGCTCCTTCCCCGATGCCAAAGTTCGGCTTGGAGACATTTATTTTCAAAATCAAAATCTAACCCCAACCTGCAAGAAACCAATTCCAGTATTCCTTTTACCGTGTAGTAAGGCGAGGGCTCATTTTTCTTTGCGGAAACGGCCACAAGAAGATTTGGCGACTCTTCCGGCAAATCATTTTTCCGCGGATGATAAGTATTGGCGATTTCAAAAAGTTTCACCGTTGGAAAATTTTCCTGATTTTTTGACACAACTTCCAGGGCCGACGGGATTAAACTAGTCCGCATATATTCAAAATCAGAAGTCAGAGGATTGGCAATGCGCGTTGCGCTTTTTTCATCAAAATCAACTTTTCTCATCGCGCCCGCCGAGGTGAAAGAATAAGTGATTATTTCTGTTCCTCCCGCTCCGGCCAGCGCTTCTTTAATTTTGTCCTCCCAAATAAGTTCATCGGGGCGCTCGCGCAACGGGATTTTGCCTTCAGGCAGAACTGACGGAAGTTTATGATAGCCGTAAACGCGCGCCACTTCCTCTGCCAAATCCCGTCCAGATTCAATATCGTGGTCGCGGAAATAGGGCACACGAGCTTGTAGCTTGCCTGCCCCGTACCGAACTTGTTCTGGTGCGGGGTAGCTTGTAGCTTGTAGCTTAAAGCCCAATGAGGTCAAAATCCGTTTCATCTCTCCGACGGCAATGGGAGCGCCGATTAACCTTTGCGCTTCTTCCACGCCTATGGAAAATTTGAACGGTTTATAAACCGCGGAACGAATGTCAGACATCGGCCCACAAGTTCCGCCGGCAATCTCCAGCACAAGCTGAAGAGCTCTAGCCAACGCGCGGTGCGGCAAGTCGGTTGAGAGACCCTTTTCAAACCGCAATGACGACTCGCTTCGGAGATTTAATAAACGCGAACTCCTCCTGATACTCACAGGATCAAAAGTCGCCGCTTCCAAAACAATGTCGGTTGTTTCACCGCTGACTCCGGTTTCCGCTCCGCCCATAATGCCGGCAATGGCAATGGGTTTTTCCGCGTCGGCAATAACTAATGTTTCATCGGAAAGCTTATAATCGGCCCCATTTAAAACTTTAATCTTTTCTCCGGCGCGGGCTTTGCGCGCAACAATGCCGCCGTTAAGCTTTTTTAAATCAAACGCGTGCATTGGCTCTCCCATCTCCAGCATCACATAATTTGTAATGTCAACGATATTTGAAATCGGTCTTATGCCGGCGCGGGCAAGACGAATCCTCATCCACAAAGGAGACGGACCAACTTTTACGCCACGCACAACCGCGGCCGTGTAGCGCGGACAATGTCTCTTATCCAAGACCTTAACCGCAATCGCGTCTTTTAAACCCGGCTTGGGATATTTTTCCAAAGACAAAATCTTTTTCTCGTCAAATTTCTCGCGCGTGATGGCGCTGGCCTCGCGGGCAAAGCCGATTATCCCCAAAAGGTCCGGCCTGTTGGTGGTCACTTCCGTGTCATAAACATAATCTTCAAGACCCAAAGCAAGAGTCAGGGCCGCGCCGGGTTTTGCCTTTAGTCCGCTTAAATCCATCACTTCCCTTTCTTTGTGCGGAAAAAGCTCAAATAATCCTATTTCATTGGCGGCCGCGATCATGGCCTCGGACTTTACGCCGCGGATTTCCGTTGGCTTAAGCTCAATCAATTCCCCTTCTCCGTGCCAGCGCACGCGAGCGCCGGAGAGCGCCACCGCCACCTTCATTTCTTTTTGAAGATTTGTTCCGCCGCAGACAATCTCCATTTTTCTACTGCCAATATCAGTAATCGCAATTCTTAATTTATCCGCGTTGGGATGCGGTTTAATCTCCAAAACCTTGCCAACCACGATTTTATCCCATTCGCTCCCAAAATGATGGATTCTCTCAACCGATGGGCCGGAAAGAGAGAGCAGGCGCGCCAAATCTGCCGGCGATTTTTTCGTCGAAAGATACTCTTTAAGCCAGTTGTAAGAAATGTTGATATTCATCTTTCAAGAATCTAGAATTTAGAAATTAGAATCTAGAATTTAATTAAATCAAAATTCAAGATTCCAGATTCCAAATTCATCTATTTTAATTGCACCAGCACAATCGCTATAACAGCAAAACCTAAACCAAGATAATTTATTGGCGACAACCTTTCGTGTAAAACCAATACGCCCAAAACGCTTGAAATAAGCACCGCGAAAACCCCGAGCAATATTATGGTGCGCGAAAGGTCGTAGCGGGAAAGCGCGAACATCTGCAGGGCAAATCCAATGACCGAAACCGCAGTTATGGCCAGGAATGCCGCGTTTGTGAGCAATCCCCATCCGAAACCGGCTTTATTTAAAATAATCTTCTTTCCCAAGTCGGAAAGGCTGTATATGAGCTGGGCTAAAAAGATATAAATCACCGGCATATTAAAATTGTTTCAAAAATCTCAAATCATTTTCGTACAAAATCCTCACATCATCTATTTTTACTCCGCTTCGCATCATCGCCGTCCTCTCCACTCCCCAGCCGAAAGCAAACCCGCTCCATTTTTTAGGGTCAATTTTGCCCGCTTTCAAAACATTCGGATGCACCATCCCGGCTCCTCCAAGCTCCAGCCATCCTTCTTTGCAGAGCCGGCAGCGGATTCCTTCCACCTTGCCTCCTCCTCCGCAAACCCCGCAGGAAATGTCAATCTCAAAACTTGGCTCGGTAAAACGAAAATGAAACGGGCGCAGACGGATTTTGCGTTCTTTTCCAAAAAACTCTCGCACAAAATAATCAAGCACGCCTTTTAAATTGGCCACGGAAACGTCTTTGTCAATAAAAAGCCCTTCAAACTGGTGGAACATCGGCACGTGAGAAATATCGGATTGGCGGCGATATGTTTTGCCAATATTTATCATCCGAATCGGCAGCTCTTTCCGTTCCATCTCGCGCACCTGCCCGGAGGAGGTATGCGGGGTTAAAATCATCTTTCCCCATTTAGAATGCGCCGGAGCGTCAATAAAAAACGTCTCCCATTCGTCGCGCGCCGGGTGCCCCTCTGGCATATTCAACGCCTCAAAAGCGTAATAATCCCATTCAACTTCCGGGTATCGCACCCGCGTAAAACCGATGCGCGAAAAAATATCCGTGATTTCTCTTATGGCGCGGGTGACAAGATGGAGCGAGCCGTTAGGCAAACGCTCTCCGGGCAAACTCGTGTCTATCCATTCTGATTCGGCTAAATTGCCCAATATTTTCTCCCGCAATTTGGATTTTTTATCATTCAGCGCCGCTTCAATTTCTTTTTTTATTTCATTGGCCAACGCTCCGGCTTTTGGCCGCTCCTCCGCGCTTAAAGCGGAAAGCCCGCGAAGCAGCATTGTAAGCTCGCCTTTGCGGCCCAAAACGCGGATTTCAAAATCTCCAAGTTCGGCCGTGCTCTTTAAGCCGCCAAGCTCGGCAATAGATTTATCTTTTAGATTTTTTAGTTCTGCTTCCATCATTTTAATTTCAGATTTCAGATTGTTGATTTCAAAATTCTGAAATTTGAAATCATAAATTTGAAATTAATTAAATCTGTCCAAAAATCCGCCTCCATATCTCAATATGTCTCTAAAAGTCACAATAATCACGAGAGTTATAAGCAAAATAAATCCTATGTTATGGATCATTGCTTCCACTTTTTTAGGCACCGGCTTCTTCCTGATTCCCTCAATGGCCAAAAATAATATTCTGCCCCCGTCAAGCGCCGGAAACGGAAATATATTTATAAAAGCCAGATTGATGGAAAGAAGCGCGGTAAACTGCAGAAGATAAACAAAACCGAGACGGGCCACCCTACCGGTAAGCACGGCTATGCCCACCGGCCCCTGCAAATCCACGGAAACCGGCCGTCCGACAAACATATCTCCGATTATCCGTCCAAAGGCAAAAGATATTTCTCTGATATAAATCCCCGTTTCTTCAATGCCTTTAAGCGGGGCTATGTACCAAGGATAGCTTACAATGCCGGTATGCAAAAGCGCGACTCCGATCCCCCGCCTTCCCGCCTCTTTCAGTTCTTCCGTTTTAATGGACTTAACAAGTTCCAGCTCCTCGCGCTTGATTTTAATCTGAACCTCTTCCTTTGAAGCGATATAAGCGCGCGCTTCCTCAATTTTTCCAAAAGAAACGCCGTCAATGGCCGCCACCGCATCGCCCTCCATTATACCCGCCTTCTCGGCCGGAGAGTTGGAAAGCACCGAGACCACTTCAATGGAATCGTCTTTAACCCGCGCAAACCTGTCCTCTTCCGGCACCACTCGCGGCATACCCGCTCCGGCGCCGATAGCAAGAAGAACGGCGGTAAGAAAAACATTCATTAAAACGCCCGCTCCGACAATCAACATTCTTTTCCAAATTTTTTTATTGGAAAAACTGTCTTTATCTTCCCAATCCTGCCCGCTCTCGCCCTTGATTTTCACAAAACCTCCCAGCGGCAGCCAATTTATGGAATAAACCGTGCCTCCTTTTTTAATGCCAAAAGCGCACGGAGGAAACCCGAATCCAAACTCTTCCACTTTGACGCCGGCGCGTTTGGCAGTGATAAAATGGCCAAACTCATGGACAAAAACCAAAAGAGACAAAACGGCAAGAAAAATTAAAATAGTAACAATGCTCATGTTGTAATCTGTTCAATTTTTAAATCGCCAAGCCAAGAAGCGGCGGCTTTTTCCATTTGTTCGGTTTTGTCGCTGACCAAAATCCTAATATCCCCTTGTTTTTTCATCAAACTATCCAATTGGGCATTAGCGGCCAAAAATTCTGATACCTCTTGAGCCACGGCATCAGCGGAATCAATCAAACGCACCTCCGGCCCCATAAATTCTTCAATCGCGGAGCGCAAAACCGGATAATGCGTACAGCCCAAAATCAAAGTGTCAATTCCTCTTAATTTTAGCGGATAAAGCGACTTTTTGACAATCGCGGCCGCCTCTTCCTCCCTCTCCCACCCCTCCTCAACTAGCGGGACAAAGAGCGGACAGGCAAGGCCGCAAACTTCCGTCACAACCGAATTTGCTTTCAGTAATTCTTGATACGCACCGCTCCCAATGGTCGCTCTTGTGCCAATGACGCCGACTCGGCCGGATTTGGTCATTTTAATTGCCTCTCTCACGGCCGGATTAACCACTTCAAAAATAGGCAGATTAAATTCTTGCTTTAATACCTGATAAGCAAGCGCGGAAACAGTGTTGCAAGCGATAACTATCAGTTTTACCCCCTCTTTCAATAACAAAGCTGCGTCTTCGCGTCCATAGCGCACCACTGTTTCCGGACTTTTACTGCCATAAGGGGTTCGGGCAGTGTCGCCAAAGTATATAAAAGAATACTCCGGCAATTTTTCCCGGAGAGCTTTTAGCACTGTCAGGCCGCCGATGCCGGAATCAAAAACGCCAATCATCAATTTAGGGTTTAGGGTTTAGGGTTTAGGGTTTAGTAGTTTCTATACCCTCTACCCTATCCCCTATACCCTTAATAAATTGCTTATTTCCTCTTTCATTTCACGCATCTTGCTTTCTGATTTTGCCTCCAAATTGAGCCGCATCAGCGGTTCGGTATTGGACGCGCGCAAATTAAGCCACCAATCGTTAAATTCCATTCGTATTCCGTCAATGCGGATAATCTCTTTGGCGCCGCTTTTATATTTTTCCTCAATCTCCTTAAACTTTCCTTCTTTGTCTTCCACTTTAAAATTTATTTCCCCGGAATGGAAATATTTCCGATGCGGCGCGACAAGTTCGGAAAGCGTTTTGCCCGCATCAGTTAAAATGGAAAGCAAAATCAAAAACGCGAGGTCAGACGACTCCATTCCATTGTAAAAATCACGGAAGTAATAATGCATGGATACTTCTCCGCCAAAGGCCGCGCCGGTATCGCGGAGCATCTTTTTAACCAGCGCGTGTCCCACTGGACACATTATTGGCTTTCCGCCAGCCACGAGAATCGCTTCTTTGGTCGCCCAGCTGGAACGAACATCGTAGAGGACGGGACTGCCGGGATGCTCTTCCAAAATTCGCGCCGCCAGTATGCCGGTAATCAAATCTCCAGACACGATTGCTCCGTTCTCGTCAACAAATCCTATTCTGTCAGCGTCTCCGTCAAAAGCCGCGCCCAGATCGGATTTTTTTTCTTTTATCAATTTTTTTAGATCGTCAAGGGTTTCTTCTTTCAAAGGATTGGCCTCGTGGTTTGGAAAATTGCCGTCCGGCTCCATATACAAAACTGAGTTCCATCCGGGTATGGCTTTAAGCAAGCGCGGCAGGATAACGCCGCCCATGCCGTTGCCGTTATCAATTGCCAAATTAAATTGTTTTAATGTCTCCGGATCAACCAAAGAAAAAATCTTTTCCAAATACGCTTCGGAAATATCCGTCTCCACAACATTCCCGATTTTTTGGTTCGGAAATTCGGCGTCGGAGGTGACCAAATCCCGCAACTCATACATTCCGGAATTGGCGCCTATGGGAAAAGCGTCACCGCGCACCAGCTTGAACCCGTTGTACTTTGCCGGATTATGCGAGGCCGTCACCATAATGCCGGCATCATGTAGCTCGTATTCACCGACCGCAAAATAAAACATGGGAGTGGAAACCATACCAATATCAATCACATCCACGCCCTGCGAGATTATTCCTTTTATAAGCGCGTCTGCCAATTCCGGCGATGTCTTGCGCGCGTCGCGGCCAACCACAACCGTTTTGGCGTCCGTAAAATGAGGAAACGCCCGGCCTAACCGCTCGGCAAATTCTGAAGTAATCTCGCCCGGCGACTCGCCTCTTATGTCGTAGGCCTTAAATATGGAAACAGGGAATTTCATACCTTTTTACTTTACTATAAAATCAGTCGTAAAGTCCAAAAAATCTCTTTTATCCAAAATCTTTGCTTTAATGAGATTCGTATTCCCATGACTCAATAATCCGAGATACGAAGCTCGGGTTTCTTTAGCCGGGTGTTCCCTCAGCATGGCAATCACCCTCCTCTTAGTCGCGGTTCGGAGCACTCTATGGTCGCTAAAATGCACCCAACCCAGAAAATCAACGCCCGAAGCCAAAGTTTTAATAAAGGTCTTGTTTGGATGAAGAGTTAGTTTTAGCCGTTCGCCCAAAAACAAAGCGATTTGAGACACCAACTCTTCAAGCTCCCTCTTGTTTGGAGACAAAATCGCAAAATCATCGGCATAGCGGATATAGTATTTGACTTTGAGCTTATGCTTCGCGAACTGGTCAAACTCATTCATATAGATATTAACAAGCAGTTGGGAGGTAAGGTTGCCGAGCGGCAATCCAATACCATGCGAGAAAGAATGAAAACTCCCTATAATCTCATTGAGCAGCCATAGAATATCTTTGTCCGGAATATAGCTCTTAAGGATGTTTAGCAAAATCTCATGGTTAATATTGGCAAAGAACTTCCTGATATCGCACTTTAATACCCAACAGGTTCCGGTCTTGTTTCTGCCGGCTTTATAAGCGAATGAACGGAAACGGTTTAAGGCCTTGTGCGTTCCCTTATCAATCCGGCACGAATAAGAATCGCTGATAAAGGTTTTATCAAAAAAAGGATATAAAATTCTGTAAATGGCATGGTGCAAAAGACGGTCTCTCACGCTGGCTTTATGGATATTCCTCGGCTTGGGGTCGGAAATGTTAAATGCTTGATACCCGCCATGGCAATAGGTATGATTAAAAAGTTCGGCGTTTAAAGCCAGAATGTTATCCATCAAACGAAAAGAAAACTCCTGAACATCACGCTTGCCCTTCTTCCCTTTCGCAAACTCTTTCCAGGCTTCCAACAGATTATCAATACTAATTATATCTTCAAACTTATGGCTCAATTGGATTTTCATAATATAAACGAATCAGAGAAAAAGCTTCCACACACACACACACACACACACACACTACCGATAATCCAAAGATTTGTCTCGGTATATAAGCTTTGGGATGAATTTAAAAATCATCTTCCTAAAAAATCAAAATACGCGCTGGGAACAAAAATTGAACTTTGTTTTCTTGATATTTTAGAACTCTTGTTCATCTCCGGCTCTTTAAGCAAAGAACAAAAATTGCCGTTGTTGTATAAGGCAAGCGGAAAATTGAATTTGCTAAAATTCTTTCTTCAGATCGCTTGGGAGCTAAAAAATATAGACAACAAAAAATACATTATGCTTTCGGAGCATTTAAACGAAATCGGCAAAATGCTTGGAGGATGGATAAAGGGGCTCCAAAAATAAACTCCTCCGACGGTTGTCGGAGGAGAACGAAGCGAGTTGCCGAGACGGACGACGCGATTGTTCCTGTTCCAGTCGTTGTCAAGCCAATTCCAGTTCAGGTTCCACTTGTCGCCGTTCCAGTTGAGGTACGGAACGTTGCGGTTGCCGCTCCCATCCCGCCAGACCAATGTACGAAATATCGCCAAAATCACCGCTCTTTGATTGCTCTCGGAGCTGAATCTAATTCGGGGCCTAAAAGCCCTCTAATATTTCGCACCAAGTAGCTTCATTTTAAAGAAACTAATAACCGACTCCGAAAGAAGGCTTGCCCGCTTTCGCTCCGCGTTTATTAATTTCGAAATTCGGCCGTTCAAAGCCGTAGCCGTGAACTTAAGAGCCTACTATCCAAAGAATAGAATATCAGAAATTTCTAATTTAGAAAAAGCCCTCGCACCGATAACGCAGGTGCGAGGACCAAGGTTTCAAGGGATCAAGGATCCAAGCGTGGCAAGGATTCAAGATCCCAAGGTTCAGCTACTTGCTGAGACGGACGACGCGACCGTCCCCGTACCAGTCGCGGCCAAGCCAATCCCAGTACAGGCTCCACCCGTCGCCGCCCCAGTCGAGGTACGGAACGCCGCGGCCGCCGCTCCCACCCCGCCAGACCGTTCCGGGGAAGACGAGGTAGAAGCTTCGCCAACTCTCGGGAATCTGACTGGCACAAGCGAGCATCCGCTCGGCGTGGCGCTGACCAGCCAGGTTGCCGAGCTCCTTGGCTCGGGAAAGCATGACCTCGCCGTTCACGTACGATTCGCTGTCACGGAGGAACTCGGCGAGCTCCAGGATGGGCGTGCCGACCAAAGGTGCATCTTCCAGAAGCGTCCAGCCGTCCTTGCGCTTGTCGTAGATGAGATCGGTCGGGAGAGAAAGAACTATCTTGTCCATTGTTCTGCCTTTCTTTTGTTGGTTTTTGAGGGTAACCGAACCTATTTCGGTCGCCCAAAAGAGCTTGATCGTAAGCATACAATAGCAGATTGTTGATAAGTTGTCAAGAGTTGTATGACAGTTTTAGACTAAAATAAACGGAAAATGGCTGAAATTAGCTATTTTATCATTGTAAGATTACAAAACCCCGACCTAAATCGGGGTTGTTTTTTATCTTCCTTTCGGAGTTCCTGCGTCTCCGTGGCACTCGCGCAAATACTCTTCAAAAGAAGACACTTTGATTCTTTCGTGGCGATATATTATGTTGACAATTTTGGGTCATATAAGTAAGCTTAACCCGCGTTCTTTCTTATCTTAATTTTCCGCCAACAAAACCCGACCAAGGAGGGCCAAATGTGTCCTTTAAAAGACGAATTACAAATGCTTACGCGTAAACACAGAGAGAAGGAAAACGCCGCTAAAAGAGAACATGGAGAACAAGAGGAACAAAAGAGATTACAACAAATAGAAGAGGCAAAACAATTCGTTCCAACAATTTATTCAAAGTGTATTGAGATAGCGCGAGCGTACGCCGAGACTGGCCATAACATCGCTGGTCTTGATATCTGGACCAGCTGGTCTCCTGAATGGTGCGGCCCCGGAGAAAATGACTATACCGAGGGAGGTGAACGCGGCCTTTGTACTGCTGATAAAAATACAAATAGAATAGTGGCGGATGAAGTTGTAAAACTTCTAAAAAGCCAAAACCCTGGGTTGCAAACAGAAGTTACATTTTGGGGTCAGCGTTATTTTACTAGTATGCAAATCACAATGTACTGGTAATCCGAGACGGCTAAAAGCCGTCTTTTTTTAATTTACAATCTCTTGACACAGGAATATAATAAGTTTAAGATTATTCTCTAAAAGATTTGAGAAATGAGGTATGAGATTTTAGGACTATATAAAGCCCTCAAACCTCAATACTCAACCCTCAAACCAACATTATGCCTTTAGGCCTATCTGCCACCGCCTGGGCGGCGATTATTGTCGCCGTTCTCCTCGCCACATGGCTTGTGGCCACCTATAACTCGCTTATTACCCGCAGAAACCGCGTTGACGAATCATGGTCGGATATTGACGTGCAGCTTAAACGCCGCTATGACCTTATTCCCAATTTAGTGGAAGCGGTCAAAGGATATATGAAACACGAGACAAGCGTGTTTGAAAAAGTAACGGCGGCGCGCGCCGCCGCCATGGGCGCCAAAACCTTGGATGAACACGGGGCCGCGGAAAATATGCTTACCGGCGCGCTAAAATCGCTTTTTGCCGTGGCGGAAAATTATCCAGACCTTAAGGCCTCGCAAAACTTTCTCCAGCTCCAAGACGAGCTCAAAGACGCCGAAGACAAAATCCAAGCCGCCCGCCGCTTCTATAACGGCAATGTGCGCGATTTTAATACCGCCATTCAGACATTTCCCAGAAATTTAGTGGCTTCCATCTTTGGTTTTGCCGCCCGCGACTTTTTTGAACTGCAGGAAGAAGCGGCGAGAATTGCGCCTAAAGTGCAATTCTAATAACCAATCCCGAAACCAGAATCACGAAGAAATTTCTAATTCCTAATTTCTAAACAAACTCCAATTATCAATTTCTAATTTCTAATTTTCAATAAATTCTCAATGATTCAATCATAAATGTCAATTGGAAAATTGTAAATTCAATGAAAATTGTTAAATTGAGAATTGCAAATTAGGATTTAGTCATTGATTAGAAATTAGAGCAATTAGACATTAGACATTTATTGGGTATTAGTTATTTTTTCGGTATTCGGACTTCGGAATTGAGGATTTTATAACTATGTATTCTCAAATCTCTTCTAACAAGCGGAAAACTTTTCTTTTAATTTCGATTTTCGTCGGAATAATTTTAGGCCTTGGCTATGTTTTGGGACAAACTTCCGGCTATGGCAACGAGGGAATTTTGATTGCCGTAGGCATTTCATTTTTAATGACGCTGATTTCTTATTACGGCGGAGACAAATTGGCCTTGGCGACTTCCGGCGCCAAAAAAATAGAAAAGACGGATAATCCTTATCTTTGGAGAATTGTGGAAAATCTCTCTATCGCCGCCGGCTTGCCAATGCCCAAACTCCATATTATAAACGACGGCGCCATCAATGCTTTTGCCACCGGCCGCGATCCGTCTCACGCTTCGGTCGCCGTCACCACCGGCGCGATTGAAAAATTGGAAAATGAAGAGTTGGAAGGCGTTCTAGCCCACGAACTTTCACACGTTAAAAATTATGATATCCGCGTGATGACCATCGTAATCGTGCTGGTGGGCACCATCGCCCTTCTCTCTGACTGGATGTTCCGCGCGCATTTTCTTATGGGACGCCGCGACCGAGACCGCGGCGCGCATCCCATCTTTTTGTTAATCGGACTCCTCTTGGCGATTTTAACTCCTTTAATCGCCCAGCTTATCCAACTGGCCGTGTCGCGCCGCCGCGAATACCTGGCTGACGCTTCCGGCGCGCTTTTAACCAGATTTCCGGAAGGACTGGCTCGCGCGCTGGAAAAAATAAATCTGGAAAAAAAACCCTTGACGCGCGCCAACACGGCCACCGCCCATCTCTTTATCTCCAACCCTTTCGGCGCTTCGCGATTGCGCACACTCTTCTCCACCCATCCGCCGATTGAGGAGAGAATAAAAACTTTGCGCCAAATGGCTTAAACCAAAGCGTTTAGCGGTTAGCGTATAGCGTTTAGTGAATTTCCCTAAACCCTAAACGCTAAACCCTATACCCTCAAAACAATGAATGACATCGTAGAAAAATTTACCACCCACTTGCGAAGCGTCCTTGTCCGCTCGGTTACATTTGCCGAAGAAGGATTTGCCAAAACCGTGGAATTAAACCATCTTCTTTACGCGCTTAGTTCCGAGCGCGGTTCTTTGGGAGCGGAAATTTTGCAAAAAACAAAATTTAAACCGGAAGACATATTTAAAAAAATCAACGATGAAAAGAGGATCGGCGGCGAAACAAACAACATGCCGGAATTTTCCGCCGCGGCAAAAAAAATACTGCAAAAAGCGGTGCTGACCGCTTCGCTTTACGACCATTCTTATGTGGGCACGGAGCACTTGCTGGCGGCCGTGGCGGCGGCGGAAAAAGATTTGCCTTCATCGCTGGGCGTTGCCGAAAGCGATATAAAAATAATCAAACACGAACTTCAGACGGTCTTAAAAACAACTTCTAAATTTCCGGATATTGCTTCGAATTTTCGCGAAACCAAAGGAGCAAAAGCCGTCGGCATTAAAGAACATAAACAGCGCCGCAGCAAAACTCCGGCTTTGGACTTTTTTGCCGTTGATTTGAGCAAAAGCGAGACGCTTTCGCGCCTTGACCCCATCTTCGGCCGCGAAGCGGAGCTGGAACGGGTTATCCAGATTCTTTCGCGGAGAACAAAAAATAATCCTATTCTTTTGGGCGACCCAGGAGTCGGCAAAACAGCCATCGTGGAAGGGCTTGCCCAGCGGATTGCCCAAAGCAACGTGCCCGACACGCTTTTGGGCAAGCGGATATTAACGGTTGATTTGGCGCTTTTAATTTCCGGCGCCGTTTATCGGGGCGAATTTGAATCGCGCTTGAAACAAATTTTAGACGAGGCCAAAAACGATCCCGACATCATTCTTTTTATTGATGAAGTCCATATGATTGTCGGCGCTGGCGCGGCTTCCGGCTCGTTAGACGCCGCCAATATATTAAAACCGGCTCTGGCGCGGGGCGAAATCCGCTGCATCGGCGCCACCACTTTTGCCGAATACAAAAAACACATAGAAACGGACGCGGCCCTGGAACGCCGCTTTCAAAGCGTGATTATCGCCGAACCGACAAATGATGAAACCTCAAACATCCTCCGCGCCCTTAAAGAAAAATATGAATCATATCATCGCGTCCGCATCAGCGAGGAGGCCATAAATAAAGCCGTGGAGCTAGCCGGCCGCTATATTCAAGAAAAATATTTTCCCGATAAGGCCATTGATTTAATTGATGAGGCCGCGGCCGCGAAAAAAATCTCGCGGCAAAATTCGGGCGCGAATCAAGTCCGTTCGCTCCTCCAAGAGCGCGAAAAACTGGCGGAAGAAAAACAAAAAGCCGTGCTTGATGAAAACTTTAAACTGGCGCTGGAGCTTAAAGCGCGGGAATCGGACTTGAACATGAATATCTCCGAAGCGCAAAAATCCCAAAACAAAGAAAAGGACTGGCCGGAAGTAAACGGTTATGACATTGCCAAAACAGTATCCCGCATCACCCGCATACCGGAGGCGGATCTTTTGGGCAACGGCGCTCCCATGGCCGAAATTGAAACGCGGCTTCGCGCAAAAATACGCGGCCAGGATGAAATAATAAAACTTGTGGCGGAGACGCTAGGGAGAGCCAGAGCGGATTTGCGCGCCGCGGAACGGCCCTTGGCCTCGTTCCTGTTTCTCGGCCCGACCGGAGTGGGCAAAACAGAATTAGCCAAATGCCTCGCGGCCGAATACTTTGGGCGCAAAGACGCGTTTATCAGGATTGATATGTCAGAGTTCCGCGAGCCGTTTCAGATGAGCAAGCTAATAGGCGCTCCGGCCGGCTATGTCGGTTATCGCGAAGCAACCAAGCTCACCGACCTTGTTAAAGCCCGGCCGTATTCTCTTGTCCTCTTTGACGAAATAGAAAAAGCTCACAGTGACGTTTTGAACCTCCTTCTGCAAATCCTGGAAGAGGGAGAGCTTACCGACTCCGTTGGCAGAAAAATAAATTTCCGCAACACCATTATTATCCTTACCTCAAATCTCGGCGGCAACCTTTTCAAAAAATCAGCTTTGGGTTTTTCCGCCCAAGGCGGACCAGCCGCAGGCGGAGGTGAAAACGAGGAAGTAAAAAAATGTGTTTTGGATGAAGTTAAAAATATTTTGCGGCCGGAATTTATAAACCGCCTTGACCAGATACACATTTTTCGCGAACTTACCGTCAGCGCCATGGAGGAGATAGTTGAACTTCGTTTGGAAGAGCTTAACTGGCGCATCAGAGAAAAGGGCATCCGTCTGACGCTCTCCCCAACGGCTGCCGCCATGCTGGCAGAAGAAGCAATGGCCAAAAAAGAAGGAGCGCGGGCCGTAAGGCGCGTTATTGAAACCCGCGTGGAATCAGCGCTGGCCAATACGCTTTTAACCCAAAAAATCGCTCCCGGCTCTGTTTTTACCGTCAAATGCGCCAAAGGCAATGTGGGCATAGAACAAAAAAGATAAACTTAAAGCGGACAAGTTGACAAAAATTGCCAATCCCGCCTCACCAAAGTGCGGAATTTTTGTTATAATAAAGAATATGCTCCGTGCTACAATTGAAAATGATTATGCGGCGCGGCTTGAACAATCCCGCCTTGAAGAAAGTTTAGCCGACCCGCCCGACCAGGAAGATTCAGGGGAAGCCGCGCAAGAAAAAGAAAGCGCGGGCGGCATTTTGGAAAGATTGGGCAAAAAAACTCAAAAAACAGGAAAGACATTGGATGCCGCGGCCAAAGCCGTGGCAACAGGCCAATATGCCGTTTGGCAGATAATCTGGGACGCCTTTGCTCCCACCTTCGGCCTTTCACTGCTTCTTATCTATGTGCTCATTTTTTCATGGCTGGGGAAGAAATTTTTTCCGGAGGCGATAGCCGGCAAACTTCCCGAACCGGGCGAAGACGGCCTGCTTGGGATTGTGCCGCCGCCTCCGCCGAATGTTGCCAAATTCGTCACTCCTTTTTACGGATTAGTGAACAAACTGGCTATGGGCGTGCTTTTTATGATATTAACCCCTATTCTTCTTATCCTCTTTATCGCGCCCTTTGCGCCGCTCATCTTTGCCTACCAATTCGGTTCAACCGTCTTAGGCCCGCTCGGCGAGATACTTGAAAGTTTGTTTGGCAGATAATCCCGCACATAATTTGCTTATGTTTTACGTTTATCTGATTAAAAAAAAATATAATTTGTTTATCCATCACAGCGCATAACATAAATTATGTGTTGTATTAAGCAAATTATGTGCGGGATATGAACCTAAGAAAAATTTTGATTATCGCGCTTTTTGCCTTTATAACTTTTGGTTTTGGTTTTGGAATTTATTATTTATTTTTTAGGCCTTTAGGGCGGGCGCCTGAAGAAGTTGCGCCCGGAGCAAGGCCCGTCGCGAGACCTGGATTAGCGCCGGCCGCGCCCGGAGCGCCAAGGCCGCCCGAAAGATTGGGCGCGCCAAGCGGCGCTCCGTCCGCAGTGGCGCGGGGGGGGCTTACCGCCGCCTCTGTCGTTGTTTCCGCGCCGACAATCGGGACGACGATTTCTTCTGACGGTTCCACGCTCCTTTCCTATGACCGCTCGTCCGGCAAATTCATCCGTTTGCGCGAAGACGGCACGGCCGTGGAACTCTCCGGCAAAACTTTTCTTAACGTCCAAAATGTTCTATGGGCAAAAGACGGCAAACGCGCGGTTATTGAATTTCCCGACGGCTCCAACATCGTCTACGATTTTGAAGCAGAAAAATCAGTCACGCTTCCCAAGCACTGGGAGGACTTTGATTTTTCTCCCGACGGGGGAAAAATCGTGGGAAAAAGTTTGGGAATTGACGCGGAAAACCGCTGGCTGGTGACGGTGGATGCCGACGGTTCAAACGCCAGGGTCTTAGAGCCGCTGGGCGACAATGCCAATAAAGTAAAAATCAGCTGGTCGCCGAACAACCAAGTTGTTGCCTTTTCAGATACCGGACGCGAACTTGGATTAAGCCGAAATGAAATTTTGCTTATCGGCTTGAATGGAGAAAATTTTAAGGGATTGGAGACGGCCGGGCTGGATTTCCGTCCGCTCTGGTCGCCTTCCGGAAGACGCCTGCTTTGGAGCACCCATTCGGGAGCAACCGGCTACAGGCCGCAGCTTTGGACGGCTCTTGCCTCGGGCGACGAAATCGGCGCCGGACGCCGCAGTTTTAATCTTTCAACTTGGGCCGATAAATGCGCTTTTGCCGATGAAAATATTATTTATTGCGCCGTGCCTAAAACAATGCCGGAAGGAATCGGCTTCCAACCCTCGCTTTCGGCAGATACGGCGGATTTAATCTACCGGCTTGACTTAGAGACGGGCGCGAACCAGCTTATTGCCGAACCGGAAGGCGCTTATTCCATCAATAAATTGATTGTTTCCAAAAACGAGCGTCTGCTGTATTTCACCGACACCGGCACGCAGGCCGTGCATAGAATAAAATTGCAATAAAGGATAGATGGGTCAGGGTACAGGGTATAAAAGACCCTAAACCCTAAACCTTAAACCCTATGAACAAAAACCATCTCTGGATTCTTCTTCCGCTTGGTTTGATTGGCGTCTTTTCCATCACTCTCCTTGCCGCCAATGCCCTGCCTCCCAAGCCGGTTGATAAAACGGCTAAAAAAGCCGAGGACCTGCCTCCTCTTTCCGCGCCGCAAGTTACCATAGCGGATCCGGCGCGCGGAGCCGCCACGGCAAAACTTTTAATTGTTGAATTCGGCGACTTTGGCTGCTCGCATTGCAAAGAAGCGGAAAATGTTCTTAAAGAATTTCTCCTTGCCCACCCCGGAGAGGTAAGAATCGTCTGGAAAGATTTTCCCATTGAGCAGATGAATCCCGGAAGCCGCGAAGCATCCGAAGCTGCCCGCTGCGCCGGACGCGCCGGAAAATTCTGGGAATACCATGACGCGTTAATGAATGCGCCCAATCTCCCGCGCGAAGCGGAATTAAGCGGCATTGCCGACGCCCTCGGCTTAAACGGCCAAAACTTTCTCGCCTGCCTTGGCGGCGATTTTACCGCTCCTTTAATTGACAGAACTTTTGAAGAAGGCTTGCGCCTGCGAATTAACGGGGTGCCGTATTTTTTCTTAAACGGCCAGCGCTTCTCCGGAGTTATCAATCGCGAGGCGCTCCAAGCCGCGCTCTCTGAAGCATTAAAATAATATGCGCCTTCAAACGCGATTTTCTAAATTAAACGTCCTCTTTGGCGCGTTTTTTGTTTTTCTATCGTTGAGTTTGTTTAGTCCGCCGCCGGCTTATGGAATAACGCAAGACATTGACATTGACGCCCGAGACGAGATCAGAAGAGAAAGAACATCGCCATCAACCTCAACAACTCCAACGCCTGCGGCTCCTGAAGCGCCGCCGCCAACTCCTCCAATTGTTCCCCGTCTTCAAATCAATATCCCCACTGTTAATTTTTCCCAAGTTACGCAGGAAGGCGGATTTTTAAAACTCCCTTTTTTGGCTGACTATCTCTCCGGACTTTACCGCTATCTGATAGGCGTTGTCGGCATTTTTGCCGGCCTGATGCTCGCCGTCGGCGGCGCGCAATATCTGACTTCCGGCGGAAGCCCTGACCGCGTCGGCGCGGCAAAAGAAAAAATCAGAAACGCGCTTATCGGCATGGTCATCGCCTTGGGTTCGTATGTGATTTTGTACACAATAAACCCTGAATTAGTGCGGTTTGGAGCGTTAAAAATAAAACAGGTAGAAAAAGTACCTCTGGTTTTCAGTGAATTGCTCACAACAACAGTGGTGACAAGCGATCCAACTGCGCCGGAAGCAAACGCGCCGACGCCTTCGTACACCAACTGTCCTATTTCTCTTGAAACTCTTGCCATTTTAAAAACTGATACGCCACCGCCTCCTTCAGGCGCAGCCGGTCCGCAACAGCCGCGTAATCAGGAATTTAGAAGAGAAATTACTTCCATTTTAACGGGAACAACACCTGGTGAAAAAGCAGTGCAAATAGCTGAAGCGGCGATTAAATGCGGGGTAAGTTTGGGAAGCTGCGGTAAAACCGTTGAAATAATTTATGACATAGCCGGACTCGGCCAAAACTATCCCGGTAGAGGCATCATCAGTCTTCCTACAGCTCAAAATAATTTTCTTCCCTCTATGAGATGCCTGTCAGGAAGTTATACGGGAAGTTATGGAAATTGTGTCGCGACCAAAAAAAGCGAGGTATATGCCAAATTTAAACGTGAGATACCTAACTGGCCGGATTCATATATAAGTGATTTAAAAGAGGGCGATCATCTTATAGTTTTTAACGCTAATTCAAATGGTCGCGGCGGACACTCCGTACTCTTCATGGGGTGGGCAAGTGAAGGAATCGCAAAGATAGCCCAAGGTAATTGGGGTCTTCTTGTAAAGAGCGGAACTGTTTGCTTAAAAGATACTGCTTGCCCCGGTCGGGCTACGCCCATTATGGCAGTTTTTAGAGCCGAAGCTCCTCGTCAAAGACGATGATTAAATTTGATTATACCTTCTTATATTGACTTAATGCGGCATTGTGATAAATTTTTGACATGAAATCGAGCATTGTTTATGTCTGTTCCAAATGCGACGCGCAGACCCCAAAGTGGGCTGGGCGTTGTTTTGAATGCGGCGAATGGGGATCTTTATCAGAATCTAGAATCTTGAATATGGAATCTAAAATATCAAATTCCAAATTCCAAATTCCAAATTCAACAGTCCCTGCCTTAAAACCAATATCCCTCCAAGAGATATCCTTACCCAAATCCCCGCGCATAAAAACCGGCATTAACGAATTTGACCGCGTGTTGGACGGAGGAATCGCGGCCGGAAGCGTGATACTCCTCTCCGGAGAACCGGGCATAGGCAAATCCACGCTTCTCGCGCAAGTGTGCGGAACGATTGCCAAAAAATCAGGGCCGGTGCTCTATACTTCCGGCGAAGAATCAGCCGAACAAATTTATTCCAGATTCGCGAGAATTAACGCCATCGGCTCCTCCGTGCTTTTTCTTAATGAAACCGACGCCGCCTCTATCGCCGCCACCATTGCCAAAGAACGCCCGGCGCTTTCTATCATTGATTCCGTAAACACCTTACGGGCAGAGGGCGGCAAAAGCGGCTCGCCGAGAGAAATTCGCGCGGCCGTAAGCATTTTAACCGAAACCGCAAAACAAAATAATCTTCCGATAATTCTGGTGGGTCAAGTCAGAAAAGACGGGCTGGTTGCCGGACCAAAATCGCTGGAACACTTGGTTGATGTCGTACTTACTCTTGAAGGCGATTCTCAACATTCCTTCAGAGTGCTCCGCGCAAGCAAAAACAGGTTTGGCGCGACAGACGAAGTCGGCATTTTTAATCATACTGAAAACGGATTTATGGAAGTGCCCAATCCCTCGGCTCTTTTTATACAAGAAAGAAAAACAGCCATTCCCGGCTCTGTGATTACCGTGCTCCTTGAGGGCACACGGCCGCTTTTGGCGGAAATCCAGGCCTTAACTCACAAGACATCTTGGGGATATCCGCAAAGGCGCGCCTCCGGAATTGACCCCAAAAAATTGGACTTGATTTTAGCCGTGCTTTCCCGTCGCGCCGGCTTGTATTTAGACCATACCGACGTGCATGTGAATGTTGGCGGCGGACTTAAAATACGCGAGCCAGCCGCCGATCTCGGCATTCTTGCTTCAATCGCTTCCGCTTATATAGGCAGACCCTTTCCCAAAGATATGACTGCTATAGGCGAGGTCGGCCTCTCCGGCGAAATCCGTCCGGTAAAAGAAATTGAACGCCGGGTGCGCGAAGCGCAAAAACTCGGATTCAAATACGCGCTCGTGCCCAAAGCCGCGAAACTTGAATCGTCCGAATCCTTAATCCAAATCAACTCCGTCACTGAAGCTCTGGAGATATTGAAATAAATTTGATTTCCATTATTCCAAATGAATTTTCTTCTCTGTCTCTCGCAGTTTTGCCGCAAGGAGCGGCGCGTGAATGAGACGGCGGTCTTTATCCAATGTCGTTCGGGCCGCGGCGCGCGCGGCAGAGGCGATTTCCATATCGGCAAAACCGGAAAAAGCAAGCTCGCTTTCTCCTGACTGGCGAGTGCCAAAAATTTCGCCCGGACCGCGAAAAGCCAAATCCTTCTCCGCCAAAGCAAATCCGCTTGCCTCCGCCGCAAAAAATTTTAACCGCGCCAAAGTCAACGGATTTTTATTTTCAAAAAACACATAGCAAACGCTCCTCTGCTCCCCTCTTCCGATGCGTCCGCGAAACTGATGAAGCTGGGATAATCCAAACCGTTCCGCCCCGCGGATAATCATCGCCGTAGCGTTAGGCACGTCAACCCCCACTTCCACAACGGACGTGGAAACAAGAATTGATATTTTGTTATTCTTAAAATCCGCCATAACCTTGTCTTTTTCTTGCGCTTTGAGTTTGCCGTGCAAAAGGCCAACATTTATATCGGGAAACACCAGCCGCAGCCGCTCAAACTCTTCTTTGGCAGATCTCACTTCTAAAATATCGGATGGGTCAATGAGGGGACAAATGACAAACGCTTGCCTGCCGGAAGCGATTTCTTCGCGAATTTGCGCATCAACTTGGGTCTCATTGCGCGACGGAACAAGAACGGTTTTTACCGCCTTTCTGCCCGCCGGCAATTCTTTTAGGAGAGAGACATCAAGATCTCCGTAAAAAACAAGAGCCAAAGACCGCGGAATCGGCGTCGCCGTCATTGATAATAAATGCGGAGATTTTTCTCCGAAATTTTTAAGAGCGTGCCGTTGTTCCACGCCGAACCGATGCTGTTCATCAATTATTGCCAAAACCAGATTTTTAAAAACAAGCTGCGCGTCTTTGGCGCAAAAAATAAGCGCGTGCGTGCCAATTATAATTTCCACTCCGTTCTCCGCTATGGCTTTAAGCAATTCTGTCCGTTTTACTTCTCTTCCCATTCCATCTGAGCCAAGATAGGCGCCTGAACCGGTAAGCAGGCCGATGCCTGTTCTTTCTTTTTCAAAAAATTTTAAAAAAGTGGCAAAATGCTGTTTAGCCAGAATTTCAGTCGGCGCCATAAATGCCGCTTGCCCCGAAGAAGATGCGACCGAATGAGCGGCGATGGCGGCAACCGCCGTTTTGCCGCTGCCCACATCGCCGTCAAGCAAGCGGTTCATCGGGCGACCTTTGCTTAAATCCTGAATAATCTCCCAAGCCGCGCGCTTTTGCGAAACAGTCAGAGAAAACGGGAGGCCGGCAATAAATTGCTTTATTTTTGGAATATCTATCGGCACTGCCGTGGAGCGCTCGCTTTTAAGCTCTTGCCGCGTCATCTCTCCCCGCATTAAAAATAAAAATAACTCTTCAAATTTAAATCTCCGGCTGGCTTCTCTTAAATTTTTCCAATTCGTGGGAAAATGAATCTCGCTCAGGGCGGAAGATTGCGGCATCAATTTATCGCTTTTTATAATTCCATCCGGCAGCCATTCGGGGGAAGGCGCAAACCTCTGTAAACATTGGTGGACCACGCGGCGAAATGTCTTTTGCGAAATCCCGCCCAAGGCAGGATATACCGGAACAATGCGCCCGGTATGAATCGCCTCGCCGCGGATAATTTCATAAGCCGGAGAAATGAAAGAAGGACCGAAAAAAGTTTTTTTATACGAGCCGGAGATGCGAACCGCCGTGCCGGCGGAAAGCATTTTAGAAAGATACGGCTGATTAAACCAAAGCGCGCTGCCGGCTCCAGTGGCGTCTTCAAACACGGCTTCGGTAAGCGTCATTTTTCTTTTTTTGGCCGGACGATTTTTAATTGTTTTAATGCGCGCTTCCACGGTTGCGGAACCGGCGGGAAAAAGTTCTCTAATCGCGGAGATCGCGCTTCTGTCTTCATATACTCGCGGAAAATAAAAAACGAGATCCCGAATGGTCTCGATTTTAAGATTTTTCAAATCCGCTTTATGTTTTCTGGCCAAAAAGGAAACTGTTTCAACCGATTGGCCAAGCATTAAAAGATTTTTCATATACATTACCCGCCATCGCCTATGCCCCCGCGAAGAATCGAACTTCGATCTCAAGCTCCGCAAGCTTGCATTCTATCCGTTGAACTACAGGGGCAAAAGCGATGGCGGGCGGGACTCGTATTCTATTCGTCAATCACAATTTTTTATATCATATTTTGCCTTAAATTACAAGACGCCCCAAACTTTTTAAGTTTGGGGCGCTTTTTTGCGCAAAAATTATAATTTCAGCACCCGCCCCAAAAAATCAGAAAGCGGCTCGTCAGCGCGCGTGGTATCTTCGCGCGCAACTTTTTTTAACGCCTCGCGAATGGCAACCGGATTTTGATCCAAAAGAGGCACTTGCAGGCGCGGCTTAAGCGCGGACTTAAATTCAATGTAAAGATTCTTAATTTCAGGCGGTTGATAGACGACCCAAAACCCCCTGACGCCAAGATACGGATAATATTTGTTTCCCCAAATTATACCCCGTTCCGTAAGCTCAAACCTTACTTCATGCGGAGCGCCTACGCTGTTCAAAAACATAATAATCCCAAACATTACCAATATAACCGCGAAAAGAAAATTACCCGTGCGAAAAGCGTAAAAAAGCAAAAGCGCGGCGGCTATTGCTGCCCCAACATACCAAAAAGGCCCGCGGTCATACTTGACATACTCAGGCACGCTCCAGCCGAATAAGACGGCGCCGTGCGCGTGGCCGCCAGCCGGCTCTTCATGAGATTTTTCCTCAATCTGGTCCATATTGCTTATTATATAATACCCTGCGGAATTTGCTATTTACGGGTTAGATTGGCAGGCATTAAACTTATTACTCTCTTCTTGCGTAGGAAAAGCGCTTGGATTGTTAAAAAATTCTTGAACTCTAGCATTGCCCCATGCTTTTGTTAAACAATCTTTTACGGCCGGTGAAAGTGTCTTATACATTTCCGCGAAAGATAGTCCGATTCCGGAACTTTGGCTCTCCGCTTCAGCTTCTTCAATAATTTTTTTGCCGTTTACCCAGAGAAGCAGCAAATCTCCGGTATTTTGATTCGCCACGCTTCCGTATATTTCCACCTCTTTCCCGACTAATGGTTCCAACGCGGCCTTAACTTTCGAGTCGGAATAATTTTTTACATAATAGGACCGTTCGGATTCAGTTGATACAATTATGTATTGTCCATAATCATTTTTTGAAAGAAGTCCCTTGACCGTTTTAGGAATGCCGGAAGACACTTGCGGCTTTGCCTCTGAACCCCTCTCACCTCCAAAATAATACCAGGCACCCGCGCCGCCCCCCGCCAAGACAACCGCAATAACGCCAATTAAAATTTTTTTGTTCATAGAATTATTGGTTTATTTACTCACTGATATTCCGGCAAGTTTAGCAAAGTCCTCTTGCTTTTTATTGATAGTTTCAATGAGTTGATTCATCCGCTCCACCTCGCTGTTAATCCTGGCATTGACTGCGGCGATTTGCTGGTCAGGCAGCGGCACGGCTTTTTTGCCGGCAGCCAGATTCTCATAATAAGTTTTTGTCGGGGACAGCAATGAAAGCTGATCAGCCATTACTGCCAAAAACAGGTCAGCTCGCTGATCCATTAAATCTACCAATTCCAGGGCGCTGGTTTTAACATCGGTGTCAGTAATTTGCCGAGACAAATCTTTTAACTCAATAAACAAACCCTTTAATTGATTGGTTTTAGATTTCCAGCCGTTTAATTGGTCGACGGCTTCGCTAAGTATTTTTGCGGCGCCAGAATAATCTTTAGCCTGGTCCTTTTCCGGCAAAGGGGCTAAGGTTTCCGTTAATGTTTTGCCGGAAGCAATCTCATTGCTCAATGACAGTACCTGATTAAACTTATTAATAAATTCATCCGACACTTTAGTTTTATCCCCGCTGTTAAATATTTTAACAATTCCGGAAACGAGCAATCCTAGGCCGATAATTAGAATAACAACTCTAACTAAGGGTTTTTGAAAAACCGACTGTTTTGCCGATTGCGTTGTGTCTGCCATAATTTTAGATTATTTATATTTAGTTCTATTCGGTTTCATTATACCACAACCTAAAGGATCTATCACCCTGTTCAACAATCACTTTTTGTGCTAAAATGTGTAAAGTTAACCATAAATTGTGGAATTAGGCAATGGAAGGGTGGCCGATCCCGCGCCCGTCCCGCTTTGCGGGACTGCGGGACCCCGCTACGCGGGGGCGGCTTTCTTAAAATATGTTTATCGTGTATGTTCTAAAAAGCATCAAGATCAATAAATATTACAGTGGCATATTATTCAAAAGATTACTTGGTCTTTGGAAAGAAGAGAAATAAAATATGGAGAGGTGGCCGAGCGGCTTAAGGCAACAGGTTGCTAACCTGTGACCTCGTAAGAGGTCTCGTGAGTTCGAATCTCACCCTCTCCGCCAATAGATAAAAATTTAAAATAGCGAATAGACGCTAGTAGAGCGGAGGGTTGCGCCGAATGGCAAGGCACCAGTCTTGAAAACTGGGACTCCGTAAGGGGTTTGCAGGTTCGAGTCCTGCACCCTCCGCCCTGCAAGGGTTTTATGCGTTCTGCGCCCGAGGCGCACCCGCCTCGGGCGGGGAATCTCACCCCCACCGCCAGTTGGGAAATGAAGTCATTCGCTTGGAGGCGGGGGGAAACAGGACATAAATTTGGATTGAACAGCCGGATCCGGCGTGCCCTGTTGTTCTCCGCCTTCACCTCCAGCGCCTAAAGAATTGAGGCAGGCCTGAAATTCACCGCACGGCTTTGCGAGACACGCGTTGATTTTTTCTTTTTGACAGGCCTGAGCCTTCGCGTTAACTGCCGGGTCCTGCTCGCCTTGTCCTTGTTGCTGTCCGCCTTGATCCCCGCCCTGCTGGAGAGATTTAATGCAGGCGTCAAATTCACCGCACGATTTTGATAAACACGCGCTTGTTTTTTCTTTTTGTATTTCTGCTTGGCAGGCCTTCACCTTTGCGTCAACTTTTGGATCCGGCGTGCCCTGTTGTTCTCCGCCATGATCTCCGCCGCTTGACTCCAGAGCTTTTAGACAGGCCTCAAACTCAGAGCAAGAAAGTGCCAGGCAGGCGGCCTGTTTTTCTTGAGCCATCTCGCTCCCGCATTTTCTCTGCGCCGCTTCCAGGGCGGGTGATTTTGCCTCCGCTTGTGTTATTTTCCCAGCTTTGAATCGTCCAAAAAAGTCGGGGCCCAGTTCTTTCTCCATACAGGCAAGCCACTCCGGATTGGCCTTATCAAGCGATTCCAAGAACTTTTTCTGTTCTTCAATATTTTTAAGGTCTTCTTCATTTAACATTCCGTGCTCCTTGGCGAATTCAAAGCAAACATCCTGATTGACCACACAGAAGGCCTCACAGTCGGCCTTGCTCTTACATCCGCCAGGACCGGACTGGATATTGAATTTTTTGGCCATTTCCGCTTCTTCCGCCGATATAAATCCGGCTTTTACCGCAAAGTCAACGCATTCGTCAATGTGCGCTTCATCTTTGCAGTAAGCGTCGCATGCTTCCCGCGACTTACAGTTTCCCGGGCCCTTACCGCCGGTCTTCCTCACTATGTCGGCGTCTTCTTTTGTCATAAAGCCGGCTTTTTCTGCAAAGTTAACGCATTCAATGGTATTAGCGTCGCTCCCGCAATATGCGTCGCATGATTCTTTTGTCGCGCATCCGCCAGGCAATTTCCCGCCACTCTTCAGATAGGGAAGTATTTTGTTGACTGACTCGATATCTTCTTTTGGTATAAATCCGGCTTTTTGGGCAAATTCCATGCATTCAACCGCGTTCGCCGAATTGTCGCAGTATTTAAGACAGCTTTCTTTGGTTTTGCAATTACCAGGAAACGCCACCCCCGCCTTTTTGATATCGGATATCTTGCGTATTTCTTTTAACTCGTCAGAGCTGACCAAATTAAATTTCTCAACAAAACTGACGCATTCCTCTATGCGGTCAATGTCTTCGCAATAATTGCGGCAGGATACCTCATCCTTGCACCCGCCCGGACTTTCCCCTTTTTGCATCGCCGCAAAAACGACTTTTTTATCATCGGGTATTTCTACCGTCAAATTATTTTTTTGAGCAAATACGGCGCATTTTGAATAATTACTTGATATGCTGCAATAGGATTTACACTCTTGCTGGTTGGCGCAGTTTCCCAGCTCTGTTACTGGGTATCTAACAAAGAATTGAGCCTGGACATCATATGTATTAACGTAAAAACCGCTCCACAAAATAGTCGCGGCAGTTATTACTATCAAATAGGCAAGGAGTTTTTTCATATTTACTCAAACGGATTTTGATAAATTGCATCCAAAGGATTTTTCTGGTTTTTGAAGGGGTTAGTGTCCGGCACTTTTCCTTCCAGCGGATTTTGTGTTTTTTCAAAAATTTCGCTCCCCAGTGAAGAAACTTCTTCTGAAGGCGGAGCTTGCTTACTCTTTGACCAATACCAAAAACCGGCTACCGCAATAATAACCGCAACAACAATAGAGACGAGAATTATCGGTTTTGATTTAAAACTCATACAATACTTTTATAATACCATATACAATTAAGCTAATAAATCAGCATCCACCGCTTTGAGCGATTTTCAAGATTTAAAAATCTATCCTCTTGCCGCGACAAACCCCCATATCTCTCCCGCTCCGGCTTCTTTCAAAATGCGCGCGGCTTCGTTCATGGTCGCGCCGGTTGTATAAACATCATCAACCAAAATTATTGTTTCGCCGTTTAATTTAATTTTCGCTCTAAAAACTCCTTGCGGATTAATCCTTCTTTCCTCCTCATCCAATTCCGTCTGCGGCTTCCTGTATCCAATCCGCTCCAAAACATTTGCTTTTGCTCCGGGGAAAAAAGCGTCAACGATTATTTCCGCCTGATTATATCCGCGAAATCTTTCTCTTTTTTTATGAAGAGGCATCGGAACAACAATCGCTTCATTAGCCACTGCCGCGGCCACGCCTATGGCGTGCGTGGACATTCTTTTTAGAAAAATTGCCGCCTCCATAGCGGCGTCAAACTTTAATGCCTTGATTAGTTTTCTGGAAACCGGGTCGGCATAGGAAGAAGCGGCTATCAGCCCTTTAAGGGGACTCTGTTTCCCGCAAGCCGGGCAAGTTCCTCCCGCAATCGTATTTTTAGCGCAAACGGGACAAGCTAAAATCGCCTGGCGAAAAAGCATCTCTTGGCATTGCCTGCAGCACCATTCCCCTTCAGCGCCGCAAGAAACGCAAAAGACAGGAAACAACACTTCAACTATTCCCTTCTGAATTCTGCTTAACAAGTTTAAGCTGACTACGCCCATCAGAAATGACTAATTTCTAATTTAACAATTTTCATTGAATTCACAATTTCTCAATTAACCTTAGACATTATGAATTATTCGGGCAAACGGGGTGTCAAAAGCTCTGCCAATTTTCTCGCTAACGCTTCAATCGCATCGCCTTTTAGCGTGTCCCGCTCAAAAGCGGAAATGCTCAAAACTAATTGTCCTTTAAGCACTCCGATATTGAGCTGCATTATATATCCTCCCCATTCGGGATGGGTAATGAAACTGCGCTCTCCGTATTTATTTTCTTCAACTGCGGTCCCCTTTGGACGAATTCCACGCGCGACCTCTTCGGTAAACAACCTTTGGTTGGCTTTCAAACTGTTCTCATATCCCGCTTTTCCATTTTTATAAACTTGTACTGAAGCATCGCCAATTGTAGCAATATACCCATTTTTATCGCAACGTTTCACATCCACCTTATCATACCCAAGAGCTTGAGCATCTTTGTTGGTAAGAAACGAATTGCAATTCACCACCTCGCCGCTCCGAGGCGCTGGCGCAGTTCGCGACCCGACAGATGGCGGCGGTGTTTCCGATCCTTTCTTTCCGCCTAAACCCCAAACCAAAAGCCCGACTGCGGCTACCGCAATTACTAATCCGATAATAATTTTTAATTTCATAATCTGATGTAATTTAAGACTTGATTTATGCCTAATTTTAAAAGTTGTTCAAACATATTCGGCGCTAAAATATAAACAATTGCAAACGAAGTCGCAAAAATTATCACGGCCAGCCATTTAGTATAAATACCGCGCGTGCGGGTGAACAAAATCACGCCAAGAACAATCATTAGCACCGAGCCGACTACTTTAATATCTCCCAGGGGAACGGAAAATCCGGCTATATATTTTTGGGAATCTCCGAAAAATTTTGCGAGGTCAAGACTAATATTAAAGATAAAGAAGATCAGTTCAGCAATGAATGTAGCCAGAAGCGCCCATGATGCCCAGCGAGTTGATTTCCCCTCCGTACGGTAAACTTCGTAACCCACAGAAGGCAAGAGCAAAAGAAGCGCGATAATTGCGTTTTGGAATTTTAAACCCAAAAGAATGCCTACGACAGCGAGAATCGTTAAGACGGCACAAATGGGCGTTGCGTACGTGGTTGGTTTAGCCATTAATTTATTGCTTGTTTAACAGGATGGGTCCCACGGTATTGTCGTTTTTGTTTATTTAACTTCAACGGCGGTCACGGTTACCGTATTTGATTTTTCTCCGCCGACTTTGTAAGTTTTGCCTTTAAGGTCCGTTGCCTCGCCTCCAATATGCTCTGCGGTAATCTTATATGTGCCCGGAGAACCAACTCGCAGTATGACCTCATAGCTCTCACTCTCTCCCGGCACTATAGAAGTATTCATATTCTGGGCATTCAAAACCGATTTTTTGAAGCTGGGGCCAGAACTTTTTTCGTTTAGTTCTGGTTCGCCGCCCTCCGGTCCGCCGGTAGCGCTTAATCGTACATTACGCGTAACAAGAGGTGTAAAGCGGCCGGTTGGAATGTTTGGGTTTCTTATAGTTAAAGTTAAAGTTGTCTCGCCAGGCACCCCAGACACAGAATCAACTTTTATTTGTGTTTTAGAAGCTGACAGGACAAATTCCAAACTCTGATTTTCACCGTTAGTTGTTTTTGTCATAGTTGTTTCCGTCGCGGGCGCCGAGGAATCAGGCGTGGGCGCGGGCGGCGCTTCGCCTTTTTTCCCTCCCAATCCCCACACTAAAAACCCAACCACGGCTACCGCGACTACTAATCCGATAATTAAAGGGGGTTTCATATAATTTATATTATAACAAATTCTACTATTTGTAGTATTGCCGCACTTCAAAAAGCAGATAAAGACCGATCGCCAAGCCGACAAGCGCGCCTACAATGCCGCCTGATAAAAGGTTTTGGAGCGCCGAAACAAGGGAGCCCAGAAACAGATATTGCCAGCCGATTCGTTTTCGCCCAAAAAGCCCGGGGATGGCCATGGCATAAAGAACAGCTAAGGCAATAGCAAGAATCATTGTCAGGATACTTGTTCTGGCGTAATACGAAACCCCATAAAATGGCAACGCTCGCGAGAGGTAAGCCGATAATCCTAGGGTGGCTAAAAGAAGCGGCAGAACCAAGAGAAGGCCGACTACAGACAGCCAAGGCGCGGCTTTCACCAGCCCCTGCCGGAACTTTTCCGGGAGATGCGGCGCTTTAGCGAGCAATCCTGCCAGTTTGGTTTCCAGAGGATTCAAAAAATTTAAATTCATAAATTATAACTTTTTAATGATTAATATTTTGCGACCTTTTATGGCTTATTTAATTGACATGATTTTACCGTGTTCCAGTTAAAAAGCAGGCGGAAACCGATAGGGGCGGTAAGATAATCCAAGGCCTGATTGAAAGTTACGGAAAATCTTTGCTGAAGATTGCGCGCCAGCAACGTTTTGCTTCCCTGAAAAACTTTTTCCGTGCCAAAAATTTCCGCTCCCCAATCTTCCGGCCAACCGGCTTTTCCATTTAAAGTCACGCCGGCATCCACCGGAGTCGGCAAGCCAGACAAAGACAAGGCAAAGCTGTCCACTTTTATATCCTCGGAAAACTGGAAGCTGCCGTTTAATGTATTGCCGCTGGTGGTGTAGGTGCAGATAATACCGGCGCTGGTTGGCGAGACAGCTCCTTCATCTTTATACGTTTTAGTGGGCGATTCTACCTTAGATGATCCTTGGATGTCATGTTTTATGACGACCTGACAAGTTGCTTTTGCTTCTCCAAGATCTTTGCGTTCAAATTTGGCAACCAGTGGGATCTCTATTTTTTGATCCGACGCGATATGTTGTCTAAACGCCACTATTTTAATATCCCGTCGATTCGGCTGAATTACGGAAAGAAAATCATCGGTGCTGTTTTTGAAACCGCGCTCATAGTCAAGCGAACTGACTTTTTCCGATTCGGGCAAAATCTTAACCTTTAATAGACCTTCATCATAGTGATTCATAACCAGCGGGTCCGGGTTGCAACTTATACTAACTGAAGGCTCTGAAGGTTTGACGGGCGGCTCGGGTTGAGGCGGCGGAGGTGGGGGCGGCTTAACGGCGCCATCGTGAATAATTTTTACTGGACAAGACCACGCCATAACGCCCTTAGCTCCAAACCGAACCGTAAACCAAGCTTCTTCATTCTCAATCTGTTTAATGGGATGAACTTTTTTAGAACTATACCTGACATACCAATCACCGCCAATCGTTTTCCCTATACCCACCGATCTATCGTCGTTGTTGTAATTGAAAAATTTAAAAGGAAAGAGTTCGGTAAAACTAAACGGCGCTCCCGCCCGATTTTTAATTATAATATAACCCTCTTTGCCATGATTAATAGTCAAAGGATTAGGATCGCAATCCAAACCGGTAAGACCGGGAGCAAACGCTCCCCGCTCTTCATCTCCAGAAAATACAGTTTCTTTTTCCGGTTCATCCAGCGGCGGAGGTGGCTCCCAAGGCGGATCCCAAGATATTTTAGTGATAAAAGAGCTGTCTATTAAAAACAATTTCTCTTGAACTTTCTCAATTATTGACCAAAGCAATCCAATCAGGGCCTGGTATTCGTCTTTCTCCAGCCGAGGATAGAAAATGCTAACCGATTCTAATGTGTTAATAAGAGCTGAAGGCCCTTTAAGGGCAAGTTCGTCATGGAGAGCGGAAAGCCATCTTTTTTCACGCTCAATCAAGTCAAGTATTTTATCCGTATCTTTAAAAGCATCGAGCGGGGCTTTTGCCAACTCATTTTTTTCATTTAGTATGCCTTGTAAGACAGAGGAAATTTCATCAATCATCTTTATATGCTCCTCAAGCTGTTTTTCTAAAATACCAAGAAGCTTTTCCTGGGAATCGTTCCAATCATCAGTCCATTTCAATCTCTCTTTATATTGATGCATCCTGTGTATCGCCAGCCGAAGCTTCCCCTTCACGAGATTCAAATCGTTAATTAGCCCGCTGATAATTTCAGCGTCCTTTTTCATAAACTCTTTAATTTGTTCAGAAGACGGTACAACTACTTCTTTGTATGGGCCGCGCGGGTCTGGTGGCGAAAAAACCAGCCCGCCGGTTTTTTCCCGCAAGACATCCACTTTTTCATTAGCCGCTTGATTGGTTATTTTAACAGCATTAGCCGCATTCTGAATAACATCAAATTTCACTTGCGAATTCCCTCTTTGAATATCCGACAAAAATTCCCTATGGCCGGTCTGCTTATCAGAAAGCTGGGAAAGAACAGAATAAGCTCGCGCCGGATCTGATATTTTCTTGGCGTTTTCTACCGCTTGAGTGGCACTCCGCTCATAGCCGCTTAAAGCCTTCTCTGCCTCCTTGGCATTGCCTTTATTCGCCTCCACCAGCGCTTCCGACAGCCGTTCTTCAGAGTAGGCAAGGGCTTTTACCGCTTTTTTCTCCAGATTAAAAGTAAAAAAGAGATTTATTTTTTCAAAAAGCGTGTCTAAAAAATAAAACGGGCTGCTTGGCACAAGGCCGGGATTTATTGGCTCGGGGCTCTTCAAGCTCAGCGACACTATTTCTGTATCTACAGTTTGCGAATCTAGTTGGCGGTCTACCGTAGCCGGCCCTTCTAATTCATCAGGCGGCACGGTTAATACTTTTACGTTTTCCAGCGGGTTTTTTTCTTGCGCCATGATTACTCCGACCGGCGCAAAAACTCCGGCCAGCGCCTGAACCGAAATAAACACCGAAAGGAAGATTATTTTAAACATTGCCACATTATGTTTATTGCTTATCTAATTGGCCGAATCTTACTCTGTTACCGTTAAAAAGTAGATTAAAATCAATGGCGGTATTAGTTTGCAATGTTTCGTTAAAAGTTACTGAAAATCTCTGGAGTTGATTGCGGTTTAATCGCGTTGTTCCTTGAAAAACTTTTTTCGTGCCGACAACTTCCGCTCTCCAATCCTCCGGCCAGCCGGTTCCGTTATTAAGATTCAAATCAATAGATACCGGCGCGGGTAAACCCACCAAAGATAATTCAAATCCGTTTACATCTACTTCACCGGTAATAGTAAAGCTTCCGTTGAGAGTTCTGCCGCTCGTAGTATAAGAGCCGTCAAATTCGGCTGGTGTAGTGGGAATCAAGATATTGACAGTTAATGATTTAGAAACCGACCCGTCTTTATTTTTGGCGACAAGCGTGTAGGTAGTAATTGTGCTTGGACTTTCGGTTTTGGAACCGCTCGCCGATACAGTGGCGCCATTTAGAGTGACACTGTCAGCGCCGGCAACATCCCACCGCAGGATAACAGATTGCCCTTCTTCAACAGCAGTCGCGCTCGAAGTAAATGATTCAATCACTGGCTGTTGAGTAGTCGGCTCGGTGGAAACTACGACCTTAACGGTCAATTCTTTAGAAACCGACCCGGATTTATTCGTCGCTACAAGTTTATAGGCGGTGGTAGCATCCGGTTTTTCGGTTTTGGAACCGCTCGCGGCCACGGTAACGCCGTTCAAGGTGACTTTATCCGCGCCATTCGTCTTCCATTGCAAAGTTACCTTCTGGTCTTTTTCGATCTGAGACGCGTCGCTCGCGAAAGAATCAATCGTTGGCTTTACGCTGGTTGGTTCAGTATCCTTAGACGATTCTTTTTCGGGCGTTCCTAATTGCTTATGAGTTACAATAACCCGGCAAGTTGCTTTTGCTTCTCCAAGTTCTTTGCGTTCAAATTTGGCGACCAGCGGGATTTCTATTTTTTGATCCGGCGCAATATGCCGTTTTGCCGCAATTAGTTTAATTTCTTTATTATTCTTCTGAATGACAACAGTATGATCATCAGTGACATTTTTAAAGCCGCGTTCGTAGTCCAGCGAACTGATTTTTTCTGATTCGGGTGAAACCTTAATCTTTAACAAACCTTCATCATAATGAGATATAACCAGAGGATCAGGATCGCAGCTTAAACTTACTGATGGTTTTGAAGGCGTGACCGGCGGCTCGGGCGGCGGAGGCGGCGAAACTGTATCTTTAGGCGGCGGTGCGACTACTTTAACTTGCGTTTCCTTACCAAGCGTGGCTCCAGTTGGTGTTTTAGCGACAATAAAATAGGTATTGATTCCGATTTGAGTCGGCATCTCTTCGCGAGCGCCTTGCCTCACTTCCCAGCCGTTGAGCGGATTGCCTAGCTGCCCTTGAGCTTGATTGCCATAATTTGCTTCAACAACACCGGTAATCTTCCAAAATAATGTGACCGTTTCGCCTAAGGTGATTTCTGATTTATCAGCGCGAAAATCTATTTCCGAGGCCTCGCTTCGCGGATCTCCTTCGGATAACGGAACAAACGGTTCTGGCGGTTTATAAGGAAAGCACGGTTCTTTGCTGTGAGTAGTGGGATCGGGATAGCAAGGAGGGAGGACGAACGGGCCATGTCCAGAATCTTCATAACGGACAATATTTTCATTGAAATGCGCTACTTGATCAAAAAAGCTTGTTACCAAACTTTCTGCGCGGGCAATGTCTTTTATTTTTTTAATTATTTTAACGGCCGAATCAATATTTTTACCGTAAAGCGCTCCGGCTTTTTTTGCCTCCTCCAGCTTATTTTCCACCATCAACGCTTCAACTTCATCCAATCGTTCCTGGGCGTAAGAAAGCGCCTTTTTAACCTTTTTTTCCGGATTAAAAGTCAACGCCAAATCTACTTTTTCTGAAAGCTTGTCCAGGAAATAAAGCGGGCTTGAGGGTTTAAGACCCGCGCTGACAGTTTTATCAACTGGAGTCAGTGGAGGGGTGGATGTAGATGGCTTGTCTGGCGGTTTGCCCGGCGGTTCGCTTGGCGGTTTGCCCGGTGGCTTACCCGGTGGTTTTTTAAAAGTTTTATAATCTTCGGTTTCTCCGACTCTAAATTCAGTCAGCCAGGAACCGTTGTAATTTACTAATTTCCCGTCCTCTTTGGTAACTTCGGTAACCGTCATTCTAAGCCACCCTTCACGCTCGGGTTTCCAATTGACATTAAACTTCAAAACATTCCGTCTAAATATTAATGATTCTATAAATGGGAATCTGGATGCTCGCCAAATATGATTTTGCACCACCCACTCGCCTAAATTCGGCTCCCAAACGCCGTTATTATTCCGGTCAATAAGGATGTTAACGAAAAATCGCGCGCCGGCTCTGACATTCCGGGCGGTATTTAAGCGAACGGTTAACGGAGAAGCCGACAAAAGACCGTCATCTTCAGTATCATTATCGATTACTCGCGCGTCTGCTTCGGCGCTGACTCTATTGCCAAACCAAACAACCGAAGTATCGCGGTGCCGGGCGCCGTTGCTCGCAAGAAGCGAAGGAAAGCGCGGATCTGGCGCGTCGCCAAAATCAAAACCTCCGCCTCTATCTCCATCCTCGCCTCCTCCGCCTCCACCTCCTCCGCCTCCGCCATCATTAGGACCATTATAATAATCTTCTGTTTCTCCGCTTGGATACGAGCTAATAGCGGGGCGACCATCAGGAATTGGTCTTTCTGTTACCGTTAAACGCAGCTGAAACGAGGGGTCAGACCACGCCGCTCTCAAGGGATTGCCGTTCGCATCAACGCGCGGCTGCAGCAAAGCAACATCTTGCCGAGCATTTGGCCGCACATCAACACGTTGATTACGCACAATCCATTCATCGCCCGGACTACCGTCGGCATTAATATCCCATCGGCCGTTATTATTCCAATCTTCCCATGCGTTGATGTAAGCCGGGCCAGTCATATTGCCGGAGCTTACTCGAACAACAAGGGGGCTGTCGCTTATCATCCCGTCTTCGTCATCGCCATCCGCATCGTCAAGATTGAACCGCAAAGCCATGGACTCGGCATCAACGTCATTTCCAAGCCAAACTCTTCCACTTACATCATGCCGCGGCCCATTTTCAGAGCGAAGCGTAGGGAAACCAACTCCCGCGTCGCCAAAATCAAATAAGTAATCTGTGGGCGGAGTCCATGCGCGCGTCTTGAAAAATGTTTGTAAAATTTCAGAATTAGGCGAACCGTCTCTTCCGGGCTCCCACATACTCATGCCGGTTACGGCATTGTTATCTACCGTTCCGTTGCCCGTCACTCCTCGCGCCATAAGCCGATATACAGTTTCTGCTCTTAAATGCCGTGGCGTACACTCAATGTAAGGACTAGCTCGATTGGGACGAATCACTCTCGCGAAAACGCAGAGATTGGGCCCGCCACAGCTTCCCGCGCCAGCAAGCGAAGGGGTGGAACCGCTGCATTCGGCAAGTTGGATATTGTTAAGATTGACCGTGCTGTCATTTAAGTCGGTAACCACGGTGCCGGGTCTGAACCTGTCAATATAACCGGGATCCCAGAAAGTAATTTTTTCAGTTGAAGGAACGGGGTAAGAATTACTGCCGTGGCCTGGCTGAAGCTCGCGAAATTGAATATGGCCCTTAAATTCTGAAAAGATAACGTTTCTATCTGTTAGATGTTCCGCCCGAACTGGAGCGGCAACGATAACTAAAATAGAAAATATTGCGAACGCGCATATTTGCCGACGTTTATTTTTCATAAACACCTGTAAAGTAAATAAAATTGTTTTTAGTTTAGATTTCATATAAAATTTTAAGTATAACTTAGTTTAAGTATTTTTACTTATCCACACATGTTTAATTAGTCATTAGAAATTTATTTTACGCTCCCCCAGCTTACATCGTCTATTTTCCAAACTGAACCGATTTTAACCAATTGAAGAGTCGCTTCCTGATATAAAATCCGCGGCGTCTCCGAACTCCCCGCCGACTCCTGCCTCTGCGTTCCGATAGTCACAATAACGCGCGATTCGCTCATAGCGGAAAGAGCTGAAGTCAGCGCGCGGGTGGTTATTCCATAATATCCCTTCTCCGCCGGATAAAGGGATTTTTGCTCGCGCACATAGTTTGCCGCGACTTTTTTCATATTCACGGTCATAAGCGGCTCTAAATCGGAAATATTTTCAAAATTTCCCTGATTGGAAAAGCTGCCGTAACGCTCCAAAAACGACTGGGCGACTCTTCGCGCCTCTAACTCGCGGCTGCGCTGTTTCTGAATTTCTGTCCGCTCTTCAGGAGCAAGATTTGCCGCCGCCGGCGCGGTCGGAGGCGCCGGCAAAATCGCTTCGGGCAATTTTGCCTCCGGCGGCGCCGATGGAGGGACAAACGCGGACTTCTTCGGACGAAGCAATAAAAATATCGCCAACCCTATAAGGATAGCTCCGGAAGACATTATTAGTATGTTGCGTCGGGTACGCGTCATGGTAGAACTGAATTTAGAATTTAGAATTTAGAATTTAGAATTTTCTTTTCTAAATTCCAGATTCCATATTCCAGATTCTATCCAATGTCCGGCGCTTCCGGTTCGCCGCCCTTTAACTGCGCCTCAAATTCTTTCTTTGCTTGTTCAATTTCCAATAATTGCCGCGGGTCCGTGGTGATAAGCTGGTCTTCGGTGTAAGAAGCCACAACCTTTATGGCCGCGTGCCGCGGTCCGGCAAAAAATATGCCCTCGCCAACCGCGCTCTCCAAGAGCAGATACTTTTCCCCTTCGGTCAAAAGAAACGTTTTTTGCACCAAATCAATTGACGCGGGCGATTGCTTTAACAGCATCTGAATTGAAGAATTGGTGACTATGGCCTGGCCGTATGGAGAACGCAAAAAGTCGTTTACATCCTGCGTAATGGTAGTTATGCCCAAATAGTATTTTCTGCAGCGCTTGACCAGCGCGAAAATAAACTTGGCGGAATCATCGTTTTGCATCAGCCACCAGGCCTCGTCAATAACGAGGATTCTCTTTTTCCGTTCGCTCCTAACCACATTCCAGATAAAATTGACAATGGCGTAAATGGCCATAGGCCGCAGTTCATCCTCAAGATCGCGCACGGAAAACACAACGAAAGGATTTTTAAGGTCAACCGTGGTGGGAGAGTTAAACAAGCCGGCAAAAGTTCCTTCGGTATATTTTTTAATTTTCAAAACAAGATTGGCCGTGCCCTCCATTCCTTCAAGCACTTCCGCGAAATCCTGCATTATCGGCGGTTCAACTTTGGTCAAATCAGATGCGGCCGTAATGTCTTTTTTGGCATAGGTTTCAAGCAAGGCGCGGTCTACAAGGGAATCCTCTTCCGGGGTGATGGCGCCAAACATTATGCGCAGCAGGCCTTTGGCCGTGATAACCGCGCTTCTGATTATGTCTTCCGTGCTAATCTGCTCTCCCACGGGCCGCGGCAGTTCAAAAGGATTGATTTTGCTCTCCGAAGCCAAAGAAATGGAAATATAAGTGCCGCCTACCGCGTCGGAAAGATGTTTGTACTCCATCTCCGGGTCAATAATAATAACATCTGTTCCCATCATCAATGACCGCAAAACTTCCAGCTTGACCGCGTAGCTTTTGCCCGCGCCGGAAGTGGCAAACACCACCATATTGGCGTTCTGCAGAGAAAACCGGTCAAATAAAATTAAAGAATTATTATGCCGATTGATGCCGTAAAGCACTCCCCCGTCGGAAGTAAGGTCCGCCGACATAAAAGGAAACGACGAGGCGATCGGAGATGAATTCATGTTAAAGGTTATCATCAGCTCGTCATTGCCAAGAGGAATGGTAGAATTAAAACCCTGTTCTGATTGGTAGTACGTCCGTTTAGTGTAGATAAGTTTTGAGCCGAAGAGCGTTTCTATCTCTTCCGTGCGCTTGTTCAGCTCTTCAGCGCTCTTGGCGTAAAGAGTCACATAAAGCGCGTATTGGAAGAAGTGCTCGGTGCCCTGGGTTAAGGAATCGCGCAAACTTTCAACATCGCGGAGCGCGGTTTCGCGAAGCGGATCGCGCGGCGCGCCTTTTTCTGAATCAGAAATAATTTGCGCCTCCAATGTGCCGACTTTATTTTTTAACTGTTTCAAAATAATATCCGCCGGCACGGGATAAAAAAACATTCCCACATCAAGCGTCATGGAAAGATTCAATATCGGGGCAAACCAGCCCACGGAAATGTATCTCGGATAAGTAAGCACAAAAAGAGTGCGGACATAATTGTCGCCTAAAACTACCATTGACGGGTCAACTTTAAGAGAGGCCGGAGCGATAATATCGCGGATAGAAACAACGCCGCGGCGATATACGCGCTCTTCTTCAAGCGCGATCTTTTCCAATTTGGCTTTGGCTTCTTCCGCCTTGCGCGCCTCCTCGCCCAAAACAGGAGCCACTATCCCCGGCTGTTTTTTCTTGAAAATTTGGAGCGGTCTAAATGCCACATTTTTAGGGTTTAGGGTTTAGGGTTTAGGGTTTAGTTTTTTAATTTACTATACCCTCTACCCTGTCCCCTATAACCTGGTTTTATCTTTGTTCCACCCGCAATTGGCCCAGTTCCGCGAGCGGCTGGGATTCAAAAATATCCGGATTATAAACATTATAATAAAGCTCTATTAATCCTTGCGAATCAAGCTGGACCGCCTGCACGCTCATCGATGCCAATCCTGAAATAACTTGATTTACGCGGAGCATCATGTCCTTTTTCTTTTCCTGAAACCGTTCCTCGCGGAGTTTTACCGAAAGAGCCGGAGAAAGCGCCTCGCTAAACCGCGCGAAAAAACCTTTTCTTTTGTTGCCCAAAGGGCTGTAAGGCACGACCGCATAAAACCGCTTGGACATAATCTGCCCCAATGACACCAGTTCGGCGATAAAAGTGCGATAATCGGCTATTTGCACGCGCAGAAGCTCGTTTTTTTGCTGCTTTTCAACCGCTTTTAACCGTTCAATATAATCCTCAATGTTAAGCCGCCGCGACTGCACTACCACCTGAATGGGAAAATCCAAAGAATTTAAAAATCCCACATAAGCGGAAATAAGCGCGTTCTGCTCGTCTTCGGACTTTAAGGCAAAATTTATGCTGGAGCAGATAAGCACGACGCGCAAAGAGCCGTCTTTTAATATCACCGCATCGTCTTTGATTTCGGAAATATCCAAATATCTCTGCGTGGCAGTTGTCGGACGAGAGGAAACAATTTTTGGATTTTGCATCTCAGGCACATTTTTAGGGTTTAGGGTTTAGGGTTTAGGGTTTAGTTTTTTAATTTACTATACCCTCTACCCTGTCCCCTGTACCCTCTTTTATTTGTATTGTTCCGGATTATACGCTCCGCCGGTGTTAAGTATTAAAGTCAATTCGTTAATGCGGCTGGCGGCCAATTTTTCTTTTACCGGTTTTGGCGGAGGCGGCGGCGCCGGCGCGATGTTCATCAATTCTTTTAATTCTGCCGCGAATAGCTGCTTGTTCCAAACGCGGAGCGGCGGCCGGCGCAAGGTCTGCACCAAATTAAGCAGAAAATAATGAAACGGCTGGCCGTTGATGCGCACAAAAGCAATCACGGCTCCGGCGGCAATAACCAGTATTCCAAAAAAAATAAAATATCCGAAAGCAAGCAGGCGGTACATTATGGCCGCGACCAAAAAAGTGACAATTAAAATAATAAACTGGCGCGCCGTTATCGGCCCCAAAATTTTATCTTCCACATCAAGGAATTGCGGCACGACGAATTGTTCAGGCATAGCTCCTTTTCCCGCTTCGCTGATATTCGGGCTCCTTGCAGTAGCCCTCATAACGCTACGCGGCCACTCGCTTTCGCATCCCGATAATTTGTATCGGGATGCGACTACATTAAGGTTAGAATCTTAAATTTCTGTTCAACTCCATTATAGCATCAAATTCGGCTTTGGTTAGAGTTTCCGCTCCTCCTTTTGCTTTTTCATCAATAATGGCGGAAATGCCGACACCCCTGTTCAAGCCATCCTTAAGCAAATCAAGATAAAGCTTGTTTACCCCCGATCCCTGCCAGGCCTTAATGCCGGCGACTTTTTTCCCAAAATCTTCTTCTTCCAAAAGGTCAATTTTATCCCCAATCTTCAAGACCGCCTCTTTCGCGTCTTTAGAAAGACGGCGAAACTCAATTAAAGTCATTTGCGCCAGTTCTTCCACCGGACCAGTTATCTTTGGCGTAAACTTGACTTCCTCCATGCGCGGCTTGGTAGTTGGAATTTGTCCCGACACTTCGGTCGGGATCCCGACTTTATGTCGGGAGAAGCTGGAAGCTGGAGGTCTGACTGACACTTGTTCCACCTTCGAACTTCTAACTTCTAACTTCGTAATGCTGGGCGCGACTCCGGTAACGCGGGCGTAAAGCTTCTCCCGCTCCTCGCGCTCGCGCCTCTCCCGTTCCGCTTTGCGCAAGGCCTCGCGCTCGGCTTGTTCGGCTAAAAACGCTTTCCTTTTTGCCTCTTCCTCTTTCCTATATAAACCGCTAAATTCGGCAAAAACGCGATTTAGAATCTGACTAACCCGCTCCGCTTCTGCCGCGCCCAATCCCAAACCCCCAACCTTATCCGCCCGCAAGAGCATTTCCTTTGTTTCCGCCCCGTCGCGCACGTCCCGAAGCCGCGCGGAAATTATGGTTTCAAATCGTTTGGTTAACGCGGGATTGGCAAAAACAATCTTTGCCTCGCTGACTACCGCTTTTATTTTCTCATTCAATTTATCTTCAATTGATTGGGTAACGGGGGTGATTTTCGCCGTTTCTTTTTGCTTTTTTAAAATTTCCGCTTCTTCCTCAACTTCCGCCCTTTGCTCAAATGAAGATTTTGCGGCCGCCGGCGCGCTCTCCGCCGTCGGAGCGGCAACCGGAGCCGCGCCCTTGGCTTCCCTGCCCTTGGGGGCATCCGCGGGCAAGGATGTTGGTTTAATCTTTTCCGCTTTAATCGGCTCTCCTCCCCAAATCACGATTTGCCTTCCCACGCCGGCAAAATAATCTTCGTGCGGCAAAAGCCGCGTCTTGGCAATATCTACCGCGATCTTTCTTCCAAGTTCGTCTGACATGCTAATTTTTTTAGCAATTTTTGGAGCAAAATCTTCTAAACTGATATCTTTTATAAATAACTCTCTGATAAGCTCCGCGATAATATCTTCGGTTCCTTTTTTAAGTTTATGTTCTTTAATCAGATCCTGGATTAACTCTGATTCGTCATCTCTAAACAATTCATCAAAAATATCTTGAGGCAAAGCGCTTATTCTTTCCGATCTTATTTTGTCAGCCATAATTTAATTTAGATTTCATCAAAGATGCGGGCTCGCGTGGGACCAGCCATCTTAGCTTTGAGCTTATCGGCATTTGAACCCGGCACGACAGGAGCGCTGGCCACCTCCGCCATAATCTTTCTCAAAACATCCAGCTGTTCTTTATTACGTGTTCGCACCGCTTCTTTGGCCGCCTCTACAAACTGCGTGGGATCAAGATTGTCCACGATATCAAACGCGACCGTTGCCGACACGTCAGGCACTTTCATATTCAAGACAACCTTAGAGGCCTCTGAACCCTTGAGCGAATCTCTAAAATCGCTTGCCGCCAACGGATTAGATGGCCACGGCCGGCCAGGAGCTTGGTCATAAGCAGTTCCAAAATCAGCGCCAGCGGCCATAGAACGCTCGCGAACTCTGCGCCTTTCTTCGTTAGTAAGGAAGCCCAGAGCCGTGGGGTCGCTGACTAACTTGCCGGCGCCCGACTGGTATTTTGCCTTAATCTCCGGCGATAAAGCTTTTAAGAACTTTTCATATTCAACAGCGGGCATTGCCAATTGGATGGCGGCGGCGATCTGCGGTTTATCAAATTCGTCCGGCGGAACAGTTATAGCCAACCGTTCGCCCTGCTCGCGCACGTATTCGCGCAAAGCGTCTCCGGATTTTTTTAATCCCGTCACGGGATCGGTATAACTATACGCGCCCAAATTCGCCTTTTCTAAAGAAATACTTTTAGCCACAACCCGCTTCAAGGCCAATTCTTTGGCAAAATCCGCGCCGCTCACTTTTCCCAAATCAACGCTTTGCGTATGGGCCGCCATCGCTCCGAGCAGATTAGCTTGCGCGTCAACGCCCAATTTGCTCTTTTCGGAATTCCACCGTTCTTCCGACCAGCTGGCCTTTTGCTGGATTTTGGCGACAAAAGCCGCATTAAGATCTTTGGGATCAAATTTATCAAGCGATGTTTCACCCTTAATTACCGCGACGGCTGCCTCTTCCCTTCCTTTATCCGCGCTCATATCAAAAGCATGGCTGGGGCTTGTAGCTTTCAAACTCTTCTTAAAAGAATTCTTGCTCTTTTCAAGTCCGGGCATAAACGCGGCTTCCATCATCTTTGGATCCAAACCATGCTCGGCGATAAACTCGCGCGTCAGAGCTCCGCGATCGGCAAGTTTTGCGTACGCCTCAGTTGTTCTCTGCTTGGCCAAATCCGCGTTAGTGAGATGGTCAATATATGATTTCTTCTTCTCTAAATCCGCTTCTAACACGTTTCTTTGCTGCTGCTTCGCGCGTTTTGAGCCCAACCCGAATATGACATTTGTGCCCGCTCCCATTCGTGTTCCCATCTGCGTGACAAGCCCGCCTTTTTTATATTCTTCGCGCTGCGCCTTATACGCCGCGTATCCGCGCTGAATGGCCGCAACCCCGGTTATCTTTTTCATTGCTCCGGGCGCAGCCTTCTTTGCCCAACCCACGATTCCTTCCATTCCTCCTCCGGCAGAAGCGGCCATTGATTGCGAAATGGTAAGCCCGCCCATCAAAAGTCCGATGCCAATGATAAATTTAAGAACATTGTCCGGCTGGCAAATTTGACTCGCGCCGCAGGAGACCTGCGCCGCCGCCGATTGGCCCCCCTGCAATTCCGCAATCGCGGTTTGGCTTATGCCTTGCGTTATGGAACCGACGGAGAGAAGCGAAAGCCACAAGAAAAATGCCAAAAGCGGCCCGACGGCAATGGCGCTGGTAAACTGCTTCCACCACTGGGCATAATAACTTTCTCCCTGCGGAAAAGCGCCCAGGATAAAAGCAAGCGGAGAAAGAACAACATAAATCCAGAGCATGACCATGCGATAGACAAGCACAAGAGTGATGGCAATAATCACGATTAAGGCAACGGTTGCAAAAAGCGCGGCGCCGATCATGCCTCCTATCACTTGCAAGAAGTCAATGGCCGCGCCGCCAACATTGCCGGTGGCAATCTGCTGCGCCTGCTGCAGGCCGCCGGGCACGGAAACCTCAAGCATGTCCTTAATGCCCAGAAGTTCGGCAAAATTCCCTCCGGCCGCGTCTTTGAAGCCATTGACAAAAGTAATCATTATCACCTGGCCAAAATCAATGGCGAGTCCGGCAATCACGCGGGTAAAGTTTATAAGAATCGCAAAGATGAGCAATTTTGGCAGACGCTGTTTCCAGTCCATTCCGCTCACTCCCAAAATCGTGGCAAAGGCAATGTAGAGCAAAATCAGGATAAAAAACATATTAGAAAGGTCTCTCACAATTGCCCAGCCGTTTACCACTACCGCGCTGTTTACAAAATCATTATAACTTGCCACCTGCGTCAGAACATTGATGATAATAAGCAAAAGAAGGCCGATAAAATGAACGTAGATAAACACTATTGAGCCGACAATTATTCTGATGATATCTCCTATGCTTGTTATGCTTGCCGCCCCAAACTGGCTAAAGAATCCTTGCGCCCAAACCGGCTTGGCAAAACTAAAGACCGCAACCGCGAGAGCCGCGAACACCGCGACGGCTATGGGAACTGATAATTTGTGTTTAAAGAATTTCATAAGCTAATTCCTGGGAGTAATGGTGATAAATCCTCCAAAGCCCGTCCATGCTCCTGGGTGCGCATCGCACTCGGATTCGTAACAGCGCAAACCGCCGGGCGAGCCGTCTCTGCCGACTGACGGACAAATTCCGTTGCAGTATCCCCAATTATCGCGCACCTGAACTTTGGGACGGAACAGGCACGAATCAGCGGAACCATTGCCGTCAAGGTCTCTGGCGCAAGCCGTGTGCGGCGCGTTTTTATTTGTCGGGTCAAGATCGGCGCCAACGCAATCAGGCAATCTGGACATAAGCTCGCGGTTGCAGACATAAGTATGCTCAAACTCAAAGTATTGTTCATCGCAGGCATCTGGGGAATTGCCAAAACGGGAGAGTACGCATCGTTCAACGCCGTTTCCTCCAAGCGGACAATCCTCGTTAACGGCGCAGCGCGTCCGCGAACTTGAACACCTTCCAACCGGCACGCAAAGCCCTGTGCCGGCCGGGCAGTCCGCCTGCTTGGCGCAGGTTAGCCCGGGCATTCCGCCGCACTCTTTGGCGGCGCCATCATCAGTATCCCCGGCGGAACAGGTCGGCTTGTGATTTTTATATTTGGAATCAACCGTCTTTTCCACTAATCCGTCGCCCCAGTCAACCGAACGCGAAGTTATAGGCATAGTATTGTGATCGGCCCAAGCGTAAAAGCGCAAAATCGCGCGATAACTGCCGGCGGCGCGCAGTTCCCCTGAAACGCGGTTATTGATAGAGAGCGCGTTAGCGTCAATTCCGCGCGGCGGCACGCAGGTTGAACCGGAAGTATCGCCGCCTCCTCCAAAGGTTGTCCTTGCGCCGCAGGTCCAGCCGGTTGGACAATCAGAACTTGCGCCGCAATCAAAATCATTTATGCCAATGGCAAGCCCTTGCAAGCGGCACTTCTGGCTTTGCAGGTCGCAAGCGGAAATGTCCGGCGAACCAATAACCGGCGCGAACGGCTGCTCGTTCAAAGTCGCCTCTTCGCGATTATCCCAGCCAATAGACGCGCCTGCTCCATCTTGAATTTTTTGATACCCGGCCGGCTGGGTAATGGTCGTGGACCTGCATGAACCGCTGTAATTGCATTGGCTGTTATTGGCGCAAGGCAAACCGGCTAAAATACCGGAACCGTCGTTGCATTGGCTTGTCGCGCCGCAAGTGGAACGGCCGTATCTGCACTCATTGTTATTGGCGCAGGATAGACGGCAGCGTCCGCCGATCTCCTGCCAGCCGGACGGACAAGGAGGCGTTGTCATAATTGAATTTTCAAATGCTCCTCCGTTGCAAAATCCCGCTGAACAAACAGCATTGTCGCTGTAACAGCCGACTCCTCTCTCGCCGACATCCCGAGTGCATTTTTCGCCATTATTAGGACCGCCCTGGCAAGTTAACGACGCAAATTCATCAGCGCCGCGACTGCAGATAGTTCGGTTCACTCCGTCAGGATTCTGACCTTGACAATCCGCATTCACACTACAATTCAACGCTCCTGACAGCGGACCGCCGTTACAAATATTCTGCGGAACGCACGCCCCGCCCGCCTGGCTGCAATCAGCATTATCCGCGCAGGCGTTTCCATCAACCGGCGTGCCGCCAATGCACTGGCCAATCGTCGCGCTTCCTTCCGTCGGCCGCCAGCGCCAGATGCCAAATGACTTGGCAAATAAGAATTCAAGCGGGGATTGCTTGTCGGACGGAACATCATTTGCTATGCAAGTTCCTCGCCTGCCATTGATAGTCCCGGGGCAATCTTGATCAGATTCGCAATTCGCAGTCCCTCTTGGTCCCAGCAAACCGCCATAATCGCAATGCCTGCCGCCGATGCCAAATGTTCTAAATTGATCCGTGCATTCGGCAAAAGCTAATTCGTCTTTACAGGTATATCCTTCCAAATTACAATCGTCATCTTCCTTGCAGACCTCGGTCGTATAATTATCTTCATCGTTTCCGCAATGCTTGGCGCTGCAAAAAGCGTCAGCCGGAGCGCCGGGAAGCGCCCGGCATTCAGTATCGGTTGAACAAACCGTGTTAATGCTATTGGAACAAACGGATTGAAGAGGACATGATGACCTGTTTTGGCAAAGGTTTCCTTCATTTTTGGATATTGACGCTCCAAACGATGTTGGAGCCGCGGCGCAGCGCCCAAGCGCTCCGCAGCTCATGCCTGCCAAAATTCCATCATCCGATACTCCTTTGCGCCTACTAAAACAACCGTAAGGACTGCCCGCATCCGGAGCGGCAGGAATATATTTTAGGTAAGGGCTGCCGTATCCTTCCGGCCCGTTTACCTGCCAGGCCTCGGCGCCAAACGGCTCTTGGGTGCTAACGGCGCTGCCCCAGGGCGTGTTGCGCTGTTCATAACCATAACCCAGCATAAAAAATTCGCGATAAGTGTTTTCATCCTCGTCCCCGTAAGGGGAGTTGCTCAAATTATTAACTGAAATATTTTCATTGGACGCTTGATAACCGGCGCCGCTCCAAACGCGGTCGGTAAAAGCCGCGTTTGAACCTTCCACGCGGGCGATGGCAACGCACGGTTCGGCATAATGAACGGTGGCATCAAGAAGAAAAGCGATGTCGTGGTCATTGCGGCCGTCGCAAAAAGATGTCCACATACCCAAAAACTTGCGCGCCGGCGAGGCGTCAAAAAGCGCCCTCACGGCAAAATACATATTTCCGGGCACGGTATTGGAACAGCCGCTTACGTCATTTTTGGTTTGTCTTCCGCCTCCCTCGCCGAGAACCGCCTTTTGCGCCAAATCCTCGTTTAAGAAAAGTTTTTCCACGCCAGTGCCGGAAGGAATATTAAAGGTCGCTTCCCAATATAATCTGCCCTCCGCCGTAATGCCGGTTCTGCCGGTTCTTGAAAGTATGTTGGCGCCGTCTTCAATTGCTTTTTTTATAGCGTCTTCTTCGGTATTATCTTGGTCGCGGAAATCATGAGAGGTGGTTAAACGGATAGCCGCGATGTCCTTTTCGTAAAGCCCCAAATCGCGGTTATCCGCATTATCTGACGCGATATAACCGGCCGTAAGAAACTCTTCTCTGTAAAACTGCCCATTATCGCCTTCCGGACGGTTACCCTGCGCGTCTCGCACATTAGCCGCGTCAGCGCCTATATTGAAATCGCCTAAATCGCGGGTATACATCGCCTCATATGACTGATTAACATTGCCCGCCTGGCCTTCCGCTTCAACGCAAAAGTAACGGCCGGTTGAACCGGTTGGCGCGTAACCGGCGGCCGCGTATTGGTTATAAATATCAACTCCGCCGGGCACGATGCCCAAAGGATTCCAGGTAAGACAAGCGTAATTTTGCGGAATACCGTTTAACGAGAGTGAAAGATCGCGCTCCAAACACTGGCCGGACAAACCAACGACTTTGTCTATTCGTTCTATTCTCTGACAAATTCCGCCTTGCGTTTGCGGCCCGCAGGTCTTCAGATTTTCCGGATCACGGCTGTCCTTTTTCTCGTTAAACTTTGCTTCCGGCGCGCATAGTTCGCCGCTTCTTGGACCGCCCTGGCAGATACCTTGAGGCACATTTCCTTCTTCCAGACCAAAATATTTGGTAAACGCTTTGCCGTTATAAATGGCTTTGGAATAGTCGCATTCGCAATCCTGCGGGATAAGCTCGGCGCGCGGGTCCGGCCATTCCGGCTTTGTGTCGCGCGCTCCATCGCCATCGCGGTCAATCCAGGCAAACTTCTCGCAGATATTGGCTTGAGCAAATCCGGCCTTGCGCCCCAAAGGCAAACCTGATTGAGTCCAATCGGAAACATCGGCTGGAAACGGAGAATCCCCTTCGGGATAAGCGCGGCATTGCTCCGCCGGCAGAGCGCGGGCTAAAACATTGGACTCCCTTCTCGGCTTGGCTTCCGGCTGGGCGGGCGCCGAGCTTCCGTCAATGCCATAAACGCAAAGAGGCACGGCGCCAACCCCTCCGGGATTAACGCAAATGCCGCGATTCCCAAGCGCATTTGGCGCGCCACAGGCAAATCCGGCTCTGCGACAGCTCCCCGTCTTTGCGTTTTCGCGAAGGTCGCAATTTCTGTCCGGTCCGTTGTCTTGTTCGCAGGCGACATAAGCCAAACGAATATCCTGTTTTGCCGTTTTGTCATAATCAATCGGCTGCAATTCCTCAATTGGATAATGATTGGGAATGGAAAAGCCGGCGTACTCCTCGCCATACCAGGAAATATCGCGATTAACATATGTGTCGGCAGTCAGCACATCGCCGCTATAATCAGCTGTCTTATAATTAGCGCATTTTATGCCGTCATTTGTCGCAATGTACGAATCACAGCGCCCAAGCTGGGTGCATACCTTTTTAAACTTCTTTTCGTTGTTGTCCCAAACCGTCACCTGGGTTTTACAATCCAGCCATTCGGAGCATTGGCGGTCGCGGGTCACTTTTAGAATCACATTGGAATCGTTAGCCACGGCATTGTTTCCGCCCGGGTCAACGCAAGTTGCCTCTCTGGTGGGCAAATATCCCGGCAACGACGGAGGCGTATCATCTTCACAATCGCGATCCTCAACGCAGGTCTGGCCAAAAGCGGAACTCGCGCATGGAACAAGCAATCCGCCAATACCCTCGCCGGCGCAACTCCGGCCAGGAATTTCCATATAGCTATGTCTGCATACTTTGCATCCGGCGCCGCCGGGACAGGATGAAACCGGCACAAGACCGTAATTGTCGTGCGCTGAAACGGCATAACTCGCGGCGGAAGAATATTGGTTTAAAGGGACGCTCGTGTCCTTAAAGAGAACGCATCCGGCTTTTTGGCTTACCCGGCCGGCGCAATCGTTTCCTTCCTCCAGTTTTTTATCTTTAATCACGTAATATGGCCGGCCCTGCGGATAGATTTCAGAGCTGTCAGCCGGATCCAGATAGCCGGTGCAGCCGACATATTCTCTCTGGCATTGCCCGGTCCAGCCGCGGTACTGCGTGTCCCCGTTTTTCCTAATATCGTATTGCGTGCCGCCAGCGACAAAAGCCCGGTCGCAAGGAACATTGATTAACCCTGTCTTAAACCAGCCGCTGGTAGTTACTCCGGCCACGGTCACATTTTCTTTATATTCGCACTGCTGGTCTCCCGGGTCCTTAAAATAAGCCAGCCCAGCCGCGCCGCGGCTCCATTCTTCGCATCCCAGATGCTCGGACGCGCAAAGCGTTTCGCCGTATTTTGACGGGTCGTTTTTCAAAACAATACTGCCGTAATTGGCGCCGCTTCCGTCAAGAAAATAACGCGGAATATTATAATTGCAGGTCCGCTCTCCTACCGGCGCTTGGCAGACTACATCACCGGAGATAGCGCAATCGCATCTGCCCTCAAGCGAGGCGCAGGCGGCACCAAGGTCGCAGACGCCGGTTTCGGGCTTGCCATAAAGCGTGCAGCCGGCAGCCTCTTGTTTGCAGGCCTTGGATTCATCAAGAATAAGATATTTAACGATGTCTTCAGAAACAACCACGGAATCAGCTTGGCGGGAAACCGCGTAAGTTATTCCGCCGGAAGAAGCCGGCGAAGCCGGGCCAATGGAATTAAATTTGCAGGATGTTTGTCCGCGGTTTATCTGGCAGACATTCCTCACCGCGCCATTAACGGTCGCCTGGCAGGCGCAGGAAACATCGTTGCAGGTATCGGCCTCGCTTCCTCCGTCAGGACCGTCAAAAGAACAGGCCAGATTATATCTTTCTTCTTCCAAACTCAACGAGTTTTTCGTGTCAATCACCGCCCGGCAGCCGACCATTTCTTCGCGGCAAAGACGGTCAAAACTTGTAAGCGTCACCGAAGTCCCGGCCCTGTCGCGATACGCGCCGCAATTAAGCTGGGCCTGCGGGAAGGGCGAGCCATCGGCAGCTTGGTCGCAAGAAGCCGGCGTCACCCAGGAATCCTTAATCAAATAAATATTTTCCGATACGTGCCTTAACTCAAAATCATCAATAAACGACGGTTCGCCAAAACCGGAAAATTCCAGGGCCTCGTTCTCCGCCACATCCCAGTCAACAAGCACTGGCCCAAAGCTGTAGCGCTGCCAGTCGCTTCCGATTTCAAAGTCCGCGTTGGCAAAATACTTTTCCAAACGGCCTCCGGCTCCGGAGAAACGGATAACCGGCCGGCCCGAACCCTTAGCCGTAAAGGATACTAAATAAGTGCCGCCGTTGCTGATTTTATTGATTCCGGCGCCGACATTAACCGAGGTTCTGCCGCCGGCAACCTGCAGAGAATGGCCGCCGACATAGACCGATTCGGAGGAGAGCTCTCCGGCAAATCCGCCGGCCTGCCCATTTTCAAAATTAGCCCGCGTAAGAATTCTTATATTGCGGCTGGCATCGCCGGTGTAAGAACGGCAGCCGTTCTTCGTAGCCGGACAGCTTCGGCTCTCTCTCGGATACCCCAAAAATGAGCAAGAGCGCGCCGCGTCATCCCAAACTCCGCCCGCTTCTTCGCATTCCGCCCGGCTGGAAGTTGGTTCGCTCCTTCTATAACGGCTGCATTCCGAAGTTGAAACAATAAGTTCGGAATACAAACGATAAGAAATGTTTCCGTCAGCGTCATAAAACTCGCGGCAATCAGGATTGCTTCCGGCGCGGAACACTTCTCTCGCGCAGGTATCAAAATCAGTAAAGCCCGGCCTGTACGCCGGCGGCCTGCCGACCTCAACCGGCTCGCGTCCCGGAAGCGCGCTACCGCGCATCAGATTCCATACCTTAAGCTGGAATCCGGTTGTGTCAGACCCTTCCCAGGTGTAATAAACGGCTGATTCCGGCCCAGGCCTGACGCACTGGCGCAGATAAGAATAATATTCAACCGCTCCTGATTCTAAATTGGTAAACTCATCACAACCCGCGTATTGCGCTTCGCACTTGTCTCCGGTTGACGCGATAAAATAAAGCGGATATTTAGCCCGTTCAAACGAGGTTTCCTCCTGGCGAAAAGTGGTATAGCCGACGCACTCGGCCGGACAGAGCTTGTCAGAGGCGACAACTCCCGGAACCGATGGAGAGCCGTCGACGGGGGTATAGAGTTCGCAATTTATATCTTCAGGCGCGCACATCAAAGTGTAATTGGCGCATTCTGCCGGGTCGTCAGCGTCTCCGGCGCAGCCAAGATAATCCGGCGGAATCTTATAGAAAGCATGAGCGGCGTTTTGCGGATAACCGCTTTCTCTGTATTCCGTGGCTTCCAATCCCTCTTCCAACTGGACCGCGTCAACCCAAACGGCAAAGGCCTCGTTGCCGTAAAGATATAAATCAAACGTCGGCCTGGCGCCATTCTCCATCGCCGGAGTCGTAAAAGCGCAGGAAGCGCGGCGGTAAAGGTCGCCGGGCGTCATCGTTAAAACCATCAGCTCCGGCTCGCCGTCAGAAAGCAAACAGTTAGTGCGCCCGGTCATATTGACAAGCCGGTCGCCAAACCTCAACGACATCCCGGCATTGGCCGGCGCTGCTCCGCCGGCCGCGGCTTGCTTGGCGTAAAAAGAAAAAGTATAAGTTGTTTCCGCTTCAAGAACAACGCGCTCGCTGGGAAAAAGCGGTCCGTCAACGGCTCCTGATTCATCGCCGACCCTTATGGCCGAAGCGCCGTTAAAGCTTTGCGAGCCGTCACGGGAATAATTCTGCTCCTGCGGAGCGCGGATGCCGCCCCAAAAATCAATCTGATTGTCCGCCGGAACATCATCAACCTCAAAACTGGAATTTTTAAGCAGATTTTTGGAGACCCCGGCGCCTTTCAAAATTAAATCAGCGCAACCGGCGTCGCCAGTAGAGCAAGAGGCCGCATTGCGGTTAAAATAAATTCTCTCGTCTTCCTGCCATGCCAAATTGCTTCCCGCGCGGGCCGTGCTGTACCACTTGCAGCCGGCCGCTTCCGCCGAACATCCGTTAAAATCAGCGGTATTGGTAAGCAGAAACGTTTCTTTATCCGGCTTATTGTCAGAGGTAATCTTGCTATAACTTTGGCAAGAGTCATAACGCGCGGGGCAGCTTTTCCCGGGCATATCCCAGACGTTTTGTTCGCGCGTGCAATAACCGTAAGAAACGCAGGAACCGTTATCGTCTTTGGCAAGGCAGGAAACCGGATCAACGCAAGTATCAGCGCGCACCGAGGTCTCGGCCGCAAGCAACGTCGGCCCTTTGACCAGCGCGCGGCATTGCGTTTCCGGATATTTAAACACCCAGTTCGGGTCAATAAGATGGCACCACGGATGAGAATCGGAAGCTCCTCCCGTTACCGGATCGCAATCATAAAAACGGTTAACAACCTCTTCAACCGTCGGTGTTACTCCAAGCCGTGCTCCCTGCTCTGCCGCCAGCTCCCAGCCAATCGGGATAATGCGCGCCCGGCGCAACTTTGCCAAATTGGAATAACAATATGCCTCGGCATAGCAATTGGGGTCCTGATTTTTCCCGTCCCCCGAAGGAACCAGCCGCCAATCTTTGCGCAGAGCGCCCTGTTTCATTGCCTCGCTTACGGTAAGCGGGACCCCGGCATCTGATACGCGGATGACCGATGCCAAAGCCGCGTCAATAACGCAATTGTTTGGTCCGCGGCTTGTGCCGGGACAAGTCATAAACTCGGTAAGCGCGTCATAATTCTGCACTTCGGCAAACTTGGGCGTAAGCAAGTCGGCGAACACGGCCTGCGCTCTGGCGCGGCCGCCCTTGCCGGACGCTTCCGGATTTAATGTGAGGAGCGGTCCGCGCTCGCGAAGCGGCTCCGGCGCAAAAAGTCCCTCAAAGACCTTATTAGTGAGCCCGGAAAGCAAGGTATTGGCAAAAATAGTAAGAGTTGCCGGAAGAAGCTGAAAGGCGCCGGCCGCGAGGGCGCTGCCCGCCTGTCCCAAAGTTTGTTCACGGGTGTCTTTGTTGGATGCCACTAGTTCTTCTGATTTCTGGCGCACGGCTTGCGCCGGAGTGGTGATGCTTCCTGAAATAATATCCGTCACTGGCCTAAATCCATTGCCCTCTTTTCTGTTTTCCGTTGCCTCAAGCTGACGGCGCAGATTAAACTCGTGCGATCTTGAACCAAGAGCAAAAGCAACTTCCAATCCTGATTGCCCGGGCCGAAAAGAATTGGCCAGCCCTTCCAAAACCTCGCCGGAGGTAGCCGAAGAAACAAACGCGTCCCAATTTTGCGAAATATCATTCCAGCTGCAGCGGGGAGCCGGCGGCTGGAAGCGTTGGGCAATGCCAAGCTGGATGCCAAGAAGCGCGCTAAGATTTGGCGGGCGGCAAAGGTCAAACCCTGGCAAATCCACGCTGCCGATTACCTCCCCCACCGCGTCCAAAGCGGTGTTTTCTAAATATTCGCCAAATCCCTCCTGGAACACAAGCGCGCCCTGCCCTTCTCCGCCGGAAGCAAGCCAGACAGCGCTGTCATAAGCGATTTTTTGCGCGAAATAGTATACGCCGTTCAAAAGCGCCGTGCCCAAAACTCCGATCAAAACCACACGGATAAAATCGGTGATGTTCCGGATAGTCGTATTGGCTCCGGTTATCGGATCCGTAACCACCCACTGGGCATAAGCCGGGGTTGGAAGCAGGAGCATTAAACCGAAAACATTGACGACGATAAAAACAACCAGCACCGCCGTAAGAATCTTTTTCTGTTTGTTACTGGAGCCGAATAACATAATCTTGAATCTGGAATCTGGAATCTGGAAATCTAAACTCGTTTATTCTAAATTCTAAATTCCAAATTCTAAATTCATTCATGGGCTATTGCTGCGCCTGCGCTTTTGCCGCCGTTCCCGACGCCGACATTGTCTTTAGGGCATCATCGTAAATGCCGCGCAATGTTTCGTCGTCAACAGATTTCAAAACATCCTGCGGCACGCCGGAATCGGACAAAAGCTTTCTGATGTCCGCCGCGGATAAATTTTGCAGATGCTCCAGCGCGCCGAGCGCATCTGCCGGCGGAGGAGCAACGGTGGTGTTGGTCCCCGGAGGCGCCGAATCGGATGAGGTAAGCCCGCCGCAATCGCGGCCTTTGGGACAATTTGGATCGCCTCCGTTTTGCGCTTCTTCCAAATCCTTAATTCCGTCAGAATCAGTGTCATCCAAATACGGCGAGGTGCGATAAATGTACAATTCGTCATAATCATCCAATCCGTCATTATCGGTATCCTGCGTTTTTAATTCCGCCAATTTCTGTTTTTCACGCTCCTCCAAAGTAAGATATTTTTTTGATTTGTCTTTTACAAACGGCTGTTTAATGCGGCGATTGAAAAAAGGGAACGCCAAAACAAGGCCTGATAAGCCCAAAAATAGAAGGAGAGCCAAGCTCGCCTTTTGTATTGGAGTAAAATTATTATTCATGAGACATGAGACAGAAACATGAAACATAAATAAAAGTTTCATGTTTTATGCTTCGTGCTCCGTGCTTCAAGCCATCTTTCTTTATTATAACAAATTCCACACCAATATACATTGGTGTGGAATTTATAATAATGTCAACCCCAAAATAGCTTAATTTTGCTCTATTTTTCGGCTTTTTTGCCCGTTGCGGTTTGCTGCTTCAAAAATTGCTTTAATTTATCCACAATTTGCTTTTGCACATAATCAATTTCGTGTTCGCCGTCAATGCGGATAATTTTTCCTTTTTTGGTGTAAAAATCAAGCAATGGCGCAGTGTCCTGATGATAAATGGAAAGACGCTTTTTAATGCCGCTTGGGGTATCGTCTTTCCTCCGGGTTAATTTTCCGGCGCATGATTCGCAGGCCTCTTTAAGTTTGGACGGGTTATAGAGAAGATTATAATTTAACTCGCAGCCCTCGCAAACAAGACGATTAAGAAGGCGCTTTTTGGCTTCAGCGTCAGAAATATCAATCCAGATAACGGCGGCAAGCGAAAAATAACGCGAAAGAGCCAGTGCCTGACTTATGTTGCGCGGATAACCGTCCAAAATTACTCCTTTTTTTAAATCAGATTTGCAAAGGCGTTCGCGCACGATTCTGTTTGTATGCGCGTTAGGCACCATCAAACCCTTTTCAATATATTTTTTAGCCATCTTTCCCATGACCGTTCCTCTGGTTAGGGCATCGCGATACATAGCGCCGACAGAAATCGTGGGTATGCCAAATTCGCGCGCCAAAAGCATTGCCTGCGTCCCCTTGCCGGCTCCTTGAGGGCCTAAAATTAACAAATTCAATGCTTGTTTCATACTGACAGTTTAATACTCAACCCCGAATACCGAAAAAATAACCAACATTTTAAATCCCAAATCCCAAGCGCCAAATTACAAACAAACTCAAATATCTAAATTCTAAACTATTTTGAATTTTGAATTTTAATTTTTGATATTATTTGTAATTTGTGATTTGTAATTTGGAATTTATTCATGATTCTGGTTTCGGTATTAATTATTTTAATATAACAATCTTTCAACTAAAAACCCCAATATCGTCCCGGTGGCTATCGGCGGAAGCGCCGGCATTGGACGGCGAAAACGCTGATGAGTAAAAATCAGTTCCGTCGCCACAAACCCTATCATAGAACCAAGGCCGGAAGCAAGCGAAGCGCTTGTCCCGACTCCGGATACAGCCACCACAAAAATTGTCGGCAATGCCAAGTCCCCGGTGCCGATAAGCATAAAACCGGCACCGGGCTTAATGTCTTCAATTTTTTGAATAAGGCCGGAAAATTTTTCAGGAATTATTATCGCCGGAATGACGCCGCCCTTAAGCATATTGCGGAACAGGGCGACCATATGTTTGGTAAAATAGACGGCAATAATATCATAAACGGAAAGAGCCGCAAGAAGCAGCAGCGCGCCATAAGGCGTGAATGAGAGCCCGACAGCCACGCCAATACCCGCGAGACCGGGAAGCAAAGCTAAATTCTGGGTAATCACACGCCGCCCCAAGGCCTTGCTTAAAATAAGAAGCAGCGAGAACGCCAGAGCCGGAATCGCGGGCAGATAAAGGCCGAAAAGAAAATAAAGGCCGAAAAAAAGCGAGATAAAAAAGAAAAATCCCAAAAGATTTCTTTCGCGAAAATACCGCACCAGCACAAGAAAAGAGAAAAAAACAAGAAGAACGGCCAGCAGCGCCGCCAAGCCCTCTTCGGGCGTGCTGTCGCGGGAGACGAAAGATTTAAGGGCGCGGGGCGCGGATACAAAAGCAATCGCTTCCGCGCCGGCAAAAGCAACCAGACCGGAAATAATCATCGTCCATTGTTTTTTCTTTTGCAATTCGTCCATATCTAAAGTGTACCAAAAAATAATCATTTTACAAAAAATCCCCACCCAAGCGGGGATTTTTTATATTTTATTTTTAAATCTGAAATCTGAAATTTAAACTGTTTCGTACTCGTGCATTTGAAGCTGAGATTCAATTTGTTCCACCGTTTCAATGACGACGGAAACCACGATTAAAAGCGAGGTGCCGCCGATGGTGAGCGCCTGGCTTCCCGTAAGCTGCTGGAGCGCGAGCGGCATTACGGCCAATACGCCCAAAAAGAGCGCACCGGCGGAAATCACTCTGTTAATCGTGTGTCCCAGATATTCAACGGTCGGACGGCCCGGACGAATGCCGGGGATAAAGCCGCCCTGCTTTTGCAAATGTTCCGCGATTTGATCCGGCCTAAAAATAATCGCGGTGTAAAAATAGGTAAAAGCAACCACCAGCACAAAATAAATTACTCCGTAGACAAGCTGATTCTGAAAAATATCAATTACCTTCTGCGCCAGAGCCACGACAAACTGGGTCTTGGCGCGCAGGAAAAATTGGGCCACCATCGGAGGAAAAAGAATAATGGAGATGGCAAAAATAATCGGGATGACGCCGGCCATATTTACCCGCAGAGGCAAGTAGCTGGAAGTGCCGCCGTACATTCTCATGCCGCGAATCCGTTTGGCGTAAGAAACCGGGATATTGCGCGTGCCTTGGGTGATAATAACCACCCCGACAATGGTGACAATCGCGATGGCGGCGTAAAGAACCCAGTTGGCGACCGTGCCGCGGTCAAAGGTCAAGAGCGCCTGCTGGACCGCCGTGGGCAGAGACGCGATGATGCCGGCAAAGATAAGAAGCGAGATTCCGTTTCCGATTTTCTTTTCGGAAATAAGCTCGCCTATCCACATCAAAAATATCGTTCCGCCGACAACCGTGGCAATGGTGGTGGCAAGAGCAAGAGGAGAAATGTCGGCGATAATCGGACGCGCGCTCTGGCGCAAAAGCAAAATCATTCCATAACCCTGAAGAGCGGCCAGCGGCACGGTGAGTATTCTCGTGTATTGATTGATTTTTTGCCTTCCGTACTCGCCTTCTTTGGAAAGCTCTTCCAGCCGGGGAATGATCATCGTCAGAAGCTGAAAAATAATGGATGAGGTGATATACGGCGCCACGCCCAAAGCAACCACGGAAAAATTTTCCATCGTGCCGCCGGAAAAAACGTTCATCAAGCCCAAAATCTGATTGGAACGGAAAAAGGCGCGCAGATTATTAACATCCACTCCCGGAATGGGAATATGCCCGGCAACGCGAAAGATCGTCAGCATTGCCAGCACAAAAAGTATTTTATTTCTAAGATCGGGAAGCTGCCAGATTTGCCGCAATTTTTTCCACATACGAATAATAAAAAAATATTTTTAGAAATGGATTATGGCGTCGTCTTGACTTTAAAATCGCTTCAAGATAAAGTTATCGCAGCGAGGATAAAAATGGTTACAACCGAGTTCATTGTCCGCGGAACCCAAACCGAACTTCAGAGATTGCTTATCACATTAACCGAAGAAGGATGGAAAAAGCGGGCATGGGCGTTCTTTCAAATTTTCAACGAGGACCAGATCCTGACCGTTAAGCTGCCGCTGGCGGAGGTGAAGGAAAAGCTCAAACAGCTTAAACCAGATCGCACTGACGTCATCCGCGGCTCCTTGACCGCGGATTATCTCCTTATGACTGTAGCGAATCAAGGAATCATGGAAATAGAGCTTACGGCCGTAAGAGGAGGAGCCCGCTGCCTAAGCGCCAAATTTATGGCTGATAACCTGAAATTCGCGCTTGAACTCGCGACAGATACTTAATTAAAATTGCTCATTTTGCCCCGATTGCCATCGGGGATTTTTTATCACGTTCTTCCACTGCGCCGCCGGCGGCTTCTATCTTTTTCTTGGCGCCGGCAGTGGCCGGTATCCCGACTACCGTAATCTTCTTCTTCAATTCGCCATCGCCTAAAATCTTGGCGTCTTCATCGCGGTCCACCAATTTCAACTCTCTTAACCGCGCCAACGTAATCTTATCTCCCGTTTGGAAAATCTCTTCCAAAAGCGAAACATTAATGCCGCGCGGTTTGGCGTATTTGCTCCTAAAACCGCCGATTTTCGGCAAATTCAAAAGCCGGCGCTTCAAACCCTTAAGTTTAAGTCCGCGCCTTCCGCCGGAACGCGCCCGCTGCCCCTTGGCGCCACGCGTGGAATAAGTGCCGCGTCCGGACGCGTTGCCTCGGCCGACCCTGATTTTGCGCCGAGTTGCGCCGGCCGCGGGATGAAGATTGTGCAAAGTAAATGCCATAGATTATAATTTGGCTTCCGCTTCCGCCGCCGCCTTCTTTTTCGGTTTGGGAAGTCGAAGTTCGTCCAAGGCCAAAAGCGTGGCAACCGTGTTATTTATTTTATTCTGCGATCCCAATATCTTGCCCACGATGTTGGGAATTCCGGCAAGCTCAAAGATAACGCGCATAGCGCCTCCGGCTTTAATTCCGGTGCCCGGCGGAGCCGGTTTAAGCAGGACTCGCGCCGCGCCGTATTTCATCCTGACCTCGTGAGGAATTGTCTCGTTATAAATGGTTACATTTTTCATTTTCTTTTTTGCCTGCGTTGTCGCTTTGGCCACCGACGCCGTAACATCTCCGGCTTTGGCCACGCCAAAACCAACGCGCCCTTTGCGATCACCCAAAATCACGGCCGCGCGAAAACGCATTCTTTTTCCGCCTTTGGTAACGCGGGTTACGCGCGCCAAATCCAAAATCCGCTGGTCAAAGTCCCTTTCGCCGCCGTCTCTTCTGCCCCCTCTTTGTGGTCTGCCTTCTGCCATATTTGAATATTTAAATGTTTAAATATTTAAATATTAAAAGATTAATCCGCCCTCTCGCGCTCCGTCAGCCAAGGCCTTAATCCTGCCATGATACAATCTTCCGCCGCGGTCAAAAACAACTTTAACTATTCCCGCCGCCTTAGCTCTCTCGGCCAAAAGCTTGCCGACGGCAAAGGACTTGGCGATTTTTCCTTTTCTTTCTTTTGATTCAACGGGCGCTTGCAGTTCCATATCATTTGCCTGCGTCAGAGTTCGTCCCGCCGTGTCATCTATGATCTGGGCGGCGACATGCTTGGCGCTCCTGAATACGGAAAGGCGCGGCATATCTTTAGTGCCGTAAATCCCGGCTCTGACGCGCAGATGCCGCCGACGTAATTTTGCTTTTTTCAATTTTTGAGGATTCTTAATCTTCATAAAAATTATTTGGCGGCCGTTCCGGCTTTAGCGGCCTTTCCGGCCTTGCGGCGGATGACCTCATTTATATATTTAATGCCCTTGCCCTTGTACGGCTCCGGCGGTTTTATAGCGCGCAAACGCGCGGCAACATCCCCCACCAAACGTTTATCCGCGCCGGAAATCGTGATAATATTTTTTTCCACTTTGGCGGAGATGCCTTTGGGCAAAGGAAAATTAACCGGGTGCGAAAAACCGACTTCCAATTCAAGCGATTCGCCCTTTTGCGCGACCTTAAAACCGACGCCGATAAGTTCAAGCTGCTTGCTCCAGCCGTCCTGCACTCCTTTCATCATATTGCGAATCAAGCTTCCGTAAAGTCCCCAAAGCGCCTGATCTTTCTTTTCGCGCGTTTCCTGCCTTAACGCCACCTTCACCCACTTGCCGCCGTCTGCTTCCGCAATAACCGCGCTAAGATGCGGGTGCACCTCAAGCGAAAGCTCTCCCTTTGGGCCGTAAATCCGCAGAGTGTTTCCTTCTAACTCCGCTTGAATTCCGGACGGAACCAAAATTGGTTTTTTGCCTATCCTTGACATATTTTTAATAAACCTTGCAGATTATTTCCCCTCCCAATTTCCTCTCGCGCGCGGCTCCTCCCGTCATTAAGCCGGAAGAAGTGGAAATGATTGAGGTGCCTTGGCCGCTTCTCACGCTTTTAAGTTCATCATATCCGGCGTAAACGCGGCAACCGGGTTTAGAGACCCGCTCAATGCCCCTTATCGCCGAAGCGCCGCCGTCATAACGCAAAATTAATTTAAGTTCGCCAAAACCCTTGTTTATCTTCTCTACCCCGGCGAGATAACCTTCTTTTTCCAGAATCTTGGCAATGGCAAATTTGATTTTTGAATACGGCAAAACAACCTGGCTGTGGCGCGCCGCAGCCGCATTCCTGATTCTTGTTAGCATGTCGGAAATTGGATCAGTTATCATAATAATGTAATAATTTTCATATATCACCAACTGGATTTTTTAACTCCGGGAATTTCCCCGCGGTTCGCCAGTTCTCTAAAACAGATGCGGCAAAGCTCGAAATCGCGCATAAAGGCGCGCTTTCTGCCGCAACGCCAGCAACGGCGGGTGATCCTGCTTGTAAATTTCGGCTTTTTCAGAGATTTGGCGATTTGTGCTTCTGTTGCCATACTGTTAAATTATTTTATTTGTCTGTTTTATTTATAACTTTAATTTTTTCTTTTTCTTTCTTTTTCTTTTTGGCTCTTTTTTCATTTAACGCTTCATTAAACGGAAAGCCCATATTTTTTAAAAACTCCAGGCCTTCTGTTTTGTTTTTAGCCGTTGTCACCAAAGTAACTTCTAGTCCGTGCAAGCGCTCTATTTCGTCCGGCCTGATTTCGGGAAAAGCGATATTTTCTTTAAACCCGATGGTCATATTGCCGCCGACGTCAAAAGAATTTGACTTTAAGCCGCGGAAATCGCGGATTCGCGGAAAAGTTATTCTCACCAATTTTTCCACAAAATCATACATCCGCTTGCCGCGCAAAGTAACGACCATTCCCACCACCATTCCTTTTCTTATCTTAAAATTGGAAATTGACTTTTTGGCCAAGGTACGCGCGGGATGCGCTCCGGTAATACGCCGGAGAGTCGCCTCGGCAATTTCCAAAAACTTGGGATCTTTAATCCCATGCGAAAGTCCAATATTGACTACGGCTTTGACCAATTTTGGCACGACGGCCTGATTCTTATATCCGAATTTTTCTATCATGGCCGGCACCACTTCTTTTTTATAACGTTCCGACAGATTCATATTATTCTATTATCTCCTTACAATTTTTACAGGCGCGCGTAATCTTGCCTTCGGGCAAAATCTTTTTTGCCGCCCGCGTCTTCTTGCCGCATTTAGAACAAAGAAGCATTACATTTGAACTCGCAATGGGAGCGGGGAGAGTCAGTATCTGCCCCTTTTCTCCCGCGCGGCGCGCTCTGGCATGCCTTTTTCGTAAATTCAATCCTTCAATCACAACAGAACCAGCTTTGGATAAAACCTGAATTATTTTTCCGCTCTTGCCCTTTTCTCTTCCCGCAAGAACGATTACATTGTCTCCTTTCTTAATAAACATAATAAATCTTAATGGGGTCTTAGAGAACTTCCGGAGCAAGGGAAATTATTTTAGAAAAACCCTTGGCTCTAAGTTCTCTGGCAATCGGTCCGAAAATACGGGTGCCCTTTGGCTCTTTTGATTTCATATCAATAATCACAGCCGCATTGTCGTCAAAACGAATAGCCGAACCGTCGCTCCGCCGCGTTTCCTTTCGCGTGCGCACTAAAACCGCATGCACTACTTCGTGCCGTTTAACAATACCGTGCGGAATAGCGTCTTTAACAACGCAGGTTACGATATCGCCCAGCCGCGCGTATCTCTTTTTATACCCGTGAAGGACGCGAATGCACTGAAGCCGTCTGGCGCCGGTGTTGTCCGCCGGAGTTAAAATTGCTCGATGTTGAATCATATTAAACTTTGGCGATTATTCTCCAATGTTTATCGCGCGATATTGGACGCGTTTCTTCAATGGCCACCCGATCGCCCAGACGATATTCATTTTTTTCATCATGGGCTTTATATTTTTTACTTTCCGTGTACTGCTTTTTGTATTTAGGATGCTCTTTGGCGCGGGTAACCTCAACTACTTTGGTTTTAGCCATTTTGTCGCTGGTAATAACGCCGTATAAACGCCTTCTTTTTGCCATTTTTTCTGCCATATAAATATTTTTAGGATTTTTTCATCGTCAAAACCGTCAGTATTCTGGCGATGCGGAGTTTTAATTTCCTGATATCCCTAACCGCCTTATGGGCGCCTTGGGAAACGCGGAAACGCAAATCCCGAAGCTTCTCACGGTCTTCCGCGAGGAGTTTCCGAAGTTCCGTTTCGCTTTTTTCCTTTAATTCGACGAATTGGTTTTTCATACCCCGCACATAAATTTATTTAATAGTTAGACAGACGGCATTATAATTTTTCTTTTGATTCCCTCGCATCCTGTTCACAATAAATAAATTTATGTGCGGGGCATAAAAATCGGCTAAAACTCTTTCTTGATGAATTTCGTCCGGACAGAGAGTTTGTGCGAAGCAAGGCGCATAGCTTCCTTAGCCACGTCTTCCGTAACCCCGTCCATTTCAAAAACAATTGTTCCCGCGCGCACCGGCACGACATAATGGTCTACGGCTCCCTTGCCTCCGCCCATAGTATTTTCCGACCCATGAATGGTGACCGGCATGTCCGGAAAAATGCGCGTCCAAACCTTTCCTCCGCGCTTAATAAAGCGGGTCATGGCGCGCCGGGCCGCCTCAATCTGACGCGCGGAAACCCAAGCCGCGCTCTGCGCGCGCAAACCGTATATTCCAAAAGCAAGCGAAATCTTATCTCCTGCCACCCGTAGCGACCTGTCGCGCATTCGCTGCCATTTTCTATGTTTTACTTTTTTAGGTATTAACATAAGTCGTCTATTGCCTACAAGACCGGCGTTTCCTGTTTCTTCGGCTTTTCTTCAAACACTTCGCCGCGATTTATCCAAACCTTTACCCCAATGGTGCCAAAAATCGTTTTGGCAAAACCTTGGGCGTAATCAATGTCGGCGCGCAAATTGTGCAGAGGAACCTTGCCCCAAGACAATGTTTCCACGCGGGCTATTTCCGCTCCGTTAAGCCGCCCTTTAACCCATACTTTGACCCCTTCTGCCCCGCCTTTTTGAACTCGCTCCAACGACTGCTTTAATATCCGGCGGAAAGGAATGCGCTTTTCCAAATCCATAATCATTGATTGCATCACTACATGGGAAGAAAGGGACGGCCGTGAAACTTCCTGGATATTCAAATGAAGATCCACCTTCCTACCGCGGAAAAAATTTTGCTGAATCTTTTTCTTCAAGTCCTCTATTCCCGCTCCGGCGCGTCCGATAATAAAACCCGGTTTGGCGGCGTGGACAACAACTGTTACCGTTCCCCGGGAACGCTCAATATCAATTCTGTCAACGCCGGCGTCTTTCAGCATGCCCCAAACAAACGCGCGCAACTCAATATCTTCGCGCAACCACGCGGGAAAATCATTCTTTCTGGCAAACCATTTGGCTCGCCAATTGCCGACTGTTCCGATGCGGAAAATTGTTGGATTAACTTTATTGCCCATATTCAGCTTTTAGCTGTTATCTTTTTAGAATTTTGTTTTAATTTGGCCGATTCCTTTTCTTCCAAAACAATCGTAATATGGCTGGACCTTTTTCTAATAGGCGCCGCCCGGCCGAAAGCGCGGGCCCTGAACCTTTTTAAGACCGGACCGCCGTCAACCGTGATTTTTTTCACAAAAAGTTCTGACGGATTCAGCTTAAAATTATTTTCAGCGTTGGCCATAGCTGATTTAAGCAGTTTGCTAACCGGCGCCGCCGCTCTTTTGCGGATAAACTGCAATTGCAAAAGCGCTTCGCTCGCGCGCGCTCCGCGAATGATATCCGCCACCAGCCGAACCTTCCGCGGCGACATCCGTATATATCTGGCAATTGCTTTTACTTCCATATATTTCTATAACGCTAAAATTATTTTTTAGCCGGTCCCGCGGCCGGAGCCGCGGCAACCGCCGACGCCTTTGCCGCTTCAGCCGCCTGCGCTTCTATTTCTTTTTGCATGCGTCCGCCATGGCGGATAAACTTCCTGGTTGGCGCAAACTCTCCCAGCCGGTGGCCAACCATATTTTCCACAACCAGCACCGCCGCGTGAGTTTTGCCGTTATGCACGCCAAAAGTAAACCCTACCATTTCCGGCGTGATCGTGCAATCCCTGGCCCATGTTTTAATAACGGTTTTGGCTCCGGGAGCCAGTTTCTTTAACTTAGCCATAAGCCGGGCGTCTATATATGCTCCTTTTTTTAAGCTCCGCGCCATATTATTTCAAAATTATTTCCGTCTTTTAATAATTAACGCGTCTGACCACTTGTTTGCCGCTCGCGTCTTAACACCTAAGGCGTGTTTGCCCCAAGGCGTTTTAGGGTGAGACAAGCCGATCGGATTATGACCTTCGCCGCCGCCGTGCGGGTGGTCTACCGGATTCATCGCCTTGCCGCGCACAGTCGGCTTAAAGCCAAGATGCCTGGTTCTCCCCGCTTTTCCTAAGCGGATCAGATTATGGTCGGAATTGCCGACTATTCCAATTGTTGCCGCGCTTGCTTTTAAGAGCATCCGTATTTCACCGGAAGGCAATTTTATGTGGGCGTAATCCCCCTCAAGTGCCAATAACTGCGCTCCGGCTCCGGCGCCCCGCACAAGCTTCGCTCCGCTTCCAGGATAAAATTCAAGGGCGTGAACAGTAAGCCCGATAGGAATATTCATAAGCGGCATTCTATTCCCGTTTTTCACCGGAACATTACTTTTTGAAGACACGACTTCATCTCCGATATTTAATTCCAGCGGCGCGATTATATACCGTTGTTCGCCGTCTCTGTAACGGACAAGCGCGATATGGGCGCCGCGTCCGGGATCATATTCAATCGTGACAACGCGAGCTGGCATATCATATTTTTCGCGCATAAAATCAACCACGCGGACAAAACGATCCGCGCCGCCTCCGCGATGGCGGACCGTGATTTTTCCCTGGGCATTTCTGCCGCCGCTTCGCTTTTGGGAAAAACGCAATCTTTTTGGAGGGCGGCTGCGCGAAAGCTCGGAGGTGTCTGCCACGCTCGCGTGCCTGCGTCCTGAAGTTGTTGGTTTGTAGTATTTAACTGGCATATCTTTTAAGAACCTTAAACGCCTTCATAAATTGATATAGTTTTGCCGGGGGGCAAAGTCACAATTGCTTTTTTGGTCATTTTTTCCTTGCCGGAAGTGCGCCCATAATGGACAGATTTTCCCGGAAGCCGCACAATATTTACGGAAACCGGCCTTATTCCATAGACCTTCATTACGGCTTCTTTTACCTGAAGCTTGTTGGCGCCGGAAGCAATTTCAAAAACATATTGATTCAGAGAAGAGGCGTTGGCCGCCTTTTCTGATTGGATAGGCCTAATCAATACTCTATAAGCCGGTCCAGTATCGCCGCCTTCGGCGCGCGCAATCTCTTCCGTCTTGCTTGCGGCTCGCGGCGGTTTAGCCGGCTCTTGCGCTCCGGAACGGGGTTTTCTTTTAAATCTGTCCCAAAATGCCATATGTCAAATTTATGATTTACTTATCTTTTTAGCTTTTGTTTTCCCGCCCCAAAGCTTGCTTATGGCTTCCAGGCCGTCACTGGTCGTGAGCAGATTTTTGGCTTTAAGCAAATCAACCGCGTTCAAACTGCCCGCCATCGCGGTTTGCAATCTCGGAATATTTTGCGCTGATTTTTTAATAACCTGGTCAACTCCGGGCAAAACAAATATCGTTCCACCGACGCAAGAAAGATTTTTCAAAAGCTTGGCTACGCGCGAGGTTTTGTAATCCTCCATGGCAAATTTATCCAAAACTATCACTTTTGACTCCGCCGCCTTATCGGACAAGCACATCAAAAGCGCTTTTCGTTTCATTTTCTTATTAATCTTTACTCCAAAATTCCGGTCTTTGTTCGGACCAAAAGTGACTCCGCCGCCCACCCAGATCGGCGAACGGATGGAGCCGTGCCTGGCCCGGCCCGTGCCCTTTTGCTTCCACGGCTTTTTGCCTCCGCCGGAAACCTCGCCGCGATCTTTAGTGTGCGCTATCGGCTTTCTGGCGTTGGCTTGCTGGGCAGTAACCGCCTGATGCAAAAGCGACGAATTGCCGGCAACGGCAAAAACAGCCGGATCAAGTTTTACCTCGCCAACCGTCCGACCTTCTTCGTTATAAACTTTTGCTTTAAGCTCTCCCATATTCAAATTTAAAATTATTCGCTGACAATCATCAGCAAACCGCCGCGGCTGCCTGGAACCGCGCCAGAGAGCGTGATGATTCCCTTTTCCGCGTCAATGGCCGCCACTTCCAGATTTTTTACAGTCACCCTTTCGCCGCCCATTCTGCCGGCCATTCTAAGCCCTTTTCTAACGTGCTGCACGCCGCCGGCGCCTATTGAACCCGGCATCCTTTCTTGATCCTTGTGCCCGTGCGTGGGCGGATGGCCATGAAAATGATGGCGCTTAACCACGCCCTGGAATCCTTTTCCTTTGGATGTTCCGATAACTGTCACTTTCTCTCCCAAACTAAACTGCGAAACAGAAAGCTCGTCTCCCCGCTTCCAGGCGCCGACATCTTTAACGCGCACTTCGCGAAGATGCTTCAGCATGGGCAGACCCTTTAAGTGGCCGCGCTCCGGATTTGACAGCTGTTTAGCCGAAACCGCGCCGATCTGCACCGCCGCATATCCATCTTTATCAGGCGCGCGAAGGCCGGTCACGATATTTTTTGGAACCGAAATCATGGTCACGGGCACCACCTCGCCGTCGGACTTAAAACGCTGGGTCATTTCCAATTTCTTTCCTAAAATAAACTTCATCCCATTAGAAGCAGGTCGCGGTCGGCTCCTGCTGATTATTTTGTTATTTATTATTCAAACAAATCGCTTTGAATCCCGTATAAACATGCTCTAGCGACCGCGGCTTCTAACGGGATTCATACTTTTCCAGTTAAGCAAAAAGCCATCCCTTCCTATTTTTACCAAGATAGGAAGGGATGGCCTACTTCTCATTTCACGAGAAATTCAGGCCTTTCAATTGTTGTGATTATAACTTATCAATGAATTCTTTCTCCTTAATGCGATAACCGCTTGATGAAGGTTTTCTCTAACTCGTTTACCTGCTCCGCTATAGAGATCTTTCTTCACCTGCGGCGCTCACATCTTGATTTCCACATCCACTCCGGCCGGCAGGGATAAATTCATCAGCGCGTCTATTGTCCTAGGCGTCGGATCAAAAATATCTATAAGCCGCTTGTGGATGCGCATTTCATACTGTTCCCGCGCGTCTTTATGCACAAAAGACGAGCGGTTTACCGTGTATTTCTTTTTTTCAGTGGGCAGCGGTATGGGACCGACTACTTGGGCGCCGCTCCGCTCCGCCGTCTCAAGTATGGTCCGCGTTGACTGATCAATAATTTTATGATCATAAGCGCGGATACGAATACGAATCCGTTGTCTTTCCTCCGAACCGGCGGCCTTGGCTTTATTCGTCTTTGTTTTTTCTGCTTTCATGAGAGAAGAACAACCCCGCACTTATTCTACGGGAAACTTTTTTAATCTTGTTAGAGTGAAGACGAAGTCGGCTTCGCCTTTACCCCTGAAATCTTGCAAAGTCTCCGATGGAATAAGTGCGGGGTTACATATTTATTTTGAAATTTTAGTCACTACTCCGGCTCCAACCGTATGTCCGCCTTCGCGAATGGCAAACCTCTGCTTTTCCTCAAGAGCAACCGGGATGATAAGCTTGACTGCCAGATTAACGGTGTCTCCGGGCATAACCATTTCAACGCCAGTCGGCAATGTTGCTTCTCCGGTAACATCCGTGGTGCGGATATAGAACTGCGGCTTATAGCCGGTGAAAAACGGCTTATGGCGTCCGCCTTCTTCTTTGGTCAAACAATACACTTCCGCCTCAAATTCCGTATGCGGAGTCACGGAACCGGCTTTGGCAAGCACCATCCCGCGCTCCACTTCTTCCTTTTTAATACCGCGAAGAAGCAGCCCGGCATTATCTCCGGCACGGCCCTCGTCAAGCTGTTTATTAAACATTTCAATTCCGGTTACAACCGTCTTTCTGGTTTCGCCCAAACCAACTATTTCCACTTCCTCGTTCAGCTTAATCATTCCGCGCTCAATGCGGCCGGTCACTACAGTGCCGCGGCCTTCAATGGAAAACACGTCTTCAACCGGCATCAAAAACGGCTTGTCTGTTTCACGAACCGGCTCGGGGATGTACTCATCCAAGGTCTTCAAAAGCTCCATTATCGGCTTAGTTGCTTCCGCGTCAGTAGGATTTTGCAATGCTTTTAACGCGCTGCCGCGGATAATCGGCGTCTTGTCGCCCGGAAAATTGTATTTTTTCAAAAGGTCGCGAACCTCTTCTTCAACCAAGTCAATAAGCTCTTTGTCCTCAACCGTATCCACCTTGTTCAAAAACACAACTATATAAGGAACGCCGACCTGGCGCGCCAAAAGAATGTGCTCGCGGGTCTGCGGCATTGGGCCGTCAGCGGCGGACACGACAAGAATAGCGCCGTCCATCTGCGCCGCGCCCGTAATCATATTTTTCACGTAATCGGCGTGGCCGGGACAGTCAACGTGGGCATAATGCCTATTGGCTGTTTCGTATTCGCAGTGAGCCGTGGCAATAGTAATGCCGCGCGCTTTGCTCTCCGGCGCTTTATCCAAATCGTCAACGCTCTTATTCTGGGCTACTCCGCCTTGAGAGCGAAGCACCTGAAGAATAGCCGCGGTCAAAGTTGTTTTGCCGTGGTCAACGTGGCCGATAGTGCCGACGTTTACATGAGGTTTTGTTCTTTCAAATTTGCCTGCCATAGTGTCTTTTTAGAACGCCCGCCCGCTTTTTCCTTAAAAATAAAAAGAGGTGGACAAAATTTATTAAATTATTATCAAAATAAAGTTTAGCACAGGTATTTTAATCCGTCAACCCCCCTCTTTTTAGGCCGTCGTCCCTATTCAATCGGCTCTAAAAAATATCTGTCTTCAACTTCAAAACCACTCTCTTCCGTCGATCTCCCGCCGGAAGCCCCGGCTCTTTCCGCCTCCAGTGCCTTAATCACCTCTTTGTCCATCTCTTCTAACGCGTTTCTCTCCGCCAAAGGCAATCTTTTATTAAATGCCGTTTCTGTCTTCGGCGATGCATCTTTCAGCTCATTCTCTTTCTTTAATGAGGCGGGGCGGCCGGCAACAAGCTCCTCATAATCAGAAAGAGTTAAGACAACATGGGCATCTTCGCCGTCAATATCCGCAAATACAATCCTGTCGCCTGTCTTTTTAGAAAGTTCGAGAAGACGTTTTAATAAATTATTCATATGCGTGCATTATTTATTTTTTCTTTCCTTCAACAATCGCTTGAGACACATTTGCCGGCACTTCCGCGTAATGCGAAAACTCCATAGTGTAGCTGGCTCTGCCCTGCGTCATAGACCGCAGCTGCGTGGCATAGCCAAACATTTCGGCAAGCGGCGCCAGCGCGTCAATTACTTTAATTTGGTTGCCCCGATCGCGCATTTCCTGAATCTGTCCGCGTTTTGAATTCAAATCGCCTATCACATCGCCCATTGATTGCTCCGGCGTGATTACTTCCACCTTCATCATCGGTTCAAGCAAAACCAAACCGGCCCTTTTTGACGCCTCCTGAAAGGCCAGCGAACCGGCAATCTTAAAAGCGGCTTCAGAAGAGTCCACATCATGGTAACTGCCATCATATACCGCGACCCGCACATCAATCAACGGATAGCCGGCCAATACCCCTTTTTCAGTCGCTTCTTTAACTCCTTTATGAATAGGCAGAATAAACTCCCGTGGAATGGCTCCGCCTTTGACTTCATCAACAAACTCAAAGCCCGCGCCCCTTTCTCGCGGCTCAACTCTAAGCCAGCAATGACCGTATTGTCCGCGGCCTCCTGACTGGCGGATATATTTGCCCTCGCCTTCGGCGACTCTTTTAATGGTTTCTTTATAGGCGACCTGCGGCTTGCCCACATTGGCCTCAACCCTAAACTCGCGCTTCATGCGGTCAACAATAATATCCAGATGCAATTCTCCCATTCCGGAAATAATCGTCTGCAATGTTTCTTCATCGGTGCGCACGCGAAAAGTCGGGTCTTCTTCGGCCAATTTTGAGAGCGCAATGCCCATTTTTTCCTGGTCCGCCTTGGTCTTTGGTTCAACTGCCACGGAAATAACCGGCTCCGGAAAAATAATGGATTCAAGCAAAATCGGCGCGTCTTCATCGCAAAGGGTATGGCCGGTAAATGTTTCTTTAAGCCCCACCGCAGCCGCGATTTCGCCGGCGTACACCTCTTCCACATCTTCGCGGTGATTGGCGTGCAAACGCACGATTCTGCCAATGCGCTCCCGCTCTCCGGTGGAGGCGTTTAGAACATAAGAACCGGCTTTGATATTTCCCGAATAAGCGCGGAAAAAGCAAAGCTTACCCACAAACGGATCGGCCGCCACTTTAAAAGCCAGGGCGGCAAACGGCTCATCGTCAGAAGCGTGCCGGACCATTTTTTTATCAGTATCATTTGGGTCAGTGCCGGCCACCGGCGGAATATCCAAAGGCGACGGCAGATAATCAACCACTGCGTCCAGCATAAATTGAACTCCTTTATTTTTTAACGCCGAACCGCAAAGCACGGGTACGATGTCAAAAGCGATTACCGATTTTCTAAGCAGCGCCTTTAATTCCGGCAACGACGGCTCTTTTCCCTCAAAATAAGCGTTCATCGCGGCTTCGTCATTTTCTACTATTTTCTCAATGAGTTTAGCACGATATTCCTCAACTTTATCTTTCATTTCAGCCGGCGGCTCTTCTTCAACAATCTCTTTTCCCAAATCGTCTTTATAGATATAGGCCTTGCGTGCCAATAAATCAACAATCCCGACAAATTTGTCTTCAACCCCGATAGGTAGCTGCAGCGGATAAGCGTTGAGCGTCAGTCGTTCATGAATTGATTGAAGGTCGGCGTAGAAATCAGCGCCGGTGCGGTCAAGCTTGTTTATAAAGCAAATACGCGGCACCTTGTAATCGTCGGCGTAATGCCAGTTTGTTTCTGACTGCGGCTCCACTCCGGCCACGCCGTCAAAAATAACCACGGCTCCGTCCAACACGCGAAGAGACCTCTTAACTTCAACCGTAAAATCAATATGGCCCGGAGTATCAATAAGGTTGATACGATGATTTTTCCAAAACGCGGTGGTAGCGGCGGCCGTGATGGTAATACCGCGCTCCCGTTCCTGCTCCATCCAATCCATAGTGGCTTCGCCTTCATGCACTTCGCCGATTTTATGCTTTTTTCCGGTGTAAAATAAAACACGCTCGGAAACAGTTGTCTTTCCGGCGTCAATGTGGGCTATAATTCCAATGTTTCTTACCCGTTCAAGCGGGATTTCTCGCGGCATACTTTATCTTGCGAAGTGCGCAAAGGCGCGGTTGGCCTCTGCCATTCTGTAAACATCCAGTTTCTTTTTAATGGCGGCGCCTTCGTTGTTTGAAGCAAGAAGAAATTCATCTGCCAATTTCTGATGCATGGGTATTCCGCGTTTGGCTTTGGCGCCGGCAATAATCCAGCGGAAAGCCAGGGCCAATTTGCGCTCTCCGCGCACCGGAGTTGGAATCTGATAATTGGCTCCGCCGACGCGGCGGCTTTTGACCTCAACCGTCGGCATAACATTTTTCAAAGCCAAATCAAAAATCTCAAGAGGGTCTTTTTTGCTCTTGTCCGCCATCACTTCAAAAGCGCGATAAACAACCTTTTCGGCAATGGTTTTTTTCCCGCGGCGCATAATGTAATTTACAAGTTTAGCCACGGTTATGTTGTGAAACCGCGAGTCGGGAAGAATAGTTCGTTTTGGGGCTGGTTTGCCTCTCATAAGATAGCTTTTAGCTTATAACTGTTAGCTTTTAGGCCTCTTTGCGCCGTAGAGCGAACGGCCGCGGCGACGGCCATCTACGCCTTGGGTGTCATAAGTGCCGCGCACAATGTGATAGCGAACACCCGGCAAATCTTTAACGCGGCCTCCGCGAATCATCACAATAGAATGTTCCTGCAAATTGTGTCCCACTCCCGGGATGTAGGCCGTCACTTCCGAACCGTTGCTCAAACGCACGCGGGCGATTTTACGCAAAGCCGAGTTTGGCTTCTTTGGCGTGGTGGTGGTCACTTTAACGCAAACTCCGCGCTTAAAGGGACTGCCGGAAGAAAGCATGGTGCGCTTTCTCTTTATAGTATCAAGCGTGAACTGCAAAGCAGGGGACTTTGACTTTTTGACCAAACTCCGTCGTCCGTATTTTATAAGCTGATGAACCGTGGGCATAAACTGCAAATTTACAATTTCCAATTTCTAATTTTCAATTTTGATTAAATAAAAAGCGCCTCTTTAAACGCATTTAAAAGCTTAACACACCAACCGCAAAACCGTCAAGGGCAAAATAAAAAGCCGTGGAAACGGCTTTGCTTTACTGATTATTTAGATAAAGACCATACTCAAAATACGCTTCTTTTATGCCTTCATAAGCTGCCCAAAAGTACTTCCCCGCAACCTCAAGGTCAACAAAAAACCAAAAAGACGCAAGCACAAATAACGCCAAAACAAAGTAAAATACAAATCGGAACTTATTCAGGGCCATGCGAACTTGTGCCAAGAGCAACGGAATTGTCTTGATTGGAATCCATGAGCTTTGGCGGCTCGCGGTAGGTGCCCATGCGCTTGGCTTCTTCCGCGCAAATTTGCTCTTGCAATTCTTGAACCCTTTGCTCCAAAACTTCTTTTTCCGCCAGCAATCCATAAAGCTCTTCCCGCATTGACGGCAATGAATCCTCCGAAACATGCTCCGGCAAAGCAGCGGCCTTCCCTCCGCTAAGCCAGCTTACGGCCGACTTTATTCCTCTTCCTAATCCCTTGATGGCTTCTTCCGGCTCATTAAGAGCCAAAAACGTTGCCTTGCCAAGCTTGTAGATAGGCGCGCCCAAAGCAAGGAGCGCTTGCCCGATTTTGCCAAAACAAAACCTGACAATTTTATTATTGCTTGCCAACCCGTAAGCGTTGCCTACGACGTAACTAAAACCCATAAAAGGCACAACCAACGCCGGCAAAACAAGCCGCCAGGGCCAAAAAAGGGAAGATGCCAGCAAATAAGTCCTTTTTGAACCAAGGATTTCAACAAAAGGTTCTGTTTCTGCGCTATTACCGAATCCAACAGAGTCGGTCAAATGCGAAAAAGGAAAAAGCAAGAAAGAACCAAGCGTCCGCTTTCGCTTTTCCCAAATATCCCACGCCTTGTTGCTCATCAGCCGGCCGATTTGCAAATAAAGACAGGTACCGCCCAAAACAAGCAATGTCGTGAGCATCCCTTTCCTCCTTTGTCAAAGAGCAACAAAACTTTAGCACAAAAACAAAAATAAAACAACGGCCGTTAAGCCGTTATTTTTATTCGAGATGATCTTCTCCGCAAAGCGGGTCCGAAGGGATTTGAACCCTCGGTCTTCTCCGTGACAGGGAGACGTGTTAACCGGGCTACACCACGGACCCGCTTTGCGGACAATTTTCTATTCTTTGAAATTTAAAAAGACCCTTGCGGGTCTAGAGCTTAACAGAGAAAAAGCGCTGTCACCGCATAAATACCTTATCACAAACGTCGCAGCCCAACAAGAGTTGCGCGTCCCGGAGCGCCCACCGCTTCTCCGGAGAGGAGAATAACGCGGTCTCCCCTTTTTGCCAATTTTGCTTTTTTCACGTAAGAAAAAAGTCCGTCAATAAGCGCGTCAACATTTTTTACCCGTTTAAGAAAAAACGGCCTGATGCCCCACGAAAGATTTAGCTGCCGCACCACCCGCTCATTTGGAGAACCTATGACAATAGGCACTTCCGGCCGATAGTGAGCGAGCATCTGTCCGGTAATTCCGCTCCAGCTGGCTCCTAAAATAATTTTAGCTCCGGTAAGCTGGTCTAAAAGAGTCGCCATGGCGGTTAGCGCCGCTTTATCTCCGGTTTCTTCTTTTATCTCAGCGCCGATGGAAACATCATCATATTTAGACCTTTCTGTTTCTTCAATTGTCTTGGCCATTATTTTTACCGCCTCCACCGGATATTTGCCGGTGGCAGATTCGCCCGAGAGCATCACGGCGTCGGCGTGGTCTATGACCGCATTAGCCACATCAGACACCTCGGCCCTTGTCGGACGGGGATTTCTTATCATAGAGTCAAGCATTTGCGTGGCCACAATCACCGGTTTGCATTTATGCCGGCATTTATCAATAATTTCTTTTTGATAAATCGGCACATGCTCCGCCGGCGTCTCTATGGCCAAATCGCCTCTTGCCACCATCACCCCGTCTGCTTCTTCAAGAATTTCATCAAAATTTTTAATGGCTTCGTGCTTTTCTATCTTCACGATTATCTTTATCGGCGTCTCGCTTTTGTCTTTGAACGAGATAAGCCGGCGCAATCGCCGCACATCATCCGCTTCGCGCACGAAAGAAAGCGCGATAAAATCAACTTTTTGATTTAGGCCGAATTTGATGTCTTCTTTATCTTTGTTGGTAATAGCCGGGATGCTGATTGACGCATCCGGCAGATTCAAACCCTTATGCGAGGCAAGCATGCCGCCGATTATCACTTTCGCATAAATATCTTTTCCTTTTACGGCTGATACCCGCGCCTCAAGCAAACCATCATCCAAAAGCATGCGGCTGCCGGCTTTTATATCTTTATGCAAAGCCAAATAAGCAACCGGGATTTTGTCCTTATCTTTGGCTTCGCCGTTCGAAGTAATATCGTTGGTGAAAATCACTTTTCTGCCGGCTTCCAATTTCACTCCTTCTTTTGGCAAATTGCCGACCCGAATCTTGGGGCCCTGAAGATCCATTAAAATAGCTAATGGTTCGCCTGTTTTTTTTGAAACCGCGCGAAGATTTCTAATAAGTTTGGCGTGGTTTTCATAAGAACCATGGCTCATGTTAAGCCGGGCCGCATTCATGCCCGCGCCAACCATTGCTTCCAGTGTTTGTGCCGACTCGGAGGCGGGCCCGATGGTGCAAATAATTTTAGTGCGTTTGGCCATATCTTAAAAATCACAATGGCTATTTTTTCTTTAACAATTCTTGAACGGCCGGCGATTTAAGAAGTTCTTGCAGATTCACCTCGCCCTCTTTATTTCCCAAAAGTTCGCCGTAAGTTCTGGTCAGATTTGATAAAAGCGGGGGCAAATATATTGCCGCCAAAACTAACGGCACGGCCAAAATTAAAAATTTAAACCAGCTGACCACCTGAAGCCAAAACATATATCTTTTTATTTTTTTGATGGAATGCGCCAAATCGCGCGTTAATTTTACATTTTCCACCACTAATGTTTTTAGCTCGGCGGAATTTTCATTTGATTCCGATTCAATCCGCATAATTTTTATTTTTTATGTTTAAGTTTTTTAAGTTCTTTTTCAAATGTTTTTACGTCTTCAAACAAGCGGTAAACCGAGGCAAATCTGATATAAGCCACTTTATCAAATGTCTTAAGGCGGTGCATAACGATTTCTCCAATCTCCTTTGAGGTGATTTCCGTTTTACGTTTCTTTTGTATATCGCGCTCAATGGCGGCAACCAAATTCTGAAAGTCGCTTGATGTGTACGGCCGCTTTTGGAGCGCCAGCTTCAATCCCGCCTCTATTTTCTCTCTCCTGTATGCTTCGCGCCTGCCGTCGCGTTTAATGATGGCGAGGTCAAAAATCTCCACTTCTTCCAGCGTGGAAAATCTGAAACCGCACTTTTCGCATTCCCTTCTTCTTCTAATTGACGCGCCGTCGCCTCCCATGCGGCTGTCTACGACTTTGGTATCTCTATTGTTGCAAACCGGACAGTGCATTGCTCGCTTCCGACACTCGCTCCCGTTCGGGTTTTACCCTCACTTTCGCGAGTGTCTCGCTCCGCTTTGCATTCGTACAACGAATGCAACTACATTAAAGAATTATCTTTATTATACATAAAAAAAAGTGGCCCCACAACAAAGGTGGGGCCAAACACACGACCGAGCTTCTTTCCTTTAGCAATTAGCGGATTCGGCGTGCATAGCCAGGAGGGGCAATCGGAACTTAATGTTCCGGGCTCGACACAAGCGCGTCTTGGCCAGTCAACGCTACTATTCACTATTGCTTGAGCATCAGATAATAACCGCATGGTTATATCTTAGCTCTTGTCCGGTTGTGTCCTGCGACTGTGCCGGATTGCGCTAATAATAGCATCTTAAGCCACGATTGTCAAGCTCTTGTGCAATAAAGACAAAAACCCCGATTGGACGGGATTTTGGCACAAACAATCTTTCTAACTGGTTTTAATCAGTAATATGAGGAAAAACGCGAAGATCGGTCAATAATTTTACATCAGTTTGCTCCAAAACCTTACGGTTGCTTAACATGGAAACCAGCGCACTAATCCTGTCTTCTATCTTCCGTTGTTTAACGATGAGATCGCCTTTCAAATCTGCAAGTTTATCATCAAGATAATCCTTGGTAACCATGATTGCTTCAATTTTGGTCAATCTCTGTTCAACCCCGCCTAAACGGGTTTCTACGCCATCCAAGCGCGACTCTACCCCGCCTAAACGGGTTTCAAATTCCTCTTTAGTTACAGCGTTATCTTTTATAAAGATAACTGTCTCAAGAATATCTTGCATTATCTTATCGTTTTCCATATATAAATATAAACGCGGCTTATTAATTCTTTAAAGCATCTTCTTCCTTATAAAAGCCGGAATTTCAAGATCTTCGACTTCGGTTTTGGGCAATTCTGTTTTAAGCGAGCTCATTGATTTTTTTATTTCAAGTTTTTTCCCATTTCCATTGCCGTTTCCATTCCCATTACCAACGCTTGCGGAGCCCTCCAGAGAAAGCCCCGGGGCGGCGCTCGCGTCGCTTCTCATTTTAGAAAGAAGCGCCGTGGGTACATAATTGCCAAAACTTCTCGCCGCGTTTGCCGGCTTGCCGTCGGCAAAACCGGTTGCCACCACGGTAATCTTGACTTCTTCCTTCATATTTTCATCAATCACCGTGCCGAAAATAACTTTGGCATTGGAGTCGGATGAACCGGTGACTATTTTTGCCGCTTCGGCAACTTCATGCATGCCGATGTTGGTTCCGCCGGTCACGATAAACAATATTCCTTTTGCGCCGTCAATAGAAACCTCGAGCAACGGCGAAGCAATGGCGGCTTTGGCCGCCTCAACCGCGCGATTCTCGCCAGTGCCGCGGCCAATGCCCATCAGAGCCGAACCGGAATCTTTCAGAATCGCCTTGACATCGGCAAAGTCAACGTTAATTAAACCGGGAACGGTAATCAATTCCGAAATTCCCTGCACGCCTTGGCGCAAAACATCGTCGACAATGCGGAATGATTCAAGCAAGGTTGTTTTTTTATCAATAATTTGCAAGACCCTGTCGTTGGGCACGGTGATAATCGCGTCAACTCTGTCTTGAAGCAAATCATGAGCTTTTTCCGCTATCTCGCGCCTTTGCGCTCCCTCAAAAGCAAACGGTTTGGTGACAACTCCCACGACAAGGGCTCCGTTCTCTTTAGCCACTTCAGCCACAATCGGAGCCGCGCCGCTCCCTGTGCCGCCGCCAAGCCCGCAGGTAACAAAAACCATATCCGCGCTTTTTAATATGTCTCTTATTTCGTTCTGCGATTCTTCCGCCGCGCGCCTTCCCTGATCGGGGTCCATTCCCGCGCCAAGCCCGCGCGTTACAGTTTTTCCAATATGGAGCTTGGTTGACGCGTGCGAATAATGCAGGGCTTGCACATCCGTGTTTAAGGCAATAAATTCCACTCCCCGTATCTTTGCCTGAACCATCCGATTTACGGCAGAGCCGCCGGAGCCGCCGACTCCGACTACTTTTATTTTTGCAAACGTTTCTATTTCCGGTTTGACTTCGGGCATTGCTCGCTTCCGACACGCGCTCCCGTTCGGGCTCTCCCTTATCGGGCTCGCCCTCTCTTTCGCGCGCGTCTCGCTCTCCTTTGCATCCCGATGAAAACTATCGGGACGCAACTACATTAAAGAATTATGACCTTTAGATTATCCTAAATTAAAAAAACCGTGTCAACGCGCACAGTCCACAAGATGAACACAAAAAGTATTCACCGCCTGACAATCGCCTTCTACGGCCGAAACGATCCAAAAAGTTTTCCCAGCCCTTTGGCAATTTTTCCAAACCCGCCGCCCATAGAGCCGCCGGAAGGAGAAGTATTTATTACGCGGTCGCCCCAAAGCACCAAGCCGACAGCGGTTGAAAAAGAAAGATCGTGAACGGCTTCCGTCACCGTCATTATTCCCGCCGGATAACCAAGGGAAGCCGGCAGCCGCAAAGTCCTTTTGGCCAGATCAACCATGCCGGGCAGCTTGCTGCCTCCGCCGGTTAAAACCGCGCCCCCCGGAAGGAGGCCGCTTCTGTCAATGCGGCGCAATTCTTTATCCACCTTTTCATATATTTCTTCAACTCGCGCTTCAATGATTTCCGCCACGTGCCGGCGGCTGACAAATTCATCTTCACTTGCGCCAACATCCCGCAAATTAATTTCTTCATTTTTATTCACCTGCGCCGGAGCCGCTGTGCCGAATTTTGTTTTTATTTCTTCGGCAATATCAGGCGAGGTGCGCAGTCCTATGCCGATATCAGCCGTGATATGTTCGGAGCCAAGCGGCAGCACGGCCGTATGCAGCACATCCCCTTCTTCAAAAACAATCAGCGAGGTGGTGCCGCTGCCGATATTTATCATCGCGGTTCCGAGTTTTTTTTGCCTGTCGCTAGCCACCGCTTCAGAGGTGGCCAGAGGGGCGTAAACAAGATCTTCAATATCAAGACGCGCCCGATAAATCGCGTTGGTTAAATTTTTTCTTTGCGCCATGGGCGCCTGAATTATTTCGGCGTCAACTTCAAGTCGGGTGCCAATCATGCCGACCGGACTTTTTACGCCTGCCTGCCGGTCAACCGTAAAACTTTTTGGCAAAACATGAATAATTTCATAATTTGACTGCGTCGGCACGGTCCTGGCCGCTTCAATAGCGCGCTCCATGTCTTCCTCCTGAATTTCTCCGTCGGCTCTGGCCACGGCAATAAATCCGCGGGACGTCTGTGAGACTATTTGCGGCCCGGAGATTCCGACCCAAACCCTGTCTACCGGAGCGCCGATCATTCTCTCCAGCCGCTCGCGGCACATAGAAATAGACGAAACAACATCATCAATGGAATTGATGATGCCTCTATGCACTCCCTCGGAAGGCACTTCTGTCAGGCCGATTATATTTATCATTTTGTTTTCAGATCCGGGCGTCCTTACCCCAACGGCAATCCGTACCGCTGTTGATCCTATATCTATTCCGGCAATGTATTCTTGTCCTGCCATAACAATTTTGTGTTTTATTTAATCAATTCTTTAAGATAAGGCCAGAAAATAATTATTCCCACCGCAGCCGCCGCCGCAGCCGCAACCAAAACCGCCGCCGCCATAATGTCTTTAACCGCTTCCACATAATGATGAAGGCGCGGTTTCATATAATCAACAACCCGCTCCAAAGTGCTATTGATTAATTCTAACACAAGTACCGAAGAAGCAACAAGAATGAGCGCGACCGCTTCCCACTTGCTGATGCGGAACGCCAAAGAAAGAATCAAAACGACAAAAGCGGAAAAAAGCTGAATTCTAAAACTCTGCTCTTCTTTTATAACCGTCATCAAACCCTTAAAAGCAAATCTGAAGCTTCTCGCAAACCTTCTCATTCTGTTCATACTTTCATTTTAGTTTCATTATAATTTTGTTCTGTAACGCAAACATCGTCTTCGCTTCCCTCTCGCCTTCATGATCGTAGCCGACCAGATGCAGGGAGCCGTGAACCAAAAGAGTTCCGATTTCTTTTTTAAGCGAATGGCGTTTTTCTTTAGCGTTAATTTTGGCCGCCGCTTCGCAGATCAAGAGCTCGCCTGCCCGTTTCCATTTTTTTTCATCGCCCATTGCCCGGTTAAAACCAAAAGACAAGATATCGGTTGCTCTTGCCTTCTTTCTATAAAGGCGGTTCCATTTTTTAATTTCCTCCGACGTGATAAAAGCAACAGAAACGTACGCATCTTTTATGCCGGCGGCTTTAAGCGCTCTGCGGATTATCTTCAATACTTCGGCGGATGAAATTTTTGATGAGCCGCTTATTTCTACTTTAATCATCGCAATCGGGTAAAACTATTTAACATCATCTCAAACGTTTTTCTAAAATTAATCGTCTCATCGGCTCCCAGCCGGTAGGTGATGACGTAAACCGAGCTGTTGGCCGAGATATAAGCCGTAAGCCGATCAGGGCTTTTTACTCCGTCTAAATTACTCTTGGTTATAAATGTTTCAAGTTCCGCGGGTTTGACGCCTGGATTGCGCTCCAGATACCAGTTGGTGATAGGAAGGCGGTTAATGTTTTCTTCCACGAGAACTTCCATCGCGTCTTCTCCCAAAGAATGGAAAGCGGCTGTTTTGCTGTCCGGGGCTTCAACAGCGCTCCATGGTTTTGGAAAATAAATTTGATAACGCTCCAGACGGTCTTTAAAAAGCGTGACGGAACCGGTATCAATCAAACGCACCGGAGCCAGACCGGCCGGATTATACAGATGAAACAACTCTACCCCATCAATAAATCCGTCGCCATCCGAGTCCGAATTTTGGAAATTGGACCCATAAACCTTTTCTTCTTCATCTGTTAAACCGTCGGCATCGCTGTCAGCGCCGGCCTTTGGGCCTGACGGAGGCGGCGGGGGCGGCGGAAGATTAGTTTCATCATTGTCGCTTGGATTCTCGCAGCCCTGATCCGCATTATCAATCAAACCGTCGCCGTCATTATCAAGTCCGTCGGAACAGCGCGGCAATGGAGCCGGCGGAGGAGGCGGGGTAACCGCAACCAGCTTGGCCGGAGTTAATGAAACCGCATACCAAAGCCCTGCTCCGCCGCCGATTATTAAAAGAAGTATCGCCGCTATTGCCCACTTGGGAAAACCCGCTTTTTTAAGACCAACAGGCAAAGGAGCCGGGGGTAAAACTTTTTTTTCTATTACTTTTTCAACCACAACAACCTTTTCTACCGGTTTCGGAGGCGCTTTAAGAGGAGCGCCGATAAATCGTTCGGGCATTGTTTTAATCTCCGGTTCGGAAATTGCCTGCGCGGATGGAGCAGACGGAGTTAATGGCGGTTTAATCGGTTCCATCATTTTTGAATCATGAATTATGAATCAAGAATTAAGAATTCTACTTCCATTATTCATAATTCTTAATTCTTTATTCCAATTTACTGTGTCGGCACTTGGAAAAGCCGGCCCGGACCGTTCGGATTATAACTATTTCTGACCTCATCGCCGTCTTTATAGCCATCGCCGTCAGTGTCAGAATTTAACGGGTCTGTTTTATAAATGCGCACTTCTTCATTGTCCAAAAGTCCGTCAGCGTCAGTATCGGCTTTAAGCGGGTCAGTGCCCAAGCTTTGCTCATTTTCATCGGTCAACCCGTCTCCGTCAGAATCAACCGGCGCTGGGGGCGGAGGCGGCGGAGCCGGAGTTTCTTCTTGAACCGGCGCTGGGGGCGGAGGCGGCGGCAATGTTTCTTCTTTTTCCGGCGAAGGAACCGGCTTCTTAGGACCCAACAAACCAAAATAAGTCAGAGCAAAATAACCTCCGCCGCCTAAAACTGCCAAAACAACGACAAATAAAACCACCCTTTTCCATGATTTTGACGGCTTTTCAACCGCTGCCGGAGTTGCCCGAGACGGCGCTGCTCCTGGCGCAGGCGGCTTGGGGGCGGCTGGCGGCGTCAAAGGCGGAGGAACTAGCGGACGAGACGGAGGAGCGGGACGCGGCGGCGCAGATGGAGCTCCCGGCGCGGACGGCGCTCCGGCTCCGGCTGGAGCCGATTTTTTTTCGCCAAAAATATCTTCCGGCTCTTTAGCGGTTGGTAAATTAGGCGGAGTGTTTTCGAACATAAAATTTAGAATATAGAATTTAGAATATAGAATTTAGAATTTTAATTTAAACCTCAAATTCTAAATTTCAGATTCCAGATTCCAGATTCTATCATAGACGTCCCGGTCCTTTTGGGTTATACCCCGCCTTTACCTCGTCCCCGTCCTTAAATCCATCACCATCCGTGTCTGGATTATTTGGATTTGTTCCGTATCTTGCTTCCTCCGCATTTGTAAGACCGTCACCGTCATCGTCGCGGGCAGAAGCCGTTTCGGCCGCGGCTTCGCTGGCAAGCTCTTCGCAAGCAACCCGTTCTTCTTCAACGGAAATTTCAGCGCACAATGCCGGCTCTCCGCTCCCCGCAGCTTCGCTCGTTATAATAAAATTAAGACACTGATCGCGCTTATCTCCAGCCGTTTCGCAAAGTTCTCTGGTTCCCCGTTCGCTCCAAATAAATCTATAACAACCGTCTTGCCATCGCGGCGAAGCAATGGCCGCGCACAAAGCCATATCGTCTGACTTTTTGGATTTGGCAAAAATTATGGCGCCGGCGCAATCATCAGCGGCAGCGGGCAGAGAAACGCGGGTACACATCTTCTCATCGCCGAGTTCGCGCGCGATTGTGTCATAACAGCCGTCGCGCAAAGAAGCATCCGCCACTTTTTCGCAAGCCGCAACCTGCTTGCCGGCGACCGCCTCATCCAAAGTAAGTTCAGACAAACACTTTTCTTTATCCCGCGCCGCGGTGCAGCGGGCTCTTCCATTTTCTATTTTTTCCATTACCCTTGGCAAGGGAACGGGCCTGCCGGGCAGGCCTATTTTATTTCTGAAAAAATAAATCACTCCGCCTCCTATTATAACAATTAAAAGGATGGAAACCAAGCCCAAAACAATCGGCTTCTTGCGCCTAATCGCCGTTATTTCTGCTTCTGGCGGCATTGTCTCCGTAGCTATTGGTTGCGATTGTAATTCGTCAGTCATTGTTTTGGAATAAGGAATCAGGAATTATGAATTTTTGATTCAACGATTCCTTATTCCTAATTCATTATTCATAATTCACGGGAAGCAAGCGGACAACTTTGTGTCCGATACTCTCATTGTTCCCCTTCCTTTATAAAGGATGCGGCCGGCAAGTTCGGTGGCCCTATTCGGATTACAGCTAAAATTAGCCGGCACGAAAAGCGGCCTGTCTCCGCCCGGGGCAACTTCGGTCGCGGCCGCTTCATTGCCGTTTTCTAAAATAACACGAACGCCGGTGATTGATCCGATAATGGCAGTGTAAAGCGGAGTAAGGTCCGTCGTTGATGAATAACCGTATTCCTCGTGCGTCGTATCCGCGTTATGCGCGTTAAGGTCATCAGCGCTTCCGGCCGCGCCATCGGAGAAAAGGCATTCTCCGGCATTCCATTCGGAAACTCCAAATGTGCGGCAATCGCTGCTCCAATCAATCATATCTTTAATAAGCGCGGTGGAATTGGTAAAAGCCATAGAATAAACATAGGAGGGCGGAATAACCACTTCTTCGTTCCCTTCGGTAAAAGTATGGCTGGTTTTAATCGCAGTTGCGGCGGCGGCAGGATTAAATCCTCCTGACGGAGCGCCATCGCTCATCAAAAGAACGGTCTTGATATTATTTCTTAAATCCTCAACATCTCTGGTAATAGGAACATCGGGACAATTAGGAAAAGGGTTATTATGCAAAACATCTTGCGAATCGGGCCGAGATCCTAAAAGGATACAACGGGCGTCATCAACTCCGCGCGAGGTCGGCGTGCCTCCGCTCGCGACATAAGCATCAACAATATCTTTAAGCGCGCGCCGATGCGCGGTTGGATCATCGCATAACCTGCCTTCTCCGCACACTTCCGGCGTATCCATTGTTGCCGAATTGCCCTTAAAAGACACGAGTCCTATATGTATAAGCCCGCGCGGATAAGCGTCAAAAAGCGAATCAATGGCTTTTTTCTGCGCGTCTTTAGCGCATTCTATACGGGTATCGGCAGTCACGCATGTGCCGACTATGCTGCTTCTTCTTGGCCGCGGTCGCACGCAATCAGCGTCAACAGAACATTTTTTCCCTTCCCAGGTATCTGTTCCGCCTCCGGGCATATCGCAATTTTTACTCTCGTCAGGATTATCGCAAGAAGCGTCTGGCACATTCATGGAGCCTGAGAGATCCGTCACAAACACCACGTCAATCGGCGACAGTTCAGCTTCAGTAAAAGCCAGGTCGGCAGTAATGGGATGAGCTTCACCGCAACGCCCGCCCGGACATTGATAAGCGCAGTCCACATCACAAAACCCTTCTATTTCGCCCGTACATACATTTCCGGCATTTGTCCCGCCAATACAACGGCGCTCTCCCGAAGAACTGCGGCAGGCCGGAAGAATCAAGGTCGCTTCTTCATTCGCGGCCACTTCCACGGATGCTGACGGCGACGGAGCAACTCCATCTGCCAAAGCCGCCTTTCTCCAAGTCGCGCCTCGTTCTTCAAAAGTCGGCGGACAAATTGCCAGACAATTGCCATGGCAGGTTTCTGTATTAAGCAGCGCTTGATTATTGGCTTTAAGATTGCCATCGCACACTTCCGGCCCGGAAACTCGTCCATCCCCGCAGGAACCTCCGGAGATAGTTGCCGGATTGCAGAGGTTGGTGCAGTAATTGCAGGAAACGCCGTATCCGGGAACGCAGGAAACGCCGTTTTCCGGCCCGGCATCGCAAAGCTCTGTTCCATTATAAGTAAACCCGTCGCCGCAACGGGCATTTCTGCAAGAAACAGCCAGATCGCTCTCGCGGCCGGAAATAATAATGCAGCCATCGGTATTATTGGCGTTTCCGTCATCGCACTCTTCCCTTCCTTCCTTAAGGCCATTGCCGCAAAATCCCATTGCCTCGCAGCCGCTCCAACCGCAATCGCTCCGGCAATTGCGGCCGGTTGGAAATCCTTGCGCGTTCGCTCCGCAAACGGGAAGACCTTCTACATTGGCCACGCCTTTTTCTCCATCGCATTCTTCGGTCCCATTTTTTACTTTGTCTCCGCAATAAGTTCCGGGGTTGCTCCGGCAATCCCAAGCGCAATGATTGTATTGGCCGTTTAATTGGCCCTCATCGCAAACTTCCGGCCCCTGCCGCCCGCCGTCGCCGCAGCGATCGCCGATTCCGGTACAGGAAACATTACAGCGGCCGTAAGAGCCGTTTCTCACTCCGTCATCGCAAATTTCCGGCTCCTGCCTTACTCCGTCTCCGCATCTGCCGGTCTGGCACCCTTGCGTTCCAAACCACCGGCAATCAGCCCCGCAGGTCAGATTGGCAAACCCGGCTCTGCCGCCAGCTTCGCAAGAAACAATATCTGATGAAGGCGCCTCGCACTGCTCATCCGGACCAACCACTCCGTCGCCGCAAAGATTATTTGCGGAAAGAGTTACCCCTTGGCATTGTTCGTTGAAATTAAGCTCATAAGTTGTTTCTCCGGGAATTATCGGCCCTGTCGGAAGCGGCGCCCACAAATTAACGCGGAGGGCGGAATCAGCAACGCCATCCGCCACCTCATGAGGCAAGGGTCCAAATTCCAGCTCCGCGGACAAATCATAGCGCGTGCCGCCGCGATTTCGGTAATGATACACGTTTGAAAATTCATTGCAGGCGTAAGTTTGATTTTGCGAATTCCAGCAGGTCGCGCGAAGAGCGCCGTCGGGACAAGATGAATAATTATTCAAAGGGTCATTGGGGAGCGTGACGCCGAGCTCGCTGCCCAGATTCTGCCACGAAGGCCACTTTGAAACGGATAACGACGGAATAAAAGTGCCGGCGGTCATTCTGGGATAATCGCCAACGCATTGCTCGCCGCTCGGGCAATTGCTGTCAATAATACAAATCCTGTCAACATTTCTGGAACAATGCTTGTGGCTGTTTTTATAAGCGTTTAAAGCAATCTCCATTGACCTTACATCGCCGAGCCGGATTGCGTCGCGGCGCAATTTGTCTCCGGAGGCGTCGCAGAATCCGTCCCGCGGCGGCTCGCCGATTCCGCGGCAGTCCGCGTCGCTTAAACATACTGCCGGGTTTCTCTCCGCTCCTTCACCGACAGTCATAGGCAATCCGTCAGCGTCAACGCAGCGCCGGGCGGAGCCGACATTGGTTGAAAGTTTCCAGTTGGCAAGAATCTGATCGCGCGCGGCCACAACATCATCTCCGGCGCCTTCGTTATAAGAAACAATATAAATGTTGGTATAAACCGGGTCGCCTATTTTGTTTGCCGCGTTTACATAAACCGTTCTTCCATCTTCCAAGCCGGCGTAACCGTCAATAACCCGGGAACTTGGAGAACCGCGGAATCCCTGCCGGTAATACCAGTCGCGGGGGGAAAGATGCTCGCCGTTAGCCGCTATCCTCATACCCAGCGCGTCCCCGGCTTCGCAACCGGTGCCATCTTCCGGACAAGGATTGGCCGCAAACAGATATTCACGGATGATATTTGGAGAAGGCGGAGCCGGAACGCGGGTGGCAATAAGCCCGGGCAGGTCATCGGCAGTTCCCTGATTGCCGCGGTCGCGGCAATAAAATAATGAAAAATTCATATCCCCGTCGGTAAACGGCTCCCAAAAACCGCCTATCCGCTCCGGCCAGGGATTTTCGCAAAGATTTACTATAACCAAAGAGGTATCACTGACGCGCCGACCGGGAATAACATCGGGCCCGACTAACCGCCTCGCGGTAGTGGGCGTAAAAAACGTGTCGGTAATAATTTCCGCCGTAGCGGTCAAAGTAATCTGGCCGTTTCTTGGGCGGCTGGAAATTGTTTGTTCTTCTCTTCTCGCGCCGGCAGAGCGGGATATGATTTTTGATTCCGGCTCTATAGCGTCTGAATCAGCCCAGCTCCATTCCCAATCATATTCTGGCATGCCGGCTATCTCCACCAGATTGCCGTTCCTTCTGCTTAAAGCGCGGACGGCAACCGTCTTAGTGCCATCCGGATCAGCAGTGGTTAAAAATGTAACAGGAGACGGAGCTATTTCCGCTTCGTCCAAAGAACAGATATCACTGCCTGTGCTAAACGTCCAGATGTAATTGCCATCCATGCCCACGCCCGTTTTGCTCTTTACTCCTTGAGTCGCGTTATCGCCGATATTGGGATCGCCGATGATGCGCGCGCGATAACCCGTGTTGGCGCGCAAAGCCGAGGCGCCGGAAATCTGCAAAATTGTTTTTTCTTCCGCCATCTCGCCAACGACTTCAGTAACAGCGCGCGCGCCCAAACGCAGTTCGCCCGCGCCTCCTTCGCACCAGACCCCGTCCACCAGAGCGCTGTCTTGCGGACACGCGCCCGCAACAGCCGCGGAATCAAGCCGCACCGTGGCGGAAGTAAAACTAGTTGCGTCCATCAAAGTGGAAAACTTGGCTGTAAGGAGCGCGTTTCTGCACGCGTCTCGCGAACCGTCCAAAGGCGAAACCTCCTCAACTCTCGGACGGGCGGAACAGCATTTGTCAGCGCCGCAGCCCAGACCCGGCGGAAATCCGCCGGAAGCGCACATAGAATCATTCTGGCAGACGCATTGGACGCGAAGATTGGCCGATCCTCTTTGGCCGGCAGTTGAAGCGTTCACGGAAGTTTCCCCCTGATTTCGCGCTTCCGCGTACTGAAGCGGGTCAACCAGATTATCGCGCGAAGTAAACTCGCACTCCTCGCCGGCCTCAAGGTCGTTTTCGTTTGAACCATTGCCGCAAATAGAGTTGTAAGAAATCGACGAGCCCTCGGCCAGACAGCGATTGGAATAGCCGTCGCCGGAAGTTGTATTGCCGTCATCAAAATCCTCAAAATTGTCGGTGATTCCATTACCGCAGCAATTGGCTCTGTTGCCGTTGGCGCAGGCGGGTCTTCCCTCGTTAAGGCACCTGCTTGAACAGCCGTCGCGTGCAGCAGTGTTTCCATCATCGCAATCCTCGCCGGCTTCTATCACCCTATTTCCGCAAACAGACATGGGGCCCTTAATAGAACCTTCGTCCAAACATTCAGCGCTGCAGCCGTCGCCGCCGGTAGTATTTCCATCATCGCAATCCTCGCCGTCCCCGAGATCGTTATTTCCGCAAAGCGACCCGCCGGCGGTTGAGCCCTCATTCAGACAATAAGAACCGCATCCGTCTCCGGCAGTCGTGTTTCCGTCATCGCAATCCTCGCCCACGCCGACATTTCCGTCGCCGCAGTCGCTCCCGCCAAAATCAGAACCCTCGCTTAAGCAAATCTCGCTGCATCCGTCGCGCGAGACAGTATTTCCGTCATCGCAATCCTCGCCCCGCTCCGGAGCTCCGCCGTTTCCGCAAACCGGAATTCCGGCAGACGAACCGACGCGCAGACATTTATCAGAACAGCCGTTAACGCCGGAAGTCGGCAGAACATTTAAAGCGCCGTCATCCAAAAGTTCCGCCACATTTCTGTTACTGACATCCCAGCCCCATGAATAATCGGTCGGGGTCAATCTTTGGCCGGAGGGCGAACATTCATCAGGAGGCGATATTGGCGCGGACCTGAACGTTTGCCTGGCGCCAAGATAATAAAGCTGGATGCTTGCCGGAGACACATCCACCGACGCCACGCCGCAGCCGGCGCTGTCGTCTTTGGTGCGGAAAATCCAGGAATAATAATTTCCATAATTAAGACGGGTTAAATTCACGCCGGACCGCGATCTGGCCGCATTGCCAATCCTGACGCGATAATAACGCGAGGGTTCCAAAGCAGGATGTTCAATTCTTAAAATCCGAGCGTCTTCGTCATAAGACGGCGAAACCGAGATATCCTGATCAAAAAGCCGGCACGACTCGTTGGCGCAACGTTGCAAAAACGCGTTTCCGGCAAAACTTGCCGCGTCCATGGCCGTATTGAATCTTGCCGCCACCTCGGCGTTGACGCAGGCCGAGTCGCAGGCAGGCCAGCTTTCCACAATCTCCGGGTCGGTAAAATCAATTGTCAGCCGGCCGCGGCCGGTCCTTTCCGCCGCCGCCGCATGCACGTAAACAGGCGGATCAGGAATGGTTTCGGCAAGAGTGCTGACGCTCTGGCGGCTGTCTACCCGTCCGTCAGGAGAAAGCCCGTCAGCTCCGCCGCCTAGATTGTCATTATTGGCAACTCTGGCTTCGGGATTGATTCCGGATAACAGTGAGCCGTCCGCTTCGCGCACGCTCCAAATCCAATCATAAGCATCAGCGTTTAACGAAACGCAGATATCGTCGCCGGCCAAAGCCGAGGCGACATAAGCCAAGTCCTCCTGTTCTCTGGAAACAAAATCAGCCGGATCCATAACGGAACTGCCGATGGCGCAATTTTCCGCGTTCGGCCTGGTCTTAAATCTGAAACAATAAGCATTGCCGGCTCCGCAGCGGGCGGCATTTTCTTCCATGGCGCCGCCGGCGGCTCCGGCCGCCCGCAATCCGGTGGTTAAAGTGACAAGATAAGTTGCGTTGGCATTCAAAGAGGCAAGAGGGACAAAACGGATTGCCCTGACTGACGCGTCCACGCGTCCTGTCACCAGCTCTCTACTGGCGCACGGCTCGGCCCCCTCCCCAAGGCAACGTTCAACCACAATATTTCCGGGAACAAGCGAGGAGGAATCCATATCAACCGTAAAACGCACATTTATGGCCGCGTTGACGCAAACATTATTGCCCCCGCGTCTTGCGTCCCAAGGCGAAGGAGACGGCGAAACAGCTTCGCGGCATTCTTCCACCACGCGCGGAGTCGTGGGTATCGGGCCGGTTGATATGCGCCAGGCATAACCGCCGGAAAGGGCGGCTCCGGCGCAGGATTCCCCTTCCCTCACGCAGGTGCCCGAACTCTGACAGCAGGAGAATCCGGCGTCGCAAGCGCTTTGATTGCAATTCTGCACCGCGAAATTAAGAGGATTTGATTCCTGACTTCCGACAACCACTTTTACCGGGCCGGTAACGGCCGCTTCGGGAACGGCAACGCGGATTTCTTCATCATTCCACGCGCCCTCCGGCGGGCTCACGCGCTGATTTTGACTAAAAATAACCGCGCCTCTGGCGACCCCAAACCGCTCTCCGGAAAGTAAAATATCCGTTCCGGCCGGGCCATTATCAGGATTAATGGCGCAGAGGCCAGGTTTTGCCGTTCCGGCAGTAACCGCAAAATCAATTGCGTTGGAATTCGCTCCGTCGGAACGAACAACGGTTACGGAATGCGCTGACTCGGAAAGTTCGGTTCTGCCGTCATTGTAACGACGCGGAACTTTAACCGTGATTGAGTTGTTGCGCCAGAAATCAGTCGCGCACGCTTCGGGCAAATCAACGTCAGCCCGCGCCTCATCATTGGTCACGGGATTACGAAAGGTAACCGTGCCGACTGTTTCGCCAAAATTATCTCCGCTTAAAGTGATGTATTCGCCTTTGGGCCCGGCGGATGGGTTGATTTCTAAAATCTGCGGCTCTCTGCCGGCGGAGAGAGACAAAACATTAAAATAAACAGGATTGGAACTGCCGCCGCCGACGGTAACCTGAACCGGAACGCGGCCGGAAGCAATCCGCGGCACCGCTCCCGCAATTGACGCGTCGGCCCAAGAGGAGGTAACGGCCGTTCTTCCGCCAAAACTCACGTTCGCCCCCGGAGCCGCGGAGCCAAAACCCGTTCCTTCCAAAGTAAATGTTTCATCTGGTCGCGCCGAGGCCGGCACAATTCTGCAAATACCCGGCCTTAAAACATTATTGACGTCAAAATCAGGCATCACCGGACCGCGCGCGTCAGATGTGCTGTCGCTTTCTCCGGAGGACGCTTCAACTCTAATGGGACCGTCAATCGCGCCTTCGGGAACGGCCGCCACAATCTGATTATCGCGCCAATAGTCAGAACAAACGCCGCCGGTGGCCACTGTTTCGCCAGTAGCGGAACGGAACAACACTCTGCCGGGGCTATCCCCAAAAAATGCTCCGGAGATGGTAATCAAACTTCCGACTTGCCCGTCCAAAGGCGCGACTTCGTCTATCCTTGGCGTTTCAACGCAAATGCCGTTGCTGCAATTGCCTGACGAGCAGTCGGCATCGGATGAACAGCCGCTCGCGGCGCAAGCTCCGCAGGAGCCGCCGCAATCAGCCGCCGTTTCATCTCCGTCCAGCACGCCGTTAAAGCAGTATGCCGGCCGCACTGAAACATTAACCGGCGAAGAAACAGCCGAATTATTGTCTAAATCATAAGCCCTGGCGGAAATCGTGTGCCTTCCCGCGGACGCGCCGGTTGAATCCCATTCGACATCGGCATAGCCGCCGGTGGGCGCGTCGCTGTCAATGACGCGTCCGTCAACTGAAAATTCTATATAGGAAACGCCGGAATCATCGCTGCCAAACGCCTGCAGGGGAACAAGCGAGTCAGCCGGAACATTGGCGCCGTCATCAGGCGAAGTCACCTGCACTGAGGGCGGCGCGGTATCCACCAAACTTCCGGTGCGGAAAGCGCCTTCACAGCTTGGCGCCAGCCCTCCGCATTGGAGCGGACGGCCCCTGTCGTCGCGCAGGCCCGTGGAAACAATTACTCTAAAATCAGTGTCGGCGGAAAAGCAAGCCGGCGCGTCAGGCGCGCCATCATTGTTGGCATCCGGACAGGGAGTATCCGGCACAAATTCCGCGACATTGGAAGAGGCGGTAAGCCGTCCGGAAACAACCGCGCTGTCGCTGGCTCTGGCCACGGTTAAATTTCCGGACAATGTTGCGGAATCAACATTTGAAGAAAATATGGCCCGCACCGTCACATTGCGGATGGAGGTAGCGCCCGAAGGCGTAATGGCGCGGGTATAAAACGCGCCCGCCGGCAAACCGCCGGCTCCGGGGCCGCGGCCGCCCGCAGGCCCGCCCGGACCGGCGCCGCCAACCGCTTCCTGCAGCCGCCTTAATATAAAGGAAGAGATGGCAAAAGAAAGAATGATGATGATTAAACCGATGACCGCGTTGGTTATGATCTTTTTGGCTGTTTCTATTTTTTTCTCATCGCCGCCGGCGGTCATCCAAGTAAAACCGCCGTAAAGCATAAGCAGCACCACGAGTATGCCAAGAAAGCCCAGCGCTATATTGATAATGCGGACAATGACCACCCTAATATCGGCGATTGGCAAAGCTATCTCCGCGCCAACCGGCTCCAAACCAAGGTTCAGCTCGGCGGCTAAAACAGGAGATGATAAAAAAGCAACAACCCCGACCAAAGCAAGGGCGATAAAAAATAATATTTTAAGCTGGCGATAATTTATTTTCATGGCGCTCGCAAATACGGACAAGCCGTTGCCGAAGGATTGCCGTTGCAGCAATACGGTTCGGAACGGCTCGTGGCGCAAACCCCGCCTCCGGCGTCAGAACCGCTTCTTGGCCCGGCTCCGGGGAAAAAACAATTTTGCAAAACATCTTTCACGCCCGAGGTCGCTCCCGGGAAATAATCGTATCTGGTCGTTTCGGAAGAAGACGCGAGCACGCCGTGCTCTATGAGCGCTCTTGTTTTAACCGGGGCGCTGGAAGTGGCAACCTCATTGCGCTCATCCAATAATTCGCTCCGGAGCGAGTACCAGAATTCATACAATGGCTCGCTGCCAAGCGAGATATTTTCATTGGTCAGCGAACTGCCGCTCATAATTTTAGAAAAAGTCATCTCAATCGGCCGGTCCACGGCAACATTGCCTTCATCTATGCCCGGGGACAAAATCTCCAACGTCGGCGGCCGCAAATCAATGGTGTTATCAGTGCTAAAATCCCAAAGAAAGCTGTCTGCCGGAGGGCCCGCGGCCAAATTGTCGTTGTTTCCGTCTAACGAATTGCCGGAAGCGTCAACCGCTCCGTCATAAGGGAATCCGGAAGAAGCGGGCGGTTCCGCGCCCAAAGTCGCGGCCACAATGATGGCTGTAAATTCCGTATTGCTTGACAGGCAGTACACATTGCCGCCGCAGGAATTTGTCCCGCAGAGATCAGCTGTCTGAAATTCAACTGTCCGATATTCATTGGAGACGGTCCACGAACCGGCAACCGGCGCGACGCCTCCCCGCACCATAAGATTGCGGAAACCGGCGCCGCCTTCCTCTGTTTCTCCGGTAACCGAAGTCGGATCCATGGCCTCGGAAAAATTCACCTGCACCAAAATATTTCTCGGATTTCTGCCGCCGAAAGGAACTCGCGAAATTACCTGCGGCGGAGCGGCGTCAACAAACGTTCCGGTCTGGAATTCCCAAAGATAACCTTCGCCAAACGAGCCGGAAAAAATCGCCTCGCCGGAGCTGTTTCTTATCCCGCCGGTCCCGCCATCCAGCCGGACCGTATAGAAAATATTATCGGTCCCGCTGCCAAGAAGCTCTGTCGGGTCAAACACCGCCGTTTTCCCGTCAGCGGAAAATCTAAAAATACCGGAAACAAAGGGGCCGCCACGCTCGCTGGATCTGCTCACGCGGAAGTTATCAGGGGTCACGGTGGCGGTATCAATGGAATCCTTAAAGGTCACCATCACGTTGGTATTGCGCGGCACATTGGTGGCTCCGCGCCGGGGGAAGTGCATCTGCACCGGTCCCGTGCCAAGCGCTCCGGAGAGCCGTTCAATCGGGGGGCCGCCGCGCCCGCGCCCGGGAGCGCCGGGACCAAAAGCCGCCTGCTCCAGCCGCGTCAAAATAAATCTGGTAATGGCAAAAGAAAGAATGATGATGATGAGCCCGATCGCGCCGTTTTTTATGATTGATTTGGCTGTTTCCACTTTTCTTTCATCGCCGCCGGAAGTCATCCAGATGAATCCGCCGTAGAGCAAAATCAGCACCGCGATAATGCCTAAAAATCCAAGAGCGATATTGATTATGCGCACGATAACGATGCGGATGTCAGTCGTGGGCAGCGAGATGGTTTCGCCGACCTGCTCCAATCCGGTCTCCAACGCCAAGGCCGAAAGCGGCGGCAAAAAAAACAAAAACACGGCAAAAAAAGCTGCCGTGATAACAGTCAATTGAAAAAATTTAATCTTTTTTTTGTTTAGACGAGGCATGGACTCGTCATTATTTAATTTTAACTTTTGACTTTTATTTCAATGTCTCCTTCAAAATCCGGCTCACAACTGCTCCGTCCGCCTTTCCTTTTAATTTTGCCATTACCTCCTTCATTGCTTTGCCAAAATCAGCTGTCTTGTATGAACCGGCGGAGATGACCGTCTGAACTTCTTTTCTAATTTCATCTTCGGATATTCCCGCGGGCAGATATTTTTCCAAAACCCCTATCTCTTTTTGATTTTTTTCGGCCAGATCGCTCCGACCTCCGCGCTCAAAATCAACAACCGCCTCCCGCAATCTCTTAACTTGAGATTTGATCACGCCGATTGCTTCTTCGTCTGATAATTCTTTTTTCATTTTGGCTATGGCAGAATTAAGCATTTCAGCCCTAAGCACTCGTAACGCCGAAACCACGAGTTCGTTTTTTGCCTTTTGCGCCTGCTGTAATTCTTCAGCTATTTTAAGAGCTATGCTCATATAACCGATAACCGGACCCCGCGGCCATAAAAGTTTTCTGCCAAAACCCGTTTTCTATCTCCTGCGTCCGCGAAGCGGCAGTATTTCCTCTTTAAGCAATCCAGTCTTTATAAGATATTCTCTTTTTTGCCGCGTCTTAATCCGATGCAGCGCCGAATCGCGGACCTCGCGCCGCGTTTTCGGCGATTGGTGAAAGCGGATTTTTTTCGCCTGCAAAAGACGGCCGCTCTGCTGTACGCGACGGCTGAATCTGCGCAATAAACTTTCAAAACTCTCTCCTTTTCTTTTTCTTACTTCTGACATGTGACACCTCCCTTAGGGTTTAACAATAAGGTATTAACAATAATACTTTATCATTCTTTATGATTAAGGTCAAAACTTTCCGCCGCGCGTTTCTTTTTAAGCGCGTCAACTATCTTTTTTCTGTCCACGACCTCCTGCACTCCGCTATCCATATCGCGCAATATCACTGTTCCGTCAAGCACTTCCTTTTGCCCCAGAATAATCGTGTATCTTACATTAAGCTTGGCTGAAAGCTCCATCTGGGTTTTAAGCGAGTCCTTGGCAAAATTAACCGTAGCCGGAATGCCGGCGGCTCTGATTTCTTCAAACAAAGTCAGGGCCTTGCGTTTGGCATGGTCGCCGAGCTGGGCCAGATAAACAAAAGGCGGCTGGGGATCGGGGACATTCACGTTCTGCTCCTTTAAGGCCAAAATCAATCTTTCAATACCTAAAGCAAAACCAACTCCCGGCGTAGGGCGCCCGCCCATCAGTTCCGCCAAATCATCATAACGCCCGCCGCCGCCAAGCGCGGAAGAAGATATTGATTCATCGGAATTTTGGGCAAAAATTTCAAAGACGGTGCGCGTATTATAATCAAGCCCTCTGACTAAATAAGGATTTAACTGGTAAGGCAAATCAATTTCATCCAGAAATTCCAAAACCTTCATAAAATGGTTCCTGTCTTCATCGCAAAGCTTGTCTACCATCTGCGGGGCGCCCTGCTTGACGGGCTGGCACTTTTCTTCTTTGCAGTCCAGCACGCGAAGCGGGTTTCTTAAGAGGCGCCTTTTGCAGTCATCGCAAATCTGCGAACGTTTTGTTTTGTAATAATCCACTAATTCGTTTTTATATTGTTCGCGGCATCCGGGATGCCCCAAACTGTTGATATGCACGACAACTCTTAAGCCCAGCTCTTTGCAAAGGGTGTAAGCCAAAAAAATCAGTTCGGCGTCGGCAGCCGGCTTGGCTTCGCCTAAAATTTCCAGCCCCCATTGATGAAACTGGCGGTAAGAGCCGGATTGCGGCCGCCCATAGCGGAACATCGGGCCCAGATACCATAATTTCACCGGCTGGGGCAGATTCAGCATGCCGTGATTGATGTAGGCGCGGACAACCGGCGCCGTCCCCTCCGGCCGCAAGGTCACGGACTCTTCGCCGGCATCAAGAAAAGTAAACATTTCCTTTTCCACAATATCAGTGTATTTGCCGACCGCGCGGGTAAACAATTTTGTTTCTTCCAGAACAGGCGTGTCTATCCGTTCAAAAGAATAAGCGCCGGCCAGTTTGGCGCTGCGCTCGCGGATAAAATCCCAATATCTTTGTTCCGCAGGCAAAATATCCTTCATTCCGCGCAGAAGCTGGGGCCCTGACGTTTTTTTGGGTTCCGCTTTAGGCGCGCTGAGGACGGGTTTGATTTCTTTTGCTTTTAATTCTTTCTTTTTAGGCGTGCGAGACATAAAAATATCTTAATTTCCCAAATCAGGATACGACGGGGCGGAAAAAGCCATTGCTTTATCTATGGGCCAGCCGCGCAGCCAGACCCTGCCGATAATTAATTTTCTTTTGACCGGGCCGAAAACCCTGGAATCCATGGAAGCGTTGCGGTTATCTCCCAAAAGATAAAATTCATCGGCGCGAAGGGTAATGGTTTTTTCTCCTACCGTGAAAGCGCCGCCCAGATATTTTGATTCATCAACTATTTTGCCTTGCGGATTGGCCGAATTAAAAACTGTTACCTGCCCGCCGGAAATCCTGACTCTTTCGCCCGGAAGTCCGATAATCCGTTTAATAAAAAACTGGCTTGGATCAAGCGGATAGCGGAAAACAACAATATCTCCCCGCTCCGGCTCCCTAAAACGATAAGAAATTTCGTCTATAATCAGATATTCCTTGTCATAAAAATTCGGCTCCATTGACGCGCCTTTTACGTAAAATGGCTGAACCAGCAAATACCTGATGGGAATAATAATGGCAAGCGAAATCAAAACCACTTGCACCAGTTCCGCCAGATAGGCCAAAACGGCGCGGATGGCGCCGCGCGGGTGCAACTCGCCAGAACTTTTGGCAGAATTTTTCCGAAAAAAAATAGACATAAAAAAAATCTCTGGTGGACGATGCTGGACTCGAACCAGCGACCTTCCCGATGTGAACGGGACGCTCTAACCAGCTGAGCTAATCGTCCCAGAAAACAGGCGCACGGCCGAGCAATACTTTAAGATAGTTCTTTAATTGAAGATAACACGAAACTAATGATTAAGCAAGGGCAGCATATCGGCAGAATAAAAAATCTCTCCCGCTTACAAAGGAGAGATCGTTTTGTAATTAATCTTCACACTCAATTTGCGAGGTAAAGAGTTCGAAATTTAAGCTTTCAGCTTAGAACTTCTAACAAGGTTGCGCCGTGGATAAAAAACAGGTATAAATCAGATATAATATAGAAAAGGGATAAAGACGCGAGACAGAGAAGACATGCCCGCTCCAAAAATAAATTTTCTTGAAAAAATAAATAGCGCCCAAAATCCGCGAAAACGCGGCCGCTTCCGGAATCGCTTCTTTCTGGTTGCTTTTTTTGTTTTGGCTTTAACCGGAGTGATAATGATAAATCGCGACGCCGGAAGCGCGAACAAAAATGAGGGGCGAAATAAATTTTCTTTTTTAAGCGGGGTGCGCTCCCTGATCGCAAGCGGCGACCGGGCGCTTAAAGGAGAAAAGGAAGGCAGAGTAAATATCCTGCTGCTGGGCATCGGCGGCGAGGGGCACGAAGGTCAGAATCTAACCGACACCATTATCCTCGCGAGCATTGACCCAAAAACAAAACAAGTGGGCATGCTCTCCATCCCGCGCGACCTGTTTGTGCCGATTCCCGGGTACGGATACAGAAGAATAAACAACGCCTACGCTTTTGCCGAAGAAACTATTCCCGGCTCCGGCGGCCGCTTCACCTCGGAAGTTGTCGGCGACCTTCTTAATCTCACAGTCCATTATTTCGCACGCGTTGATTTTCAGGGATTTAAAAAATTAGTGGACATTCTCGATGGTGTGACCATAAACGTGGAACGCGATTTCACCGATCCGCTTTATCCCACCGACGACTTTCTAACTCAAGCGTTAAGCTTCCGCGCCGGAAGCCAAACAATGGATGGCGAGCGCGCTTTGGAATATGTGCGTTCGCGCCACGGCAGCAACGGGGAAGGATCCGACTTTGCCAGAAGCAAACGCCAGCAAAAAATACTTCTGGCCGTAAGGGATAAAATCCTCTCGCGCGGATTTTTGGGAAGTCCGGCCAAGCTTATAAAAACATGGCAAACTCTTTCCGAACACGCTGAAACGGACCTTGAGCCGTGGGAGCTTGCGCGGCTCGGCGCGTTTGCCAGAGACGTCTCTCCGCAAAAAATAGCTAAACACGGACTGGAAACGGCGCCGGACGGTCCGCTTGTCGCACGGCTTATAGACAATGCGTTTGTGCTTTTGCCGGCGAGCGGAACTTGGGACGAAGTGCGCGAGATCGCCAAAAATATCTTCAGCAGTCCTCCTGAACAAAAAAAGGGGAACCTTCCGACCGTGGAAATTCAAAACGGCACCAATGTTCCCGGCTTTGCCGCCGGCGTTGCCGAACTGCTTAAACGTTCCGGCTATCGGGTTGTAAAGATAGGAAATTCCCGCACGCGCGATTATGAAAAAACGGTTATTTACGAAATAAAGCCGGGCAGCGAAAGCGACGCGCTCGTAAAACTGCGCACGATGCTTGACGCCAATGTTTCGGTTACGCTTCCCGGATTTTATAACGGAGGAAGCGGCAACGAGCTGGCGATAGAAGGCGGCGCGCCGGCCGGAGGAAGCGCTCTTCCCAATGCGGATTTCCTCATCATCCTGGGCTCAAGGTCCCTTGCCGTAATTCAATAATCTTATGAAACCAATCATTGCTTTAATCGGACGGACAAATGTCGGCAAGTCAACGCTTTTTAACAGAATTATTTCAGAATCAAAAGCCATTACCTCGCCCATTGCCGGCACAACCCGCGATAGAAATTACGGAGAAACAATCTGGCAAAATACGGAACTTGTTTTTGTGGATACCGGCGGCTTGGATGTGGAGCGCAAAAGCGAGATTGAAAAAAATGTCCTGCGCCAAGCGGAACGCGCCATCTCCGAGGCGCATTTCATACTTTTTGTCGTTGACCTGCAAACGGGGCTTCTGCCGCAAGAACGGGAAATCGCCAAAAAATTAAAAGCAAGCCGCAAACCAACGCTCCTCGTGGGAAATAAGGCGGATAACCCGGCGCTTCGCTCCCGGGCGGAGGATAAAGAATGGATGCGGCTTAATCTCGGTAAAATAATTCCCGTTTCGGCGGAAAACGGCGCCGGCGTCGGCGACCTGCTTGATTCAATTTCGCGCAAGCTTGCCGCGGAGGATAAAAAAATACAAAGCCCGTTTGACGAAACCCCTATAAAAGTGGCAATAATAGGAAAACCCAATGTCGGCAAATCATCTCTCGTCAATAAAATCTTGGGTGAAGAGCGGGTCATTGTCTCGGATATTCCCCATACCACAAGAGAGCCGCAGGACTCCCTTCTTCTTTATAACGGAAGGCCGTTTACTTTGATTGATACGGCCGGCATCAGGAAACGGGCCAAAATCGCGCCGGGTTTGGAAAAAGCCGGGGTTAAAAAAAGCTTAGCGGTCATCCATCGCGCCGACGCGATTGTTCTGACGCTTGACGCAAGAGAGGGATTGGGCACGCAGGAACGCCACCTTGCCGGAATAATAGAAGAATCGGGAAAACCGGTGGTCACCGTGGTCAATAAATGGGATTTGGTGCGCGACAAAACAGCCAAAACTATGGACGCTTACCGCGCCAAAATAATCCGCGACCTGCCCTTCCTTTCGTGGGCGCCGATCTTGTTTACTTCCGCCAAAACCGGAGAAAGAGTCGGAGAAATCTTAAATCTGGCGCGGCTTTCCAAAGAGGAAGCCGGAAAAATGATAGACGAGCCGCTTTTAGAAAAATTTTTAAAAAAAACCGTAAGGGAGCATCGGCCGACCAAAGCCAAAGGCGTGCGCCATCCGTACATTTACTCCCTAAAACAAATAAGCTCGGCGCCGCCGACTTTTATGCTTGTGATTAAAGAGTTGGCGCCCATTCATCCTTCTTACATAAGATTTATTGAAAATCGCCTGCGGGAAAAATTTGGATTCAAGGGCACGCCTATTAAAATAATTTCTAAAAGCGTGAAACGAAGAGAGTGATATGAAGCTAATCATAGGATTGGGCAACCCGGGAAGAGAATATGAAACCACGCGCCACAATCTCGGCTTTATGGCTTTGGATGCCTTACGCCAAGAATTAGAATTGCCTGAATTCAAAGAAAATAAAAAATTTCAATCGCTTGTTTCCAAAGGCAAACGCCAAAACGAAGAAATCATCCTGGCTAAACCGCTTACTTTTATGAACTCTTCCGGAGAAGCGGTGTCCCGTTTATTTTCTTATTATAAGATATCGCTTTCCGACCTGCTTGTTATCCATGACGATATAGACCTTCCGTGGGGCGCGGCGCGGCTTGTTAGAAATCGCGGCAGCGCGGGACATAAAGGAGTGGAGTCGGTGATATCCTCGCTGGGCGCAAAAAATTTTTCAAGAATCAAGGTTGGCATCGCGCCGGCCGTTAAAAAAGAAACTAAAAAATTCGTGCTTGGAGAACTTTCTAAAAAGGAGGGGACGGAACTGCCGGCCATAATGGACGAAGTCAAAAAAACGGTTTATAAATATATAAAATAAACCCCCTTTCTATGGGGGTTTTATTTATCGTCAGCTTCGTCTTGGCGGCGCCGGTCGCGCTCCAACCGCATCCTCTCCAGCTCCTGCCGGATATTTTCATTTGAAAGCCGCACTTGATAAAGTCCGCGCGCGCAGAAAAAAATTCCTATGACGGCCAAAGCAAAAACAAAATTTTTATAGCCAAGCTCGCCGACGACATATTTGATGCCGACAAAGATAGCCAGCATTATCAAAAAAATGAGCGAAACGACAATGACCTGCATTATCCTGTCCATCTCTTTCTTTTCTCCTTCGTTCAAAAGATGCCGAAAATTCTGCCGGCCCGCGTAGAATGGTTTGGAGGGTATGCCATCCGCGCACGCCGACAGAGCTCTCGCCGCCTTTTGGGGGAAACCTTACCACATCTTTGCCCCAAAGTCAAAATCGGCGCTGTACAAATCCGGCGGATATAACTTATGATGGAAATCAATTATGCCGAATGGAAATCCGGATAAAAACAAAATTCTCTGGGCATCGCTTACTCAAATTGAACAAATCGGCGCGGTTCGCCTTGCCCGCCTGCGCCGCGCTTTTGGCGACCCCGAGGAGGTATTCCGCGCTTCGCGCCATGAGCTCACCGCCGCCGGACTGGAGGAAAAAGCAGCCAATATCTTTTTGGAAAAAAGGAAAAACATAAACATCAGCGAATTTGAAGAAAAACTGAACGCGGAAAAAATCAATATCCTTCTGCCGGAAGACCCCGGCTATCCGGCGCTTTTAAGAGAAATACCCGACCTGCCGCAAATACTCTTTTTAAGAGGTTCGCTTTCTTCTCTTCGTTTTCCTCTGGCGGTGGTGGGCACGCGGAAAATGACGCCTTACGGCAAACGGGCGGCGGAAGAAATAACGGCGCCGCTCGCGGCCGCCAAAATCAGCATTTTTTCAGGACTGGCTTTGGGCATTGATACTGTTGCCCACCGCGCCGCGCTTCGCGCCGCCGGCCACACCGTGGCCGTCCTCGGCTCCGGCTGCGACAGCGCTTCAATTTATCCGGCGTCAAACCAGAACTTAGCCAAAGAGATTATAGATAAAGGAGGAGCGATAATCTCTGAATATCCCCCCGGCTCTTTAAGCTTCAAAAGCCATTTCCCCGTCCGCAACAGAATTATTGCCGGCGCAACGTTGGGCACATTGGTGGTGGAAGCGGACCTTGATTCCGGTTCGCTTATCACCGCCCGCGCCGCGCTTGATTATAACCGGGAAGTTTTCGCCGTTCCCGGGAACATTATGGCCGAAACATCGCGCGGCTCAAACAACCTGCTAAAAATGGGAGCGCGGCTGGTAACCGGCTCCGAAGACATCGCTTCAATTTTGGGAGTAAATATGGAAATTCATGTTTCTCCTCCGCTTATTCCGGCCGGACCCGAAGAAGCGGCCTTAATGCTCTCTCTGCGCCATGACAGCCGTCACATTGACGAGCTCTCCCGCGAGAGCGGGCTTGACATTTCCACAGTTTCTGCTACTCTTACTCTCCTTGAGATGAGAGGCGCGGTAAGGCACATGGGAGGAATGCACTACGCGCTTTCGCGTTAAATCATGTATCATGAAACATGAAACACATATTTGTTTCATGCTCCATGCTTCATGCTTCGTTTTATGAAATTAGTCATCGTAGAATCACCAACCAAAGCAAAAACCATCGGCCGTTTTTTGGGTGATGAGTTTGTCGTTAAATCATCTTTTGGCCATATCAGGGATTTGCCAAAACGGGAACTTGGCGTTGATGTTGACAACAACTTTACTCCCAAATACGTCGTGCCGCTCGCGAGCAAAAAAGTCGCGACCGACCTTGCCAAAAGCGCCTCCAAAGCCGATGAAATATACTTTGCCACCGACGAAGACCGCGAAGGCGAGGCCATTTCCTGGCACTTGTCCGAAGTGCTTAAAACCGAGCCAAAAAAGATAAAGCGAATCACCTTTCATGAAATAACCAAAGAGGCCATCAGCGAGTCGCTCCTTCATCCCCGCAAGATTGATTTAAATATGGTCAGCGCCCAGCAAGCGCGGCGCGTTCTTGACCGCCTTGTCGGCTACGAGCTCTCGCCTTTTCTTTGGAAGAAAGTGGCCAAGGGGCTTTCTGCCGGAAGGGTCCAATCCGTTGCCGTCCGGCTTATTGTGGAACGGGAGCGGGAAATCCAAAAATTTATTCCGGAAGAATATTGGAGCTTGGAAGCCGTTTTTGAATTACCGGCGACCAAAGAAACGTTTCCGGCCCGCCTGCACAAGGCAGACGGCGCCATATTAGAAAAACTTGCCGTCAAAAACGCCGATGAGGCCAAAAAAATTCTTAAAAATTTGGAAAACACCGATTACACCATCGCCTCGGTTGAAAAAAAGGAAATCCGCCGCTCTCCTCCGGCGCCTTTTATCACTTCCACACTTCAGCAGGAAGCCAACCGCAAACTTAATTTTTCCGCCAAACAAACAATGATGATTGCCCAACAGCTCTACGAGGGAACAGACCTTATGGGCGAGGGACAAGTCGGGCTCATAACCTATATGCGCACCGACTCCGTCAATCTGTCGGAAAAATTTTTAAACGAAGCAGCCGCTTTCATCAAAAAAGAATTTGGCGGGGATTACGCTCCGTCTTCTCCGCGGCGCCATTTGAACAAATCAAAACTTGCCCAAGAAGCGCACGAGGCCATCCGCCCGACGGAAGTCGCGCGCACTCCGCAAAAAGTAAGAGATTACCTCACCGACCAGCAGTACAAGCTCTACGACCTTATCTGGAAACGGGCCGTCGCCTCGCAAATGAACGAGGCGGTTCTTTCGTCAACTTCGGTTGACGTGGAAACCGACGGCGCCAAACCAAAATATGTTTTCAGGGCGACCGGCCAAATGATTGCTTTTGACGGCTATATGCGCATTTATCCCGACGCGCAAAAAGAGTCCGCGCTTCCCCCATCGCTTGAAGCCGGCACTCCGGCGCGCGCCGCGGGAATTGAGCCAAAACAGCACTTTACCGAACCGCCGGCGCGCTACAGCGACGCCTCGCTTGTCCACGCTCTGGAAGAATACGGCATCGGCCGTCCTTCAACCTACGCGCCGACCATCTCCACCGTCATTGACCGCGGTTATGTGGAACGGATTGAAAACCGGCGGTTAAAACCTACGGAAATCGCCTTTTTGGTAAACGATCTTTTGGTCAGGCATTTTCCGCAAATTGTGGATTACGGATTCACGGCAAAAATGGAGGACTCGCTGGATGAAATCGCCGAGGGAGAGCGCGAGTGGGTGCCGGCCGTGCGCGAATTCTACGAGCCATTCAAAAAAAACCTGACAAAAAAAGAAAAAGAAATATCAAAACGCGCCCTGACCGAAGAGGCGAGCGACCAGATATGCGAGAAATGCGGAGCGCCCATGGTGGTAAAGATGGGCCGTTTCGGAAAATTTCTTGCCTGCACCGGATTTCCCGCGTGCCGGCAAACCAAACCGCTTCCCAAATCGGGAGATGAGAACCAAAACAAAACTCCTCTGCCGAAGCCAACCGCGCCCTGCGAAAAATGCGGCGCGCCGCTTGAGGCGAAAGAAGGCAGATTCGGCGCCTATTTCAGGTGTACCAAACATCCTGAATGCGATTACACAAAATCAATTTCCTTAAATACCGGCGTTAAGTGCCCATCCTGCAAAACCGGAGACCTTGTGGAACGCCGCACCAAGCGCAAACGGATTTTCTACGGCTGCGACAAATATCCCAAATGCACTTTCGCGCTTTGGAACAAGCCCACCGGAGAAGAATGCCCGTCCTGCGGCTCGCTTCTGGTTTTGGGCGCCAAAGGCGTTATCCGCTGCAGCCAAAAGGAGTGCGATTATTCGCGCGAGGGAAACAAACAATAAATCTGATAAACCCCGCCGCTAACAAGGCGGGGTTTTTGAATCCAGCCCTTTTGGTTCGTCCAAAAGGGCTGGATAAATTGACCTGACGAGAAAAATCTGATAAGGTAATATGTTGATATGGCGGCAGGAATAGAAAAAATACTTAAAACCGTAAAAATGTACCATCCCAAAGCCGATCTCGCCATGATTCGGCTGACTTATGAATTTGCCGAATCCGCGCACAAAGGGCAAAAACGGACTTCGGGAGAACCCTATATCACCCACCCGCTTGCCGCGGCGCAGATTCTTGCCGATATGAAAATGCCGAGCGTGATTATCATCGCCTGCTTGCTTCACGATGTTCCCGAAGACACCGCCGTTACCCTAAAAGAGATTGAAAAAAATTTCGGAGCCGAGGTGGCAACGCTGGTTTCCGGCATTACCAAGCTTGGCAAGCTAAAATACCGCGGAGCGGAGCGCTACATTGAAAATCTGCGCAAAATGTTTATGGCCATGGCCAACGACGTGCGCGTGATTTTTATAAAATTTGCCGACCGCCTGCACAATCTGGAAACTCTCTCCGCCTTGCCGCCGGAAAAAAGAATGCGCATCGCGCTTGAATCGCTGGAAATCTACGCTCCCATTGCCAACCGCTTGGGAATGTTTGAAATTAAAGGCCGTTTGGAAGACGCGGCCTTTAAATATGTTTATCCTGAAGAATATAAATGGACCGTGTCTGCCGTTTCCGAAAAATTGATTGAAAGAGAAAGGTATATTAAAAAAGTGGCAAAAAAACTGGAAACGGAACTGCATCAGGCAGGAATCAAATTCGTGCAAATCTACGGCCGGGCCAAACGGCTTTACAGCTTATACCAAAAGCTGTTGCGCCACGAACGGGATGTTTCTAAAATCTATGACCTTATAGCGCTCCGCATTATTGTTAAAGACGTGGCCGATTGCTACGCGGTCTTGGGAATCGTCCATGGTCTCTGGAAGCCGATGCGCGGCCGCATCAAGGACTATATCGCCCAGCCCAAACCTAACGGCTATCAGTCGCTTCACACCACCGTCTTTGCCGAGGACGGAAAAATTATTGAGGTCCAAATACGCACGGAAAAAATGCAAGAAGAAGCGGAATACGGAATTGCCGCGCACTGGGGCTATGATGAGACGCGCGCCGGACGAGGCGACGAGCCAAAACTCAAATGGGTAAAAGAACTGGCCCAGCTGCAAAAAGACCTTCAAGACAAACAGCAATTTTTGGAGTCGCTGGACAGTTTAAAAATTGACGTGTTCCAAAACCGCATCTTCGTCTTTACGCCCAAAGGAGACGTGATTGATCTACCGGAACGCGCCACGCCGATTGACTTTGCCTACGCCATCCACTCGGACATCGGCGACAAATGCGTGGGAGCCCGCATCAATGACCAATTGACGGCTCTAAACACGCCGCTCCGCTCGGGCGATGTGGTGGAAATTCAGATTGATAAAAACCGCAAAGCTCCTTCGCCCGACTGGCTGGCGTTTGTAAAAACAGCCGGCGCCCGCGCCAAAATCCGCGCCACCTTAAAACGGACAAAGACAAATTGGATGCAAAAAATAGAAAAAATTTCGGAACAAAATAAAAAATAGCCCCGAGAATATCGGGGCTATTTTTTTAATCTCTTTATCAACCCGCGATATTCTTCGTCGGAGTAAAAGCCGATGGCGATAATGCCTCTTCCTGCTTTTTTTTCAATAGTCACTTTCGTGCCCAGCGCCTCGCGAAGCGTTTCTTCGTCTGCGGCTACTTGCGGATCGCGCAGCATTGCCCGCTTTTTTTTGGTAACCATTCTTTCCGCCTCACGCGCCGTCATTCCCTCTTTCATCATTTTTTGAAGCCATTTTTTCTGTTCCGCTTCGCTCTCCAAACCCGCTAAAGTGCGCGCGTTGCTTGCCGTAATATAACCTTTGCTGACTGCCGTTTGCGCCTCTTCCGGCAAATTTAAAAGACGGACCGTGTTCGCAACATATCCGCGGCTCTTGCCCATCTTGCCGGCCACTTCTTCCTGCGTTAAATCATATTCCTCCAAAAGCAATCTAAATGCCTTGGCCTCTTCAATCGGAGAAAGATCCTGACGCTGAAGATTTTCTATTAAAGCCAACTCTAACTTCTGCTGTTCATTGGCGGTGCGGATAATTACCGGCACGGTTGCCAATCCCGCCAATTTTGCCGCGCGAAGCCGACGCTCGCCGGCAATCAGCTCATAAGTTCCGTCAACATTAGCGGTAACTACCAACGGCTGAAGCACGCCGTGCTCTTTTATGGAAGCGATCAGCTCCTCAATGGCCGTGTGCGAAAAATGCTCGCGCGGCTGGCGCGGATTTGGTTTTACTTTATCAATCAGCGCTTGAAGCGGCGCCCCAGCCTGGCTTACCGACGAAGAGGAAAACCCCAAAGACGAGCTTGGCACGCTCGCGGCTCTATACGCTTCAGCCGGCAAAACTTTTCTGCTCGGTATCAAAGATTGTAAACCCCGACCCAAACCTGACATTAGACATTAGAAATTAAAAATTAGAAATTTGAAGGTGTTCCTCCACTTCCCGCGCCAGTCGTTCATACGCCTTGGCTCCTTTGGAGCCGCCGTCGTAGCTCATAATCGTTTTGCCATGCGACGGCGCCTCTGCCAAGCGCACGCTTCGCGGAACAACGGAGCGGAAAATCTGATTGGGAAAATATTTGTACAATTCCTGCAAAACATCGTTAGAAAGCCGCAGACGTCCTTCAAACATTGTGATGACCGCGCCCATTATTTCCAAATCAGGACGCAAATTTTGCTTTACCAAACCGATGGTCTCAAGCAGCTGCCCCAACCCTTCAAGCGCAAAATACTCCGCCTGCACCGGAATAAGCACGCGGTCAGCCGCCACCAAACCGTTGATGGTTAGCACGCCCAATGACGGCGGGCAGTCAATCAAAATAAAATCATAATCGTTCCTTATCTCCAACATGGCGTTGCGCAACTGAAATTCGCGTTCAGCAAGATTAACCAATTCCACATTGGCGCCGGCCAAAGCCGAAGTGGCTGGAGCCAAACGAAACCCGGGAATGCCGGTTTCCCTCACAATGTCGCGAAAATTCGCCAAACCGACTATTGTTTCATATACGCCCTTGTCCAGATTGCGATGGTCGCAGCCCAAGCCGCTTGTGGCATTTGCCTGCGAATCAAGGTCAACCAAAAGCACATACCTTCCCAGCGAAGCAAGGTATGCCCCAAGATTAACGGCGGTGGTGGTCTTGCCCACTCCGCCTTTTTGGTTAACTACCGCAATGACGTGTGCCATGAGCTCACTTGCCGGACTAGCTCCCGTTCGGGCTCAATTATTCGCCCTCACTTTCGCTCATCCGCCGTTCGCTTTTGCGTCTGTACAACAGCCGCAACTATAATAATGTGATTTCCTATATAGCTTACAGCTTTAAGCTAACTCCCGCAACCGATTCTTGTTGATACTTTTTAAAAAGTATGATTAAATACGAACATCGCCGCGGTGGGCGAAGTCCGAGCAGGCGAGGGCTTCGCGGGCAACAAAAAGTTGCCCGGGTCGACACCGCAAACAGTTTTCTAATTTACGGCAGTAAATACTATAAGCCGCGGTGGCGAAATGGCAGACGCACGGGACTCAAAATCCCGCGACCGCAAGGTCATGAGGGTTCAACTCCCTCCCGCGGCACCAAGACAAAGCACCCTTGACCCCCCACCCCTTTCTCAAAGTTTATTTACTGATTATTGAGAATCTTAATCACGGAAACGCCTGCGGCTTTAGTTGGCGTAAAGTGATAGCCAGTTCTAAGAAAGGAGCGGGGTTGACAGGAGTGTTTTTTTGTTATAAACAATAAACAGATCCTTGAAAGGAGAAAACCTGATGGTTAAAGAAAAATCTAAAGTTGACCGTCTTGCTGAAGCGACCAATGGAAAACTTTACTGGGATGATCCGGGCATGGATGACTTTGAGACGGGGTGGGCAAACTTTCCTCTCGGCACTCGTGTTGAAGTTAGAACAGCCGGCAATATCTGGCGAAAAGGAACAGTTGTTGAAACAGTCCGCGAGAACGATCGCGCGATCTCGGTTGAGTGCGATGAGAGGTGGCATGATAATCTCAACTTCTATGAAGGCCGTGGCGCCACTGTTATGGTCTGTCATAATACTCGCCGCGGTATCCTTTCAAATATCCGCTGGATTGACGAGCCGCGGCGCGCAATCAAGGTGTCTAGTTCCAGAAGACCAAGTTCAAAAAAGGGAGGAGCTCGCTAATGGACAGATTGGAAGAGCTAAAAAAATGGTTCAACGATGCTCCGCTTGGACAAAAATTTCCTCTGCGACTTGACGGCCTCTCGCCGGGATTTGCCGAGGTCTCTATGGAAATAGAGATGAACGACCTGGTGACAGCGGGTCCAATGATGATTGTGCAAGGCGGGGTGCTGGCAGTTTTGGCTGACGCCGCGGCAGTTATGGCGGCAATGAGCACGCTTTCTGACGGCCATACGCCGCTCGCTCATATAAGCTATGATCTTATTTCGCCAACGACTCTTCTTGACTTCCGCCTCATCGCCGTTGCTAAAGCGCGAGGACAAAACGCCAGATGGATTTGGGTAGACGTGAATATTTATGGCATGAATCCAAACCCGTCTCGCGAAGACAACCTCAAAGCCGTTGTTTCCGCCAAATTCGCCAAACCAAAAGCTAAATAAAAACAACCTCGACGATTTGTCGGGGTTATTTTATTTCAAATATGGCAATCTCCGGCGGCACAAACAATCTGGCGCGCGGCCCGCTTTCCCCAGCCCCGGAGGTAATAAAAAGGGTGATATTATTTATGACATAAAATCCGCGCGTGAACTTCCTTCCCAAAACAGTTGGTTCTGGCGCAATCGGACCGATAAAAGGAAGCCGAATCTGGCCGCCATGCGTATGCCCTGACATAACCATATCAACTTCGCCCGGTTTTAAATATAAAACCGCGTCGGGACTGTGCGATAAAAGAACGCGCAATGCTTCCGGCGGCATTCCCATAAGTGCGGCTCGCATATCCGGCGCTCCGGAAGCAAGATCGTCAATTCCGGCAATGGCCAGTTTATTCCCATTCAGCTCAATTTGAGTATTTTCATTTTTGAGCGCCGTAACTCCGTATCGGCGTAAATACGGCTCAAGCGGCGAAAATGATTTTACAACCTGTCCCTGATTGGGCACGCCCAAGTAATCATGATTTCCCAAAATGGCAAAAGTAGGCGTGTTCGCGGAGAGCGCCAGCAATGGTTCAAGCAAAGGAATATTGCTTTCATCATCGGAGATTAAATCGCCCAGCAAAAAAACGGCATCGGGTTTAGCGCGCTCTATTTTATTTGCCAATCTTTTAATAAATCTTTTCCCTTTTGCCGGTCCGGCATGCGTGTCTGACACCACCGCTATGCGCATGGGTCGGCTGACCTTTTTTGAATTAAATTCGTAATTTGCCAGAACTATCAATCGCGGTTCGATAAACGACCCGTAAAAAACAACAAACCATATGAGGCCGAGCGCGGAGAGCGCAGCCGCAAAAAGCTTTTTATGCCTCACCCAAAAGCGGCTGCGCGCTGATTTAAAAAAAACAAGAAAAATAATTCCCGCGCCGGTCAAAAGCAGAAAACCCATGATGATGACATCGTAAAAAAGAGAAATATACATGAGAAAATTTTCAAATTGACAACAAATCTAAATTATGATAATATTTACTGTAAATACAGCGGGGTAGAGCAGTGGCAGCTCGCCAGGCCCATAACCTGGAGGTCGTGGGTTCAAATCCCACCCCCGCAACAGTGGACAGAAGCTATTTCTTCTGTACAGTGTTGCGCGGATCAAGGACGGGATTTGAAGGACGCGAGTAAGCCCGATGTTATCGGGCTGGTACGCAGCGCCCGGACTTGAGTCGGAGCGAAAGAAATCCCACCCCCGCAACCGTGCACAAAACCAGCGTTGTGTGTACAGTTGTGGGCAGAGAATTTAAAATCACCCTAATATAGCTGCTTCTGTTGTACAGACGCAACAGCGAGCGGCGACTGCACGAAAGTGAAGGCGAAGCATTGAGCATGAACGAGAGTGCGGTCGGTAAGCGAGCGCACGGCGGGGTAGCTCAGTCGGTTAGAGCGAGGGACTCATAAGCCCTAGGTCGCCGGTTCGATTCCGGCCCCCGCTACCAATTAAACACAATTATTTACAGCTAAAAAGCGCCGCATATGGCCGCTTTTTATTTTTCAATATCTATTAAATTCTAAAAAATAGCAAGCGCTCCGGCGCTGGCTCCGGCAACAATAAAAGCCGCGACAAACACTCCCGCGGCTATGGCCAGAAGCGACGGCAAAAACGGAAGACGGAACAAAAACGCCGCCAAAGCTCCGCTCCAGCTGCCGGTGCCGGGCAATGGCACAGCCACAAAAATAAAAAGCGCCGCCAAACCGTATTTGGCAAACCCGTCCAGAAATTTTTTCTCCGTCCTTTTAGCCCACCATTTCATCGCGTTATCAAAAAATCGCGAATGTTTGCTCATCAGTTCCGAGATAACGCCCGCGTAGCGAAGGATGATGACGGCCGGAATCATGTCGCCGATAGCGGAAAAAAATATCGCCGAAGGAATTGACATTTTATAAACGCCGAGCGCTATCGGTATGGAAGCGCGTAATTCCAAAATCGGCGTCATGGCAATGACGACGGTTCCAAGCTCGTGCGGCAAATTGTTAAGCCATTCAAAAAACATAAAAAATTATTTTTCCCAATCAAAATTTTCAAAAGCCCACAAAGCCAGATTTTTCGCATCTTCGAAGCGCGCCTCCGCGCTTTCGCTGCCAAAAACAACAACCACCAAATCCTGTTTTTTGCCGCCTTTAACTTCAAAAACAAAATTATATCCGCTTTCGTCAATATAGCCTGTTTTTCCGCCCTGAATCTTAAACGGTTCGCGATTAAGCACTCCATCCAGCAACCGGTCGGTATTCTTGATATTCTTCTTCTCGCCCGTATTTGATTTCACTATTTCATACGAGCTTGTCATCAGAGCATTTTTTATTTTTTCTTCCTTAAAAGCGGCGCGCGCCAAAACCGCCACGTCAAGCGCGTTAGCGATATTGCCGGGATCAAGGCCGGTGACATCCTTAAAGCTTGAATTAAGCATGCCCAATTCTTCCGCCTTTGCGTTCATCCTTAAAATAAATTCATCCGGAGCAATGTCCATTGATCGGCTAAGAGCCACGGCGGCCGTATTTTCAGAAGCGACAAGCGCCGAATAAAAAAGGTCTTTAATCGTAATTTTATCCCCCGCATTCATAGAACGCGGCCCTTCCCGCAAGTCGCTTTCCATTATCACTACTTCACGCTCCCACTCCGGCGGCGCCTCCAGCGCCACGAGCGCGGTCATCAGTTTGGTAAGCGACGCCAAAGGCATGGCAAAATCGGCTTTTTTTTCAAAAAGCGTTTTGCCGCTTACCATATCAACCGCCGCGGCCACATTGGCTGATATTTCTATGCCCACGGAACGGCTTCCTGGCTTTCTCTTTGGCGGAGACGGCTTGTCGGCGGAAGCGGGCAGGTAATTGGATTCTAAAGAAGCGTCTCTTTTTTCAAAAAATCCCAATTTGCCCATTCGCGCCTTTGATTCTAAAAAAGACAAAGGCAGATTCCCCGTCAGCGCCGCCAAAATAATAGAAAAAATAACTTGAAAAAACAATATGGCGGTCATACCGGCGCCGCGCCGCCTCCCGCGATTTTATTTTTTTTCATCTGTTCAAGCAAGTCGCTGATTGTTTTATCTCCGCGAAGCCGCTCATAATCGGGAAGTTCCCCTACCTCCCGCAAACCCAGAAACCGGAGAAAATCCATAGTGATGGCATAATTGGACATTCCCGTTTTTTTATCTTCTTCCTCCTGCACCAGTCCGCGGATCATCAAATTGCGCAAAATTAAAGCCGAATTTATGCCCCTGACCTGGTCCAATTCCGGCTTGCTAATGGGTCCGCGGTAAGCAATGACCGTGAGCGTTTCAAGCTGGGGGCGCGTCAGCTCGCCCGTCTCCTCCTTGCGCACATATTCTTCAACGGTCTTTGAGCACTCGGGGGAGGTGACCATCTGATACTCTTTTCCATTTTTTAAAATCTGCATTCCGCCGCCGCGTTCTTTGTAGTATTGCCTTAGCTCTTCCATTGCCTCTTCAACTTTGGAAACATTCGCGTCCAAAAACTCCGCCATCTTTTTAAGATGCAGGGGATGCGTCGCCACAAACATAATGCTTTCAATTTTCTGTTTCAGATTTGCCACAAAAACGAATTAAATTGGTATTATCTATATTCTTTTTACGCTGATATCTTCAAACAATTCTTTCTGCGACACATTGACTATTTTTTGCTTGATAAGCTCCAAAAGAGCCAAAAAGCTGACAATCACTTCCGTCTTGCTTTTGGCTCCGCGCATAATCTGAGAAAAATTAATCTGCGCTTTAGACAAAATCAGCCGACGCAGCTCTTCTATCTTTTCTTTTATGGAGATGGCGCGGGAAATGGCGGCGCCGGGAAGCTTGGAGACGGGCGCAAGCGCGCGCAAAATATCCCTAAATACCGCGGCTAATTTCCCGGGATTAAGCCCCTTGGGGGGGGTGAATATCCCCGCTTGAAGAGGCGCCTTCTGCCTTGGCCAGCTAAAAGCGCGCTTGCCGATAATTGCCTGGACCGTTTTTGACGCTTGGGCGTATTCCTTATATAACTTCAGCTGGTCTTCCAAGCTGATGCCATCTTCTTCCAGATTCAAATCCAGAGACGGCAAAAGAACGCGCGATTTTATAAGCAGGAGCTTGGCGGCGACAAGAAGAAAATCGGCCAGTTCCTCCGGATTTTTTTCTTCAATCGCCTGAAGATGCGCCACATATTGTTCGGCAACTTCGGCCAGCGACACCTCCGTTATGGGCAGCTCTTCCGATTCAATCAGCTGGAGCAATAAATCCAGCGGACCTTCAAATTTTTCCAATCTGACTTTGTACGGCATTGACCCGGTTATTTTCTTTTTTTAGCTTTTTTGGCCGCAATTTTGGCGCCGGCGCCGACAAGGCGCGCGCCCTCCAATTTGTGCAAATCTTTTACCTTCATTCTGACAGCGTCAGTTAGACTTCCGGCGGAAAGAATCACTTCTTTGGTTTTGGCCAATCCCTTGTCCAAAAGCACCTCAAGTTTGTGCAAAGAGCCAAACGGGGTCAGCTCTCCCGGCTTGATGCCGAATTTTTTCATCACGCGCTCCGGCGCCAAAACCGCGCTTTTTGCCTTTAATTCTTTTTTTAATTTCTGCAAATCCAGTCGGTAAGACGCCGGCAACACCACGACGAAATAATTTTTTCCTTTTTTCTGCAGTTTGGGCAGTTCCGCCTCCACCAGAAGCGTTTTGGCGATTTTTTCCAGTTTTTCGCCAAGCGTCCGCGCTAAATCATAAGCAGTATAAACTTTCTTGTGCTCAACCACGTCAAACTTGACTTTGCCGGCTTTAAGATGAGTTAGAATTTTTTTTGAAGCCGCCATACAATTTAAATTAAAAGTTAAAAGTTAAAAATTTAAGTCCATTTTATATGCGCGTCTTTCATTTGTTTCGCGCCGATTAGAGAGGGAGAGCCCATCATCGGGTCGCGCGCGTCGCCGGTTTTGGGAAAGGCCATAACTTCGCGGATATTGGGCTCGTCCGCCAAAATCATCACTAACCTGTCCAACCCGGGAGCAAATCCGCCGTGCGGCGGAGCGCCGTATTCAAACGCTTCCAGCATATGGCCGAATTTAGCGTTAATTTCTTCCTGCGAGAGCCCTAAAATTTTAAATATCCTGTTCTGCAGTTCGCGCTCATGGATGCGGATGGACCCCGACGAAATTTCATATCCGTTCAAAACAATATCATACGACCGCGCTCTTACTTTTAACGGATCCAATTCCAATAAATGCTCGTCTTCCGAATGCGGCCTGGTAAAAGGATGGTGCGCGGCGGCCAGCGCCCCTTCGGCGTCTTGCTCATACATTGGAAAATCAACCACCCAGGCGAAAGCAAGCTCTTTTGGATTATTTTTATCTTCCCGCAAATCCGGCTTGTCGGTTTTATATTTTTCCATCGCCTCGGCATAAGTAAGGCGCGGCCACGGATTTTTGGAAACGCGATAGCCACCGCCCGCATCGTTTAGCGCGTCAATGAGCGCGTTCATCATCTCTTCGCCCAATTTTAAAATATCTTCCTGCTCCACAAAACTCATTTCAATATCAAGTTGGGTAAACTCCGGCTGGCGGTCTCCGCGCTGGTCCTCGTCCCGGAAGGCCTTGGCCACCTGAAAATATTTTTCAACGCCGGCGACCATCAGAAGCTGCTTAAACTGCTGGGGCGATTGCGGCAAAACATAGGCCTTGCCCGCATGAAGCCGCGAGGGAACAATAAATTCGCGCGCCCCCTCCGGCGTGCCCTTGGTTAAAATCGGGGTCTCCACTTCCAAAAATCCTCTGTCCGACAAGAAATCGCGGAAAAATTTAATTACTCTGTGCCGCAATTCCAGATTTTTTAACATTCTTTCACTTCTCAAATCAAGATAACGGTATCTTAATCTGGTTTCCTCATTTACAAAACGAGTGTCTTTGTCCAATTCAAAAGGAGGCGTTTTTGCGGGATTGATTATGATGACTTCCAGAGCTTCAACTTCCACCCGGCCGGATGGCAATTTTTCGTTTATTTGCTTCGCGCTGCGCTCTTTAACCAAACCGCGGATGGCAACCGCGTATTCGCTTCTAAGCTGGTTTGCCGTCGCCACAACCTCCGGCGCGGCGCAAATCACTTGCATAATTCCGCTTCGGTCGCGCAAATCAATAAAAATAATCTTGCCCATATCTCGCCTGCCGCGCACCCATCCTTTGAGCAATATTTCTTCGCCGACGCGCGAAACGGCGTCTAACACGGTTGTTCTGGTTTTAATCATATAAGAATAATTTATACCAAATATCCGCCGTAGTAAAGCGGCCAAAAAAAATCTCGCCTTTTGGGAAGGCGAGAATTATGAAATGAGGCGATAGTCGCTCCGGCGCAGGCTTTCTTCAAACATGGAGGCGGTTACTATAGTGATAACGGAATCATTGCCGTAGATAAGGTAAAATACCCGCCCATCGTGAAGCTTGCTTTCCAGCACCGCCTGATTTCTCCGCGTTGTCGCGACTGGATAGCCGCGCTTTAGCATCTGCCGAATCCGCTCCACAATGTGGCGCTCCCTCAATCTCCGGCCCTTATGCACGCGGCCCATATACCGTTTAATCGCATGCTTGGTTACGCGCGACGGCTTTTGCCCCAATTCTCTCTCCTCCGGCTAATTGACGCTCAAAAATTTTTCGCTTTTAAGATTGGCTCCGAGCTGCGTCCTTAAAAGAAAATCAACGGCTCCCCAAGCCGCCTTATTGCCGCCACCATCCTCCAAGGGCGAAAGAAATTTATCCAGCGGCTCTTGGCAATATGCCTTTAAAAGTAAAAGAGCTTCTTTTCCAAGCGGCATTGACGGTTCGTTCATCTTTATCCCGGAACAACCGTAGCAAAGAATCCCGGCGGAAGCAAGTTCCCAAGACGGAGAATCCGTCGTCTTGCAATTATGGCATCTGCCCAATTCCGGCGCGACTCCCAAACGGGCAAGCAGCTGGCAAGAGTAAGCTCTGGTGATTCCAAAAAGAATTCCGGCCGATGAGCCGCCGGGGATGGTATTCAGCGCGCGCAGATATTCAAGAAGCAAATTCCAAAGCCCGAGATCGCGAGCTCCGTGCTTTGTAAAAACGTCAATCGCTTCCAGACCGTAGCACGCGGCAACAGTGGGTAAATAGCGTGAGCTGATTTCGCCAAAACGCAAAGCGCATTCCGCGCCGGCAACATGGTCCCACAATCTTCCCCGGGCAATTAACAAATCCACCGTGGCAAATGTTTCCAAATGCGGAGATAATTTTGAGGCCATCTTTCTGCCGCCTCGCGCGATGGCCTCAATCTTGCCGTGTTCGCGGGTATAAATAGTATAAAGTCGGTCGGCTTCGCGCACATCGCGGCGGCGCAAGACAATACCCAGTGTTCGGTAAGTCATATTTCACACGGCATGAAGCATGAAACATAGAACACAAATCATGTTTCAGGTTTCATGTTTTATACTTTACGCAATTTATCTAAATAAGATTGCAGTATCACCATCGCCGCCACGGCGTCCCGCTTCTCCGGCAACGCTTCTTTTAGGAGCGCGTCTGCCATTTTGGAAGAAAGCCGTTCGTCCTCATAGATAACGTCAATCTTGGACAGCTTGCTCAATCCGTTTCCAAACTCGCGCACGCGAGCCGCCTGCGCTCCTTCTTCTCCTTTGAGGGATAGAGGCAGACCCAAAATTATTTTATCAATTCCTTCTTCTTTTATAATCAAACCAATTGCGGCAACGGCCTCCTCGTTAGAATCCGCTTCAACCACTTCTAACGGGCTGGCGACGCGCGTTTCGTCATCGCCAATGGCTAAACCTATTCTTTTTCCGCCATGGTCAATTCCTAGATACTTCATAAGCGTTTAGCGGTTAGCGTATAGCGTTTAGATTTACCCTAAACCCTATAACCTTGGTAGTGGCGTTAAAATCTCATACCCAATATCTGTCACCGCCACCGTCATTTCAAAATGCGCCGAAAGCGAGCAGTCGGATGTGACTATCGTCCAGCCGTCGCCAAGAGTCCTCACTTCGCAATCTCCAACATTCACCATCGGTTCAATGGCAATAACCAGTCCCGGTTTAAGTTCAACCGGCGGCAAATCCTCGTCAAAATAATTCGGCACCTTTGGCTCTTCGTGAACTCCCTTTCCTACGCCATGCCCGACCAAATCCCTGACAATGGAAAATCCATTTTTTTCTGCATAGCCCTGCACGGCTTTGCCGATATCGGAAACGAAATTCCCCGGCTTGACCGCGGAGACCCCGCGCATAAGCGAGTCGCGGGTCACGGACATTAATCTCTTTGCTTCGCGGGAAACTTTGCCAACGCCAATAGTTACGGCCATGTCCGTGCAATACCCTTTATAACGAACGCCGATATCCAATCCGGTTATGTCACCTTCTTTAAGCGCGCGGCTCGGAGTTGCCGGCGCATGCACCACCTCGTCATTTATAGATATGCAAAGAGAAGAAGGAAACGCCGTCTTGGCTCCGCGCGTCTTATATCCCTTAAACGACGGCTCGCCGCCGGCCTCGCGCATTCTACGCTCTGCCAATTCGTCCAGTTCCAATGTTATCGCTCCAGGCACGATGCGAGCGACAACTTCACCCAAAACACGCGACAAAATAGCGCCCCCTTGGCGCATTATCTCTATTTCTTCGGCTGTTTTAATCATGGACATATTCATTAAATAATCTATCTCATTTGCAATTAAAACACAATCAAAAAAATTAACCTCATGATCATTTCTATATAACATCAAAAATTGCCGCGCTTCTTATAGAATTAACTTCATTCCCAATACTCCTATTACTTGCTATAGCAAGTAATGGGGGACAAACAATCTTTTCCTTCCAAAATTATTTTTAATTCAAACGCAATGAACCTCCGCGCAGCAAGCTGCACGAAATAAACGAATTTAATCTAAAGGAAGATTAAAGTGCTTACGCAGCCAATGATCTTTAGCCAAATACTCCGCGCGTAAATACAACGCCTCATGGCGAACGCGGTATTTAGCGCGCAAAAGTTCCAACACATCCTCGCATTCATAAGGATGTGCCCAAACGCTATCCTGCAAACGATAAAATCCCAGCCGCACAAGTGTTTGTCGCACCATTTCTCTGATGCTTTTTCTTTTCTCCTCAATATCAAACACGAGAAGCCGCCATTTGCCATCCCATCGTTTGGGCTTCTTAAACATTTTTTCACACGTCTCATACGCAAAAAGTTCTTCACGGCCTTTTTCCGTAAGTTCAACTCTCCAGCCATTAGAACCGGCGGCGAATTTCAACAGTCCGCGATCTTTCAATCGTTGAAGAGCTTTATCTAAAGATCTTTTAGGGTATTTTCTTTTGTACGGATTTGGCAGAAATTGGAAAACATTTGGCGCGACAACTGCCGCGCATACCACCCCTGCCAAACCTACCGCCGCCAAAATCTTAAATGCGATTTCGCCTTTCTTGGTCATAAATCATAATCATATATGAATGATTAAACATCAAATTTGCTAAAACAATCATAGTCCCTATTACTTGCTATAGCAAGTAATAGGGACTTTAAGAGTTTTAAAGAAAGTTTTAGAGTCTAATGCGCTCACGAACGACTTTTCCCCGAGGCCGTTCTTTCGCGAGAATAGACCTGCCTACTTTTAAAACCAAAACTAAGGCCTCCTTAAGATTATTCTTTAATTCTTTAAGCGTCCTTCCCTGTGTATTCACACCCGGAACTTCTATACATCCGACATACCATTTTCCCATCTTTAAATAGACGGCGGTGTATTACATATATGTTTAACAACAAGACAAAAAGATGAGTGTTAAATATAAAACCCTTCCGACATTTGCCGGAAGGGCACGAAAATTCAAAGAACGTTACTTGTCCACCAAAGTTTTGCTTTGCAGAATTTAGACGGACTTGCGGACGGCGAGAAATCTATACTTAAGAAACCCGTCGCGTCCGAGCTTAACTTCACCTACAGCAAACTCGTCATTGTGTGCGCTGATATAAGCGACGCGCCTATCAACGCCATCGCCAACAATTGATCCACACAAAGCAATGATTGGAAACTTGTTTTGCTCCTCGGGATACTGTTCAAAAAACATTTCGGCTTCTGCTCTGTCAGGACGACGAAGTCCAAGTTGTTTAATCTCACTCAAAGCTTTTCTAGCATCTGTCAGATTCGCGGGATCGGGAGTTACATAGCACATGATCACTTTAGCCAGACCATGATCATTGCTTGGAAAATGCGCGACGGCAAAATCTGGATGCAAGTGACAATCATAATGCCCACTATCAAACTTACCCCAACGGGGATCGTCGTAGTTTACGAAAACAGTAAATCTTTCAGAGCCGCTATCAGCCATCTTTTAACTCCTTGTTTGTTGGGTTTATCTTGTTTGAATTTAAAGAACCAACGGTTAAATCAAGATACTATAAGAAACTTCTGGCGTCAATCCATTTGCGCCAATCTTTCCCAATCGCCGACTCCCAGCTCCTCCGGACGGGCTTTGGGGTTGATTTTGGCGCGATTCAAAAGTTCAATTGTTTTTTCTTTTGAAGTATGCAGCCCCGAGGATAAATTATTTTGCAATTGTTTCCTGGGCGAGGAAAATCCGATGCGCGCGATTCTAAAAAAATCTTCTGCGACTTTTAAGTCGCGTTTTTTGTCTATAAGTATTTTTATAACCGCGCTGTCAACTTTGGGCACTGGCCAAAAACTTCCTCTTGAGACCTGAAACATTAAACTTGGAACTCCATAATATTGGACGGACAACGCCAGTAAGCTCATATCCCCTGGTTTGGCGCAGATGCGTTCAGCCACCTCTTTTTGCACCATCAGCACTGCCGCGCTTGGCGCCGGATCGGACTCCATTATCTTTCTTATGGCGTCAGAGGTTATTGAATACGGCAAATTGGCGACAATCTTATAACTCTTGCCCAAACCCAATTTAGATAAATCAATTTTTAAAAAATCTTCCTCCACGATTGTTATATTGTTATATTGTCCCGCCGCCTCTTTAAAATTTAAAGCGGAAAAGGCGGGATCCTGCCTTGGCGGTGACTTCATTGCTGATTGGAGATAATGAACAAGCTTTTTGTCTTTCTCAATAGCAATCACTTTACCCGCGCGAACGGCTAATTCTTTAGTTAAAATTCCCAATCCCGGGCCAATCTCTAAAATAGTGTCTTTGTCCGTAAGTTCGGCGACGGAAATAATTTTCTGCAAAATATTTTCGTCTATTAAAAAATTCTGCCCCAAAGTTTTTTGGGGCGATATTCCAAGTTCCGCGACTAACTCTTTTATTCTCTTAGAGGAGAGAATAGACATTTATAAAAAATAAAACAGGGTCAAAAACGCGCCAAAGATAAAAAGCGCGGCCCAGCCCGGCGGGAAAAGAAAGATTAAGGCGATGCCGGCAAAAGAGGCCAGGGCCTTGCCGGCGGCCAGCGCCATTTCGTGACGCATAAGCGAGCGCATAATACTCCCGTTCTTTGCCTCGTCGTAAACGGAAGCGGTAAAAGGTATGCCCAAAACGGAACGGGAAATGCCGTAAAAAGTGTCAGCCGCCAGCACGCCAAAGGGGGTTAAAACCATCAAACGCACCGGATGGGAAAAAAACGTAAAAATTGTTCCAAGACGGATAAGCAAATTTCTATAACGGGTATCGGTCAGACGCCCCACAATAAGCATCGTCAGAGAAGTGAACAAAATCGTGGCTGACACGATTAAGCCCAATTTCCTAAACTGGGGCACGATGGCAAAGATGAAAATTGGCCAAGCAATAGCGGTCAGGAGCTGTTCGCCAAAACCAAATCTGGAAATTGTCTTTCTCGCGTTTTCTTTTTTAAACAAATCAGCCATCGCGTCTTTATAAGAAAACGGCACCGGAGTAAAATTTTCCGGCGTCAAAAGCAAGGGGATATTAGAAGCCAAAATCAAAACGGAAACGATGGCAAAAAGGACCTTGAATCCGAACAAAGAAATAATCAAGCCGCCAAAAGCCGGCGCCAAAATAGCGACAAAGGCCAAAAGCAATTCTATGCCTCCCAATTCGCGCCCGCGCTCCTCGGTGTTGCCAAACCGGGCCATATCGGCGTGAAAGCTGGGCCAATAAAGAATCTTCTGAATGGCAAAAGCCAGCACGGCTACTCCGACAAAAATCTTGCTCTGCGGTATGGCAAAAAGAGAAAGGTAATACAAAATCAAAAATGGAGAAGAATAAAGAATGCCGTGCTCATAGCCGCGGGAACGAGCAAACTTTGCGCCGAGCGGCAATAAAAAGAAGTAAAGTACGTACACGGTGCCGTAAAACAAAAGCACCTGCGCGAGGGTAAAGCCGATAGTAATAAAATAAATCGGTTCAAAAATGGCAATGGCCGCGGCGGCAAAAGTTAAAATAGCGGTAGAGGCGTAAAGCTCTTTAAGCTCGCGCGCGAGATGATGGGCGAAAAAATGTTTTTGCAAAAAATTTATGGGATGAAGAGGCATAACACGAAAATTTCCAATTTCAAATTTCTAATTCCTAAATTTTATTTGACCTTTTCTTAAGATAATTATTCTGCCATTTTGAAATTCTATAATTGTGGACGGTTTCCTCCGCGGCAATCTGCCGCCATCCAATATCATATCAGGTTTTGCCTTTTTATTCTTAAATTCAGCCGCTACAGCCGCCGCGCTGTAAAGCTCATTGCGGCCGGATAAATTGGCCGAGGTGGAAGTAATCGGCCGTCCCAAACGCGCGGATATTTCTGCCGCCACTGGCGAGGAAGAAACCCTGACGGCAATTTTCTTTTTGCCGCGAATTAACGCCGGAGGAAATTTCCTTTTGGATTTTAAGAGCATGGTCAGAGGCCCGGGCCAAAAATCGCGCGCCAATTTTTCTTCAATTTTGGATAAATAAAAAAACTTTTTAACCATTTTAAGCGAGGCGGCGATAAGCGGCAAAGGTTTTGTTTTAGAACGTCCTTTTATCAAAAAAATCTTTTTAACCGCGCTTGGGTTCATTGAATCCGCCGCCAGTCCATAAGCGGTTTCGGTGGGAATGGCAACTACACCGCCTTTTCTCAAAATTAAAATTGCTTTAGCGATATCAGCATTTTTTAACATACCGCACTTTAAAGAATTAAAACTCGAAATCCGAAGCCCGAAATCCGAAACAAATTCAAATATCTAAAGTTCAAATGTTCAAAACGTTTTGAGAATTTGAAAATTATGATTTTGAGCATTGTTTCGAGTTTCGAATTTCGATATTCGGATTTATATCTTTAATCTTTATCTAGAGCAATTAGACATTAGATATTTATTGGGTATTAGTTATTTTTTCGGTATTCGGGATTGGTTATTTTGATTTTACCTTCTTCCATCTCAAATAACTCTCCACCAGCTCCTCCAACTTTCCTTCCAAAACAGATTCGGCATCGGAGGTTTCAAATTTTGTCCGATGGTCTTTGACCAATTTATACGGATGCAGAACATAAGACCGCGCCTGGTTCCCCCACTCGGCGCTCGTATATTCACCGCGGATTTTTTGCTTTTCTTCAGCCCGCTCAGCTTGGGCCAAAGCATGAAGTTTGGCCTGCAATATCTTTAATGCTGTTTCTTTGTTTTGCGTCTGACTTCGCTCATTTTGCACGGAAACGGTAATGCCTGTTGGAAGATGCACGACGCGCACAGCCGAGTAAGTTGTCTGCACTGATTGTCCTCCATGTCCGGAAGAAAGAAACGTGTCTACGCGCAAGTCCTTGGGGTCTATTTTAATTTCTTCAACTTCAGCCAAAACCGGCAGCGCTTCTATAAGCGCGAAAGAAGTATGGCGCATTTTTTCCGCGTCAAAAGGAGAAATGCGCACCAGCCGATGCACGCCGTGTTCCGATTTAAGGTAGCCATAAGCATATCGGCCTTCAAACATTATAGTTATGCTTTTGTACCCAGCTTCGGCGCCGCGATGCTCGTCTAAAATTTCCGCGCGGAACCCCTGACGTTCGCTAAAACGCAAAATCATTCTCGCGAGCATTCCGGCCCAATCCATGGCCTCGGTGCCCCCGGTGCCGGCATGGATTGATACGATACAATTACCCTCGTCGTATTTTTCCGAAAATAAAAGAAAGAACTCCAAATGCTCAAAGTTCTTTAATAATTCTTCGTATTGTTTTTCCGCTTCCGGACGGATGGATGTCTCGCCGGTTTCTTCCGCTTCGCGGCAGAATTCCAAAAGGTCTTCAACCTTTTTTTGTATCTCTTCCCAATTGGAAACTTCGGTGGAAAGCTCCGAGTGCTTGGTCGCGACCTCTTTGGCCACACGCGTATCGTTCCAAAAATCCTTCTGGTTCATTTGCCATTCCAAGGCCTTGATTTCTGTTTTTAATTTATCCAGGTCAAAGTAACCTCCTGCCTTGGAGTACGCGGCTCTTAAGTGTTTCTAATTTCGCAATAAGATCTTTCATAAAAAAATATAACGCGAATAATATGAATTTTATGCCAATCTACGAATGTGCGAATACCGTATTTGCATATTTGCGGCATTCGCGTTCATTCGCGAAATTCGCATTATGTTCAAAATTTAAGTTTTTTCGCGTACTCGCCGATTATAGGCAGCTGCCAGAGCTCGCCTTTCCAGGCCTTGGAAATTCCTATAATCATTATGACGATAAGCGTCAAATAGCCCAAATTAACAAGCGCGGAAAGCTGCGCCAGTGAAAAAAACAAACCAACTATTCCCCACGCTATCCAGACCATAAAAAGCGCGAGGCCCTGCCTGGCGTGGTGCTGGGCAAACGGACTATCCTTTTTCAAAAGCAAAGGAATAAAAGCCAGAACGCCCAAATAGGAGATGGCGGCAATAATTTTGTTGTCTTCAATATCTTTGTCTTTAGTTGGAGCCGGCTTTGCTTCTTGCAATACATTCTGGCTCATTTCATTTTCCATGTTTATATTATACCAAAAATTTTCACTTTTCGCAAGCGGTTGTACGCAGCGACGGCTGGCCAAAAATTAAAATCTCGCATTTTACAACAATTTGAAGCGGTCGCTTATTTTTGTTGTAAACTCTTTTTTTACAAATCCTTTTCAACTTTAAAACACTCCCAACGCGGGAGTGTTTCATGTTCCATGTTTCAAGTTCCATTTTTCTGTCTGCGATTGGCCAAAAATTTAAACGGTATAATTCCGATGCTCCAAGGAAATACGGAGAGAATAACCGGAATAAGAACTTCCGGCCGTGGAAAAAATTTGCCTGCCAAAAAAATAGCCAGAGTAAAGTTCATATAAGTAAGACAGATTGTTGCTGATAAACGTTCGGCGCGCGCCAAACCCGGCACGCCCCAATATCCGATCAAATGCAAAAGAAAGAAAAAGATTGACAAAACAGTCAATGCTCCTAAAAACAAACCGAGATGCGTGCGAAGCTCCCCCGCCTGTTTCGCGACAATGCCGAATATAAGCAAGCCGAGAAACAGAATTGAAATCGGCTTAAAGGTAAAAAAGGTGGCTTTAATCTTTTCATGAAAAAACAACCTGACGGTCTGTGCCAAAGCAAACGGAACGACAATCACAAAGAATAAAGATTTAAACATCGCCATAATCGGCACCACGACACTTGCTCCGGCAAGCAATTTAATCATCAGAGGAATAGTAATCGGGGAAAAAAGCGATGTCGTCATAGTTAAAACGAGCGCGAACCCAACCGAGCCTCCCACTATCTCGGAGAGAAGCGGCGAAGTCATTCCGGCAGGCATAGCCGCAAGAAGCAGGAGCGGAAGCGCGTATTGGGGCGCCAAAAATTTAGCAAGCAAAAAAACTGTCGCGGGAAATAAGATAAGCATGTAAAAGTTTACCAAGACAATCGTCCTTTTCCTTTTAGCCTCTACCGCGAGAGCGCGGGCGTCAAGTTTAAGAGAAGAAAGAAAAAAGATGATTTGCAAAAACAAAGTGCTGGCCGGAGCTATATATAAACCAAAATCGGGGAACGCAAGCCCAGAAAATAACGCCAAAATCAGCACGATAACATACGACTCAAGCAGTTTGATCAGAATTTTCATATTTTAATTTTAACATAAACCCCGCCCATAACCAAAAACACCCCCGATAAGTCGGAGGTGTTTTGTTCTAAAAGCTAACAGCTGAAAGCTATAAGCTAAATTAGTATTCCATTCCTTCCATTCCATGTCCGCCGTGAGCGGCTTTTTCCTTTTTCTCCGGCTTTTCGGCAACTACGGCCTCGGTAGTAAGAATCATCGCCGCGATAGAGGAGGCGTTTTGGAGCGCGATCCTCGTCACTTTGGTCGGGTCAATAATGCCGGCGGAAACCATATCCTCAAACTTGTCTTCCAATGCATTGTAACCGACATTGCCCTCACGCTTTCTCACTTCTTCAACAATCACGGAGCCGTCAGCTCCGGCATTTTCGGCAATCTGGCGGATAGGGAATTCCAGCGCGCGCAGAAGTATGGAAGCTCCGACTTTCTCGTCGCCTTCAAGATGCAAATCTTTAATATGCGCGGCGGCGCGTAAAAGCGCTACTCCGCCTCCGGGCACAATTCCCTCTTCCACGGCCGCTTTGGTGGCATTGACCGCGTCTTCAATCCTTTGCTTTTTCTCTTTCATTTCGGTTTCGGTGGCGGCGCCGACTTTAATGACAGCCACGCCTCCGGCCAGCTTGGCCAGCCGTTCCTGCAACTTTTCCTTATCAAATTCCGAGGTGGCTGCTTCCAATTCTTTTTTAATCTGTGCTACGCGGTCTTTAACATTTTTCTCATCACCGGCGCCTTCCACAATCGTAGTGTGCTCTTTGGTAGAAACAACTTTTCTGGCGTGGCCAAGATCATTAAGAGACGCGTTTTCTAACTTTAATCCCAGCTCTTCTGTAATCACTGTGCCGCCGGTGAGCACGGCAATATCTTTTAACATTTCTTTTCTCCTGTCGCCAAAGCCCGGCGCCTTGACGGCCAACGTGTTAAAAGTGCCGCGAAGCTTGTTAACCACCAGCGTGGCCAAGGCCTCGCCTTCAACCTCTTCGGCAATAATCACTAATTCCTTTTTGCCGCTAGCCACCACTTTTTCCAAAAGCGGCACAATGTCCTGCACTGAAGAAATCTTTTTATCGGTAATCAAAATGTAAGGGTCGGCATATTCCGCTTCCATCCGTTCGGCATTAGTGACCATATAAGGAGAAGAATAACCCTTGTCAAAGCGCATACCCTTGACTACTTCGCGCGAAAAGCCGAATGACTGCGACTCTTCCACCGTAATCACCACATCCTTGATGTCGCGCATTTCTTTGGAAATTTCTTTCATTGCTTCGGCAATGGTTTTGCCGATTTCCGCGTCGTTGGCGGAGATACTCGCCACCTGTTCAATCTCTTCGTGTGTTTTTACTTCTTTTGAGACCTTTTTAAGTCCGGCCACAACCGCTTCCACTGCTCGCTCCAGCCCGCGCTTCAAGAGCATCGGATTAGCGCCGGCAGTCACATTTTTCAAACCCTCGCCAACAATAGCTTGGGCAAGAAGAGTGGCGGTAGTAGTGCCGTCTCCGGCCACATCATTGGTTTTGCTGGCAACTTCCTTGACCAATTCCGCGCCGATATTTTCCATCTTATCTTCCAGTTCAATTTCTTTGGCTACGGAAACTCCGTCTTTGGTTACCATCGGCGAACCATATCCTTTATCAATCACAACCTGTCGGCCTTTTGGGCCAAGCGTCACTTTAACCGCGTTCGCGAGCTTATCCACGCCGGTCTTTAAAGCTGACCGCGCGTGCACATCATATAAAATTTGTTTAGCAGACATAGTGTTGGCTGTAAGCCGTAGGCTGTAAGCTATATGCTTATGGCATATAGCTTAGGGCTTATGGCTATTCGATTACCGCGAGTAAATCCTCCTCCCGCAGCACATAGACCTCCTGACCTTCGACCTTAAGTTCGTCAGGGCTGTATTTTTTAAACAATACTTTCTCTCCCGCTTTAACGGAAATCGCCACGCGCGTTCCGTTTTCAAGCATTTTGCCAGGACCAACGGCGATAACTTCGCCGCGTTCCGGCTTTTCCTTGGCGGTATCGGGGAGAATAATACCGGCCTTGGTGGCCTCTTCCTCCTTAATAGGCCGCACAATCACTCTGTCTCCAAGAGGACGTACATTCATATAATAATTAGCTGTCAGCTTTTAACTTTCAGCTCTTAATAATTAAGGTAACAAAAATGGCTCTGAGCCATTTGTTTGCTTAAACCTTACAACAGGCCATTAGCACTTGTCAAGTAAGAGTGCTAATAATACAACAGCCCCTAGCGCGCAATTGAAGATGGAAATTTATCAAAACAAAAACCCCGCACAAGAGCTTATCTCTTGTACGGGGCGCTTCTAATTAGTCGTGGCTGGCGATGAAAGCAAATCCGGGAATAACCAGAATAAGGGCCGAGAGCCAGCCCAAAAGACCCGCAAAAAAGATCTTGGCAATGCCCCAAGCAACCGTAGTTGCCGTCACATGAGTGGCCTGAACCTGCTCAATGATGTCAACAATGCCGCCGACAAAACAAACCTAAATGCCGACGTAAACGCCAAGCGCAATACCGCCGACAACCATCAAAATGCCGAGAACCACTCTCATGTCCTGCTCCTTGTTTACCCCGAGCGCAGTCGGGGGGTTGGGGTTTGCGTTTAAAAGCGGATTGCCCTCATGGCGCCCGCCCGCGGTTGGTTTCTTCAAAAGAACACGATGAAGCTTATTATACCCTCTTCCAAATGTCAAAGACCGCTAATTAAATTTCAGTCGCGCGGAAATTATAGAGCAATCCTAAAGTCGTCCAAAATAACATTATACCGGCTTCAAGCGACCACAAGTAATGGTCAGAAAATCCCAAAGTTAAAAGGGCCGCGAGAATAGGATACGCGGCCCATCTCGCGGTCGGATTAAGCGCGCGGATAAAACTTAAAATCAGGACAAGAAAAAGTATAGCGCCAATCAATCCAAGTTCTATAAAAAGAAGGAGATATAAATTGTGCACCGGCTGGTAAGCATAACCCGGAAGTCCGGGGCTAATTTCTTCCAACCGTTTAGTGTACGCGCCTATCCCCGCGCCGACTACGGCAAAGCGCGGCAAAAGCTCAAACGCCTGCCCATATTCATACATTCTCTCATTCGTTGATATTTGCTCCACTCGCCCTAAACCCATAAATCTGGCCTGGAGAAGCGGCACAAAAGTTAATCCTAAAACTGCCCACAAAACCGCGACCGGCAATCCGAATTTTATAATCCGGTGAAACCGCTCATCTCCATTTTTCAAAAACGCGTTCCACAAAAAGACAAGCCCGCCGGCTCCGGCGGCGATTATGGCTCCGCGCGAAAAAGTGAAAAAAAGCGCGGCAGAAAGTATAAGCAATCCAAAAAGCGCGAAAATGTCTTTTTTTTGATTTTTTTTACGCCAGATGATTATGGTTGTCAAAAAAATTAAAGCAATTGCCAAGTATCCGCCCAAAATGTTCGGATGCGGCAGGGCGCCGTAAGCGCGCAGCCACCGGCCGGCGGTTGTTTCCACTACCGCGTCGCCCAAAAAGGCCGGGTCATGGCGGGCAATGCCAAACAAGGTTGAAGGAGAAATGCCCTGAACGGAAAACTGAAAAATACCGATTCCGGCCTGGACTATAATGCCGGCCAAAAACGAATAAATTAACGGGTTATTTTTAACTCCTCCAAAAGCAAGCAACGCAAAAAGTATTACTCCGTCAATAATTCTTATCCATGAAAAAAACCCCTGAAACGGCAAAGGATTTATAAAAACTTCAAAAAAAGAAAAAAGAAGAAAAGCAAACAAAATTAAAATAAGCCGCCTGCCTTTTATGTCTTTTGGCAGACGCAGGCGGCCGGCTGCTAAAAATATCGCGAAAACAATCCAAAGCAAGACCTCAACCGCGTAGATGGCTATTGTACCGTATTCGCTTGTGCCAATCCCCAAGCGCGCGCGCGAAATAATAGCCCGCGTCTGCCATGGCAGGAGAAAAACGAGAAATAAAAGAAGATTGGTAAAAAATTGCGGTTTAAAAAGCATTTATTTTTTCTTTCCACTTATCTCTAATCTCCGCCCTCCTGTCGTCCGTGTGAAACTTAAGATATTGGTCGGAGGCGATAACGGCTGTCCCGCCGCCGGAAGAAAGCCGTTTAATTTGCGGCGGGAATAGTTTTGCCTGTATTCTTTTTGCCATATCCTCAAAAATCTGCGGGATAATGAGCCCTGAAACTAAAGAAGCTTTTTTTATGCCTTTGGCCGGCTCGCGAAAGGAAACATTGGGCAGATATTGCCTAACCCACGCATTCTGTTCCTTAAATTTTTCATAAATGCCGGAGGCGGCGCAAAGCGGAACAATGCTTACTGTCCAATACGGAAAATAGATATCTTCTTCTACCATCAGCTGACGCAGGTTAAGCGCGTCTTCGCTGGCGTAAAAACTTAAACAAACGGCGTTTGCCGAACTTGTTTTTTGAGGACGAAGCCCGAGCGCGGAAATCGGGAATACGGAAAGCATCCGCGTTGTCCATATTCTTCCGGAAGCGGTAATGATAAAAAAATCAATATCCGATTCTTTGCGGCTGTGCCGCCAGGCAGCCGTGTTGCCCAGAGCAATCATTTTTACTCCGGGAATAAAAGAAAGGAGCTTGGCAATAAATCGGGCGCGCCTATATTTATAAAATGAAAGAGCGTAACGCTCGGCGCGAATTTGAACAATCTCCGTCCGACCGCAAAGAAAATAAAAACCGTTTTTGGTTTCAATCTTTTTTTCTTCCAAAAGGGAGCTTAATTCGGCGAAAATCTTTTCAAAATCAATGCTTTCCATTCCCGGCGCGTAAAGATACCGCCAAACTTCCATTGCGGTTAAAGGATAATCAAAAAGGTCAAAATACGCGAGCGTATTAAGAATTGCTTGGCGCAGCGGAGACATAAGCCGTTTCTTTTATAAAAGTATCTTCAACCGTCATTTTCTCCGCGGTTATGGAAACCACTTGTTCGCGAGAAATGGCTAATTCCGGCCCCAATATCTTTCTGACAAAATAAACCCGCACAAGATGCGCTTCCGCCTCCAGTTCAAAACCGACAATCTTTCCCAAAAAAATTCCGCTTCTGGTGTAGACGGGAAGTTTTTTTAAATCACGAAAGGGAATTAACATAATATTTTGCCGTAAGCTTTAAGCTGTATGCTTATGGCTTACGGCTTATGGCGAGTTCTTAAGAAGAGCGCCTGCTGGCCAACGGTGAGCAAACTTGAAATAAGCCAGTAAAGCGCGAGTCCGGCCGGAAGCCCGGCGGAAATCACAACCGTAATCGCCGGCATCATATAAGTCATCTGCTTATTCATCCTCGCCATCGTATCTTCGTCCTTGCTTCCCTCTTTGCCGGCCACGGAGCGCGGCGGGCGCCTGGTGGAAAGCATTTTTGATTGCAAAAATTGAGCGCCTCCCGCTAAGAGCGCCAAAATAAAATTCGGGGCCGCCAAATTCAAGATCCCAAAAAAGGTCGGGTCAACCTGCCCGGGATTGCTGATAAAAGAATAAAGCAGTTCAAACTTTTTTGAAGCCAGCCCGTCGCGAAGCACTTGATAGAGCGCTATAAGAAAAGGAAGCTGAACCAAAAGCGGCAGACAGGAAGAAAAGGGGCTTACCTTTTCTTTTGAATAAAGCAGCATCGTGGCTTTGGCCAGCTCCTCTTTTTTCCCTTTATATTTTTCCTGAAGCTCCTTGAGCTTGGGCTGAAGCTCGGTCATCGCCTTTTGCGATTTCAAAGATTGGATGGAAAACGGCCAAAGCAAAATCTTAAGCAGCGCCGTAAGAAGAACAATCGCCAGACCGATGTCTTTCCCTGGGACCACATTATAAAACCAGATCAGGGCGTTAAACATCGGCTGGTAAAAAATTGTCGTGTAAATGCTCATGAATTTCAAATTTATAATCTCAGATTTCAAATCTTAAATCAGAAATCTAAAATTTAATCTGAATTTACTCTTTGGCTTTGTCCGTTTCTCCTAAAACTTCTGCCGTTATTTCCTCCTTTGCGGATTCTTCCGGAACCGCTTCTCCGCCTTCGACAATCTCCGGCTTTCCCGCTTCCATCACGTTGATTTTCCAGCCCGTAAGCCGGGCCGCGAGCCGCACATTTTGTCCGCCGCGGCCAATGGCCAATGAAAGCTGGTCCGGGGAAACAGTCACATTGGCGGTCTGCGAGGCCTCGTCAACTTTAACCGAAATGACTTTGGCCGGCGAAAGCGCGTTAGAGACATATTTGGCGTAATCCTCCTCATATTGGATGATATCAACTTTTTCTCCGCCAAGTTCACCAATGACGGTCTGGATGCGCGTTCCTCTCTGCCCCACGCAAGAACCGATGGGGTCAACATTGGGCGCGCTGGCGCTAACCGCCACCTTGGTTCTGGAACCGGCCTCTCTGGCGATATTATTTATAATAACCGCGCCGGAAACAATTTCCGGAATCTCAAGAGTAAAAAGTTTTCTGACCATTTCCGGGCTGGAACGAGAAACCAGAACTTCCGGCCCTCTTTGAGTAATTTGCACGGAAGAAATATACATTTTCATCCGCGCGCCGGGCGCGTAGACCTCGCCCGGAATCTGGTCGTCAGGAAGTATGACGCCGGTCGCGCGCCCGAGATCAACCAAAACAACCCTGCCCTCGCGGCGCTGAATTACTCCGTTTATAAGTTCGTGTTCTTTGCTTTTGAATTCGTCAAAAACGGTCTGCCGTTCCGCTTCGCGCAGACGCTGAATTATTACTTGTTTGGCGGTTTGCGCGGCCATTCTGCCAAAAGAACCGGGCACCTCCAATTCCGTGGTGATAACCTCCTCCACCTCGGCATCCGGCTTTATGATTCGCGCCTCGGTTAAAGAAATATGAAGCTTGGGATTAAATTTGAGCTCTTTTTCTTCGCCTTCCGCTAAAACTGACTCAACTGACTTTTCTTCTTCTTTTTTAAACAGCGGTCTTTTTTCTTCCGCGGCCTCTTCGGCGGCCTTACGCCTGGCTTCCTCTTCGGCCGCGTACGCGGCGGCCAGCTCATCCGAAACAACCGTTTTTACGTCAAAAGCCCGGAGATTGCTGGTTTCCGGATCAAATTCAACTCTTATATTTTGGTTTTTCTTTCCAAAATCCTTTCTGTAAGCGGCGGCCAAAGCGGCTTGAATGGTTTCAAGCACGCTCTCGTATGGCAGCCCCTTTTCGTCAGAAATCTGTTTTATGGCTTGCATGATTGCTGATGGCATAAGATACGAATCTGCGAATAGTTGCGAATGATGCGAATATGCAAATTCACATATCCGCGAATTCGCATAAAAACCATTATTCGTATTATATTCTTATTTGATTAAATGAAAAAGACCAGAGTATTTAACCCAGGTCTTTATTGCATTTATACTATAACACAACGAACCGGAATCGTCAAGCTCCTAAAGCTTGAACTTGTCTTCCCAAGTCAGGAGATTGCCCTCGTTGTCATTTTTCTTAGCCGCGCCTTTTAAAATATCTTCCACTTCCACCAGTCCGAAATAACCCTTTAAAATTATCCTCCACTGCTCTCTGCCCGCGTATCGCCTCCACAATTCCTTTGGCGGCGGATCGGATTGTCCTCCGTATCTTTTCCGTATTTCGTAAACAAAATTTTTTAAAAGGCATCTGGCGGCAAAACCGGTCAAAAGCCAGGAAACGACAATCATTCCAACCGCGCCAAGGATATAAAAGGGCATTTCTTTCTCCTCCGTTTCAACCTTACCATTCTCCCACCGCGTTTTCAATATATTGCACGCGCGCCCGATGCGTTACCCAGTCGAGCTCCACGGTTATTAAGTCAATCTGATAATTTTGGTGCGCTATTCTGTTTTTAAGAAGATATAACCCGACCGCTTTGCGCACGCGCTCGCTTTTAGTACGGGTCAGGGCCTCTTCCGGATAGCCAAACTCGGACGAGCTTCTTGCCTTAACCTCCACAAAATGCAGACGGCCGCGGCGGGCGGCCACAATGTCTATCTCGCCCACGCGCGCGAAAAACTGGTTTTCCAATATCTTGAAGCCCTTTTTGATTAAAAACTTCCGCGCCATCTCCTCGCCCAGATTTCCCCGCGCGCGAGTTGACATAAATTATTTTTTCTTTTTCGGCAAATAACTTTCAAATCTTCTTTTTTCTTCCTGCGCCGCGGCTTCTTTGGGCAGATTCTTTTTAAAATCCAATAACGTGAAAACCGCTCTGACAATGGTTGCCGCGGCAATCAAAAGAAACCAAAATCTCGCGCCAAGCAAAATCGCCTCTTCGTAGGAAAAAAACAGCCAAAGATATCCCAAAAGCCCGGCGGCCCAGAAAAATCTGGAAACCGGCTTAAAACGGCGCGCAAGCAATGGCGCGCTCCGCTTTGCCAATATATTAAAAACGATTCCGGCCGCGATATAAACGGCGAAAAAAATGGCCAAACCGATAATCCAAGTTTTGGGCATAGGCAAAGGCCGGACATTGAACCAATATCCCAAAGTAAGAAATGCTTTGTATCCCGCGAGATTCATAATCTCAAGCGTATAGCGTATAGCGTTTAGAAATTTACTGAACGCTTGACGCTGACCGCTAACCGCTAAAATAAAAACAGACAAAAATGTCTGCTACTCTTTTAGCACAAAAACCTTTCTCTTGGCAATGCCGCCTATTCTTTGACGAATACCAATCCAAAATGATACGGTCCGGCCTCAAAATCTTCCGTTAATCTAAATCTCCAAGAAATCAGCAAATTTTTGATACGGTCTTTGTCCACGCGATCCTTTGACGGAGGCCCGAGCGGCGCGGCTGACGGCTTCCAATCAATCACGACGAGCTTGCCGCCCTTTTTAACAACTCTGGCCGCTTCTTTTAACATCGGCTCTTTGGGCAAATTGTTTATGAGCATGGCTAAATCAAGTTCCGGCACTTTTGTTCCGCCGTACACTTCCAAATCAGACCAGACGGTTTCCACATTATCCACTTCCTCAACTTTTGCCCGGCTCTCCACTCCGGAGAGCGCGGATTTTAAAATATCAACCGCATACACTTTTCCTTTGGACCCGACAAGGTGGGCGGCCGGAAATACAAAATGCCCCTGCGTGCCGCAGCCAAGGTCGGCCACGGTCATTCCTTCGGCTACGCCCATTTTTTCCGCAAGCGCCTTTGGATTTAGAACTTCACTGCCTGATGGTATATAAGGCATAAATAGCTTTTAGCTGTTAGCTTTTAGCTTATAGTTAAAACTTCTAAAAGCCACAAGCCACGAGCCACGAGCCACGAGCCACAAGCTCTAAGCTATTCTGTTGCGGTAAAGCCGCCGAAAAGCGGGCTTAAAATCGCGTTCAAAATCCCGCCCAAAAGATTGGTGGCGGCAAAAGCGCCGATGATTATTACCAAAACGCCAATAAGTTTATAAAAAAGCCGCGAGCCGCCCTCAAATCCCAAATGCGCCTCGGCCCAGGGCACGCGCCCAAAAGCGCGAAGCATCCACTCGCTCTTCCAGACAATAATAAAACCGACAACTATCCCGATTATCCCCAAAATTATGCGCATACTCTTATATTATAGCACTCGCGCCAAAATCCGCTTTTCCCAATATGGTATAATTATAGCACGAAACTATTATTAAGTTTAATGCGCAATATGGATTTTCTTAACTCATTAACTTCTTATTTCGACTGGGGGCTGCTGGCGCTCCGGCTCGCGGTCGGCGTTATCTTCTTTGCCCACGGCAAAGCAAAGTGGGCGATGTGGAAAATGCAGCCCAATCCGCAAATGCCGGCGCAAATGCTTTCCACAATGAAACTATTATCCATAGCGGAGCCGCTTGCCGCGCTGGCTTTAATTATTGGATTTTGGACACAGCTTGCCGCGCTTGGCCTGGCAATAATCATGCTTGGCGCGCTTTATTTTAAAATCAAAGTATGGAAAGCGCCGTTCACCAGTCAAACCGCCACCGGTTGGGAATTTGATTTGATGCTTCTTGCGGCAAATTTAGCGCTCCTCACAACCGGTCCCGGCGCGCTTGTCTTGTCGCTTTAATGAAAATAATTAAAAACAAAAACCCCCATAGGGAGGTTTTTGTTTTGATGATATTTATTTTTGTGGATTATTGCCGTATGTCTTATATTGCTACTCAAATTCTAAATAAAGAGGACAGTGATCGGAAACCTCATCTGGCAGCACCTTAAAATCATTTACTGCCATTCCCTCGCTAATCAAAGCATAATCAGCAAATTTCTCTTTTTTGCCGTATAAACTCGTGCGCGTTGAAGTGATTCCATATTCCTTAATAAGATTGCGGAGACCGGAATCCTCCAGTTTCTTAATGCTCTGCGTATCAGGTAAAAGGTTAAAATCACCGCACAAAACATACGGGTTGGATAGAGTTTTCATAAACCGAATGATCTTATCCGACTGCAATAATCTGTCCTCGCTATCGCTTTTTCCTCTGCCGTTCCAAAGGCCGTGGAAATTCAATATCGATCTATTTCCTTTTTGGGTTGTGATAGTCGCATATTGCACATTCCGCGCATGGAAACCGACGTCTTCTTCGGGTATGTGTCCTTTTTCTTTATAGACAAACACATCTCCTTCCGAAATTACATCTAAATTCTTTTTGACCAACATCATTAAACCGTAATTATCCAGATGGTGCGGTTTAAAATACGCTGTGTGGCTATGAAGTAAAGCGGATATCTCCTGCATTCCATAAACCATTATATTAGAGTGACTAATATTAATTCCGCCCGCGGAATATCCTTCTAAATGTTCATATGGAGCAGACCATATTTCTTGCAAACAAAAAATATCCGCGTCTTTGTGTTTCGCGAAAAACGCAAGAAGCTTTTCCTTTCCAGCACGACCGCCCCATGTATTTAATGATATAAGTTTCATTGTTATTTTAAATTCAACAGATAATCAGTAATCATTCTCCGCGCCAGAGGATTAAAGCCGCTATATGATTCTCCAATAATGTAATCCTTAATCGGAACCCAACGCCATTCGGAAAATTTTTCCGGCTCCATGAGCTTTGCCTCTTGCTTTGTTGCGCAGTAAAACACGAGAACCGTATCACCATCCTTTGCCCCGGGCGCTTCACCAATAAAATCTACAATCTCAAATTCAGTAATGCCGACTTCCTCGGCGACTTCTCGCCGCAGAGTTTGCTCAATTATTTCGCCCGCGTCAGACCTGCCGCCAGGAATTGTCCAGACGGAAATATCTTTCCATTTGTCTTTTGTATAGTGGCGGTGACCGGCAAGCACTTTGCCGTCTTTTACCATCACCGCAATCGGGCAGATTACGCCATCTCCAATTTTTGTAAGCTGTTTTTCCATAATAATTTTTTAGATCATCAACTAACACGCCAAACTTGTCAGCCAATCTCTGAATTGTCGCAAGAACGGCGAAGCCCCGAGCGAGGCGACTAATTCAATTTGGTGGTGTTTGTTTGAAAAAGTCAGAACCCATTTTGCGGAGAACCCTGAAAACTAATGCGGACTCGGCAGGGCGAAACATTTGACTGGGGATATGGATTCGCCCTGCCTCGGCTGATTTCCCGCCCGCAGGAGGGGTCTGGGGAGGAATGCGGGCGGGTTTCGGACTGGGGGTTTTCGGAAAAAAATTCTCGGCTATTATTTTATCTTCTGGAAAGAATCATTTAATTTCCCGCCAAAAGCCATATAATTTTGTACCGCCTCTTCGTATCTTGCAAGGTCATTTTTGTAATTCTTCCAGTCATAATTTGAATTAGCAAAACTTTGGCTTTTGGCGTAGAGCGCACCGAGAACTATTTTGAAACGACTTACTGTCTCAATCAATGCACCAACATACTTGGATAATAAATCAAGGTGTTGTCGTTCATCACTAGTTAAATCGCCAATAATAGATTTTATTTCCTTGTCGCAATTCTCTAATTCAGGAATGATGTTTTCAATCTTTTTTAAATGTTCGCCAAAATCAATCGCCTTAAAAATTCCTGGAATTGGAATTATGCGGCGAATTGAAGTTTTGAAAACATCATCGTGAATTGCGACATATTGAGATAGCAAGTCGTTCGTGTTCCAAGAAAGCTCTAAAATTTTTTCGTTGTTTGTCATATTAAAAATTTTAAGCTTTCAATATTTTTTCCTCTATCAAAGGTAAATATTTTTTATAAATTTCATTCGGCATAGAAATATTTAGCTTGTTGTCTTTGGAAGATTTTTCGACATAACTCTTGATATAATCACTTTTCAGTAAAAAATCGTCGGTGTGTTCCATGGCAAGCAATCTAATAGTGCCGACCATAAATTTCGCAAAATCTTTTTTATCCAAAATATCTTTGGCTTTTAATATTACAGGTTCGTGGATTTTTGATTTTTCGCTTTTCAAATGTGAAGCGTAGGTGGAAAAAAGATTTTCCATGAATAAATCTGACGGAAACATATTTTTTGTGGTAGATAGAAATTGATCAACAACTCCTATTGAAATTACTAATTTAGTGTCGGGGGTTTCTGCCGATTTCTTAATTCCATTCAGCACATCAATAAGCCCCATTGTGAGAATTTCTTTTGAAATAAAATGATCCAAAGCAAACATTTTAGGGAAAATTTTATCCCATATACTTCCATGTTTCGGTTTCTTTTTATAGCCGTAGCATTGCCATACCTCATCGTTTAACACGGGTTTCATTGCCATAACGGCAAGCTGTAAAACTAAATCATTTATATCAGTGGTTTTATTTTCCATAATTTTATGATGTCTTAAATTCCCAATTATCCTCATATTGTTCTGCTGTCGGTGTGCTGACCGCGTATTTTTCAATTTTCAGTCCGATACGAAAAATCCTCATTTCTGAATCTTTAACTTTTTTGGCTTCCTTTTTCTTTTCCTCAAGCCAATTTTGATGTTCCTCCTTAACATATTTTGCCACGATTTTACTTGGAACAATGTAGAATTTGAAAATGTTTGTTTGCTTTCCAATGTTTACGAAACAATAGAAAAGATCGGGGTCTGTTATTTCCTCGTGTTTCTTATTCATAATCCAACCGCTTACGATTTTGCCGTGAACTTTTGAAACTTGTGGTTTATTTCGGCTATTTTGATAATTAGTTTTGACTTCAAGTTTATACATTTTCAAATTCTTTGGATCGGATACCAAAATATCAACGTTTTTCGTTCGCCCAAGTGTCATATTTGCGTCATACCCTCGGAGAGCAAGTTGCGACAAAACCGCAAATTCTCCGGCGAGCGAAACTGAATTATTGTTTGTTCCTGTCATAAAATTATTTTATCAATTCCTCAATTGCGACATCTAGGACTTTGGCGATTTTGCTCACAACAAATACAGAAGGCTTTTTAATAACACCAGTTTCAATTTTGGTAAGCGTTGTATAGGCAACATCCGCCTTACGAGCAAAATCGTCTTGAGAAAGCCCTAGTTTCTGTCGCAATTTCCTTATTTTCAGTCCCAGTTGATTACTTTCCATATATTGATAACATTTAACTGTTGCTTGATTTCGTTCGTAGTATTATACTAACAGATATGAGGACTTTTATCAATTTTGTAGCCGAGAATTTTTTTCCGAAAACCCCCAGTCCGAAACCCGCCCGCATTCCTCCCCAGACCCCTCCTGCGGGCGGGAAATCAGCCGAGGCAGGGCGAATCCATATCCCCAGTCAAATGTTTCGCCCTGCCGAGTCCGCATTAGTTTTCAGGGTTCTCCGCAAAATGGGTTCTGACTTTTTCAAACAAACACCACCATTTCAGATTTGCCGAAGAAGTTGCCTCGGGGCTTCGCCCCTCGGCATTGGTTTCCGCCAAGAAATTCCAGGGGGTTTTGAATTCCGCCAAAAGCATTCCCGCCGAAAGTCGGCGGTTCCCAAACAAAGTTTGGATTGCGCCAAAGGCGCAAGAGCCGATGAGAGATTTTAGAAATTGTCGGTGTAAGTGCGGTGCAATTCAATCACGCAATTCTATGATCAAATACTTTATCTATTGTCGTAAATCTAGTGAGGATGAGGAACGCCAAGTTTTGAGTATTGAGGCACAACTTCAAGAATTGCGTGATTTCGCCAAGCAAAATTCTCTTTTCGTTGCTCGTGAATACTACGAATCAAAAACCGCCAAAGAGCCAGGGCGAGAGATTTTTAACGAAATGCTTGGCGAAATTGAAAAAGGCACCGCACAGGGAATTTTAGCGTGGAACCCCGATAGATTAGCTCGTAACTCGATTGACGGCGGGCGTGTCATTTACTTGGTGGATACACTCAAAATCCAATCGCTAAAATTCCCTACTTTCTGGTTCGAGGCGACACCCCAAGGAAAATTTATGTTGAGTGTCGCCTTCGGACAAGCAAAGTATTACACCGACAATTTAAGAGAAAACATTTTGCGTGGTATTCGCCAAAAAATTAGGCGTGGTGAATTATCGGCAAAAGCCCCTCTCGGATATTTCAACGAGCCACGACTTCGCACGATTGAGCCAGACAAAAAGACCTTTGGTAAAGTAAAAGAAGCGTTAGAGGCTTTTGCTACGGGACAATATACGCTCACGGCAATTCAGCGCAAAATGTTTTCTCTTGGCTTGGTTGGCAAGACGGGCAAACCTTTGCACCTCGCCAGTATTGAACACATACTCACAAATCCTTTTTACTACGGACATTTTCAATATCGTGGCGAGGTGCATCAAGGTTCGCATAAGCCAATGATTTCAAAGAAACTTTTTGACGAGATACAAAAGGCGCTTGTTCAGAATGGGAAACCCCGCAAAAAGCGAGGACCGAAGAATTTTCAGTTTTTAGGTTTTGCTACTTGTGGGGTTTGTGGCTACGCCATAACCGCCGAGCGACATATCAAGAAAAGTGGTTTGAAATTCATTTATTATCGTTGCACCCACAAGAGCAAAACTATTCAATGCACTGAAAATCGCTTTTTGCGGGAAGAAGTGCTAACTGAACAAGTGAAAAATCTTTGTCAAAAAGTTTCTTTGCCCGATGAGTGGCGGGAAAAGTTTTTGGCAAAACTGGAAAATGAGAACAAAGAATCCCGCCACTCATCAGACCTTTTCGCTCAAAATCTCCGCGATAGTATTTCCGCCATTAAAATACGACTGGAGCGACTGACAGACGCATATTTAGGCGAGGCGTTGGAACTTGCCGAGTATCAAGAGAAAAAGAATGTTTTAATGGCGGAAAAGAAAACAATTGAGGAGAAATTATCTGATTTTGAGCGAAAAGGTAATCATTGGCTCGAACTCATGCGAAACTGGATTATTGAAGCCAACCAAGCCGTAAATCTCTCTAAACAAGAAAATCCCTCACTGATGAGAGATTTTCTTGTTTCCATCGGCTCGAACCGCCGACTTGCGGCGGGAATTCTTTTGGCGGAATTCAAAACCCCCTGGAATTTCTTGGCGGAAACCAATGCCGAGGGGCGAAGCCCCGAGGCAACTTCTTCGGCAAATCTGAAATGGTGGACCATGAGAGAATCGAACTCTCATCTCCCGGATGCAAACCGGGTGCTCTGCCATTAAGCTAATGGCCCGTAAACTATCTAAAAATATCATTTTTTTGCTCTTTTGTCAAAATTCATATGGTACAATAGTTAGATATGCAGCTCACTTTTCTTGGCTCTGGGCCGTCGCGCGCCATACCAAGAGCCGGGCACCGGGACTTGCTTTGCCGCGCGGCGCGCAAACCCGGTTCAAAAAGCCGTAGGCACAGGAGCTCGGCCATGCTTCAGTTCGGCGGAAAAAATATCTTAATTGATGTTTCCCCGGATTTTTTGGAACAGGCAAAACGCGCGCGTCTTAAAAAGATAGACGCCGTCTTTATTACCCATGGCCATGACGATGCCTATGGCGGCCTGTCCGACCTTAAAAAATGGCTTGCCCGAAACTCTCATCCGCCAATACTCGTATTTTCCCATTCTTCAACCCTAAAATACATAAAAAAGCTTCTTCCTTCCGCCGCCATACCCAAGCCAAGCCGGCCATTCAGCCGAACAACTTTATTTGGCAAAAAAATTTCTTTTATCCCGGTACGGCACGGTCTGATTCCGCTTCCAACCTACGGCTTTCTTTTTGGCCGCGATCTTTTTTACGCTTCAGACATGGACAGAGCTTCCGCTCGAGCAAGGCGGATAATCAAAAATACAAAAACGGTTATTTTAGACGGCGCCTTCTGGAATATAAAACGGCTGCGCGGGCATTTTACCGCTCCGGACACAATCAATTTTGCCAAAGAATTACATCCTAAAAAGCTGTTCATCACTCAATCCGGCCACAGCTATCCTCCGCATGAGAAAGCGCAGCGAGAACTTAAAAAAATCGCTAAAACAAAAAGCTGCCGGTTTCCCGTACAGCTTGCCTACGACGGTTTGAAGATTAGCATTAAATAAATTTCGGATTTCGTGCTTCGGATTTCTGATTTTTTATCTGTGTCCTTTATACCCCGACTTCGGGTGATAGCTCTCATCCGGCCCGTTTCTGGTTTTCTTCGGCAATTTAGTCGGCATTTCTTCTTCCGCGAGCAAATAATCCCGTCCGCCCAGCGCCTCGGTCAGGTCATCTTCTCTTTTCCAACCCCAAAATATCGGGGTTTTTTCTTCTTTCGCCAAACATTCCAAAGTAAGTCCGTTGGAGATAATCAAATCTTCATAATATTCCAGCTCCTTTCTAAAATCCGGATCAAGCCGGCGCAGCTCCGACTCATTCCAGTCAATACCGTAGACCCCGAGTTTGCCCGGCACGTCTTCAACTTCAAACAACGTGGCCTCATCCGGCGCGCGATAAGAGCAATCCGGACAAAAAAATTGAGTCACCACCGTCTCGCCCAGTCCGCGATTAGAGCTAAATTCTTCTTCATTTTTTTTGCAAAAACACTTCTTTTTGAAATCCATAACAAGTTTCTACTTTAGGGTATAGGGTTTAGAAAAACTAAACGCTATACGCTAATCGCTAAACGCTTTAATTGTTTATTTAATTAAATTAGGCGGGGTTCTGCCCTCAAGGGCTTCTATAATATTTGTCGCCGCGGCCCGGCTCATGGCTTGCCGCGCTTCAATCGTGGCGGAAGCCGTGTGCGGGGTGAGCACCACATTGGGCATAGATTTTAATTCTAAATGGTCGGAGGGATCGCAGTCAATTGCTGGCTCGCATTCAAATACGTCCAGCGCGGCTCCGGCAATTATTTTTTCATTAAGGGCGTTAAGCAGCGCCTTTTCGTCAACAATGGGCCCGCGCGCCGTGTTAATAAGAAACGCGCTCCGTTTCATTAATAGCAATTGCGCGCTGGATATCAAGTGCTTGGTGGAAGTAAGCAGCGGCACATGAAGCGAAACAAAGTCGGAATTTTTAAGCAGCACTTCAAGCGAAACATATTCCGCTCCGTATTCCCTTTCAAAATCGGCATTTTGTTTAATGTCATTGTATAAAAGTTTCATTCTAAATCCCTTGACGGCGCGTTGCGCCACGGCAAAACCGATCCGCCCCAGCCCCACAATGCCCAAGGTCTTTCCATAAACATCGGTTCCCAAAAGAAGCTGCGGGCCCCAGCCGCGGTATTTCCCGCCTTTGGTAAATCGGTCCGCTTCGCAAATGCGCCGGGCAAGAGTAAGCATCAGCGCAAAAGTATGCTCGGCAACCGATTCCACAATCTCCGGTCCGGGAGAATTAGCCACCATTACTCCTCTTTTTCTCGCCGCTTCCACATTAACATTGTCAAAACCGATGGCGTAATTGGCAACGATTTTTAATTGCGGCCCCGCGACTCCCAACACTTCCTCATCAATGGTATCGGTAAGAATGGAGAGAATCGCGTCAACGCCCGCCGCTCTTTTAAGGAGTTCTCCGCGCGGAATAATCTCATCCTTTTCATAAACATCAATCATATACCGCTTTTCTTCAAGCATTTTGATGCCCTGATCGGGAATAGGCCTGGTTACAAAAATTTTTGACATATTTACAGTTTCTTTATTTCTATTTTAGATAAAACTGCCTTGCTTGGCAACTTTTTTAAAATTCCCGTCTTAGCCCCCATCTGCCTGATAACAGAGTCGGCGTTTAAAATGGCGAGCCGCAGAGCAAAATCAACACTGTTTCTTAAAATAAGGCCGGCCACAAAGGCGGAGCCAAAGGCGTCGCCGGCGCCTGTCGTATTTTTCGGTTTGGTGCCAAGCGACGAAGCGAAAAAACGCTCACCGGCGCCGCAACAATACGCCCCGCGCTCTCCGTCCGTGATCAAAACATAGGTGGCCTTGCCGCAGAGATTGGCAAACAAACATTCCCTGTCTCTCCAGCCGCAACCGGTAACCCTAGCGGCTTCTTCGCGATTAACATTGAACACTTCGCACTGTTTTATAAAAGGCAGAAGTTTTTCCAAACCCGACTTTAGCTCTTCTCCTCCGGGATTCCAGGCGATTTTTACTTTATTTTTACGAGCCCAGCTCCATATTTTCCGAAGCAAATCAATCTGGCCTCCGAGAGAAGTCACGTAAATCCACTTTGTCCTCACCTGCCGCAACTCCCGCGCGTTAATTTTTGCTGACGAGCCGCGATAAACAAGCACCGTTCTCTCGCCGGGCCCCTGCATAAGCAAGGTTGAGTAAGCGGTTTTAAGCGCGGGATCGCGCTGAATCAGCTTTACGGAAACATTGTCGTTTTTTAAAGCGGCAATAATATCATCTCCGAAAGAATCTCTTCCCACTCTGGTAAGAGCCGCGACAGAGAGGCCCAGGCGGGAAAACGTGACGGCGGCATTAGTGGCTCCGCCGCCGGTTGAAAAAAAGATATTCCTGACTTCATTTTTAGAACCAAATGAAAGGCATTCGCCCGTGCCTCCGGCAAACTCCGGCGATTTGATAAATTTAAAACTGCCGCTTTCCAAAAAAACGTCTTTGGTTGCCGCGCCGATTGTAATTATGTCGTACATTAGGGTTTAGGGTTTAGGGTTTAGGGTTTAGGGTTTAGTGAATTTCTATACCCTTTACCATAGTCCCTATACCCTGTTATTGGCCCGAAAAATTTTAATAAACTCTTCAGCTTTTTTTTGCACCGCCGCGACGGCCGGCGACATAAGCTTGTAGGGAGCCAGTTCTTCTTTTTTCACCGCCGCCTTCACCGCCTTAAAATAAGCCAGCCGCAATTCCGTGGAAATATGGATATTGTTAATCCCTAAATCAATGCTCTTTCTGAAAGCGGCCGGAGAGTTGCCGGAGCCGCCATGCAAGACCAAAGACACGCTCATGGGAATTGTTTCTCTAAGCTTTTTAATCAGCGCGAAATCCAATTTCGGCCGATTGGCGGCAATGCCGTGCAAATTGCCAACTGCCGGAGCAAACCTATTCACGCCGGTTTCTTCCGCAAATCTTTCCGCCTCATCCGGTTTAGTAAATGTTTCCGAGTCAACTTTTATCTTTTTTTTATATACTTTTGATGATTCCGTAACCAGATATCCCAGCTCGCCTTCCACGCTGATTGCCGGATTTGCCCTGCGCGCGTATTCCACGACTTTTTTTGTGCCGGCCATATTTTCCATAAATGATTTTTTAGACAAATCAATATGGATTGAATCATAACCCGCATCAACTGCCGCGTAAGCGGCTTCCACCGAGGCGGTATGATCCGCGTTCAAAAAAAGAGGAATGCCAAACTCCTCTCTAAATGCTTTAATCAACGCCACGCTCTGGCGCAAGCCGATAAACTGTCTTTCCCCGAGAGAAGTGCCCACCATTAGCGGCGACCTTAGAGCCGCGGCCGCCAAACAAACCCCCCTAAACTGCTCAAGGTTGGAAACATTAAAATGCGGCATCGCCCAGCGTTCGGTTGACGCCTGCCGCAAAATAGCAGAGAGGTCATAGCGCGTCATATGTCATCGTCGAAAAATTACTTGCGGCTTAATTTCCTTATTTTCAGCCAATCGTTTTTTCATGCCGGAAAGAGTAAGCAAGCCGTCTTGAGGTCCGATCTTTTCTATAACGCTGGCGCTGTTGGCGGCTCCCCAGCGCATGGCCTCCCGCGCCTTTTCGCCATGGAAAAGCGCGGCGATAAAACCAGTGGCATAAGCGTCGCCGGCGCCGGTCATCTCCACCACCCTTGCTTTAAAAATAGGCAGAAAATAACACTTTTCGCCGTCGTAAGTGTATGAGCCCTTGCTGCCGTCCGTAACCACAATCCGGCCTGGGACATGCCGTTTCAAATCCTTCATTAAAAGCTTGATATTTTTGTGGTCGCCGATCAGCGCCTGCGCTTCTTCTTTATTTACGAAAAAAACATCAGTCACTTTAAGAAGACGGGAGAGAGAGCGGAATCCTTCATTTATCTGGTGCGTGCCCGGATTAAACGTTAAAAAATTCTTTTTCTCTTTCACGTATTCAACCAATTGCCGGTTTAGTTTGGCCGCTCCCTTGGCCCAGACGGAGGTGTAATAAATCCATTGCGGATGATTAATCTTGGGCAGGACATATTGCCGCGGATGATGATAAACCAAAATCGTTCTTTCTCCTTTATAGTTTAGGACCACGGAATAATTTGAATTCGTTCCTTTTTGGATAACCACATAATCTCCGGCGACTTTTTCTTTTTCCATGCGGTCAATCACTTTTTTAGCGGTATCATCGCTTCCCAAAACGGTATAAAGAGCGGCATCCAGGCCCAACCGGGCGGAGCCAACGGCGTTATTAAGCGCGTTGCCGGCCACTTTTTCATCCAGCCGGATAATCGGAATTTTATCGGCAAAACTCAAACAGAGCATGCACTTCTCGCGCTCCAGGGTGCAAAGCACGCTCGCGTCTTTGAGTTTTACGAATTTGTCTATGGTCGCATCTCCGATGGAGAGAATATGATGCTGATTTTCCATATTATTTTTTCCGTTTTAATACTTTTTTTACCGCTTCAACTATGGAGCTAACTCCCATGCCGAAATACTCAATCAATTCATTGGGGTTGCCTGATTCGCCAAATCTGTCTTGCACGCCGACAAATTCCATTGGCACGGGATAATTTTTCGCCAATACTTCCGCCACGGCTCCTCCCAAGCCGCCCATTATCTGATGCTCTTCCACCGTAACTACCGCGCCGCAACGCTTGGCAACAGAAATAATCGTTTTCTCATCCATCGGCTTGATGGTGTGGTTATTCACCACCATACACTGGATTTTCTTTTTGGATAATTCTTCCGCCGCCAGCAGCGCGTTATGTACGAGCGGCCCGCAAGCAATTATAGCCACATCTGCCGCTCGCCCTGAGTTTATCGAAGGGTCGCGGAAAATTTCTGCTTTGCCAAGAATAAATGGCGTTTCTTCGCTCGTAAATACCGGCGTCTTCTCCCGCGCAAAACGGATATGCGCCGGACCAATCGCCTTAGAGAGGGCGACAACGGCTTTTCGCGTTTCTATCATATCGCAAGGAGCCACCACGGTCATCTTTGGAATGCAACGCATAATGGCAATATCTTCTATTGCCTGATGCGTGGCGCCATCCGGCCCGACAGAAACACCGGAGTGCGCGCCGGCGATTTTAACATTGACCTCATTCAAGGCGAGATTGGTGCGCACCTGCTCCCAAGCGCGGCCCGGGCAGAACATAGTGTAAGAAGAAATCCACGGCACTTTGCCGGCCAAAGCCAAACCGCCGGCAATCACCACCATTGATTGTTCGGAGACACCCAACTGAATAAACCGTTCCGGAAATTTTTTCTTAAAAGCGAGCGAGCGGGTTGATTCCGTGAGGTCGCAGCAGAGCACGACAATATTTTTGTCAGCTTCTCCGGCAATAACCACGCCTTCGCCATAGCCGTCGCGCGTCGGCTTCTGCTCCAATTTGGATAAATCATTCCAGTTGGAAACAAGTTTCATTTTTGGATTGATGCCTGTCATACCCCATGCCACAATTTTTATTAAATAATTAAGATTTTATTATATTGATAATTTACTCCGGTTACTCCGTGCTGCCTATTTTCCATATAATATGGTGGCACGGGGCATATTGCTCAAAATTTATTTTCTCTCCATTGACGAAAGATTGTCTTCATACATCTTCTGAAGCTCCAGAAGTTCTATCTTTGATGTTTTATTAACCAAGGCAAGCAGATCCAAAGCCAAAAGCAAACTGCCTATGCCCAATCCGGCAGTCAAACGAGACGCCAAAATATCGCTTCTGCCAAGAAGAAGCAAAATTGCGACAAAAAAAGCAATGGTTGCCACGATAAGCCAGCTGTACCATGAAAGCCGCCTTGCAAGATGTTCTTTTATATTCTGCCGCTCCAGCGCCAAATCGCGGGTGGTTTGCAGCAGCTCCTCCCACAATATTTCCTCGCGGCCGTTTTGCGGTTCAAATTTATAAATTAAATGAGTTATTTTCCTAAAATCAGTTAACGCGTTTTTGTAATCAAAAAAATCTGCCGCGACTTTTTTATGATAAAAAGAAATGGAGGATTCTAACTTTTCACGCCATTGGGAAGCGCCCAGGCCATGAACAAGATGGCTTAAACGCCGCATCCGTGAGAGCTCTATTTCCACGCTGGCCATCAAAGCCCTTTTTCTCTCCATGGCTCTGTCAATTAAAAAGGCGATTAAAATAGCCAGAATCCAAAGCGCCGGATCGGGATTGGATTCCGTTTCTTCCAAAACGGGAAAAAGAAGCGCCGCAGCCATGGAGGCGGCAATTATCAGCAAATACCTTAAGATTCTAAACTTTGATACCGGCATAGCTCTGCTTATTCGTGTTCGCTTTTTATTTTTCCTCCCAATGTTCTTAATTCTTTTAACGCGATTTCCGCTTCTTCCGGTTTGGGCGGAATGCCGTGCCATTCGTACTTTTTTTCCATAAAGGAAACGCCTCGTCCGGGAATGGTGTGCGCTATTATCACCGTCGGTTTTTCATAAATGGATTTTGCCTCCTCAACCGCGTCCACAAACTGTTCAATGTTATGCCCGCCGACTTCCAACACGGCCCAATTGCAGGCCTCATATTTGGCGCGCAGCGGCTCCAAGGGCATAATATCTTCGGTCACGCCGTCAATCTGGATATTGTTCCTGTCAATTACGCCGGTAAGATTTGATAATTTGTTTCGTCCGGCAAAAAGCATTGCTTCATAGTGCACGCCGGCCGCTTGTTCGGCGTCGCTCATCAGGCAGTATGTCCGCCATTTTTTGCCATCCATCCGGCTGGCATAAGCAAGGCCGGCCGCTTGTCCAAGCCCGGAGCCCAAAGGGCCGGAAGTTGTTTCTACTCCCGGCAGGCGCAGACGCTCCGGATGCCCCTGAAGGCGAGTACCGAATTTGCGCAGCGTCTTTAGCTCTTTTATGGGAAAATATCCGGCCAAAGCCATAGTTGCGTAACGCACTGGACAAATATGGCCGTTAGAAAGTATCAGCCGGTCGCGGTCCGCCCAATTGGGATTCTTTGGCTTGTGATGGAGAAGATGAAAATAAAACGCGGCAAAAATATCGGCCATGCCTAAAGGTCCGGCAGAATGCCCGCTCTTGGCTTCCACCAAGCTTTCAATAATAAGCTGGCGAACCCTGTTCGCTTTGTCTTCCAATTCTTTTACTTTTTTGTCATGGATGTGAGGCATCGCTGTTAGCTGTTAGCTGTTAGCTGTTAAGAATTATACCAAAATAAAAACAAGGGCTTAATGCCCTCATTTTTAATTTGTCAATCCTACCGCAGCTTGCCTTTGCTTGCCTTCATGTGCCTGCTCATCTCCTTTTGCAAATTACCTGCTGCTTCCTGCGCGTTTTTCCAAAGTTTCTTCATCAGCGCTTCGCATTCCTTGCACTTTGCGCCGCGCGCATCGCGAAGATAGTGCTTTTCCACGCGCCAGGCGTCGTCCAAGGCCGCGTGAAGCATTTTTATTAAATTATAATTTACGTTTTTCATACGCTTTACGAAATACGAATTATCTAAATTAGTATTTATATTTATTTAATCGCGGTTAAAAGCTTTTCATAAGCCGCTTTTGGCGTATCGGATTTAAAAATAGCGTTGGCAACAACTAATCCATCAGCCCCGGCTTCGGCCAATTCTTTTGCGTTGACAAAAGAAACGCCCCCATCAACTTCTATAGATATATTCTGATTCAATTTTCTTAATTCCGCAACTTTTATTAACGCCGTTGGATTAAATTCCTGCCCGCTAAAGCCGGGGTTCACGCCCATCACCAACACGGCGTCAAGATTGGAAAGAAAATCAGAGACGGCTTCAACCGATGTTTCCGGGTTTATGGCCACTCCGGCCCCGCATCCCGCTTTTTTCACCGCTTCTATATATAATGGAAGGTCGGTTATGGCTTCAATATGGGCAATGATTCGTTTAGCTCCGGCTTCTGCCCATTTGCTAACTTCCCGCTCCGGATTTTGGATCATTAAATGCGCTTCAAATGGCGGCAGGTTCATTTTTTTTATTTCTTCAGGCGCGCCCCAGGTGATATTGGACACGAATTTCCCGTCCATTATATCCAGCTGGATTTCGCTCGCAAAATCAGCCGCGGTCTTAACCTTGCTTTCAAACTCCTCTTTTGTCTTTGCCAGAATTGCAGGGATTACCTTTACCATAGGGTTTAGGGTTTAGGGTTTAGGGTTTAGAAAATAGTTTTTAAAAACTATACCCTATACCCTGTCCCCTTTACCCTTTAATCTTCTGCTTTAGCAATCTTCTTTAATCTCCTCACGTGCCTTGCTTCGCCAGAAAATTTTGTCTTAAGCCAGATGTCCAAAATCTTTTTGGCTAAATTCCAATTCTTGGTTGCGGTTCGTCCGCCTAAGCACAGCACATTGGCGTCATTATGCTCGCGGCTCATCTTGGCGGTATAAGCATCGTAACAACTTGTTGCCCGCGCCCCGCGGACTTTATTTGCCGCCACGCACTCTCCCAAACCGGTACCGCCGAAAACAATCGCTCTGGCCTTCTTATTTTTAGCCGCGGCTTTGGCCGCCGGAATTATGAAATCCGGATAATCAACCGGCGCCTCCGAATCGGCGCCAAAATCTTTTACCCCAAACCCGCGCTTAAGAAGATAGGCTTTAACTTTTTCTTTTAATTTATATCCGGCATGGTCCGAACCAAGATAGATATTCATATATGAACATTGTAAAGGAAAAATTAACAAAAAGAAAATCCTAACAACAGTAACTGGTGTTCCTAACTTTTCAAAATAAAACCGATTGTAAAAGCCCGATTAATAGTATATAAAATATTTCCTGATTTACAAAACCCCCTCGGCATATGCCTCGGGGGATAATGAAATCAAATCAAAAAAGTAAACAACATCTTCTTTATGGGCAAAGCCCCTTTACCCAGATAGAAACCCATCCCTCCAACAGGGAACCCATTGGGCCACGAGAATAAGCAGTTTGGCATACACATACTTCGACATCTTGCGCAACAATCTTGATTCGTTGTTTAATTTCACACCATTTAGCCTGATTTTCTTTCCAAGCTTTGGTGTACAAAAAAAGATTTCTTGTCAGTCTCGCCTCTTCAGAAACCCTATGCTCAAGCTCTTTAAGGACAGATGCAAATTCGACACTAACAACGTATATCACTGCTTCCTCTTCCTTGGCCATTGTTTTGCATCGTTCAATGTCCTCCGGGGTATCGTTTGTGTTGGACCAAAAGCAAAAACCATTTGCAAAAAGCCGTGCATGTTCTGTGTCCTCTGAATTTCCAGCCCTACTAAATGTGAAAAACCACAATGGGAGGCTGATCCCGGGGGAATCTTTTAGCGCCATCTTTCTTACCCTCCTTATTTGTTTGATTTTCCCTGTTTTGAGGTTAAGGAACGAATAAGTCAGAATATCACAAATCTTGCTTTTTGTCAATATTTTTGCGACAATACAACAGAAATACGAATTATATACGAATGCATCCAAATAATCCGAATATTCGCGTCATTCGTATCTCATTCGGATGTTATTCGTATCTGTGTTATGAATAAATCAATATTTCCTAAAAAAGAAGAAGAAATGCTTGAATACTGGGAAAAGGAAAAAATCTTTGAACAAACTTTGGCCAAAGAGGCGCCCAAGGGCAATTTTGTGTTTTTTGAAGGCCCTCCGACCGCCAACGGCAGGCCCGGCATCCACCATGTGGAAGCGCGCGCTTTTAAAGATTTAATCCCCCGCTACAAGACCATGGCTGGCTATAGGGTAGAGCGCAAAGCCGGCTGGGACACGCATGGGCTGCCGGTAGAGCTCCAAGTGGAAAAAGAATTGGGCATTTCCGGCAAACCGCAGATAGAAGAGCTTAAGGACTCGCCCGAAGAATCCATCGCCTACTTTAACCAAAAGTGCAAAGAATCCGTCTGGAAATACCTTGACGAATGGGTGCGCCTGACCAAGCGCGTCGGCTTTTGGGTTGATTTAGACCATCCTTATATCACTTACGAAACCCCTTACATTGAATCCTTGTGGTGGATTATCAAGGAAGTATGGAAAAAGAAGCTTTTGTTTCAGGACTTTAAAATCGTGCCTTATTGCGCCCGCTGCGGCACCGCCCTTTCCTCGCATGAGGTGGCGCAGGGATATAAAGAAACATCAGACCCTTCCATATATATAAGGTTCAAAATTAAGGGCAAAGACAAACTGCCCGCCTTCTTCCTCGTCTGGACAACAACCCCATGGACGCTGCCCGCGAACGTGGCTCTGGCGGTTGGCGAAGATATTGATTATGTCAAAGTAAAAACAGAAAAAGAAATTATGATTTTGGCCAAATCCCGGCTGGAAGTCCTGGAAGGAGAATATGACATTATGGAGATTAAAAAGGGCCGCGAACTTGCGGGCATGGAATACGAGCCGCTTTATTCTTTCGTTAAACCAATTGAGAAGGCGCATCGCGTTATTGCGGCTGATTTTGTTTCTACCGAGGACGGCACGGGCATGGTGCATATCGCTCCGGCTTTTGGCGAGGACGATTTGATTGCGGCCAAAGCAAACAAACTTCCAATAATCATAACCGTTGACGAAGAAGGAAAATTTATCAAGGAAGTCAGTCCCTGGGCCGGAAAATTCGTAAAAACAGCCGACCCGGAAATTATTAACGAGTTGCAAAATCGCGGGCTCTTGTATAAATCCGGCGAAATCAAGCATGAATATCCTTTTTGCTGGAGATGCAACACGCCTCTCCTTTATTTCGCCCGCCTAAGCTGGTTTATCAAGATGTCCGAGCTTCAAGACAAGCTGATTAAAGCCAACAGCGAAATAAACTGGGTTCCGGAATATATAAAGGAGGGGCGATTTGGCGAATGGCTCCGCGGAGTTAAGGATTGGGCATTTTCCCGCGAACGCTACTGGGGCACGCCGCTACCCATTTGGACCTGCTCCTGCGGCAACAAAAAGGTTATCGGCGGATTGGAAGAATTCCCGGAGACGGCTTCGGGCAACACTTATTATTTCCTTCGCCACGGCCAAGCGGATACCAATGTCGCCGACATCGCCTCTTCTAACATTCACGGCGATTTCCATTTAACTGAGCAGGGCCGGGCCGAAGCCGGAGCCGCGGCCAAAAAATTAAAAAAAGAAAAAATTGACCTCATCATCGCTTCTGATTTCCCCCGCGCCAAAGAAACGGCGGAGATTGTTTCCCGCGAATTAAACATCCATATCAATTACGACCATCGCCTGCGCGAAATGGAATTTGGCGAAGACGACGGCCTGCCGGTGGCCGAATTCAAGTCCAAATTCCCGCTTGGAGAATTTGAGCGGTGGAGCCGTGCGCCGCAGGGAGGAGAGACATTGGCCGACGTGCTACGCCGCCATATGGGGCTTATCCACGAACTTGAAGAAAAATACGGGGATAAAAAAATTCTGCTTGTCGGACACGGCGACCCCTTCTGGGTTCTGGAAGGCGCGCTGCGCGGCTATGGAGACCGCGAAATCGTCCAGAGATTTTACGCCGGCGATTATATTAAAACAGGCGAAGTCCGCTCGCTTAAGCTCAAAACCCTGCCAAGAAATGCCGACGGCCTGGCTGACTTGCACCGCCCTTACATTGACTCTATCGTTCTTGATTGTGAAAAGTGCGGCAAAGTTATGACGCGGGTGGCGGAGGTGGCCGATGTCTGGTTTGACTCCGGCGCCATGCCCTTTGCGCAATGGCATTATCCGTTTGAAAACAAAAATAAAATAGACAAAGGCGAATCATTTCCAGCCGACTACATTGCCGAGGCCATTGACCAGACCCGCGGCTGGTTTTACACGCTTCTCGCCGTCGCCACCGCCCTGGAGACGGGCAAGCCATATAAAAATGTGGTCTCTTTAGGACACGTGCTGGATGCGGCTGGACAAAAAATGTCCAAATCCAAAGGCAATGTCGTTGACCCGTGGGAAGTGATTAACAAATACGGCGCCGATGCCGTCCGCTGGTATATGTATTCCCTAAATCATCCCGGGGAGAGTAAACGTTTTGACGAAAATATTTTGGATGAAATGGTGAAAAAAACATTTATAATTCTGTGGAATGTCCATATTTTTGGAAAAACCTATTTGCCCAAAAACGGCTCCAGGCAGGCCAAATCAGCTCACGCGCTGGACAAATGGATCGTCTCCAAGCTTCATCGCCTGATCAAAAATGTTACCGCCGATTTAGACAACTATCGGCCAACGGAGGCCTGCAGAGCCATATCCGACTTTATCACCGATCTTTCAACCTGGTATGTGCGAAGAAGCCGGGAGAGATTTAAGTCCGGAGACGAATCAGCCGCCGCGACGTTAAGAACGGTTCTTATATCCGTCTCTAAGATTATGGCGCCGTTTGTCCCGTTTTTAAGCGAATCGCTTTTTCTTGAACTAAAGACGGAACGCGACAAGGCCTCCGTGCACTTGGAGGACTGGCCAAACTACGAGGCTCGCCTGATAGACGATACTCTGCTTGAAGAAATGGAAACAATCCGCCGCCTTGCTTCTATGGCTCTTGAAGAGCGCGCCGCGGCCAAAATTCCCGTGCGCCAGATTCTCTCAAAGCTGGAGATAAAAACAAAGAAAAAACCGGATACGGAACTTTTGGAAATTCTTAAAAACGAAATCAACGTAAAAGAAATTATCTTTACGGAAACCGACGGGCTTGGTATCGCCTTAGACACGGTTATCAGTCCGGAACTGCGGCAGGAGGGAATGGTCCGCGAAATATCAAGGCATATCAACGACCTGCGCAAAGCCGCCGGCCTGACTCCCAAAGACCAAATCGCGCTTGCCTACGAAACCGACGGTCCCGCCATCTTAGCCGTTTTTGAAAATTTTTCCGATAAACTAAAGGCGGACACCAAAGCCGCCCAAATAATTCTTGGGAAAATTCAGACGGAACATTTTAAGGAAATGGAACTGGACGAAGAAGCGCTCTGGCTCGGCGTACTTAAAAAATGATAAGATGTAATTATTATGCCCCGCACATAACTTGCTTATGTTTTCGTTTATTAGTTCAAAAGCGAGGCAGAACATCTTAAAAGAATAATAAAATATAGTTTGTCTAACTATCACAGCGCATAACATAAATTATGTGCCGCGTTAAGCAAATTATGTGCGGGGTATGGAATTGGATAAAAAACTGATTGAAATCGGGCTGTCGCCAAAAGAGGCGCGAGTTTATCTTGCTTCGCTTGCGCTTGGTCCCGCCTCTGTCCAGCAGATTGCCAGACGCGCGCAAATCAATCGCCCCACGACTTATGTGATGGTTGACTCTCTTTCAAAAAAGGGGCTGATTTCCACATTTGAAAAAGGAAAAAAGAGATATTTTATCGCGGAGGCGCCGGAGCGGCTGCGCGCCCTTTTCCACTCGCAAAGGAGAGCGATTGACGATAAGGAACACCGGCTGAACGATATTTTGCCGGAATTGCGCGCTCTCTCCGGAGCGGCAGAATTGCCAAAGGTCAGATTATACGAGGGAGCCGAAGGACTGGAAGCAATCCACGGAGATTTGCTCAAAGTCAGCGATATTGATGTTGTTTCCATTTTCTCCGCCGACGACGCGCAAAAAGTCCTGCATAAAGAGCACGTGGATCCGTTCCGCAAAAAACTTCTGGAGCGCAAAGCAAAAGAAAGATTTATTTATACCAGTTCCGCTCCTCCAACCGATATTCCCAAAGAATGGGAGGGCCGGCGCGTGCCAAAAGACAAATTTCCCTTCTCCGGCGAGGTCTCCACTTATGGCGATAGGGTTGCTCTTCTCTCATACAGAGGCAAATTGGTTGGCGTGCTGATTGAAAGCAGGGAGTTGGCGCAAACCGTGCGGGCCATTTTTGAACTGGCCTGGGAAGCGGCAGCTAAATACGGCTCTTAGCTTTTAGCTATTAATTTGGAAAACAAAAAGGTCCGATACCGTAAAAGGTTCGGACCGAGAATTTGAACCCGACCGCACTGGCCGGTTTTTTTATTCGTTTGGCTCGGCTTCGCGCGAAGCCGAGAGAGCAACGAGAAGTGAAAGAACAATAAGGAAACGAATCTTTGCCTGCGTTGGAGCATGGAGACCGCCGGCGCCAAGCATTATTCTGCCATGATTACAGCCATCAGAGCCGATTTGCTCATTGGGACCGCTGGCCCCGCCCGAACCACCGCTTGTCTCAAATAGCCGTTTTGATTCTCCTGGGTCCATTCTTACCTCCGATAAACATACTTTATCAGATTTTCTAAATTTTGTCAATGGTCATTGACAAAACAATACATTTGTGATACAAATCAGCTAAGAACTGTTCGTTAACAACGAAGAGTAAAGATAGATGCTAAACTCCTGAAATTTAGGGGGCGAAACGGTTTCGACAGGGGAAGTTACACCAATGCGCGCGCCAAGGCGCCCGAGGCCTTGTAAAAACGGGCAACCCGAGAAACGCGGCTTAATGCCACGTTTTCCGCCTAAGGCGGACGTCTGCCAATCCCGCCGCTTCCTAGGGGTTGAATCAGGCGACGAAAATGGAAGCTGGCCTTGGAGAGTCGGGCAGTTACTCCAAGGCAAGACCGGCTGTCCTGGCTGTTCCGGAAAGACGGGACTAGAGCCGCCCGGGCTTGATAAATCCGGGATACGCGCGTAGGGCATTGGCTATACTTCTTCTGGACCCGGGTTCGACTCCCGGCGCCTCCACCAAACGAAACATTGTCAGAATTCGGATTTTGGACGATTGTTGCCCCGCCCTCCAACCTGTTCAAAAAAAGGAGCGAACATGGAACAGGAAAAAATCAGAATCCTGGAATTGGTCCAGTGGGTCAAACCACTAACTCTGCGCAACTTCAACTTGGCTTCCTACAAACCGAGAAAGTATCGTGGCAGTCCGTCTTCTCCCGCCAGATTCCGCAGTATTCATTATCTTGTCCAGACACACCAAGCGAAGATAATGGATGTTTACGACTACCAGCATCCCATCCTTGGCTACGTCTGGTATCGCCAAGGTCCGGATGGCAAGCTCGTCAAGTGGAAGCAAAATATTGATTCCAGCGGTTAACGGCGAAAAGGGTGGATGGCGAAACCCCGCACAAAGCTCGTCTTTGTGCGGGACAGGCAGGCAGATTTACCCCGTACTAATTTTGCTTTTGGACTTACCGAAGGGTGAGTGGCGAAATAGGCAGACGCATGGGATTTAAAATCCCGTGGTAGCAATACCGTAAGGGTTCGATCCCCTTCTCACCCACTAATCAAAATTCAGTACGGGGCGCGCGGGACTCCCCGTAGTAGAACGCTTTGCGTTTCACTACGGGGCAGGTAAAATCCTGTGGTAGTACACCTACCGTGAGGGTTCAACTCCCTTTCCTGGCACCGGGCACTTAGCTCAAATGGTCAGAGCCCCCGGCTCATAACCGGGTCGTTCCGAGTTCAAATCTCGGAGTGCCCACTGTTCTTTGCCCCGTACTTGTAACAAAGTACGGGGCATTTTTATATTTTGTCGGGCTGGACGCTCTCGTCTAAAAGCTATAAGCCAGGTAGTAGAACTTTGTTTCACTACCTGGTAAGCTAAAAGCTGAAAGCTAACTATGATTTCCTTTATCAGAGGCACAATTATAGCAGTGGACGGCGATTCGCTGATTTTAGAAAATACCGGCATAGGATATGAAATAGCGGCTCCCAAAACATTGCTCGGCGAACTCTCCGCCGGAGCCGTTTTAGGTCTTTGGACGCATGAATACATCAGGGAGGACTCGCGCGAGCTTTACGGTTTTAGGACGCGGGAAGAATTGGATTTTTTTAAGAAGCTCATCTCTATCTCCGGCGTCGGGCCAAAAATGGCGATGCGCCTTTTTGACCTTGGCAAACTTGTTGACATCAAAAAAGCCATTTCCTCCGGCCGGGCGGAATTTCTTTCCGAAGCGCAGGGCGTCGGCGGCAAAACCGCGCAAAAAATAATCCTGGAACTGCGCGGAAAAATAGAGTTTGACGAGGCAGGAGGTAGCGATGATGTTGTTGACGCCTTAGTTCGACTGGGATATTCCAAACAAGAAGCCAAAGGCGCTATCGGCAAAATCTCTCCGTCTCTCTCCGCCTCGGAAGCGCGGCTAAGGGAGGCTTTAAAATTGCTTGGACGACGTGCCTAACCCCTCTTACAACAAAAATATGCGGCCGATGCGAAATTGTTGTAAAAAAAAGCCCATGTCATAAATATTTAAAATAACAATTTTAAGCTATAGCTGATTTTTGTTATTATTTAATTTTGGAGGCATGTGCGGGCCCCCGATTCTCGGGGGCGGGATCAATTTGTCGTATCAATATCCTGCCCTCATAATCCTGCCGACACATGAGACAACTGACCATCAACACCATCCGATGACAACCATCCGATGACCATCAATACCATCCGAAATACAATACTGCAATACTTCCCAGTATTGCAGTATTGTATTTAATCGTATTTTTTGAAACTAAAAATTTTTCCGCTATTCTGGGACTGTCGCCAAATGCGCTTTCGTCACGAAATTCTCAAATTTCAAAGCGAAAATTTATAAAAACGACGATGTTTATACGCAGTATAAGCGGAGGAGTTTTTAGAAATTTGCAGCTGAAATTTGAGAATTGCAGTAGAAATGGTATTTGGCGACAGTCCCAACATAAATTAAAAGTCCCTTCAATCAAAGTTGAAGGGACACGAGTCCCGTTAGAAGCTCTAAACATAGAAAGCTCCTACGAAATTTTAAAGTTGTACCCGTTTAGAATGTGGCTTCTAACGGGACAAGGTACAAGAGGGCAAAAGCGAAGCCCCGTACTGAACTCGAAAGTTCTAGTACTGGGGGAACAAGCAATCAGGACTCAAGTTACATCTTGACCACTTCCGCGGAGCGGCCGCCCATGTTGACATAAGGGTACGCAATGCTGATCGCATCCCACCCGTCCACGCAGACCCTGCCATAGCAGTCGCTGGCATGCAAAGCGCTATCCCTGAAACGGGTACGAAGCCAAGACCAATTTCCGGTATCAAGTATGGCGTTGGTTGCGGCTTTGTGCGCCCACCAGACAAGCGCATACTCTTCCAATGAAAGCAAGGAAAGCAAGTCCAGTCCCTGCTCTTTGGTGCGGGTGAGCCCATGCCAGGATGTGCCCAGGCGGGGACAATCTTGGGAAACTTCGGCCCAGAACCAGTAGCCGGTTTGGGTAGGTTCCCACTTGATCTTCTTCCTGTCGCTCCCGTTCACGACAGTCCAACATTTGCCCTGTCCAACCGCCTTCATCAAGGCCTCGTAAGAGACCTCGGAGGTTGGAGGACGATAGAACAGGTCTTGACCCTGTTCCTTTCTACTCTTGTACTCCTCATCTGGAACAGGAGGAACTGGTATCTGAAGGGAAAAACCAAGCTCGCGGTACCAGTTCATGAACCAGTTGCGGCGAGCTATGGCCAAAGTGCCGGAAGTGTCCGATGCGCCTGTCTGCGTTTTTGCCTGCTTCCTGTCCATTTGCGCTCCTTTTTGGCTTGATTTTCCTTATTCTGAAGTTAAGGAACGATTAAGTTAACTTATCACAAATCTTGCTTTTTGTCAATAATCCTGTGAAGATGTCTAATATATGGCAGACAAAAGCTCTTGGGATAAATTTATATTAAATGATAGCTCCCGATCTCGATCGGGACTATTTTTGCAATCATGGAGCTGGGGCGAGTTTCAAAAATCAATCGGGCGCGAGGTACGACGGTACGAAACTCCGGACGCGCTTGCGCAAATTGTTTCACATCCGCTGCCGGGCGGTATGTTTGGATGGAACCTGTATCGCGGACCTATTGGAATCAAGAATCAAGAATCAAGAATTATGGAAACAATTATTTCCGATCTTAAAAAAACAAAAGGAATATTTTTACACCTTGAATCTAATAACGGGCTAAAAGCTATAAGCTATAAGCTAAAAGCTAAATCAAGGCAGCCCCAGCACACGCTAATCGTTGATATCCGCAAACATGAAGAAGCCCTGCTCGCTGAAATGCATGAAAAAACACGATATAATATCCGCCTGGCAGAACGCCACGGCGTCGCTATAAAAGAAAACGCGCCTGCAGATGATTTTGTAAAATTAATGAAAGAAACAACAGCGAGGGATAAATTCTCCGCTCACTCGGAATCTTATTATCGCGAGATGCTTAGGATTCTGCCGAATACTAAGCTCTTTGTCGCCTACCAAAACAACGAACCGCTGGCCGCGGCTATTATAAATTTCTTTGGGAATACTGCCACTTACCTCCATGGCGCATCCTCCAACGAAAAAAGAAACTTGATGGCGCCGTATCTTTTGCATTGGGAAATAATGAAAAACGCAAAATTTGCCGGATATGGTTTTTATGATTTTTGGGGCATAGCACCGCCTTTAGAATCAAGAATCAAGAATCAAGAATCAAGTCACGCCTGGGCGGGAATTACTAGATTTAAGAAGGGCTTTTCCACCCAAGGCGGATCCGCCTCGGGCGGAGGCGGAGAGATCGTCGCTCTGCCGGAGGCAATAGAGTTGCCTCTGCGGCCGATTTCTTATAAAATATATTCACTCTTAAAGCGCCTGCGCCCGTATCATCGCTCTGCTTGATTCGGGCGCGGCGTTCGCCAAAAATAAAAATAAATTTTTACTTTTTTCTCACTTGCGCCCGTAGCTCAGCTGGATACCCCGCTCTTTCCTTGCCCCTGTAGTTCAACGGATAGAATACAAGTTTCCGGAACTTGGGATCCAAGTTCGATTCTTGGCGGGGGCAGAGAAAGGGCGGAGTAAAGAAAGAAAATTTTTAATTTTAATATTAACAGCGCCAAACGCTGTTTTTTTGTTTGACACCCAACATTAGAACTGTTAATCTCTAAATTAGAATCGTTGAACCTTGAAATCGGAGGAAAAATATGGACAACAGTTGCGTTTTCTGCGACCGAATTAAGCTTGGAGACCGTCTCATCGCTGAAAATAGCGGGTGGTATGTAGCCGCTACGCTTGGCCAAATAATCGGTGGATACGCCCTTGTAATTCCAAAAGCGCACATCTCGTGCATGGGCGCGCTGACTGGCAGTGAAACGGAAGCGATGCTCAAAATAACAAAAAGAGTGTGCCGCGCGCTTTCGTTGGAATACCAGCACAGCGCTTCAGCAGCTCCTTATCCCGTTACGGTGTTTGAACATGGAATTATTGGACAGACCGTCAAGCACGCTCATCTTCATCTCTTGCCAACAGTTATTGACTTGACCGCAAAGATACGCGCGGACTTTCCCGAATCCGAGTTTGAAGAGCTGCAGTATGCGGCGCACTTACAAGAACTTTACGGCAAGCGCCCGGAGCCATATCTTTTTTGGACCGTCCCTAGCGGCAAATCAATGGTATGCTGGAATCCGCCAGCGCCGCCGCAATATCTGCGCCTCATCATAGCCGAACTTCTTGGCCATCCCGAGCGTGGAAATTGGCGCAACATGGATCCGGAACTGGACAAACAACTGGGACAGGAAACCGTTAACCGTCTCAAACCGCCTCTTGAAGGAGGCGCCTTATGGCACAGCTGACCAAGGGAATGTACGGGAGTCAGTCCAATCCGACGGGCGGCCTGTTCGGCCTTTATTGCGGGCAGATGCGCGGCGGCAAGACCAAGCTGACCCACAACAGCGGCTGGTACAACAAGCTGGGCGAAAAACTCGGCTGGGGCGACCTGACCGCTAAGGATTTCCGACGCATTGCCAAAGGGTTGAAAGACGGCGAACTCTTCATCACCCTTGGCGAACAGGACTCTTTCTGGAATTTTGTCACGCGCTACGGCGCGATTGGCAGCATGTGCGCCGTAAAGCCCGAAGCGGAAGCGCCGGGCGCGGAGTATGTGGCGGCTCACGCCAGCTATGTCATCGCTCGTAACCAGTTGTATCAAGTCGACCGTTTCGGTGACTTGAAAGAGAAAATCTCGGAATGGCACGGCTTGCGATTCAAACTTATAAATCCAGCGGATCTAAAAGCGCTCATGACTACAAGCACAGCTGCCTAAAGCCACCTTGCTCATTATTAAAAACCCCGTACTTATGTATAAGTGCGGGGCTTTTTCTTTTTACTCTCTATCTCCTCACTGTTCCTTTACCGGCAAGATTCGGGTCGGTTTCAATGTTGGAGGTAATCTGCGGCACCGTGCGGAAAATAAGCGCGTCCAAAGCCGTGTCGCGGCCGGAGGCGCTGGCCAGGTCCGTTAGAACTACCGTCGAGCCAAGCTGGTCTTCGGCCGGGGTAATGGATACCTCAAACTCGGCGCGGACCGGCTCTTTCGCGCCTTTTAATTTTTCTATTTTCCAAACGACTTTACGCGTTTTTTCATCATACGAAAGTTCGCCCGCGTCTTCCGAATTAAACCTGCCGGTAAAATTAACGCCTGGGGGCAAAACGCTCTCAACTTTAAGCTCCTCCAAATCATGCAGGGTATTGGCGAGCGTCCACCAAATGCGGTAGAAAGTGGTTTCTCCCACGCGCGGCGGCGCCGGCCCCGCGCCAACGGCATTGTCATCGTCATCGTAATACCGGCCTTCGGCAATAAAAACCAAATCAGAAAACAGCTTCATCTCCAGCGGCTCGCTTCTCGCGACTCTGTCCGAACGCGCGCCGCCTATCTTTCCTATTTTGGCTTCGCCAAAAGCAACGACCTTATAATCGGTTCCGCCTTTGCTAAAAGGAACAGGGACAAGCTCAATGGCAATATCCGCCGTTCCCTGCTCCCCGGGTTCAAGGCGGCCCAAAGCGCTGATTTGCTTTTTTGTCCAAGTCAGAGTATCGCCTGTCCTTTTTGCTCCCGCCTCGTCGGAAATGGTTTCCCAAACAAGCGGCGACCTGCCTCCGACCGCCGGACTTCCTTCCAAACGCAGAGAAAGAATAATATCCGATAAGGCCATTTGGCTTCTATTTTCAAAAAAAAGAGAATAACGCAATGTGTCGCCAAAATTAACCGCGCCCCCACCTCCTCCGTTCCCGACAAGAATCAGTTTAAGTTCGCTTTTAACAAGCTCCGCCGAAGAAGCCACTCTCTCCATAGGGAGCCAAATACCATCCTCATTCGCCTTTCCCGCTTCAAAAGAGGACTGGCGCGTTCCCTCGGCCGTTGAAGAAAAGCTTCCGGTTATCTTAATTTCTCCTTTTTCTCCATCGGCAAGAGCCGGCAGAAGCCATCTCCCTTCCCCCTCCGCGGGAGCGGGCGCGGCCTTTTTTGGAAAAAAATTCTCCGCGTAAAAAGCCCTGATCTCCGTTCTTTCCAATTTTGCGCCGGAATTATTTTGATATTTAACAAGATATTGTATTTCTTCTCCGGGCACGGCGCGCTCCGGCCCCTCTACTTCCAGCGCGAGCATTGATTTGGCCACATTAAACGAGGCATTCGCCACTTTTTGAAATTCAGAATTAAAATTCGCCGGTTTGTAAGTAAGATAGGCGGAGACGGCAATTGCTTTTCCCTTGGGGGCATTGATGGCGCCGGAGAGCTTAATATGTCCTTCTCCGCCCTTGGGCAGACTGCCTATCCTCCAGCTATTGGCTTCGGGCGAAGCCGGTTCCGTTTCAATCAGCTTAAATTCTTTGGAATAGGCAAGAGATATCTCCACCGCGCCCAGCGGCACTGTTTCGCGATTGCCGTAATTTATGACAAATTCAGAAACAGCGCCGGAGGTCAGCTCTTCGGCGGCGGTAATGGTTAAATCAATATTTTCTCCGGCAAATTTTTCCGCCGGCCGGAAAATATAAAAACCGGCCCAAGCGGCCGCTGCCAAAAAAACAAAAAAAATAATCCCCGCCGCCATTAGCCACCTGCCCAATCCCGGGCCGCGGGTAAAAGTGGTTAAATCTTGAGACCCGACTTCGGGATTTTCATAAATCTCCCGCAGTCCTTTTTCTATTTCATCGGAGCGCCGGCGCGCGCGGCCTCTTTGAGATTTTCCGCGGCTTTCCTCTGGATTCATAAACCGTGGGCCGGCGTGGCCACAACCCCGAAAAACCTGTCTCTGTCCAAAGGCAGGGACTTGCCGGCTTCCGGAGCGTTGCGCCAAATAACTTGCCAATCAGCCGGCAGCTCCACCGAATGTTCAAAAGTGGTATTGACGGTTCCGGCCTGCTTCAAAAGCAATAAACTGTAAGACGCTTGCGGAATATCCTTTTCGCGCAAACCAATTTTTTCCAAAAATCCGTTCTCTGCCTGGCTAAAAGTTATCTTCTGCGGCAGACGGTATGCCAGCTTGTAAGTGACGGTCTCTCCGGGATCAACCATAATCCAATTTCCAAAAACAGTTCTGCCGAATTCATGGCTGATTTTAGTGCCCGTTGCCGGTTCTTCGGCCGAGCCGGCATCGGCCGAGATCAGATCCGTATCCGGATTAGCGTTCTCGTCAATAATATTAAAAAGGGACTGGACCGGCTTTCTCCAGCCGCTTGATTCAAGCAGGGTAGAACCCTCGGGAACATAAATTCTCACGTAATCAACATTGCGCACGCCTCTAAAAAGTTCATTCTTGACTCCTTGATGAGCGCGTGTTACCTCAACCGTTACCACTGTCGAGCCGTCCTCATCAACTTTGGCGGAATGCTTGATGTGCTCGCTTATGATTCCATCTGTTTTGCCGCCGGCCACATTGGTATTGACAATAGCCAAGGAATCGCCGGAAGTTGGCCGCCATTCGCCTCCCCAGCCCAAATGCGTGATTTTCTCCTGCGCGGATTGGTCCCGCAGATAAATCTGAAAATGTTTCTCTCCGATTGTTTCGGCCAGAGCTTTGGCTAAAGCAAAAAATGTTTTCGGGTCATTGCTTTTAAGGCGCGCGATAAGCTTGGGCGCCAAATCGGCTAAAAACTGTTTGGGCCTGTTTTCCTCCTTATCGTATTCCAATTCCACGGCCTTCTGCGTCTCCAGCCAGAAATTATCCGCGGTGATTATCTTGCCGTATTCGGGCATCTCAATCGGCCCGGTCACCTGCAATAATTTTTGAACCACGGAAGTAGTGAGCGCGATAACGCCGTCAACGGTCGGACCGCCGGATTTTTCATAAAACCACATTAACTTTCTGGCCGAAGACGGGAAATCCGGAAACCAGTTGGCGTCCTGGAACTCCCAGCGCGAAGCAATAAGCTGCAGCGGTTCGGGCGGAATGACTGTTGCCCGCAAACCTCCCTGGAGCTCATACGAGCCGCCGCCCGGCATCCACATGCGGGTAATATCGCCGGCGGCAAAATCAATTTCGGCAAACGAGCCGATAAACCCGCCCGTCGGCCGCAATTCCGCATTATTTTGAAAAACAACAAGAAATCTTCTCGGTTCAGTCCTGCCAAGGATATATTCTAAAACAGAAGTGGCCGCTTCCGAGCTTTCCACTCCTTCTATCACTTGATCCAACAGAGCCATGGCCGCGGCGGCGCCGTTCCTGTATTCCGCAGGTATCACTTCAACCGAAATTGAATCAAGCTTTTCTCTGGCGTTCTGCAACAAGGGCAAAGCCGTATTCAAACTTTCTCCAAGCTGATGCACGCGCTCCGCCGGAGGCAGGGCAGAATCGTTTAAAGCGGCGAGCCGTCCGGCCAGCACTTCTGCCGAAGCGGCCACCAAAGAACCGGCGAGAAGCAATGATTTTCCGGCATCAAGCTGTTCTCCTTCGGGCAGAACAGAGGCGGCTTTCTGCAAAATTTGATGCGTTTCTTCAATATCTTTTAGGACGGCGTCAAATCCTTCGCTGGCATCTTCAAAAGCGGCGGCCGCGGCCTCAAGATTTCCCACTTGGCTCCAGGATTTATTCAACGACTCAAAAGCGGCCACGCTTTTTTGAAGCAGAACTGATTTCGTCCGGTTTACCTCGCCGTAGGTTGAAGCAACGCGCAAAGGCAGAATAAAAACAAAAGCCAGAAGCACGAAAGAAACAAGCGCCCGTTCAAATCTGACCGGAGGGGAAAAACGCAAAAAACTTAAATCTTTTCGCGCCAAAGGAACAACCCGGCTGCTAAGTCCGGGTAAAAGCGGAACCTTGGTCAGAAAAACCGGAACGCGCGCTTTCCCAAAACTTTCCGCTTTTGCCAATCTCGAGGCCTCCGGCTGGATTTTGTCTTCCCGGCGCAAAAGCCCGGCGCAAAAAACCAACGCCGAAAAATAAGCTGTAAAAACAGCCCGCGCTCCGATAAATATTATCTCGAACAGATTGCAGATTAAAAGCTCATCGAAGAGATCGGCCAATAATCGCGGCTTACCCGGCGCAAGCAAGCGGTGCTCGCGCTCATTTTCAAAAACGCCGCGCAGATTGGCGATAAATCTTTTCATTCTGCCGGGCCTTGGCGGCTTGACTGCTCCCGTCCAGAAATCCTTAACCTGCTCATCGCGGCTCTGAAACGCCGCGGTCGAAATGGAATCAAGATCCAAAAGATGAGGCGACCTCTCATGTGGGCCCAAATCAAATTTAAGAGTTATTGCCTCATCCTCTTCCACTATCTCAAGCCGCTGGTTCTTTTTTTTATTTGTTTCCTTCACAAAATCAGGGTTTGAAATTTAACGCGTTTTTATAAATATCAAATGTTTGGCGAGCCGCTTCTTCCCACTGAAATCTTTTAACCCGTTCATTGCCCTCTCTAATCATTTTGATTCTAAACTCGCTCTCGCGCCTTATTTTGGCAATGGCGCCGGCAAGCTCGCCGACTTTATCAGGATTAAAATACAGGGCGGCATTTCCATATATTTCCGGCAAGGCGCCGCGTTCCGAAGCTATAACCGGAATCCCTCTTGCCACGGCTTCAAGCCCGGGCAGACCAAAACCTTCTTCCAAAGACGGAAATACATAGGCCTCGGCATTTTTGTACAACGTGTCCAGTTCTTCGTCCGTTGCCTCGCCAAAAAAAATCACAGATTTCTCCGAACCGAATTTATCTTCCAAACGTTCGTAAAAAGCGTCTTTTCTTCCGGCTAAAACCAGATTGATTTCTTCTCCGCTCTCGCGCAATTTAATCGCGGCCGCAATCAGCGTTTCCAAATTTTTGTGCGGATAAGCGTTGCCGACATAAAACAGGTATGGTTTCCGCGCGCCCCTTTGCTCCAGCGAGGAAAATTCCGGACCGCTTTTAAGAGCGGGAAGGCCTTCGTAAACAACCTTAATCTTTGAAGCCGAACCTGGAAAATGCTCTCTGACGCGCCGCGCCGAGAATTCCGACGGCGAAATAATGGCGCGGGCATTAGAGACGGCTTTGCGCAAAACAAAGTTAAAACCCATCTTCTTGACGGCGTAACGCAACGGTCCTAAAAGAGTGGCGCGCGCCGACGGATGCCGAAGAAGGAGCAGGTCGTGAATCGTCAAAACATAAGGCGTGCGCACTCCGACCGGAACATTCCAATGCGGAAAATGGATTAAATCGCACTTCGCGCCGTCAAAGATTCGCGGCAATAAAATCTGCTCGCCCAAGGTGTACCAGCGGCAGTCGGCCAAAACGCGCTCCGCCCCCTCCGGAGCCATATCCCAGTTATTTTTCCTTAAAAAAAGAACAAATTCCGCTCCGGCCGCTTCCTTTAACATTGCCTTTACCAGTTCTTCCACATAACGGCCTATGCCTGTGTTTGTTCCCCAAAACCGAGCGTCAATGCCTACTCGCATCATATAATAAAGTATATCAAGGGCCGTGAAGGTTGACAAAGCATTCCTCCTTAATGATAAAATGAATGGGATTGGAGATAAAAGATGCCCAGATATGAAAGAATAACTGACCTTTATTTTACTCTGCTCCAAGAATCGGCCAAGCTGGAATCTGTGCAATTTCAGGTCATAAAACAGCTCTTTTTAAACGCAACCAAGACCCTGGAAACTGTCGGGCAACGAAATACCAACTCCCGGAAGATGGCAACGGAAATAGACGACATCAGAGCCAAACACAAAAAACAAGTCGCGCTCCTTGGGGCGGCCATTAAAACTTTCTTGCTTGATCTCGCCATGCCGGCTTTGAATGAAAAGGTTGAAAAAAATCCGGCGGATCGCCTGCAAGAGCCAAAAATACAGGCAACCGTCGCGTCTCTTGAGCTGCAAATCAAGCAAATCCGCGCACTTATGGAAACTTTGCAAAAAACTTTAAAAGTTTTGCAAAAAGAAGAACAGGCCGCAAATTAAGATTCCGTCTCAAAAAGAGACGGTTTTTTTAAATTCTCAAATGATTTCAAAAGAAGACGGGCCGATTCAGCCCAAGAAAAATCAGCAACGCGATTTTGTCCGCGATTCAACAGATAACTTTGCCGCGCGGACTCATTGGCGAGCGCGGTTATGGCCGAAGAAAGTTCATTTGCGTCATGAGGATTAACAAGCATCGCGCTTCCAGCGCAAACCTCAGGCATAGAAGTCGCGTTTCCCGCGATGACCGGCGTCCCGACTGCGGCCGCTTCAAGGGGCGGGAAGCCAAAACCCTCGTAAAAAGACGGATAAATAAAAATTTGCGCTGATTTGTATAAGGCGGCCAAGTCATCTTCATCCACCGAACCTAAAAAAATAATTCTCTCGCGAGAAGCGCGCGCTATGCCCGTGCCAAAACCGGCAATAACCAATTTTATGTCTTTGCCGATATTGCCGTTTTGAAACGCCTTGATTGCTCCTTCAAAATTTTTCCTCTTGCCGGCCGCCGCCAGAGTCAGGATAAACTTCTCCGGCAAATTATATTTGTTCCGAACCCGTTTTAATTCTGCTTCGCTGATTTCTTGAAAATATTTTTGTTCTATGCCCGGATAAATAACCGATACTTTGTTTTTTTCCGCGCCGATTCTATCTAAATCAGCGGCCGTTGAACAAGAAACCGGCAAAAGCGCGTTGGCCCGATTAAATAATAGCTTTGGGTTTACCAATTTATGCCAAATCCTTTCTTTGAGCGTAAAAAATTCCGGTTCAATCAAAAAGGAGATATCGTGAACGCTGAGCAAAAATTTAGTTTCCGGCCGGAGATTGACAAAATTCAGATTCGGGGCCCAAAACGCGTCTAATTTAATCTTTTTTCCAAACTTTCGGGATATTTCTTTTTCAATCAAATCATCCAAATATAGCCGGCGCGATAAAATCAGGGCGTTAAGAATCTTGTTTGGATATGAAAAAGCGGCTTCAAATACGTTGTGATAGGAAAATTGCGGGATGCCGCTCGCTCCGTAAGAATTGGTAAAAATAATATAATTATTTTCTTTGTCCAAATTAAAAAGAGCATCCATAAGATGCTTAGCGTATTTTTGCACGCCGCCGCCAACTTTATCCTGCAAGACCCGTCCGTCAACGCAAATCCACATAAGCGAAAAAAATTTAGGCGGGCATGCTTATTTGTTTTTCTGCCGCTATGCCGCGTCTGGCGCAAAAAGTAGCCCACTCTTTCTGAACCAATTCTTTCATAGCGCTCCCAAAACGGGCTTGGCCAAAAGCAAAAGCGTGTTGCCGGATAATTTCTCCGTTAAACAATTCCGGCTTAAATCTGATAATGGTATGAGCCAGATTTTCCCAGGTCTGCTCGTTAAAAAATACGCCGGTCACGCCCGGAAGAACCGTTTCCATCGCGCCGCCGCGGCGATAAGCAATAACCGGCCTGCCGGAAGCCATGGCTTCAACGGCCGTAATGCCAAAATCCTCAACCTGCGGATGGAGAAAGGCGACGCAGCGGCTGTAGAGCCGACGCTTTTCTTCTTCGCTGATCCGTCCCAAAAATTCCACATTTGCTTTGGCAAGAGAACGCAAATGATTTAACTCCGGACCTTCGCCAAAAATTTTTAGGGGGATATTCAGCTCCGAAAATGCCTTAACCGCTATGTCAAACCGTTTGTAAGAAACCAATCGTCCGCCGATAAGATAATAATTTCCAATATCTTTGGAAACATAAAACGATTCCACCTCCACCGGCGGATGGATCACGACCGAATCTCGGCCATAATACTTTCTGATTCTATCGGCAACGGTTTCTGAATTAGCCACAAAGACCCCTACCCTGTCGCTGGAGAGACGGTCCCACAGCCGCAGATACGAGAGCACTGGCGGCAGGAGTCCTTTGATTATTTTTGGCGCGCGCAGCTCCTCAACATAACTCAAACTGTCCGTCCACAAATACCGCGTTGGCGTGTGGCAATAGGAAATATGAAGCGTTTCCGGCTTAGTGATGATGCCCTTGGCAAAAGCGGAGGAAGAAGAAATAACAACATCATACTCCGAGAGATTGTACGATTCGGTGGCCGTAGGCATTAAAGGCAAGAGCCATTGATAGCGCCTCATGCCAAAAGGAATCTTCTGCAGAAAAGAAGTTCTTATATCCCAGCTACGAAAGGCGGGATTAGCCCGGCCGCGGTCGTGCATCAAAACATAAACCGGCGCTTCCGGCCAAATCTCGTGCAAGGCCATAAGCACCCGCTCGGCTCCCCCGTCCTGGATTAAGTAGTCGTGAACCAAAGCCATTTTCATACTTCTCAAATGTATCACAATTCGTAAATAAAAAGAAAACCCAGATTTTGGGTAATGTTTTAAGCTAAAAGCCGTAAGTTATAAGCTCAATACGCCCCGCGGCCGCGCAGAACGGCTAAAATTGTTTTGAAGATGATTATAAGATCAAGAGAAATCCTCCAGTGCTCCATATAATAAATATCCAATCTTGATTCCTCGCCAAAACTTAAATCCGAACGCCCGGAAATCTGCGCCAAACCGGTAATGCCCGGCTTGATAAGAAAAATCCTTTTCTGGTCGCGATTGTAATTTTCCACCTCCCGCGGCTGATGCGGCCTCGGGCCGACCAAGCTCATCTCACCGCGGAGAACATTCCAGAGCTGGGGCAATTCATCCAATGAAGTCGCGCGGAGCATGCGCCCGGGCATCGTAACGCGCGGGTCATTTTTAATTTTGTAAACCGGCCCATTTTTTATCCCTTGTTTGCTTATAAGTTCTTTTTCTAATTCTAAATTCTTTTCTGAATCCGAAAACTGCGGGCCGATGCAATACTCGCTCTTCATGGTGCGGAACTTGAGCGTATTAAAAATCCTCCCATACTGTCCGACCCGCGTATTCTTAAAAATTATAGGCCCTTTTGAGCCGAATTTTACAGCCAGAACGATAAGTAAAAAAAGCGGCGAAAATAAAATTAAAAGAAACGCGCTTAAAATAAGATCAAAAATTCTTTTTACAACCCGCGCCCACCCTTCAAGCGGCGTCTTTTTAAGCTCCACCAAAGGAACTCCAAAAAGCGCGGTTACATCCACGCTTGAGCGCGGTCCTTCCCAAAAATCAGCGGCGTATTTTAAAGACAAGTGTTTTTCCTCCGCCAATTTCGCCACCTCCGAAAACGCATCCGTGTTCCAGACCTCATCCGCGTAAATAATTTCATCAATCTCGCTCAAAAACCCTCTGTCGGAAATCTTCGCGAAATTAAAGGCAATGGCCACTCCCAACTCCGGATGAGCTTTAAAGGATTCTAAGAGTATCGCTGCTGTGCGCCCGGCTCCGATGAGCGCGGCGCGGCGCAGGCCTATGCCGCGCCTGTAAAAATATCTCCTTACCGATCTCATAGCCAAGTGCGCCAAAACAACAAAAATTATCGCCAATAGCCATCCGGCGAGCAGTATGAATCTGGAAGCAAAAAATTCCCGCTTAAAAAATAAAAAGAAAATAACGGCGGCGAATCCGGTGGAAAGGGAGACGACGATTTTAAAAATTTCGTTTAAAAATTTAGGACGCGAAGTTCCATAAATACCGGAAGCCGCGAGAATCCCCGTCCAAATGACGGACACAAACAAAGAAACGGCCAAATAATTTGAAAAAGAAATAATCTGCGTGGCCGGACGCCAATCGGCAAATACGGTGCCGAAACGCAAAAAATAAGCCGACAGGGCGGCTAAAAAAATGGCGGCAAAATCAAGCGGAACGCGCGCTACCAAAAAGAAAAGCTCTAATCGGCGCATTGTAAGAGGGTTTAGGGTTTGGGGTTTAGAAAACTCTAAACGCGAAACACATTTCATTCTCAATAAATTCCAAGCGAGTCTATAAGCCGAATTCTGTCTTCGCATTTCTGCGAAGGATGACCATCTCTCTGGGGTATTGATTGCTCAATACCTCGTGCGGCCTACCATTCTTGGCCTTGCATCTGGCAGGTGTTTTCCACGGCTGTAATCACTTACAGTCCCGCGTGAGCTCTTACCTCACGATTTCAACCTTACTTGACTTGAAGAAGTCTTTCGACTTCGCTCAAGATTTCACCCTCGCTTTCGCTCGGGTTCAAGCGGTATATTTTCTGTTGCACTATCCGTGGCCTCGTTCAAGGAGAGAAAAGAGAACAGCTGTCCTCTCTTTTCTCGCTTGCCTTGCGCCCGTCGCCGTTAGCGACTGCCTTTTCCCCGTATATTACGGGGCGATGTTCGGACTTTCCTCCCCCACACCATTCTTTACAACATACTTAATATATCAGTACCCATAAAGACGAAGTCGGCTTCGCCTTTAGTCGTGCTTTAAGCACAGTTGTTGTTAAGATTGGTGTGGGGGCAGCCATCCGACTCACTCGGAATCTATTGAAAACGAACGAAATATGCACAAAATATAATACCAAAAAATAAGCTGTTTGTCAATCTACCGGCCATCTAACGCAAAACCAATATAATCACCGCAAAGCGGGATCCCGTACGCGGGACAATACAACAATCTAACAATTAACGAAGTCCGGTCTTTTTTAATACTTCGTCCATTGTTTTCTTCGCAATCTGACGCGCTCGCTCCGCGCCTTCGCGCAAAATCTTTTTAATTTTTGTTGGATTTTTTAACAGTTGCGCTCGTTGCTTTCGGAAATCAGCAAAATGTTCCGCGATTCTCTCCGCGATTAAATCTTTTAACTCAACGTATTTTAACGCCCCGCCGCTGTAAGCCGATTCCATTTTTTTAACGTCTGCGCCGCTTCCAAATTCTTTAAGCAAAGTAAAAAGATTCTTAACGCCGGCGCTCATCCCGTCGGTTTTGGGCCCCAAATCCGTCACGGCGCCGCGCAGTTTATTCCTAATCTCCGCGGGCTCGTCGGCAAGCGAAATAAAAGACCCCGACACGGATTTGCTCATCTTCTTTGTCGGATCAATTAGCGACATCACGCGCGGCACTTCAGCCAGAAGAGGTTTTGGTTCAAAAAATGTTTCGCTGAATCTGCGATTAAAGAATCTGGCAACATCGCGGGTAAGCTCAACGTGCTGAACCTGGTCGGCGCCTACCGGGACTGCCATTCCTTTCATCACTAAAATATCCGCCGCTTGAAGCACGGGGTAATCAAACAAGCCAACATTGATATTTTCTTTTTGCCTTTCTGATTTATCCTTAAACTGCGTCATTCGCTCCAAAAAGGAAATCGGCGTCACGGTATTAAAAATCCAGGCCAATTCAGTAACTTCCGGAACTTTTGATTGCACATACAAGACAACTTTTTTGGGATTAATTCCCAAAGCCAGCAATTCTGAAGCAAGGAGCAATACTTGCGCCTGTTTTTCCTTAGGGTTGTAGTCGGCTGTTATGGAATGATAGTCAGCGACAAAAACAAACATTCTGCCGGAGTATTCGTCCTGCAGGCGCAGCATATTTTTGACCGCGCCGATGTAATTGCCGATATGCAAGGGTCCCGTCGGCTGGATTCCCGTAACTAAAATATCATGCTTTGACATATAATTTTATATTAAGTTAAAACCCAACTCTTGCCAAGCGATGTATGTACAAAAAACCGCCCCGAATATACGGGACGGTTTTATCAAATTAGGTTTTAAACTTCAATTACCACAGGAAGAATCATCGGCCTTCTTTGCGTCCGCTGGAAAAGGAACGCGCCGATGTTGTCGCGGATTTTTCGTTTGAGCTCGTCATTGTCCGCGGCGGACTTTGCATCGCGGTCGGTGACCGCGCGTTTTACCAGCGCTCGCGTTTCCTCAATCAGCCGCTTGTTTTCTTTCATATAAATGAATCCGCGCGAAATGATGTCCGGCGAACCCATCAGGGCTCCGGTTTTGCCGTCAACGGTCGCGATTACCACAACCATGCCGTCGGCCGCAAGCACCTGCCGGTCGCGGATAACCACTTGCGACACATCACCGACTCCGAGTCCGTCAACAAATACATAATCGGAAGGAATCTTTTTCTCCGTCAGATGTCCGATTCCGCCGCGCGAAAACTCCATCACCTGACCGTTGTCCGCGATAAAAATATTTTTCGGGTCAAAGCCGACGGATTGCGCCACCTTCCCGTTTTCGCGAAGCAGAAAATGATTGCCTTCTATTGGTATGTAATACTTGGGTTTGAAAAGCAGGAGCATCAGCTTAATGTCTTCATTTCTGGCGTGGCCTCCGGCATGCACATCCATCATCTGGTAATGCACGACTTCCGCGCCTTTGCGGTAAAGCGTGTCTTTAAGCCGCTGAACAGTGCGCTCATTGCCGGGAATAATTGACGAGGAAAAAATAATCGTATCGCGCGGTTCAATCTTTACGTGTTGATGTTCGTCATTGGCGATGCGCATCAGCACGGCGCGCTCCTCGCCCTGCGCTCCGGTGCAGAGAATCACGACTTTTTCCGGCGGGTAATCATCAACTTGCGAAATATCAATCAAAGTTCCGGGTTTAACTTTTATATAGCCCATCATCTTGGCCACTTCCACATTTGTTTTCATTGAATACCCGTCAATGGCCACCTTTTTCCCAAGCTCCTGCGCGATGTCCACGACCTGCCGCACGCGCGAAAGAAGAGAGGCAAAAGTGCCCACGATCACTCTTCCCGGAGCTTTTTCTAAAATCGTGCGAAGCGCGTTGCCGATTTCCCGTTCCGAAATCTGGTGGCCGGGCTGTCCGGCGTTGGTGGAATCGCCCATCAAAGCCAGCACGCCATCGCTGCCGATTTTGGCGATTTTGGTAAAATCCGCCGGCTTGGCGTCAACCGGCGTGTAATCAAATTTCCAGTCGCCGGTATGGATGATCGTCCCAACCGGAGTATGAATAATAATACCGGCCGAATCGGGAATATTGTGGTTGATATGAAAAAACTCCACCCGGAAACGGCCCAGCTGAAGCTGGTCGTCCAAAGTAATTTCTTTGATATTTAATTTCTCGCGTTCAAAATCCTCTTGCCGTTTTTTAATAATGGCGGCGGTGATGGGCAGGGCAAAAATAGGCGGATTGCCGATGCGCGGCACAACATGAGGTATGGCGCCAATGTGGTCGTAGTGGCCGTGGGTAATAATCACTCCGCGCACGTTTCTTTCGCGTCCGCGCAGATAGCTCACATTGGGAATAATATAATCAATTCCCGGCATATCTTCCTCCGGAAACTGAAGGCCCATATCAATCAAAATAATATCGTTCCCATATTCAAGAAGAGTGCAATTTCTGCCCACCTCTTCCAAACCGCCCAAAACAATGATTTTTAATTTATCGCGGTCATCTCCCCTGATTTCAACTCTTTCGCGCGCCTCGCGAGGGGGCAATTCCCGCCTCCTTAAGGAGAGTCCGCGGCCCCGCGAACGCCCAAAAAGGCGCGGTCTCCGGGGAGCGCGCTCCATTCCAGCCGGATTTGCCGATATTGGTTCGTCTTTAAGAATAATTTTTGGAGTCATAACAATAGCTTGCAGCTTAAAGCTTTTAGCTTACCAGGTAGTGAAACAAAGTTCTACTACCTGGCTTATAGCTTTTAATAATTAAAAGAGAATAATTTTTCAAAAATAATGGTGCCGCGGGAGGGATTTGAACCCTCATGAGATTGCTCTCGCTAGCTCCTGAAGCTAGTGCGTCTGCCAGTTCCGCCACCGCGGCAATTTGTTTGCCAACTTGCCCCGCATAGCGCTCTGCTCTTGCGCGGGGTTTCGCCACTCGCCCCAAATTCAATATTTAAATATTTAAAAATTTAAATATTGAAATATTATTTGAATGCTCTTTTAGTTTTTATATGCCACTCCGTAATATTGGAAAACCTGTCAGATGGAGCGGAAAGAAGATTAACGTCAAATCCTTTGACTGTTTTGCGCAAAGGATAAATGTAATAAGGGGAGTAGAGAAAGGCCGCCGGCGATTGTTCGTAAATGATTTCCTGAAACGCGCGATATTTTGCCGCGCGGTCTTCGGGATTGGAGCTAACGCGGGCTTCTTCAAGCAATTTATCGGCGTCGCGATTTATAAATCCCGAAAGGTTAAGCCCGGGATCTTCTATTTGAGAAGAATGCCAAAAACCGTATGGGTCAGGATCTATTCCCAAAATTTCGCCGTAGAGCAGGACATCATAATCGCGCGGCCGGAGAATATCGTACTGGACATTGCCGGCCTCAATCCGCTTCATGGTTACTTCCGCGCCCAATGCCGCCCAGTTCTCTATGATCACATTGGCGGCGGCAACAAGTTCCGGCCGATCCACGGTTGCCAAACGCAAAACCAATTTTTGATTCTTTTTGCTCCTAATCGTATCCGTGGCCATTATTTTCCATCCGGAACTTTCAAATAGCTGGATGCCGGCCGCGGCATCGTAAGATAACGGTTTGATTGTTTCATTATAACCTAAAAATCCGGGAAGAATGGGGGAATTAATCAATATCCCTTCGCCCTGAAGCGTCTCGCGCAAAATGCGTTCCTTGTCCAGCCCCAAAGAAAGCGCGCGGCGCACTGTTTGGTCCGCCAAAATATCGCTCTTTCTCGCATTAAAGAATAGCGCGGTATATTGAGGAAGTTTCAATTTATAATACTCCACTTCCGGGTTTTTGTCAACCCCCGCGATTAAAGACGAGCTGTCCCGTTTGCCTTTTTCGTCCGGAGCCGGAGATTCGTTAATGGCCAGATACTGCAAGCCCAAAGCGGCTTTATTGCCAAAGGCCGAGGCGGCGGAAAAATGATTGGGATAAAAACGAAAAATAATTTTGTCCAAATACGGTTTCGGCCGGTAGAAAGAATCATTTTTTACAAGGGTATAGGAACGGATGTCTCCGGCGCGGCCGCGCACAAAAGACTGAAAACGGAAAGGCCCTGACCCAACCGGCTTGATATTTAAATCATTGATTCTAAATTGAGACGGCGCCGCCTGCGCCCAAAGATGCTTAGGCAAGATGCCGAAAGTCAGCGCCGTTAAAAACGGGGCAAACGGCTCCTCCAAAGACAAGCTAATGGTCCTGTCATCAATTTTAGCCGCGGTTACGCCGGCAAAGCTCACCGCCAACGGACTTTTTATCGCCGGATCCTGAATGCTCGCGATGGTAAAAAGCGCGTCATCGGCCGTTAAGGGGGCGCCATCGTGCCATTTTACATCGTCGCGCAAAGTGAAAGTATATGTCTTAAAATCGTCGGAAATCTTATAGCTTTCGGCTATGTCCGGAATAAAACTGCCTTTGCCGTCGTAGCGCAAAAGACCGGAATAAATAAGCCGCGAAAGATCAGCGTCAACATCGTTGCCGGAGGCGAATAAGGGGTTGATGTATCTTGGAGAACCAACCAGCGCTTCGCTGTATTCGCCGCCATTAGCCGGAACAAAAATACGATGCGCAAAATAAAATCCGGCGGATAGAAATCCGCTTGCGGCAAACCACAGCAAAAAAAGAACCGCCAGCAATTTCTTTTCTTGTCCGCTTAAGACCTTGGGCAGATATTTTAACTGCCGAAAAGTCGGTATCTTTTTATCGCCTAACGCCAGCACCAGCCGCTGATCCAAATGAAAAGTGTGGCTAAACGCGTTCCTGATCCGGCGCAGCCGAACGGCGGAAATGGAATACTTAACACGGCTCCGCGCGGCGCGCCATGCCCACTTAAAAAATTTTTTAAAAATGCTGTACACTTTTAACCCTAGATTATTATATTGGCCAGAGAAACGGCGAAAAACAGGGCCGAGATGACAATGGTCGCGTAAAATAAAATTTTCTCTACGCCGCGCTTGGTGCGGAAGATGTTGCCCTCGCCACCAAAAGCCGCTCCCAATCCCGTGCCTCTGGCCTGAAGAAGAACCGAGGCCGTCAAAAGGCCCGCTAAAACTATTTGCGCGATATTTAATACGGTGGAAATCATAAACTGGAATTAAAAATTTGGCCTGTCATTCCCGTGTAAACGGGAATCCAGTCGCTTAAATTATTGGCTTACTAATTATGGATTCCCGCTTTCGCGGGAATGACAATTGGCGAAACCCTAAATGAATTCTAATTCCAAAAGAGCATACCATAGATACCTACTTCTGTCTATTATAATGCTCGCGGTCTAATTGTGCGGCTATTTTCTTCAAACCGGCGCTATGCACGCGCATCGTTTTCTTTTTCTTTGACTCTCTCCGTTCAGCGCGGATTTGATGATTATTATGTGCGTTAACCATAATGTACATGATATACTGGAGAGAGAATATATGAAAGAAGCTCCTCAAATCGCGGGAAGCCGCGAAACAAAACGGCCAAAATCTGTTTTCAAAACTCTGGGCACGGCAATCGGCGCCATCATGATTTTGCTGATTTTTTTGTTTGCGGCCAGGATCATTACTTTCTACAGATTGATTCAAAAAGGCGAGCTTCTGGAACTTCCGCAATTTAAGAGCCGCCTGACATCCGGCGCGCCGCCAAAAGTCAGCCCCGCGCTCTCCGCAAAACTTCAAACCGACGACGACCCCGCTTTGGGCGCGGATAATCCGGTGATCACGATTGTGGAATTTGCCGACTTCCAATGCGAACATTCGCGCGAAGCATTTCCGGTGGTGCGGGAAATGGCGGCAAAATACGGCAGCCGCGTCCGTTTTATTTTCCGCGACTTTCCGCTGGAAGACATCCATCCGCGCGCAAGAGGCGCGGCTATTGCCGCCAACTGCGCGGGAGCTCAAGGCAAATTCTGGCAGATGCACGACAAGATTTTCCAGCACGCCGACGCCCTGACCGATTCCGACATGGCCGGTTACGCGGAAGAAATCGGATTGAACCTAAAAGAATTTAATGTCTGTTTGTTGAACGATCCCGCCAAAGCCGAAATTGACGCCGACATGGCTGACGGAGTTGCTTTGGGAGTTACTGGCACACCCACCTTTTTTATCAACGGGCAGAAAATAGAGGGCGCGATACCGCGGGCTGTTTTTGACAAACTCCTGAACGCGTCACTGGTTAAAAATTAACCGGATGGGAAGTTTATGAAATTAAATATTCAAAAAAATTTATTCTTGACGTATTTGTTGCTGGTGTTCGTGTTTATTTTACCGACACAAATTTCCAGAGCCCAGGAGCAAACTCCGCCGGCGGGATCAGAAACAGCTGAAACAGGATACCAGGGCATTAATCTCCAAGCCCCTTTAGGCGGACTGACGCGAGTCACCAATTTAGGCGACTATATTGCCGGATTATACCGTTATTCAATAAGCATAGCTGCTATTTTGGCGGGAATAATGATCACCGTCGGCGGAGTCAAATGGCTTACCGCCGCCGGCAATGCCGCTCTGATTGAATCCGCGAAAAAAACTATCAGCGGCGCGCTCATCGGACTGATTCTTGTAATGTCCTCTTACGTCATCCTTAATACAATAAATCCCCAATTAGTAAAATTGAAAGTGCCGACAATCAGAAGCGTGCCTCGCTCCGCGTTAAATATCCGGGAAACCATCGTTGACGCCGGCGGATACCGCGACAGAACGGCCTGCGACAACGACCCTTTGAATGTTTGTCCGGGCGGGGGATGCGTTTGGGATAGCCAAGGCCAGCGCTGTACAACCATTGCCGGCGGCGGCAGACAGGGAGAACTGGGAGGAGTTTGCGGCCCGGCCGCGAGCCCATCTCAACCGGAACCGACCGAGACCAACCCTCGCGTTGGATGTACTGGCAATCAGGAATATTGCGTCCGAGCCACTGCCGGCGGCGGAGGAATTAACTGGATTTGCACCAGAGGACACAACGGAGATCCTTGCGGACGGGATGAAGATTGCAAACCAATCGCGCCGGAATGCGTGCAGGGACGTTGCCAGGGGTCTTCCGGCAGAGTCATCGGACAGGAATGCGAAAGGCATGACCAGTGCGGCAGCGCGTTTTGCGCGCCCGAACTTAACAAATGTTTTTACGGCGACCAGCGGCAGGAGTGCATTGGAGCAAGAGGAGCGGACTCAAGATTCTGCAGACAAGGATTTGTCTGCGCCAATTGCGGGGGACGTTTCCGCTGCACCACCCGCGGAGCGGAATGCGCCGACCTTGTTTCAAGGCCGGAACATCCGTCCTGCACTGCCAGCGATGATTGCGCAACGGAAAATTATTGTTTCACGCCCGACCTTGTTGAATATTACGAAACCCTCCCGACTTCCGGCGGAGCGCCTGTTGTGCCGGGACATTGTTACGGTAAACGGAGCAGCGGGACCGGCTGCGTTTGGGATGGAGAATGTGAGAGCGGCGCCTGCGTGCGAGGGCAAGACGGCTATTATAAATGCCGATAATAATAAAATAAGAATCCCCCGACGCGATCGGGGGATTTTTTTATATTTGCGGGTTAACGACCGAGGACTTGCCGGCTTGACCCAAATGCTGTATGCTGTCCAGCAATAATACTTTCTTCCAAATGTCCAAATTCATCTCCATCAAAGGGGCGCGGGTGCATAATTTAAAGAATGTTTCGGTGCAAATACCGAAAAATTCTTTTACCGTCATTACCGGCCTTTCCGGTTCGGGCAAATCCTCGCTTGCCTTTGATACTATCTTTGCCGAAGGCCAGCGCCGCTACATGGAATCGCTCTCCAGTTACGCGCGACAGTTTCTGGAGCTTCAAGACCGCCCCGACGTGGATGAAGTGACCGGGCTTTCACCAACAGTGGCCATTGACCAAAAATCATCTTCCAGAAATCCCCGCTCCACCGTGGGCACTATTACGGAGATATACGATTTCCTTCGCCTTCTTTTCTCCCGCGTCGGCGCTCCTCATTGTCCGGACTGCAAAATCGCGGTGACCAAACAATCGCAGGAAAAAATTATAAAAAAAATCGCTTCAAAAATTGAACAAGGGCGCGTAACCGTATTCGCACCTCTGGTGCGCGAACAAAAAGGCGAATATAGGCATCTGCTTCAGGAAATTGAACGCGCTGGTTATACGGCGGTGCGCTATGACGGCAATATCATTCCGGTTGACGAACTGCTTCACGGCCGGCTGGAACGGACGAAAAAGCATTCTATTGACGCGCTGGCGCTGGAGGCGGAAGCCGGAGAGCATCCGGAAAATTTGACTTCTCTTGTCAGCCGGGCGCTTAAGCTTGCCGGCGGCGTGCTCTATCTGAAAACAAACGGAGAAAAAGAAGAGCTTTTGTCCGAACATCTCTCCTGCGGCCGCTGCGGCAGATCAATGCCGGAACTTGAACCGCGCCTTTTTTCATTTAACAGCCCTCACGGCGCCTGCGCTCGCTGCACCGGATTGGGAATCACCCAGACCGTTGACCCCGAACTTGTGATACCCAACAAACGACTGACTCTGGCTCAAGGAGCCGTAAAACCGTGGACGCGCATCGCCGGCAACCAGAACTCGCACGCCGCCGTTCTTCGCGAAGTGGCCGGCAAACATAATTTCTCGCTTGAACTGCCGACCGGAGAACTTTCAAAAAAGGCATTAGACCTTGTTTTTTACGGCACCGGAGAAGAAACCTATAAAATCAACGACCACGCGGTAACTTTTCCCGGAGTCATTCCCGATTTGGAGGCAAAATACCGCGAAACCGATTCGGATTACATAAGAAAAGAAATTGAAGAATATATGCGGCAGGATGTCTGCTCCGCCTGCAATGGTGCCCGCCTTAAACCGGAAGCGCTGGCGGTTACAATTGCCGGCCGCTCCATTGCCGACGCGGTTGCCCTGCCTCTTCGCGAGGCCTATGAATTTTTTGAATCGCTGATATCTTCCGGCTCCAGACAAAAAACAAAACCGGCCGCCGGACATTTTAACGAAGAGCAGACAAAGATAGCCAAAATGACGATTAAAGAAATTTTAGAGCGGCTGGAACATCTTCTAAAAGTCGGGGTTGATTATCTGACCTTGGACAGAAGCGCCACCACCCTCTCCGGCGGCGAAGGGCAAAGAGTGCGCCTGGCCACGCAACTCGGCTCCCAGCTTTCCGGAGTCGTTTATATTTTGGACGAGCCGTCAATAGGATTGCACCAGCGCGATAACGCCAAACTTATAGAAACGTTAAAACATCTGCAGGACGGAGAAAACACGGTCATCGTGGTTGAACATGATGCCGCGACCATTATGGCGGCGGATTACGTGATTGATGTCGGCCCGGGAGCCGGGCGTTACGGCGGAGAGATTGTGGCCACCGGAACGGCAAATGAAATTATGCGCAACGGCAAATCTCTGACCGGAAAATATCTGTCGGGAAAAATTTCAATTCCCGTAGCCCGCTCTTTAAGAGCGGGTAGCGGCAAATATCTTGAGATCAAAGGCGCGTCGGAATTTAATCTTAAAAACATAGACGTAAAAATACCTCTTGGAAAATTCGTCTGCGTCACCGGCGTTTCCGGCTCGGGCAAATCAACTTTAGTCATTGACATCTTAAGCAAAGCCCTGGCTAAAAAATTTTACGGCGCCAAAGACGAGCCCGGAGCGCACAAAACAATCAAAGGAACGGAAAATATCGACAAGGTCATCTCCATTGACCAATCGCCTATCGGCCGCACGCCGCGCTCCAATCCGGCCACTTATACCGGCGTCTTTACGGCCATCCGCGATCTTTTTACGGAAATCCCGGAGGCGAAAATGCGCGGCTACGACGCCGGCAAATTCAGCTTCAACGTCAAAGGCGGCGGCAGATGCGAATCCTGTTCGGGCGAGGGATACACGCAAATAGACATGCACTTTCTTCCCGACGTATATGTGGAGTGCAAAGAATGCCGCGGCAAAAGATACAATGCCGAGGCCTTGGAAATCTATTACCGGGGCAAAAATATAGCTGACATACTTTTAATGCCGGTGGAAGAAGCCAAAGAATTTTTTAAAGACATTCCGCTGATTTCCGAAAAACTTTCCCTCCTCCACGATGTCGGGCTGGGTTATCTCCAGCTGGGACAGCCGGCCAACAATCTTTCCGGCGGCGAGGCCCAACGCGTCAAGCTGGCCACGGAACTTTCCCGCCGCGACACCGGCCGCACTATTTATATCCTTGACGAGCCGACAACCGGGCTTCATTTTGAAGACATCAAGCGGCTTCTCTCCGTGCTTAACAGATTGGCCGATAAGGGCAACACCGTCCTGATTATTGAACACAATCTTGATGTTATTAAATCTTCCGATTGGATAATTGATATCGGACCCGGCGGCGGCAATGACGGCGGCGAAATTGTGGCCGAAGGCGCTCCGCGCGATATCTGCCGGACGGCCAAATCAATTACCGGACAATACTTGAAAAAGTATTAAAAAACTGATGGGTTATTGATATAATAAAATTACAATAATTAAGCTTATTTTTATGCGCTCATACTCAATTATCCAAAACGCTATTTCTCTTAAGAAATTAATCTGTGGGGGGCTGCTTTTAGCCGTTTCTTTGGCCCTTTTAACCGCCATAGAAGCGCGGGCGCAGACCTTTAATTTAAGAGTTAAGCTTATTGATGAATTAGGTCTGCCTCTTCCCGCCTCTACTCCGCCTTCTTTCACGGTCAACAATTGTTCCGCCACGGCGCCGCGCATTGAGGCAACCAAGTCCCTGGGCGACGGCATCTTTGAACTGGCGATTGTTGTTGACGGCAGCGACAAGACCTGCGATTTATCCGTTACCTCTTCGCAATACCTGCACACAACACCGGTTTCAACCGGAGACCTCGGAGCCGGACTGCAGGATAAAACCGGTTCTCCAATCACTCTTTATTACCGCCTCCGCGTTTTGGTTAAAGACAGCGCCGGCTCTTCTGTGAGCGACGCGGTCGTTCATCATGCCGGTTTTTCTCCGCAAAGGGCTTCCGGCGGCATTTATTATTTTGCCACTTCGGCCAGCGGCGCGCTGATTGTTGAAAAAACCGGCTTTGTCACGGAGAACGGAGCGCAAAACACCCAACTTCAAAATATCGCTCCCGGAACCTCTTCGCAGGTAACGACAGTGGAATTGCGGGGAACCAATTTTTGCGCTTCCGGAAATTCGGTCGCCGCCGGAACGTCTGTAACTTGCGCCGTTGCCTCGCCCACTTTTACAGCTGAGGTCAAAGGCCCGACAGGTAATTTCTTAAACGAGGCGGTGGTGCGCCTTTACACCGATTTAGGCCGCTCTGTCTTGGCCAATGACTACTTAAAAGTCGGCGCGAACGACGCGCAAAAAGACACAGACGGCCTTGGCCGCGCTTCTTTTGCCGTTACCGGAGGAAGATATTATGTCCGCGTGGAACGATTCGGATACAATGACGTCAATACGGTTTTGGACGTGCCCGGCAATGTGTCTAAAACAGAGTCAATCGTGTTGCCGCTCTCGGGAGCCAATATTATTTCCCCCAGCCGTTCTCAAGTGACCGTCTCGCCGGATACCGTTGTGGCGGACGGAACATCTACCGCCGTACTGACAGTTAAAGTCGTTGACGGTGATAACAACGCCCTTGGCAGAAGAACCGTAACCGTTATTTCAACCAAATCAGCGGATGCCATTTCGCCCGAGAGCGGCGCCACCAACAACAGTGGTTATATTACTTTTAACATCAGCTCTGCCAAACACGGCGAATCCGTCTATACCGTGCGGATTGATTCCACCACTTTGTCAACTTTTCCCAAGGTAAATTGGACCATCTCCGCGGCAACGCTTGCCTCCCAAGTTCCGTCCGCGACAGAATCAAAAGTTGAGGCGTCAATCTCGCCGGTAAAAAGCAATGGCGAGGCAACCGTAACCGTTACCGTTAAAAATGCCGGCGGCGTGGCGCTGTCCGGAAAACGGGTAACCTTGTCTTCTTCCAGGCCCGAAGCGGATTCGTTCTCACCGACTTCGGGAGTCGCCAACGCGGAAGGAAAGATATCTTTCGGCGTAAAGTCAAAAACGGCCGGGACCTCCGTGATTACGGTTGACGCTGAAAATGTAAGATTAAATGAAATGGCGGTGATTACTTTTTCACCGGCCGGCCGCTATGGCGCCGGAGATCTGCTAAAATCCGCCGATAACGCGGCCGTGTATTATTACGGGGCCGATGAAAAACGCCATGCTTTCCCCAACGAACGGGTGTATAAAAGCTGGTATGCCGATTTTAGTTCTGTTAAAACTATCAGCGCGGAAGACCTGGCCTCAATCGCGCTTGGAAAAAACGTCACCTATCGTCCCGGAGTTAAAATGATTAAACTCCAGACCGTTCCCAAGGTCTACGCTGTGGCCAAAGGCGCGAAACTGCGTTGGGTGCAGACAGAGGAAGTCGCCCGCGCTCTCTACGGCGCCGACTGGAATAAAAAGATAGATGATGTTTCCGACGCGCTTTTTACCGATTATATGGAAGAAACAACCATTACCTCTTCTGCGGATTATGGCCCGGCAACGGAAACAACCAATGCGCCGACGATTGATGATACTCTATAAAAAGTAATTAATGTAAAACCCTCGATGAAAATCGAGGGTTTTGATTATTAGCCGATGCGGAACTTGGCCCGCATCTCCATATCCAGATATTGTAGAAGCAGCGCTTTGGAAGCTTCTCCTGATGGCGCCAAAACGCCCAGCGGAATCTCGGCTCCGCCTTGCCAGGTTTTGGCTCCGGCAAACTTTTCGCCGAACTGGCGCTTAAGCTCTTGGTTCAAATCGGTTGAGGCGTCGATGGTGCGCGCCTTAACCACTAGATTGATTTCGTCCACGACCGCCCAAACATAAACGCAGGTCATGCCCTGACTGCGCATCAAATTATTGGCAATCCTGGCAAGAAAATCCTTCTCGTCTTCGGCAATAAATCCGCCGGAGGCAATGAGCGTTGAGTGCGCGCTTCGGCGCGAATCAAGCACGTTTTTCAGGATGTCGTAATATCTCTCCGGAAGCTGATACTTTCGCGCGCGGTGATAGGTGTCCTGGTCGGCAAAATCCATAAGTCGGGCATGCATGTGCCGGTCCAAGGCCCTGGTTTCCAGAGCAGCCAACTCATCGGTATCATTGGCAATACCCATAGCGCCAAGAATCGCCGTATCACTATCATCGGCAAAAGAAAGCCCCAAAGAAAAGCACAAATCCGCGGCTAGAGCTGAAGCGGAACCCACGCCTTGGATTTCCACCCAATGCTCGGCATCGTCCCTAATGTCACCCTTGTGGTGGTCAATGACAAACTTGGGATTGATTTTGCCCAACGCGCCAAATCTCGCGTCTTCGCTCATGGAAGAATCAACCAGCGCCAGCGTCAGGTGCGACGGAAGCGCGTTAGGAAGCGGGTGAAAGATTTTATCCAAATCAAATAATGAGAAGAGAGAACGATTGAGCTGGCTGATTTTGCCGGCGTAATAAATCTCCACTCTTTTATCCAAGGCCTCAAACGCTTTGCGCATCTGCGCGGCGGTCCCCAAAGCGTCCGGGTCAACTTGCGCCACAAGAATGGCAATGACGTCGGAACACGACCCAACCATCTCACGAAACTTTTCAATTCGTTTTTCGTCCACTTGTTTCCTCCTTGCCTTGTCTTCGGCTCCGAGCTCAGAATCGAGGAGAGCTTGTCAAAGGGCCTTGTGAAAGATCTCCTCTCAATCTAAGAAAATCAGGTTGAGAAGAAATCGCCCCCGACTTCAGCCGGAGGCAACGCTTTAATCTTTCAGCTTTTTCTTATATCCGCGAAGGTAGTTTAGTTTTGCCCTACGGACTTTGCTTTGTTTAACTATTTCAATTCTATCCAGCACCGGCGAATAAAGCGGATAAATCCGCTCAACCCCGATGCCGTTAGAAATCTTCCTGACGGTAAAAGTGCGGCCAACTCCGCTGCCGCGGGTAGCTATAACAACGCCTTCAAAAATCTGAACGCGCTCCCGCTCTCCCTTTTCCGTTGTTTCTGTTATCTTCTGATGAACCTTGATTGTCATGCCCGGCCTCACTTCCGGCCTTTCGGGCAAGACCTCAAGCAAATTTACTGTTTTTTGGGCTGTTTCTGCCATACTTTTGTAAATTTACAGTTTAGAGCTGATAATGATTCTATTTTTACTATATCCGACCTAAACTGTCAACCCCGTTAGAAGTCCTTGTTCTTTCATTGCCTTTAGTATCTTCTCCACCGTCTCATTGGCCGATGCCTGACCGGTGGTATCAATTACGGCATCATAATTTGCCGGGTCCGTAAAATCCACTCCGTATAAATCCTTAAATTGTTTTCTGGTCACTTCCACTCTGCGCGTTATCGTCTCTTTGGCATCTTCAACGCTTGTATAATCAGGTTCATCGCTCCGGCTGGGGTCTTTCTTTTTCGCCTCAAAGATTCTTAAGGCCGCCTCATCCGGATCAATGGTCATAAAGACCTTAAAAGAATCGGGGATAAAGCGCCAGCTCATCCAGCCGTCAATTATAAAATTGACTTCTGTTTCTCCGAGTTTTTTCTGATATTCATCCACGGCCGTATGGCTCGTCGGGTCGCTTTTTGCCTTTTCGTTAAGCTCGTCTATGGTCAATCCTCGCTCCGTGGCCATCTTCCCGCGCAAATCGCCCATGGAATAATACCTGTAGCCGAGCCGTTCGGCTAAAAGTCTGGCGGTGGTTGTTTTTCCCGCTCCGGGCAGGCCGGAAATGGTGATAATCATAAAATTTCCAATTTTCAATTAACAATTTTCATTGAATTTTTCATCTCTCAATAAAAATTTATTGAAAATTAAAAATTGATAATTAACTTTTTTTGGGACTGGGAGCTTCAAATTTTAATTTTCCCAGGTAATCTTCCAGTTCTTTGGGCAGCGGCGACGCAAATTCCCGATAATTTCCTCCCAGATCCGTGAAACCAATCTTGGCCGCGTGCAAAAATAATCTCGGCGGCGCGTGCCTGATTTTCATCCTTTTGATTTTATAAAGAGGATCGCCGACAACCGGATGGCCAAAGGCGTGGAAATGGGCGCGGACTTGATGCGTGCGGCCGGTTAAAATTTTTACTTTAACCAAAGTAGCGTTAACAAATAGTTTGATGACTTCGTATTCTGTCACCGCATCCCGGCCCTCCTGGCTCTCCGGCCGGGCGGCCATGCGTCCGCCTTTTCGCGATCTTCCTATTTTAAATGTAATACGGCCGGCCTCATCGCGCAGTTTTCCATAGAGCAGGGCGAGGTACTCTTTTTCTATGCCGCGCTCAGCAAATTGCTTTTTTAGATTATCAAACGATTTCTGATTTTTGGCAATAAGCATCAGCCCCGATGTCTCTTTGTCCAAGCGGTGCACAATCCCGGGCCGCTCCGGGCTCTCGCCGACATCTTTAATTTCAGGATAAAGGATTAAAAGCTCATCCGCCAGCGTCTTTTCTTTAATTCCCGGCCCGCCATGAACGATTAACCCGGCCGGTTTTTCTACCACAATCACATCATGGTCTTCGTAAACAATTTTCATAACTTTACGAATTAAAATAAGCGAGGCGCTATTGCCTCAGAGAACATCGCGCAGGCCTTGCGGCTCGGTCCCCGCATACTGCGGGGCGCAAGGCCGAGCGCGAGGCGCGCGAGCCGCAGGAAGCGAGCGACGCCGTTTCGATGAGGCAATCGCGGCCGAGCATAAATCACGGCCGGCATCATATTTTATGTTTTTTTAAAAAACTCCGCGCCTGCGCTTTTGTTTTAATTTTTCCGGAAAGCTGTTCCTCGCGCAAATCCCGAATCAGCCGCCCGACTTCGGGTCCCGGTTTTAATTTTAGCCATTTCATAATCTCATCGCCGTTAACAACCGGCGGCGGCAAAATCGGGCGTTCGGCGGATAATTTTTTAAGCTTGGCTATTCTTTTGCGCAAGTCAAAATAATGTTTCAGGTCGGGCTTGCCCACCTCCGGAATCGTGGCACTGGAATCGCAAAAAATAACTCTCTGCAAGGCCTCGCCGGGAAAAGACGGGCTGAAAAAATATTTTTCAATCGTATTGTTTCTAATGTTTTTCACTTGTCCATGCACGGTGATAAGATGATGCCGCGCCAAGTTGGCAATTCTTTCCGCGTCAATAGAAAATTCCGCCGGCGCGGAGAGCGTCAGCCGTTCGCAAATACCGTCGGCCATAACACTGCCGACAACATCATGGTTGTTAAACCTTATCCTGTCTGTGCCATGTTCTTGCGGAGTTTGTTTGGTGCGCGGCTTGCCGATATCGTGAAACAAAACGCCCAAAATCGTTTCAGCGGAAGGCGACTCGCTTCCAAATTGTCTTTTATATTCTTTTGACTTTAGCAAAGACAATGCCAGCCGCGTATGCGTCCACACATCTCCTTCACTGTGGAAATTGGACGGCTGAACGCAACCCTTCATTTCCAGCAGCTCCGGCATCAGAGCGCCAATCGCTCCGGCTTTGTCCCAAAGGTCTAAAGCGCGGACGGGGTCGGCGGCAAACGATTTTAAAAATTCGCGGGCAATAATCTCGGTCGGCACAATCCTGATGTTATTTTTAACATCATTGATTTTTGGAATTAAAGCGCCGATAGCCGCGAAGGCGCCTGGTTCTATTTCAAAACCAAGCTGAATTGCGAAACGGAGTCCGCGAAGCAGGCGGGAATAATCTTCCCTGAATCTTTCATCAGAATCGCCGACCGTGCGGATTATTTTTTTCTTTATGTCATCTTTTCCGTTCCAAGGGTCAACGACCTCCCGAATGGCAATATTCCTGCCCAACGCAATCAGACGATAAGCAATAGCATTAACGGTAAAATCGCGGCGGCTAAGATCATCTTCTATTTTAAGCGACGGGTCCGACTGCACGTCAAAATCGCGATAACCTCCTTCGTCTAGGGAATGTTCCGTGCGCGGCAGGGCTATGTCAAACGGCTCGACGCTCCTGCCTTTGGGCAGGAATTTAAACACGCCAAAATGGCGGCCGACAAGGTCGGTATCGCCTTCGCCATCAAGAAACTTTTCCAGATTCTTGGCGCCTACTCCACGCACCACAAAATCAAAATCCTTGGTCGGCCGGCTTAAAATCAAATCCCTGACGGCGCCGCCGACAAGATAAATTTCACACTGCGGAAACTTTTTTTTCATTCTGCCGATAAAAGAAAAATCCTTATGGCTCATTTCTCCGATAATCTCGTTTTGTTTTTTCTTCAAAGTTGTAACGCGGGGCATATATTCTTATCCTAACCCGAGGAGCCGTAAAATAAAAGCCCGCCTGACAAAAGCCGGGGGCCTTTATAATCCAAAATTCATTAGCATGAATGGTGGTGTCTGTGGCCGCATTTGGCGCAAAGCAAGAACAAAAGAAGCAGCGCCAGCGCGTCATGGAAAAGATGGTTGCTGTCCAATCCCAAAAACAGTTCTCCGGTTCTCTCTGTCACCCAAGCCGCGACAAGCGCGACAAGGCCCGCGAGCAACAACAATTTCTTTGCCAGCAGGCAGCCGAGAACGCACCACCGATTATGCCACCGCCCCTCTCCGTGCGGAGAACACGCGCCTTCTTTGCATTGAGAGGCGCCCTCTATTTTGCCTTCTTCTTGGCAACATTGCATAAATCCACCCCCTTTCTTAATTGTTCTGAATTTAAGTTCTCTTATTAAGAATAGACCATCGCGCCTCTTGAAACAACTGCGCTTTTGGGATAGAATAACAATCGTTGATGACAACAAATATGCGCGCGTGTAGCTCAATGGTAGAGCCGTCGTCTTATACACGACTGGTTCTAGGTTCGAATCCTAGCACGCGCATATTTGTTGTCATGGGTTCTGCGCCTACGGCGCATCCGCCTTTGGCGGAGAATCCTACTGGGCCGACTAAAATTTATAAAATAACATTATGGTCCGATCGGACCATTTTGTTTTTGTTTAATTCGCTTTTTTTAACGCGCTTTGCTTGCCTCAATTGCGCGCGATAGCACATTATTGAAGAAAAACACATTTGATAAAAGTATAAAGTATTTGGATAAAAAATGATTCATCCATTTTACCATCCCACTACGATACTACATAGTATCGTAGTGCGGTTAAAAAAATATTTAAACCATTGACTTTTGCTTAACCTTTTGCTAACTTTGTTATAGCTTAGATTAAGCTGTAATTTGCACCTTTACAATCAACTCAAAGGAGACAAAATGAGCAACAAAAAATCTCTTCATGAACTGATTCATGAAGCAAAGGCAAGAATTTCCGAAGATTTTCGATCTCGGACGATGGAACGGGAAGGTAGGCTTGCTGACGCTTTAGCTGAATACTTAGCGGATAAGTGGGAGGCGGAGTTTGGTTTAATTCAATCTGATGCCTTGGCCCAACTTGTAACGGAAGCAGAAGCCGGTGTTTTGATTGATCTGCGGCAAGAATTTCAAGATTTACAGGCGAGAGTTAACAATTGGAGTCATTCTTTTGCCCATATTGCTATTCGCAAATTAAAAAAACGCGATTTTGCGGTTAAAGAGGATCCTGAGAGAGATGATCCTCGTCATGAATTGCCATATCGTTATAGAATTTCAAGAAAGGAAAGCTAAAAGATGGCCTGCGGATGCGAAGGATCGTGCCCGGAATGCCGACTTGGAGAAGTTGATAATCACCGCTGCAATCGGTGCAAACGGGTATTTTGCGAAAAATGTCATGGTGTACTGGAGGGTCGGACAATCAATGTCGGGGCCTGTACTTGTGCCTTTAGCCCCAAATATCTGTCATCGTGCTGTAACAAGGACATAATTAGTTCATTTGAACTTGGCACACTTGTTGGCGCATGCGAAAGGTGTTTCGCCGATGTTTGCCGAGTAAATCCGCGCACTGGCAAGCGCGAATGGCTTGACGGCGAACTGCCCTGGAGCAATCGCGATAACTTGCGTCCGATGGACGAGGAAACCGCAAATTCATAAAAAATAAACCTAAATGGTTCGTCGCCCTTAACTTAACAAAGTTAAGGGTTTTTATTTTGTCCCGATCGCTATCCGGGCATCCCGCCAACTTTGCGTAATTCAAAAGCAAACGGCGGGATGATTAGTTTGACTTCCAGATAATCCTTTGTTAAACTAAAGATGAACCCCGTTAGAAGCTCCTTCCTAAAAAAATTATCACCAAACAAGATAGTCAAACCTTCATAGAATAGGGCTTCTAACGGGGTGAACCCAATAACTAAAAAAATATGAATAAAATCATAGGATTAAAACAATTAAGAAACAACGTTGCCTCCTATGCTAAAGAAGTTCAGCGAGGCAAATCTTTTATCGTGGTCAAACAATCCAAGCCGTTATTCAAAATAACTCCCCTAACTAATGCTGATGAAGGGTGGGAGGAAGTTATTGACTTTACAAAATTTAGAAAAAACGGCATTTCCGCCAAAGAGCTTCTCGCGCGCCTTAAAAAGCTCTAAATTTATGCCGGATCACATCCAGAAGTTCCTGCGAAAGATTCCGGAGCGGCAACGGAAACAGATTGAATATCTGATTGAGAAAATCATGAGCAGAGAAACAGCGGGTTTAGATATACAAAAACTTAAAGGAATAAAAGACGTCTACAGATTAAAAAAGGGGGACATGCGGATTATTTATCGGATCTTTAACGATGAAATCATGATTATTGCGATTGAACGGAGATCAGATACAACTTATAACAAATTTTAAACAAACTCCCGCTAAATGGCGGGATTTACTTTATGTATTAATGGCGGTACACTTTTCGCATGGAACGGCTGACCGACCCGAAAATAAATCAGGAGGAAGAAGTATTAGATACCTCGCTCCGGCCGAGGTCTCTTTCGGAGTTTGTGGGCCAGGAAAAAATCAAGGCAAATTTGAGCATCCTGATTGACGCGGCAAAAAAAAGAAAAGAACCAATAGAGCACGTGCTCCTCTACGGCAATCCCGGGCTGGGCAAAACAACCCTGGCCCATTTAATTGCCGCTGAAACTGGCGCCAACATCAAAGTCACTTCCGGCCCGGCTATGGAAAAAGTCGGGGATATTGCCGCCATTCTTTCCTCCCTGGAAACAGGCGACATCCTTTTTGTGGACGAAATTCACCGCATGAATCGCACCATTGAAGAAGTGCTTTATCCGGCGCTTGAGGACTTTTCTTTGGACATAATTTTGGGCAAAGGCCCGTCAGCGCGAACCGTGCGCCTCGCATTAAACAGATTCACGCTTATCGGCGCTACTACCAAGCTCTCCCTGCTTTCCTCGCCTTTGCGCGACCGCTTCGGCGCGACTTACAATTTTTCCTTTTATGAGCCAAAGGAAATTGAGGCCATTGTCAGCCGCAGCGCCAGGATTTTAGCCGTTAACATCAGCCCCGACGGCATTGCGGAAATCGCTTCCCGCGCCCGCCGCACCCCGCGCGTAGCCAATCGCCTCTTAAAACGGGTGCGCGATTACAGCCAGGTAAAAGGAATGGAACCGGATGGACAGGTGGCCAAAGAAGCCCTCGCGCTTTTAGATGTAGATGAATATGGATTGGATGCCACCGACAGGCAAATCCTAAATGTGATTGTCAATAAATTTTCCGGCGGACCGGTGGGATTAGGAACTCTTGCCGCGGCCACTTCGGAGGAGGTCTCCACCATTGAAGAAATCTATGAGCCGTTTCTTATCCAGATGGGCTTTCTCTCCAGAACGCCGCGCGGTAGAATGGCTACAGAGCTGGCGTATAAGCACTTGGGTCTAAATCCGCCGGCAACAAAACAGACACCATTAGTGTAAACAGTCCAAAATCACGAATTAATTTCTAATGACTAATTTCTAATATCTAATAATTAAAATTTTTAGATATTTTGTCATTGGTCGTTGATTAGAAATTAGAGTGATTAGACATTAGACATTTATTATGCAGCTTCCTCTTTCAATTTTCCTCATTCCTTACGGCATCTATCTTCTTATATTCGGCGTCTTTTCGCTTGTGGACATAGCCCACCTGGTTAAATACCGTTCATCCGATTTTACCTCTTTTGCCGTTACTTTCGGCTACCTTGCCGGCTCCGTTTTGCTGCTTTACGCCACTTGGTATTTTCTCGCGGGCATAAATTGGAATGAGCCGTTTATGCTTTTCAACCCTTTGGCCGCGCAGCCGGGATTGGGATTTTAACCCCGCACATAAATTTGTTCATAATGCTTATGTGTGCGATAAAATTAAAAAGATTTAAATATAAGTTGTTAATTTATTAAATAAGTTATGTGCGGGGTATGCATCTTGGCCACCTCATCCAGCAAAAAGGATACGAACGAATTGTTTATCTTTTGCGCCGCCATCCGCTGATTCTTTTGCGGAGCGTGTTTGTGTTTATCGTCTTAGCCGCCGTGCCCATTTTGGCATTTTTCTTTTTCAGCTCGTCTCTTCCTTTGTATCTTTCCCAGCCGGTTTTGCGCGTGATTATAATATTGGGAACCAGCATTTACCTACTCTCCGTCTGGCTGTTTATTTTTTCCGCGTTTTTGGATTATTATCTTGACCTTTGGATTGTCACCAACGACCGCATTATGAACATAGAACAGCACGGGCTTTTCGGCCGGACAATATCCGAACTTGATTTAACCAAAATCCAGGATGTCACTTCGGAGATAAAAGGCATTGTCGCCACCCTCTTCAATTACGGCGAAGTGCACATCCAAACAGCCGGAGAAGAAAAAAGATTTGTTTTTGAGCAAGTGCCCAATCCGCATGAAATAAGAAAGGGTATTTTGGATTTAATGGAGGAAGACAGAAAACGGCAAGCGGCGGAAATAATTGAAGAAATAAGGCCTTCATAAAAAAACCCCGCGCATAAGCATTTATGTGCGGGGTATTTTGTTTTCTAAAAAAAGAACGTCTGGTCGTGATGCGGTCCGGTGGAAAGCGCAATCACTCTGGCGCCAACCCGCGACTCAATCATTCTGGCGTACTCAAGCAGCTGCGGAGCATTCTGTTCGATTTCGCCAAGCGATTTTGCCTGTTCCAGCGGATAGTCCCAGCCCGGAACCTCCCTGTAAACAGGGGCGCACAAGGCGTGTTCTTCTGCCGTAGAAGGCACGTAATCGCAGCGCTCGCCGTTAAGATTATATCCGACCGCAATCTTAAGCGATGATAGCCCGCTCAAAATATCGGTCTTGACCAAAATGATTTCTTCGCAGCCGTTGGCCTCTACCGACGTCCGCAACATAGGGATATCAAGCCAGCCGACTCGCCGCGGCCTCCCCGTGGTCGTGCCGAATTCCTTGCCTCGTGAGCGAACAAAGCCGCCCAAATCTTCATCAAACTCGGTTGGGAACGGCCCGCTGCCGACATAGGTTTCATAGACCTTGGCCACGCCAATGACTCTGGGAACCTCGGTTGGAGGAATGCCCGCTCCCTGATAAATACCTCCGGCGCATGGAGAAGAAGAAGTCACATAAGGATAGCGACCAAAATCAATGTCCAGGTAATAACCCTGCGCTCCCTCAAAAAGAAGGTGAGCGCCGTCCTTAAGGGCATGGCGCAAAACTTCTTCCGTACGGGTCACATAAGGAAGAAGCTGGCAGATGGCATCTACGCACTGAACCAGCGTCTTATTCAACCCGCCAGCGTAGTCAAGATTTGCGCCGTACATAAAGCGAATTCTTTCGCGTTCCTGGACCATACGATCGCAAACTCTTGCGGTCATCTGCTCACGCCGTGCCAAAAAATCTGCCGGCCTGAACCCGCGCCTGCGCATCTTATCGGCATAAGCATAAGCAATACCGCGCTTGGTGGAGCCAACTCCGCCTCTGCCGGAAGAATTCTCAACTGCTTCGTCTTCCAACAGGTGCCAAGGCATGACAAAGTGCGCGCGATCGGAAACCATCAAGAGCCCCGGCCTAACAGCGATTCCTTTGTTCAGCAGATATCTGACTTCCTCAACAAACGTATTCGGTTCAATTACCATGCCGTTTGCTAAAACGGACGGCTTGCCGCGCAAAATACCGCCGGGGATGAGATGAAGTTTATACTCGCCCGAATGATTAATGATGGTGTGGCCGGCGTTTGCTCCGCCGTAATAGCGAGAAACGTAATCGGCACTAGGCGAATAGATATCAACTACTTTGCCTTTGCCTTCATCGCCATTCTGCGCACCGACAACTACCGTAATGGGCATGACGCGCCTCCTTGATTGTGAAAAGGACCGGGATTAGCTTAACAGAAACAGATAAAAAATAAAACCCCTCGGTCCGCAGAACGAGGGGTATTTGAGCGGAGCATTATGCGGGCTCCAGTTGTTTGATTTCAAGCGCGTCAGGAAAAGTTTCAAATTCCTGCGCCGGCGCCGGAAGACCAAAAGTATTCTCCACGAATCTGGAGACATTTGAGCGGATAAGAGAATAGTCCGAGCATGGGAAGAGGAACACATGTGTTACTTCCCCTTCGGCTCCGGCTTGCATGGGCGGCGCTACGAAAAAAGAATTCTTTTCTGCCACGGCCGCACTGCCTCTCTCATCTCTAATTTCTTCAAAGGACATACTGGTAGCGCCATCTAGAAACTCCGAAGAAAAACCTGTCCGGCTTTCCAAATGGCGCCGCCTTTAATGTTCACAGTCCTGTCTCATGAATCCGACCATCTCATAAGACAAGAGGAATAAACACGAAATAACCAATGACTAATTTCTAATGTCAAATCAATATTTTAATGTCTAATAACTAAATCTTTTTAGACATTAAATCATTAGTCATTGATTAGAAATTAGGAATTAGATATTAGACATTTAATACGCTCGTTTAAGCTCAATGCCCGTATAATAATGCTTCAAAATCTGCTCATAAGTCGCTCCGGATTTGGCCATCCCATATGCGTCCATCTGGCTCATGCCAATGCCGTGTCCGCGCAATGTCTTTCCCAAATCATACGGCGCTTCCACCGACTGCAGCCACGGCCTGTTAGTTGAACCGTAAACCTCAGCCCAGCTCTTAGTGCGTCCGTCGCTTTGTCCGAAATAAGGAGTGGAAACAACTCCGCCGCCATAGGTAACCAGTATGCCGGCCGTTTCATCAACAGCTGCGGAAAGCAGAGGACGGCGCAACTCGGCGCCAACTCCGTGGTACACTTGGTCGCCTTCTCCGGCGTTTAAAATATGCTGCTGACTCGCGTGCTTGCCTCCGGCCAGAAGGTAATAAGCCGCGTAAGTGCGGGCGGCAATGGCCTGGGCTTTTTGTACTTCTAACGGCCAACCTGCCGGTATCTCCGCAATGCCCTTAACATAGCGCTCCAGAGGAAGCTCGTTAATCGCCCAAAGCCGCTTTCTGTCGTCTAAATACCGGAATTCAAGAATGCCGCGCTGTCTGTTATCGTTTTCTCCGCTCCTGATTATATTTTTCCAATTTTCAAAAACAAGAACCGCATTAAGGTCGTTCGGCACGACTTTGACGGCATTCATAAATGAATAGCTTACTCCATTGGCAGCGACCGTAAATCTGCTTACCGGATCAAAGTTTATGGAAACATTCGCGCCGATATTTTGCGCCACAACCGTTCCCGCTTCATTTTGGAGCGAAAGCAACGCGCTGGAAGAAACGCGCAGAATTTGATTTTTGTCCGCAACGCAAGGGTCAATGCCTGTCTGTCCTTTGTCAGAAACATCATAAGGAATAAAACATAATCCTATTCTTATGTTCGGTTCGGTTGTAAATCCCAGCGGTTCAATGGCCGGCAGCCCCAGAGAACGCGATTCGTCTGTGACATTGCCCGTAAAATCAACATCGCCGCCTTCTATTTCCTCGCCGTCAACCACAAGCGCGAATTTGATGGAAAATTCTCCCGTACGCGACGGCGCGCGCAGATTAAAATCAATAAAATCAACTCTGCCCGGCGCCACCGGCTCTCCGCCGACTTTCACGGCCTGTCCTTCCGGACCCCAGCCGGAGGCGGCAAAAATTACCGGCGAAGCGGCGTCATCATTCCCGATTTCCAAACTTTTTACCACTACCGCCCGCTCCTTCCAGGCGGCCCGGCCGTTATTCTTCCAGCCGACAGTCACTTTCTTCTCCTCGCCCTGGCGCAGGGCAAGCCCATTAGAACTCTTTAGCAAAAGCGCGGCCGAATACGCCGGTTTTTCTTCAACTTTTACCGGCACATAAAAATATCCGCCCGGCATCCAAGCCGAATTCTCAACGGCTAAATTAAATCTCTCAATATAATTTCCCGGCTTCTCCGGGGCCTTAAGAGTTATTTCAAAATAACCCACCGCGCCGGGAGCAACAACCGCGTCGCGCAAACGCGCCGGCTTTATGTCTTTTTCCCAATGTTCAGAGAAAAACCGGCTTTTGCGATAGTATGGCTTGGCCGCGTAAACGGAAATATAATTTTTTCCGTCATTTCTCCACTCTTTGGAACCGATATTTTTAAAACCGACCGTGTAGGTGGCGACTTCGCCCGAACGCATCGTGATTTCCTTATCCGATTCTATAAAAAATTTCGCCTCGTATCTTTTCTTGGAAACAGGCGCGGCCTCGCGCGCCGAGGCCGTGGGAATAAGAATATAAGCGCGGACGGCTTGAGCCAAACGGCGATAACCGTTTCCCAGCCGCGGCCTTTGTCTTGCCGTACCCGCCTCCCAAAAAGAAGTCGCGTCTGATTTTGATTTAAGCAATTGTTTTTGTAAAAAAATGCTCCGTCCGGCATTGATGCGCGCCTCTAATACGCGCAAAGCGAAGGCGGCGGAAATGACAATCAAAAAAGCCACAGCCACGCTCGCGACAAGCGTCGCGGCGGCTGCGGCCCGAGTTTGCTCTGATTTTAGCGGGAGTGCCATGACAAACACCTGGTTCTCGCGAACCGGCGTCTGTGTTTGTAATTCTAAAAAAGGCATTTTTGCTTTTTATTTTTGTTTTTGTAACTGGCTCGAAAATTTGTAGTCGTGAGACGAACAAATTTTCGCAAGCAGTTACAATCCGCCGAGCTTTCCGGTGCCGCATTGCCGCAGTCCCGCGTAGCGGGACGGAGGTTTTGGCGGCGGATCGAGAGGCGGATTACTTCTACTCTCACCAATTTCTATTTTTTACTACATATATAATAGCATATTTTTGAGAAAAAATCAAGTTGACTTATACCCAATATAATGCTAAAGAATAATCGGTTCCTCACAAAAGGAGATAGGCGTGAAAGAAAATCGCGACACCTTCTTTGATCGGCTTGCGCCAGTTTTAGACCGTAAAATTTTTTTGAAAGTAAAACTTGCCTATATCCTCGCAAAATACGGCCATCGCTGGCAAATCCGCATGGAATTAGATGCGGCCGGCCAATCAATGCGTTATTTTGAGCATCCGCGGCGCGTAGCTCTCATCCTGATAGACGAACTTCAATGCTTTAATCCGATTATGATTATCACCGCGCTCCTGCATGATTGTATTGAGGACACGCATGATATTGACTATGAGTTTCTTAATGAACTCTTCGGTCAGAATGTGGCGCATCTTGTAATGCTGCTCTCCAAAGTTCCAAAAGAAGGATACATTGAACGGCTTCTAAACTGCGACGATTGGCGCGCGCTTATGGTCAAGGTGGCTGACCGTCTGGACAATCTGCGACATCTGGACGGCTGCAAACGAGATTTCCAGCGCAAGCAGGTTGAGGAAACGCGTGAAAAATATTTCCCCATTCTAGAACGTCTTCTTGCCATCACGCCCGAGGATAAACAAGATTCTGCCTTACGCCTACAAAGAGACATATTCAGGTATGTAGAATTCTACGAATTGCGTTCTTCTGCTCGTTAATTACAAATCTCAAAACTCCGCCATCGCGGAGTTTTTTTAAAAAGCACTCCAGACGGAGTGCTTAAAAATCGAAACTTATCCCGTAATGAACTCGAGCGGGGGGCCCGAGATGATGACGTCGCGGAAGGTCGGCGGCTTCATTTCTCCGTCAACCATTGTTTCGGTTGGACTCTCATACTCAATCACTAATTCGGAAAGAACAACATCAAAAGTTGAAGGCAGAGGCGACCACCCGGCCCAAATGGCCGGTAGATTGGCTGCGAGTCCCCAGAACTCCAGCCGGCTGGAGCGCAGCATAAAGTGATTAGGCTTGCTCATCGCGAGCGGCATGCCCCGGCAGCCCATACCCAGCTGATCAACCGACGAGACCAGGAGCACGGTGTGGGTCATGTAGGGAGCCACCGGCGGATCAAGCCCGGGCAAGATTACCCTAGCGTGCACCGGCTTGGTCAGCATCTTTTTTGATTTCCTAAATGTGAGCAGAGCTTTGAGCTCATCCCAGAAAGTTGCGAGCCCCACCCTCATGGCGCGGCTGGGGCCAAGCTTGTCTCCGCCTTTGTAATATTCGTGAAGGAGGTTTACGGGCAGTCCGGCGCCGTAGAGAAACCCGCCTTCGCCGTTAATCATCAAGGGGTTCACGTGCGTGGTGTCAAAGGGCGCGATCAAGCCTTTTTGCTGGGCCTCAATTTTGGCGGTGATCTTTTTGGTAAAATCAACCGCGGACATTTTGTCCAATTTAAGGGAGCGCGCGATGACCATCATCGTGCCCGTGCCGATGTAAAGGAACTTTGGCAAAGGAATTCCGCGTTCGGAATACTCCCGGAGAATCCTGGAAATAATCTGGTGGACCGAGCCGTCTCCGCCGGTAAAGGCAAAAATATCCGGCTGTTCCGAAGCAATGCGCTTTACCGATTCGTCCAGCTCGGAGAGCGTGGCCGTGTCATAGTGCCAGTAGGGCGTGGTCAAAATGGAGCCGATGACCTTACCCAGTCCGGCCCGGGGCGTGCCCAGCCCGGAATTCTTATTGGAAATAAGCGCGACCTTCTTTTTGTTGCCAAACCACCTTCGGGGACGCAGATTAAGGCCCATTCATCACCTCCGTTGTATTGGGAAAGACCTTTAGGGATATTAACCTAAAACTAAATAAAAGCAATAGTTTAACTGGAATAATCGGGCTATAAGCTATAAGCTATAAGCTATAAGCTAATTTTATGTCTGTCGCTAGAAAAATCGCTTATAACACCGGGGTCCAGGCCATTGGCAAAGCCGGGTCCATTGTTCTGGGCCTTATTACTATCGGTTTTATTACCCGCAGTATCGGCACGGCCGGCTTCGGAGCTTTTACCACCGTCACGGCATTTTTGCAGTTCTTCGGCATTGCCGTTGATTTGGGTTTAACTATCACCCTCGCCTCGCTTTTTGGAAATCCAAACACTGACAGAAAAAAGATTTTAGGAACCGCGCTCGGCTTCCGCCTTGTCTCCGGACTTTTATTTTTCGGCGCCGCGCCCATAGTCGCGCTTTTCTTTCCGTATTCAGGAGAAATTAAAATCGGCATTGCCATTGCCGCGCTCGCCTTCTTGGCCACTGCTTTTACGCAGATGCTCTCGGCGCTTTTCCAGGCCAACCTCCGCATGGACAAAATCGCCATTGCCGAAATTGCCAGCCGCGCCGCTCTTCTCCTCGGAGTGATTATTTCCGCCTATCTTCACGGCGGGCTTTTAGGAATTTTTATCGCGCTGGTGGCCGCCAATGTCCTTAATGCGCTTCTGGCGCTCCTCTTTGCCAACTCTTTTACTCCCGTCAGATTTTCTTTTGACACGCGCGAGTGGATGGAGCTTTTGCGCCGTTCCTGGCCGGTCGCTGTTTCCATTGCCTTAAACCTCGTTTACCTGCGCGCGGACGTGCTCGTTCTTTCGCTTTCGCGCACGGTTGAAGAAGTCGGACTTTACGGCGCCGCCTACAGAGTAGTTGATGTCTTAACCGCCTTCCCCGTGCTCTTTATGGGCCTGATTCTGCCGCTCTTATCCGGCGCCTGGGCAACCGGAGACAAGGAAAAATTCGCCCGGCTGTACCAAAAAAGCTTTTACGCCCTGGTTATTCTGGCTCTGCCCCTGGTTGCCGGAACGCTCGCCCTTGGCGACAAAGTAATGTCCATTCTGGCCGGAGAAGAGTTTGCCTCTTCCGGCAGTATCTTGCGCGTACTCATCCTGGCCGTCTTCTTCCTATTTATAGGAGCGCTGCCTTTGCACACGGTGGTAGCCATAGAAAAACAAAAAAGAATCCTCTGGGCCTTTGCCGCAAGCGCCGTGCTTTCCCTTGCCCTCTATGCCCTGCTTATTCCGCGCTACGGAGTTTTCGCCGCCGCCGGCATCACTCTTTTTTCCGAGGCCTTTGTCGCTGTCTCTGCCGGAATACTGGTAAAAAAAGAAACCGGGGTCGGCTTTGGCATCATATCCGCCTGGCGCGCGGCACTTTCCGCAATTATTATGGGCGCGGCCGGATATTTTATGCGCGACCTGCACGCGATTGCGGCCGTGACGCTATCCGCGCTTATCTATTTCGCTCTGTTACTCGCGACCGGAGCCGTCACGCCAAATACCCTAACTGAACTTTTAAAGCTCCGCGCTAAGAAGCCCATAAATCCATGACCATAATTTTAATCGCCATCGCCGCTGCTTACGGAGTCATTGCTTGGAAAAACTTCTCCTCGGCTCTTTCCATATTCCCGGCACTTCTTCCTTTATACTTGATCCGAACTTCCCTCGGCCCGCTTCCTACCACGCTTCTTGAACTTCTGTCCATCGCTCTTCTTACCATTGCCGTTGCAAAAAGAAAATTCCAAATTCCAAATTCCAAATTCCAAATTCCTATTGTTTTATTTTTATTTGCCTCTACTATCGGGGTTATCGTTTCTCCTGACAAGGTCTCCGCTCTGGGAATTTGGAAAGCGTATTTTGTGGAACCGATAATTTTCTTTTTTCTCGTCTCGCAAAACCTTAAAAACAAAAAATATTTGCGCTTGATGCTTCGCGCTCTGCTCGTTTCGGCGCTGGTTATTTCCCTCTGGGCGATTGCGCAGAAGTTTACCGGCGCCGGTATTCCGCAGCCGTGGCTCCTGGAGCGCCGCGTAACCGGGCCATACCCTTACCCCAATGCCGTGGGACTCTTTCTCGCCCCGCTTATAATCTTCTTTATATATATGAAGCAATATATGGGCGAGGTTTGGAAAAAAATTGTTATTCTCTCTCTCCCTTTAATGCTTACGGCAATAATTTTGGCCAAAACAGAATCCGGACTGGTGGCCATCACAGTTGTGATGGCATCTTTAATTATCAGAGCGCAAAAAAACAAGACAAAAAAAATAGCGGCCTTTATTATCGCTTTTACGATTGCGTTTGTTTTGGTGTCCCAGCCGCCGGTCTTAAAACCGGTCACTGACAAACTTCTTCTCCGCGATTGGTCCGGAATTGTAAGAAAAATTACCTGGAATGAAACTTGGAAAATGCTAAAAGACCGGCCGGTCTTTGGCGCGGGATTGGCCGGATATCAAAAAACAATGCTTCCATATCACAAGGCAACGGCAATTGAAACCTTTCTCTATCCGCATAATATTTTCTTAAACTTTTGGAGCGAGCTGGGGCTCTTGGGGCTTTTTGCTTTTGGCGCCCTTGTCTCCGTTTTCTTCGTACGGATTAAAAAGATGGCAAAAGACGAGCGCTTGCGGACGTTCGCTCTGGCCTCGGGCGGAGCAATGGCGGTGATGCTCATCCACGGTCTTGTTGATGTCCCCTATTTTAAAAATGACCTCTCAATGCTGTTTTGGCTGATGCTCGCGATTCCGGCAATCGCGCAAAACATTGACCGAGAGGCAAAAAAGTAGTACTCTTTGGTGTAATTGTCTCCGGTGCGGAAATACGAGAGTATGCATTACACTTATATATTACAGAGCATTGTCAAAAAGAATTTATATATAGGTATAACGGATGATTTAAAGGCTAGATTTACCGCCCATAATGCCGGCGAGGTAACATCAACAAAAGCACATAAGCCTTGGTACTTATTTATTACGAGGCGCACAGAAACAAAACATTGGCGAGAAAAACGGAATTATTTTACAAATCCAGCCAAGGAAGACGACAACTGAAGAAAAAATTGGATTTAACCTAACAAACTTGGCGGAGAGGTGTCTGAGCGGCTGAAAGAGCCGGTCTCGAAAACCGGTATACCCGCAAGGGTATCGTGAGTTCAAATCTCACCCTCTCCGCCAAGGAAGTTAGGTAGGTCTCGCCCGCTTCATCCTCGCAAAGCGAGGTGAGCGGGTCCGCGCACTCCGCGAAGCGGAGATGTCGCGGAAAAACCGATATACCCAAAAGGTATCGTGAGTTCGAATCTCACCCCCACCGCCACGCGTATGTTCTGCGCCCGAGGCGCCACCAGCCTTTGGCTGGGAATCCTCCCGCTTCCGCACTGGTGATAATTTACTTACTTCTGGGAATGGTAGAATAAGGAATTATTATAATTGAAAGACACGGCCCTTGACTTTTGAGCCCCAAAATGATAATCTGGTATCGCTTTGGCAATGAGGCCGAAGCAATACGAAGTTCCTTCCAAAGGAGGCCCACAATGGCCAAACTGGATATGAATTTCTTCGGCTTGAAGATCAAGCATCCGGTGCTCAAAGCGCTGGCTCTCGCCCTTTCTGGCATTTTCGTCTTCGGACTTTTCATCGTCTTTCCCACCTTTCTTCTGGGCGGGACCAAGGCCATGCTCTGCCTTGCCGCGCTTGTCGCTGTCCATTGCGGACTGCGGCTTTCCGGCAGGCAAGGATTCTACAGATACCAAAAGAATGCCGACGGCGTGTCGGTCAAAATCGGATTTGTGGACTCCCTGGAAAAGCTCCAGTAGCATCAATAACCGGCTACGCTTAACGCGCTGCCGGCTTTTTTATTTCCTCCAATTTTAACATTCTCTCATTCGCGCGCTTGTCCGCCGAATTGGCGGAAATGATAGAATGAGAAATTGTTATTTCTTCCCCTCTTTTGTCTCGGAATCCGACTTAAAACTTATCCACAGATAGGCGTTTGACCTGGTTTTTTACTATGCTATCATAAAGATAGCTCTTACGAGGGCCAACTCAAAAAAATCCGAGTGAACTTTCACTCACCAACTACCCTCGCTCTTTAGCTCCTTTATCACCACCCGCTCTTTCCCACAGATCAGCCTCGGCTGATCTTTTTCTTTATATATAAAAAGAGGCCCGAAGGCCTCTATTATTTTTTTGACTTACCTTTGCCTGCGGGCAGTTCCGAAGCCGACTTAACCGACGCACCCATAACACAAAAAATTGAACTTAAACTTCTAACAGGATATAATGATAAAGTTAGGAAGAATCAATTCTATGACGCAAAAATCAGTGAACCCAGTTAGGGACATAAGCGCGCTGCGAGCTCTCGCGGTCTCTAACGGGGTAAAAAAAGCCATTATTCCCGTTGCCGGACTGGGCACCAGATTCCTGCCGGCGACCAAAGCCCAGCCCAAAGAAATGCTGCCGGTCGTGGACAAGCCGGTTATTCAATATATAGTGGAAGAAGCTGTTGCCTCGGGCATAGAAGAAATCATCTTCGTCACTTCCATGGGCAAACGCGCCATTGAGGACCATTTTGACAGAAATTTTGAACTGGAATACCGGCTGCGCGAAAAGAAAAAGAAAAAAGAGCTGGAAGAAGTGGCCAAAATAAGCAAGCTGGCCAATTTTTCCTTTGTGCGGCAAGGCGCGCCCTTGGGCGACGGCCACGCGGTACTCTCCGCTCTGCCTTTTGTAGACGAGCACGAACCGGTAGCCGTAATGTTTGGCGACGACATTATCACCAGTAAAAAACCGGCCTTAAAAGAACTAATGGAAACCTATCATCGTTATAACGACCCCGTCATTACCGTTTCCGAAGTGCCTAAAAAAGAAGTAAGTCACTATGGAGTAATTGACGGCAAAAAAATAGCTTCCAATCTTTGGGAAATAAGCGATTTTGTGGAAAAACCGTCTCCAAAAGAAGCTCCGTCCAATCTTATTTTCGTCGGCCGGGCCATTATCACGCCGGAGATGATGAAGGTTCTTTTGGCGCAAAAGCCGGGACGCGACGGCGAGATTCGCCTGGCCAACGCTTTTGAAACATATCTTAAAGGTGGGCGGCCCATCTATGCCAAACTTCACGAAGGCAAGCGCTATGATTGCGGCACCAAGCTTGGATTTTTAATCGCGCAAGTGGAATTAGGCATCAAACATCCTGATGTGGGAGAACAATTTGGGGAATACCTTAAAAATATGCCCCGCACATAACTTATATGGTTAATATATGTTGCGGGGAAATAGGAGAACAATGGTTAAAATTACAATTTATTTAATTATTAATTATGTGCGGGGTATGTTCGGAGGAAAACTTTCTAAAAAACCGCGAGTGGCCTTAACCGGATTGCTGGCTTTTTTAATTTTTTTCGGAGGCGCCTGCCGCATCGCGCCGCAAGAGGCCCAGCGAGCTTCCAAACCGCTTACGTTAAAATATTGGCGCGTCTTTGACGATTCCGACAGTTTTGACGATGTCATAGCCGCTTACCGCGCGCTTCATCCTCACGTGCAGGTTGAATACAGAAAACTGCGGCCGGAAGAATATGAGCGCGAGCTCTTAAACGCTTTGGCGGAAGACCGCGGACCGGACATATTTTCCGTTCACAACACATGGATGCGCGGCTATCAATCAAAATTGCTTCCTCTGCCGCCGCAAACAACCGTCGCCACCCGCGAGATACAAGGCGCTATAAAAAAAGAAGAAGTGACGGTATTGCGCACCAAACCGTCGCTCACTTTGCGCCAGCTGCGCAACGACTTTGTAGACACGGTTTACGCCGATGCGGTTATCCCGACCCCGGACGAAAAAAAACCTGAAGAAGTCACCGACCGCGTCTACGGCTTGCCTCTTTTTGTTGATTCTTTGGTGCTCTATTATAACCGCGACCTTCTAAACGCGGCCAAAATACCCCAACCGCCGCAAACCTGGAGCGAATTCCAGCAGGCGGTAAAGCGGCTCACCCGGCTTGATAACCGCGGCGCCATTCTCCAAGCCGGAGCCGCCATTGGTTCGGGCAGAAATGTGGAGCGGGCTTTTGACATTCTCTCGCTCTTAATGATGCAAAACGGAGCCAAAATGACGGACGAGAGCGGATTTGCCGCTTTTCATACGCTGCCCCGCGAGCTGGCTGGTCGCCCGGACCTTCCGGGCGAGGGAGCGCTCATTTTCTATACCGATTTTGCCAATCCGGGCAAAGATGTTTATACCTGGAACGGCCTGATGCCGTCTTCATTTGAAGCATTTGTCGCCGGCAAATCCGCGATGTTCCTCGGCTACTCTTATCATCTTCCGCTAATCCGCGCCCGCGCGCCAAAGCTGAATTTGGGCATTGCTCCGGCCCCGCAGATAGAAGGCAACCCGGAAATAAATTTCGCCAACTATTGGATTGAGTCGGTGTCGCGCAAAACCAAAAACCCAAACGAGGCCTGGGACTTTGTGCAATTTTTAGCCGGCGCCGAACAGGTTAAAAAATATCTGGACAAGGCCCGCCGGCCAACCGCATTAAGAGCGCTTATCAGCGGGCAATTGGAAGACGAGGACTTGGCGCCTTTTGCCAATCAAACCCTTACGGCCCAGAGCTGGTACCGAGGCAAAGACGCGGGGTCGGCGGAAAAAGCGTTTATTGATATGATTGAATCAACTATCTCCGGCGCCCTGCCGGCGCGGGAGGCGCTGCGCTTTACGGCGGAAAAAGTAAATCAGACAATAAGATAATTATGAGCTATAAGCTGCAAGCTATAAGCCATAAGCTTACCATATTTATTGCCATTTTTATTGGAGTTATTTTATTTTTGCCTCAAAAAACTTTGGCGCAGGATTGCGGCTCAATTACTGATTGCCAAGCATTTCAATACTGCGGCAGCGGCCGCTGCGTTAATCAAAAAGCCGATGGTTCAAGCTGCTTTAACAGGCAGGAATGCCTTGGCGGCGCCTGCGATAATGGGAGCTGCGCCGAGGATTGCGGAGACGATAGCCATTGCGGCAACCCGTCCCAATATTGCAGCAATGATGTTTGCGTTAATAAAGTAAGCGACGGCGGCGCCTGCCCTCAAGGCAATCTCCAATGCCAAAGCGGGAGCTGCGTAGAAGGCACCTGCGCCAGAAGATGCGTCTTAAACAGCGATTGCCCGGATGGTTTCCGTTGTTCCGGCGGGGCTTGCGAGACCGGCGCGCCGCCTAAAAGAGTCGGCGAGGCCTGCAGACCGGAAGACACGTGCGCTTCCGGCAGATGTGATGGCGGCATCTGCCGATGTACCGCGGAAAGAGATTGCCTTATTGGCCAATACTGCGCGCCGCAGGGAAACTGCGAGAACAAAAAAAGCGGGGGAGAAAACTGCAATGAAAATACGGAATGTTTCTCCGGCGTTTGCTCCGGCCGGCCGAAAAAATGCGCGGAAGAAGAGGCCGGGCGCCGCGGCGCCAACTGCTGCCTATGCCGCGACGGAATTGCCCAGCCGCTGCTGCCGGATGAAGACGGCAACCAAGCGTGCCCGACCAAATGCGGCGATGGAAATTTTGTAAGCGTGTCCAGCGACCCTGATATTTGCGGCGGGGCCGCGCTTCCTCCGGAGCAAGCCGGCGGAAGCGAAGAAGCCGGAGGCGGCAGAAGTTTTTTACCCCGTCTTATCCCGGAGGCCTGCACCCGCGGCGCCACCGAAACTAGTAAATGCGGCCTGCCACAGCTTATACAGGTAGGCATTAACATTGTCCGGCTGATATTGGCCATTTCCGGCTCGCTGGCTCTGTTTATGTTTATCTACGGCGGATTTAAGTGGCTTACAGCCGCCGGCGTGGCGGAGCAGGTTGACGAAGGAAGAAAGATATTGACCGGAGCGGTTATCGGACTTATCATAATATTCGGAGCCGCGACAATCATAAACTTTGCCCAACAAACGCTTATCACAAGAGAAATAGCGGGCAGCCGATGTCAGGATCTAAGCACGGAAACAACCTCCTTTGAATGCACCGAGATTAATGAGGCGGAATTTCAGTCAAAAATAGACAGCGGGGAGTGTTTGCAGGGTTATTGCCCGGGCGGACGACTTAACATCTGCTGTAAAACAACTTCGGAGGGAGGATAAGTGGAGACACTAAACGAAAACATTTATGAAATTAAAAAAAATTTTATCTCTTATAGTTTTTATCTCTTATCTCTTAGTAGCCCTTCCCGCCTTTGCCGGCGAATTGCCCAACCCTTTAGGCACTTCGGATATAAGAATTATTATTGCCAACATTATCCGCGCCGCGCTGGGGATTGTCGGCTCAATTGCCTTGCTTATGTTTATCTACGGCGGCTTTCTCTGGCTTACCTCCGGCGGCAATGACGAAAAAGTAAAAAAAGGCAAGGATACTCTGGTCTGGGCAACATTAGGCATAGCCACAATCTTTGCCGCTTATGCTATACTTAACTTTGTCATAGGAGCATTAACCCGCTCGGCCGGGTAAAAGCGTTCAGCGTATAGCGTATAGCGTTTAGTGAAAAACTAAACCCTAAACCCTAAACGCTAAACCCTAACAAGAAAGGCAGGTGATATAAATGAAAAAAATGCTTGTTAAAATCGGCGCTGGAATTGGCGCGGCTTTGATGCCGCTCGTCTCCAAAGCGGCCGAATTGAATCTTGGTCTGGAAGAAGTGCAGAGAGAAATCGCGCTTCCAACCGCTGATGTGCGCGTGGTCATCACCAGAATCATCAATGTGGCTATGGGATTTTTGGGCATTGTCGCCGTATTGATTATTCTCTGGGGCGGCTTTACCTGGATGACAGCCGGAGGAAACGAGGAAAAGGTTGGGGAAGCCAAAAAGATTATCACAGCCGGAGTTATCGGCTTAATTATCGTTGTCACCTCTTACGCGATTGCCAGCTTTGTCGTGCGGTCGCTTACTGCCGCGGCAGTGTAGAGAAGGACGACACGACGCGTCGTCGCCGTTCTCTTATAGAGGGGCCCTTTATCTGCATTCTTGTGGAGCGGGGCCTATGATTCCGCCAAATGAGATCATAGAACCCGCTTCACGAAAGTGAATAATTCTTATGAAACAATTAAAAAAGATATTCAAGCTTTCAATATCATTAGCCGGCCTGATTGCGCCTTCTCTGACGTTGGCTCAAAACGGGGCCGAGGGAGGATTCGGGCTTGAAGAAACCGCCAGAAGCGCGCGGCTCCCGGGCGCCGGCGGCCAAACTTCTCTGGCCACGCTAGTGGGAACAATCATAAGTTATGCCATGGGCATCATCGGCACCATCCTGCTTGTGCTTATCCTTTACGGGGGTTTTCTCTGGATGACAGCCGCCGGAAACGAAGACCAGGTGACCAAAGCAAAAGACATTATTAAAAACTCGGTCATTGGTCTGATTATTATCGTCTTGGCTTACGGCATCGCGCAATTTGTTGTCCGCGCGCTCACTCAAGCCGCGGCTTGAACATGGACCCTAACAAAATTCACGCTTACAAAAAAACACCTCCGCGGATGCGGAGGTGTTGCGGTTTAATGAACTTTGCTCTTAGCAAGAACGGTCGGGCCGCGGGTAAACGCGGAACCCGTGCCGGCCGTCGTAGTTGGTATAGAAACCGTACTCTGCCCGCTCAATTCCGCAGCCCATAAGCTGCGGAACGCCGTGCGAGATAAGATAATACTCGGTTTCAAAAGAATACGCGCCTATGTCGGGCAGGCAAATGATTCTGCTTCCCGCGCGAGGCACATTTACGGATGTCTCAAAAGTGGTGCCGTCATCCACCAGCCGGTGCGCGTGCACCACCACGTCATACTCTCGCGACGGATTTCTGATCTCCAGCTGAAGCGGCAAAGCGCAACCCCACTGGTTAGCCGGCGAAACCGGAACCGCGATCTGCGCCGAACTCGCCGCGTAGCTCGCTTCGCCGCCATAATCGCCGTATGACTGGCTGTGTGGCGTATCGTACTGATAAGTGGAGTAGCCGCAGGAACAAAGAAAAGCAGCCAAAACGCAATAGTTTTTCATCTTGAACTCCTTTCATCCGTTGCGCATTCGTCATCGGAATTTTCGCACACTTCGCGCTCCAGCTCGCGTAGCACATTGTTCTGCCGCTGAACCTCGCGGATAAGCGGCGCGACGCGAGGGTCTCTCGCTTCCCCTGTCCCGAGCGAAGTCGAGGGGGCTGTCCCGAGCGAAGTCGAAGAGGGAGTTCTTACCCAGCGATTGCGCGCCCGGTAGGCCTCAACGGCTCCGAACCGCGCGTCAGAGGGAGAGAATGGGTATGGCGGCGCAATGCCGGGAACCCAAGCATTGCCCAAGCCATAGTCAGGGGCGCAACCAACTCCCAGGCAATAGCCGCGGGTGGAATAGCGTCCGGCGGAATTCACTTCAGTCCGCGTTGCGGAAAATCCGCAGCCGGAAACAATGAAAAAAACAAACGCGATACGGAGCGGTCCGACCATTTTTCTTTCCTTTCTTTTCTTATCCAGCACATAGATTATGTGCTGGATTTATCAAAAGAGCGAATATATACTTTTACCACAAATTCATTCTTTTGTCAATGACGATTGACAAAAGCTGAATTCGAGCCCGCGCGATACTATAAAAAGTATCGCGGGATTTTTTTAAAAAAATCCCTCTGACAATTTGTCAGAGGGTATTAAATTAAAGAACAGGTATGTTATTGCGCCGCGAGGACATCAAGATTTCTCCCGATGTCTTCAACTTCGGCGCGAATTTTAGAACATCCTCCGCAAGAACGCCGCGCCGCTCTCCTCGTTTCCGGATGAGTTAGCGGCTCACGAATTGGCGGCTCGCGCGGAACCTCTACTGCGGACTCCGTAGTCCGGCCGGAATCCATGCTCAAAAGCCAATATCCAACTCCGGCAAATCCCGCGAGAAGCAAACCGGCAAGCGCCATAGCCGCAAGCCAGTTGCGTTTGGCAACCAACCCGACAATGAACAGGGCAAACAGGAAAACGGAAAGGCCGCCAATGAGCAGCCAGCCCCAGTTAGCGCCGGCAAGCTCGGCAAGTTTGCCGACGCCAGCCGCGAAACTTGAGCTGCCCTCTCCATTTGGAGCAACATTTCTTTTTACCGGACGATTGCCGCTTTCAAGCTCACGCATACGGCGAGCGTTACGCCTAAATTCGGCAGAGTTCTCTTGGCCAACGGAAGAAAGCCAGATTTGCCTTGCGCCAAGGTTGCGATACTCCGCCACCCTGACTTTGGACATAGCTTCTTCGTAGGAAATCCTCTCTTCAAGAATCTCTTCGCGGCCGGATTCCGCCGCCACTCCGGTTCTAATGGACGCGCCGGCAACATCGCCTTTGGCCGAAACCCAAAGCGACATTGCTCCGCCCATGCAGACATTGAAAGAGTGGAAAACAAAGGCCAGCGCCAGGAGAGTAAAAACAACGGCCTTGCCAATCCTCTTTTGGGTAAGCTCCCAGAGTCTTGACGAAGCAAAGGCAAAAAACAAGGAAAAGGTGGCCCCCAACGGCACCGCCGTCGGATGCTTCCAAACGGGAACAACCGAGCACCACAGCAGGAAGACAGCTACCCACGCGAAGGCGTTTAGCAGATCCTGCCTGATGTTTGCTCCCATGTCCTTGGAGAAGAAATTCTTAATCTTGCCGCGGGAAACAAATTCCAGAACGCCGTCAATCCCCACCAAGACATGCGTGGTAATCACGCCTATCTTGAGGTAGAAGACGGCCAGAACTCCGGTGACAATGGCGCCGGAGAGCGAAATCAGGAACTGGCCGAGCCCGATCGCCCACTCGGTGTCGGTAATGTATCCAATCCAGCCGATAAACGCGCCGGGAACCAGAAACACGAAAAGGGAAATAATTCCGATATAAACGGCGCTTGCGGCCCGTCCAAAGAAAAGCCGCAAACTGTTCCAGACGCTAAGGCCCAAAATCTGGGCCCGCAATCCAAAACGCCGCAGGTATCCCAAGACGATAGCGGTCATTTCATCTTCTCCTTTCTTAGAGCTTCCAGAACTGCAGACGCTCCCACAAGGCGGGCGGCCTGCGCAGTTCCGCGCGTTTCTCCTCAAGCGCTTGTTCAAGCATCAAAGTTTCCCTCTCTTGAATCAACGCGATTTCCTCAAGGCCGGAGTTAACTTCGCTCGCGCATGCCTTGGCCGCTTCCCAACGGCTACCAAACCAGTTGACAATTTTCCTTGCCAATGATTCTGAATTAACCTTGGGAACTGGCTCCTTTAGCCGCTCGGCCGCGTACACGCGCTTGGCGTCGTCATCGCTGTCGGCGAAGACGCGCAGCTCGGCCAAAGTAAGGCCATTCAGGAACTGAGCAAGTTCTTTGCCGTCAATCCCGGCGGCCACGGCAGAGGCAAACCAAACAATCAATTTTTCCGCGCGCTCAAACTCAATACGGAAAATCTTTTCCGTTCCCTCAACTCCATACCGCGCTGCCACTGGCGGAGAACCGGCAGAGACGGAAGTTCCTTTTTCCTGTTCTGGTTCACCTTTCTTATGGGCCGAGGCGAGCTCGTGCAATTCCGCGGCCACCTCAACCTGAAGCGCGTCAATCATCTGGGCAATGCCCTTGTTAGGCAAAACCTGCGCAACAAGAAGAGAAACGCCCTGAAAAAGTTCTTTAACCCAACCCTCGGAAAGCTTCTCCCTGACTTCGTTGGGAAACGCTTCCCACATTGCTTTGGCAATCTTCGGCCCGAAACGATGGACCGCCTGCTGCCAAGCGTCGGAGAGCAAACCGTGCGGATGGTCCGGCTTGACGCCGGCCACTACATCTTTGATCTTTTCGCCGATATCCATTTTTTCTCCCTTTCCTCGTCTTACGGAATCCTGACTTTGCCGCGACCGCTGCAGACCAAGCACGGAATCGGGTGGTCGTCTCCATCAATCAGCGGTTTGCCGTCTTTATCCGGCTGGGAGCCGGTGCCGGCGCAAAAAGCGCATTTTACCACCGGCGACTTCAAACGGAGAATCTCCGCCTCCAGCGCGGCAAGACGGCGTTGCATTTCGCCGCTTCCTTGCGTCTGATTCTTTCCTCTGCCGCGATTTTGATCGCGGTCATCGTTTTCATTGGCCATTTTTCTTTCTCCTTCTTGGTGGTTGTTTTGTTGCTGTTTTTTCAGCCAATTTTAATTGTAAAGAGCATTGCTCACCTTAACATAAAAAAACCGGCTCGTCAACCCCGCACATAACCTCAAAAATATTATGAGATAATTTTGTCGGGACTTCGGTTATATATAATTACCCAAGATAAATTAAGTCATTTATGTAGGTTTATGTGCGGGGTTATTTCATAACCAACCGCCTGGTGGGAGGAATAAAATAGTTTAAAATTAGCTGCCTCAAACGCAAAGTGTCCTGATTAAAAAGAAGATATGTTCCTTTGGTTATCTCATAGAATTTCTCTCCCTCGTCATCTTTGCTTATATCACGCCCCCAGGTGCCGCTATTTGCATAAATCGCTCCGCCTTCCAAATCAGCCACTTCTGGCTTATGCGTATGGCCGAAACCGACAACGCGCAAAGCTGTCCCCGGCATACTTTTGGCTATGCGACCGGCCGCTTCTCTGTAATGAGGTCCCTCGCCCGTGGCCATTTCGGCGCCCACCATATCCATATAAATCTTGCCGAATTTTTTTAATCGCCGCGCCGATAAGCTCGCCGCCAATTCCCAAAGCGTTTTCGGATTAACCTTAAATCTTCTTATTAAAGGCACGACTCTGTCCTCAAACAGCTTTCTCTCGTGTTCCGCCAGCTTGATTTTTTTAATCACTCTTTGCAAGGCCTCGGAAGCCGCTCCGCCGGGACTGCTGGTCAAAATCTTCAACGGATGCCGCAAAAATTCCTGGATCAGATTCTTTACAATCATATTGGTTTTGGCCGGCGCGTTGCTTTGCGGCGAAACAAGGGATGACCACGGATCATGCGCGTCTCCATGCTCAAAATGATAAACATTTCCCGATTTGTCTCCCGTTCTGTATATTCCCGAAGTTATTACTTCTATCCCAGGAATTAAAGCGCCGGCAATGCTGGAAATCGTTTCATCTTTAAGATGATAATCATGGTTTCCCGGCACCAGCGCCAAATGCCCCTTCTTCGCAACTTCGCGAAAAGCGTCAAAAACAAGCGCGTGCTCTTTGTTTATTTCGGCTAAAATCTGCGCCATATCGCCCTCGTCTTCAATCGCGATTAAATCAAAAATATCACCGTTCAGAATAATTTCAAATGGAGAAAGGTGGCTGATAACATGCCTTAAGAATCTTGACAGTTCTTTATCAAAACAAAAACCGTCCGCTTCGCCGCGGCAAAGATGGATGTCGGAAATGGAGATTATATTCATAGCCCCTTCTGTTAAAAGTCGTTGTCAATGCTGTTTATCTATGTTAATCTCAAACCGGATCTTTTACAAACAGGAGACAATGATGGAATACGCGTTAAACCGGGGAAAAGAGTCGCCGGAAGAGGTAATTGTCTGGGTATCAGACCTGCACCTTGGATCCGGCCTTTATCTGCCCGACGGCAGTAAAGATATTCTGGAGGAATTTGAACATGATTACGAGTTCAGCCGCTTCATAAGTACTATTTTAAGCCGATTCCAGAATATTCCAAAGGTTCGCCTCAAGCTCGGCGGAGATATTTTTGATTCGCAGTCGGTGTTTTTCCATGGCAGAAATTATGATATGCCTTATGAAGCAGTGCACCGCTATAAAATGAAAAAAATCATCCGCGGCCACACCCGCGTCTTTGACTCGCTTTCCAGATTTTTGGAATCGCCCGGAAGGACGGTTGACATATTTATCGGCAACCACGATTTCTTCCTTGAGTGGGCCGGCGTGCAGAAAATGGTCGTTTTGCGGATTGCCAAAAACTGCCCGGAAAAAGTGCGTTTCCTTTATAGCGAAGACCATCAAGGCGTGCATTATTTCCACGGCAATATTGAGCCGCATACGGTCACGCCGGAAAACAAATATCTGACAACGCGCTATGGCGTTAAGCTCAAACGGCCGCTCCTAAACTACCCATACGGAACCTTTCTTACCGTAGACCTTGCCAATCGGCTCAAGCTTAAAAATCCGCTGGTCGGACGGTTGCGCGCCAACGGATTAATCTGGGTTGAGTCGGCCCTGCGCGACTGGTACTTTGGCATTTTTGCTTTGGCGCTCTACGTCTGGGTATTCATCCACAACAGATTTTTCGCTTTTTGGGATTTAAGAAAAAAGGCCAGTTTTGCCACCACCATAAAAATCCTGCTCTGGACAATGACCGGTTATGACCTCAAAGAATACGCCCGGCGTATTTTTGAAAACCGGCCGGAAATCAAAGTCGTCGTCTGCGGACATGACCACGAGGCCATGAGAGTGACCATCTCCCGCGGCCCGAAATCGGGCACTTATATAAATTCAGGCACCTGGACGAGATGCTATGACAAAGCCGAGGAACCGGAGTTTTACAGTTGGAACAGCTTCCGTTCGCTGGAACGGCCGTTCAGGAATATTAAAAGGAAGTTGCGCCGGCCAAAGCTTGTTTCCCAAACCAAATTGACGTTTGTTCTGGTTGAGCATTTCTCTGACGGCTCTCTAAACGCGCGGCTGATGGAATTTAAGCCGTATTCTTCCTTCAATAAACAAATCCGCGAACTGATTTAATCCCTTTTCCTGCCGGAGAAGGGATTTTTTTATCATATTTCACATCATCGCGATAAAATAAAAAGCGGTCATCGCCAAGCATGGCTGCGATGACCGCGGAGCTGCGCCAATTGCGCGCATCTGCGATTAATGTACCACGATTAAAAAATATTTTCATCCACAGCCCGCCATATTTTATAAAATACGGAAAAACCGCCCGGCTGGCCAAAAATTTTTTTAACTTCTATAAAAGTTGCTTCAAATCAAAATCGGGGTCGCTTAGTTCCGGCCTCACGGCAAGAGGCGCGCGCCTGCCAATAAGCGCCGTCAGCGGCCCGCGATCTAAATTTCTGCCTAAAAGCGTCGCCCCCCGGGCCAAATTGTCTTTTATTAAAATCCTGACCAGCGATTTTGCCTCGCGCGAGCACCTGATAATAATTTTGGTTGATTCATCCGCGGCCACATCGCCGACAAAGGTAATGGCGAGGTTAAAAACGGGCATAGAATAAGATGAGACCGTTTCAAATCTTAGATGTTCGCCCATCATGTTAGCGGCGGCCATCCTGCCTTGAGCTTCCGCGTTCATCCAATTGCCTGATATTCTGTGTTTGCCGGCAATCACATCATAAAACTCCGCCACATCGCCCGCGGCCCAGATATCGGGTATGTTGGTTTCCAGATACTCGTTGGTTAAAATGCCTGTTTCCGCTCCAATGCCGGCCGCCCGCGCGAAATCCGTGTTTTTTTCCATCCCCAATCCCAATCCAAAAAAATCCGCCTCAACGGTTTCAAAATCTTTCTGATTTTTAAGCACCTGCCCTCCGTGCCGGATTATCTCCGCTTCAATTAAATCCATGGAGTCGCGGTCCAAAAGACGGTGGAAAAACCCGGGTCCGCGCATGGCCAAAAGCGTCTTCATCCCGAATTTTTCAAAAATAGACGGGAATTCAAGGGCGATGAAGCTGGAACCAAGAGCGGCGCAAGGAGCTCCGGCCCGAAGCGAACCAAGGCCGGAGACGATGCCGTCGGCGTCATCCAAAGTTCTAAAGAAATGCGCGCCGGGCAGATTCTTTTCCTCTACCGCCGCCGGAGCGCCGCCCGTGGCTATGAGTAATTTTTGATAATTAATCTCCCCGCCGTTATTAAGCGCCGCGGTCTTGCTTGCCGGATTCACGCCGATGGCGCGAGCGCCCGCAAACGATTTAATATTATTTTTGGCCAAATAATCTGGCGGCCTTAAAAAGACCTTCTCGCGAGGAATTTTTCCTTTTACATAAAGCGGTAAAAGCACCCGTGAATAAAGCGGGTGCTTTTCTTCGTTTACTAAAATTATCTCCGCTTCGGGCAAGGCGGCGCGCAATGTTTCAGCCGCGGTCCAGCCGGCGATCCCTCCGCCAAGTATTAAATACTCGCACTTTATCATGTTTCCGGAAACAATTGTTTCCCGTTTTCATCGTAGACAAAAACGGCCAGAGTCGGGCAGGAGCGCGCACCCATTAAAATAAGCTCTTTTTGCTCTTCGGTGACGACAATTTCCCGCTCAAAAACATCCGGGTCCATCGGAAGCTCGGGGTCCTTAACGGCCGCTTTGTTGTCGGCGTTAAGTTCAAAATAATTCTCGGCTATGGCAACGCAGGAAGCGGCGCCGATGCACAAATCCGGATCAACTTTTATTCGCAGTTTGGGCATACCCCGCACATAATTTGCTTAATCCGAAACATAATTTATGTTATATGTCGGACTTAAAAATTAGGTAAATTTATTATTTTTTATGTTTAGTCGTGCTATTAAAATCTTTTCTTTTAATCCGATTTAATCGGCCTTCCTCTAGTTCCCGCATCGCGCTAAAGCAATAAGCAAAGTTATGTGCGGGGCATTTAATCTATTCATACACCACTTCCTTTATCTGAGGCAAGCGCTGCTTGATCATCTCATCCACCACGGTGCCAAAAGTCATCACGCTCATGGGACATCCCTGGCAGGCGCCATGAAGGTCTATATAAACCTTATCATCCCTGACTTCGCGCAAAAGCGCGTCTCCGCCGTGCTGATTTAATGACGGCCTGATTTCATTTAGTATATGCTCTACTGCTTGTGCTATTTGATCATTTGAATATATATTTACCGGCTCCATAGTATTTGAATTAAAAATCAGGAATAAAGAATTAAGATTCAAATTATTCATAATGCGTAATTTTTAATTCATAATTCCCAATTAAATTCCAAAATATTTTTCCCTATAAAATCTTATGAGCTGTTCCACCTCTGGGATGCAGGATGGGTCTCCCGTACCCGCCTTTGTTTTTGCCTGAACTTTTTCCAGAGTATCGGCGCCCTCCAGCACCGCTTCTTCAATATCACGGTCAGTGATTTTTAAAACCTTATCTACAACTCTCGCGCCCTCAAGCACAATCCTTTCTTTCTGGTTTGTCCGCCTGAAATAATCATTAACGGCTGCCCGCAGGGCCTTGTCTCCCAAAACCGAACAATGGAATTTCCTTTGCGGCAACCCTCCCAGCCGCGCGATTATATCCTGCGGTTTGAGCTTCAGCGCCTCGTCTATTTTCATTCCTTCGTCTCCCGTCACCATTACCGACATCATTGAGGTTGAAGAAATGGCCGAGGCGCAGCCAAAGGTTTTCCATTTGCATTCTTTAATGCGCTCGGATTCCGGATCAACCTTAATCCAGATGGTCATCATGTCCCCGCAGGCCGGCGAGCCGACCATGCCCATGCCGTTAAAATCAGCCGGGCTCGCGTCCATAAAATTGCGCGGATGGAAAAAATGGTCTTTTACCTCTTCGGTGTAAAACCACTCATCCTTCTTATTATGAGATTGAATATCGGGTGTTTCCATAAAAAAATATTAATTTCTAAACGCTGAACGCTAACCGCTAAGCACTCGTTTATAGTGCTTCATATCTAAATTAACCGGCGAAATCGCCCGCAATTTCTCTACTATTTCCGGCAGAATTTTTATCACATATTCGGCGTCTTCGGCCGTTGTTTGGCGTCCGAGCGTCAGGCGCAAACTGCCGTGGCTTGCTTCATAAGGCATGCCGGTGGCCACAATAACATGAGATGGGTCAAGGGAGGCGGAGGTGCAAGCCGAGCCGGTTGAGGCATAAACGCCCTTGGCGTCCAGATACAAAACAAGCGCTTCGCCCTCTATGTCCAAAATGGAAATATTAACGTTGTTTGGAAGCCGTTTGGCGGGATGCCCGTTTAACACTGACTTTGGAATAGTTGAGAGAATCCCGTTTATAAGGCGGTCGCGGATAGCCGTAAGGCGGCTGTTTTCTTTTTCTTTTTCATTTTGAGCAATCTCTAAAGCAACAGAAAGGCCGACTATGCCGGGAACATTTTCCGTGCCGGGCCTTAAGGCGCGTTCCTGCGGCCCGCCAAAGATAAGCGGCTGAAGTTTTACGCCGGTTTTGATGTACAAAACGCCGACATTTTTAGGCCCATAAATTTTTGAACCGTTGATGGTCAGCAAATCAATATGCAATCTGTTTACATCCAAATCCAAGCTGCCGGCCGCCTGGCAGGCATCGCTGTGGAAGCGCAAGGCGCTTCCCAGCTCCTGGCGCTTAGCCGCGATGATTTTTCCCATCTCCGCGATTGGCTCTACGGTGCCAATTTCGTTATTGGCATACATAATGGAGACCAAAATTGTTTCTTTGGTAATGGCCGCCTCCAATTTTTTGGAATCAACCAGGCCATATTCGTCAACATCAAGATAGGTGACCTTAAACCCTTCTTTCTTTTCCAAATGCTCCATAGCTTCAAGAACCGAGTGGTGCTCAGTTTTTTGCGTTATCAGATGATTGCCTTTTTCCCTGTTGGCGCGGGCATAGCCCAAAATTGCCAAATTGTTGGCTTCGGTGCCGCCGGCCGTAAAAATAACCTCGTCAATCTTGGAATTAAAAATCCGGGCCACTTTTTCGCGCGCTCTTTCAACAGCGTCTTTGGCCAGCTTGCCGGCGCTATTAAAACTTGAGGGGTTGCCGCAGATTTCGGAAAAATACGGCAGCATGGCAGAGAGCACTCGCGGATCCACAGAAGTCGCGGCTGAATTATCCAAATAAATTTCTTTCACCTTCATAAAATATCAAGAATGGTTATGTTTGAAACGGCTCCCTCAATTTTTTTCTGAAGATTGTTCCAGGTGCCGCGCGTCCTGCAAACGGTTGCCTTCTCACAGCCATCCCGCCTCCCCAAACAATCAACGAGCGCGATTGGCCCCTCCACGGATTCAATAACTTCTTTGACCGTTATTCTTTTCGGGTCGCGCGCCAGTTTATAACCGCCCCCAAATCCCCGTTCGCCGCAAATAAGGCCGCTCTGTTTTAACGAAGCGGCAATCTGCTCAAGGTATCCAAACGGAGAAAGCGTCTCTTTGGAGATCTGCTCCAAAGGCATTGAAGCGCCTCTTTTCCAAACGCGCGCCAACATTTCCATAATCACCAGTCCGTCGTGGCAACGGGCCGAAACCTTAAAAAATGAAGCCATATTTATAAACAAATAATCCTAGTCACCAACTAGGATTATAATAATCTTTTCTGATTTTTATGTCAACCCCGCACATAACCTCATAAATATCATTAAGCAATTTTGTCGGGACTTCGGTTACATATAATTACCCAAAACAAGTTAAGTTATTTATGTGGGTTTAAGTGCGGGGTTTAAGCCCAAAACTTGGTTTAATCTTTCTTTATCAAAACCAACTACTACCTCTTCCTTGCCGTCGTCGCCGGTGACAACCGTTACCGGCACGCCCATTTGCCCGCTTTTACGCGTCATTTCCTCCGCTTTTGTTTCATCTTCATCAACAAAAATATTTTCAAAGGCGACGCCTTTCTGAGTTAAATATTCCTTTTCCATTTTGCAAAAAGGGCAGGTTTTAGTTGAGTAAATTAAAACTTTCATAAAAATACGAATATTTTAATGTTTATGCCGTTGTTTTTTAATTGTTTTTTCAAATTGTTTAAGCGCTCTTCTTTGTGATGGTTCAACATGGGCGGCCCTTCTCTTGGTTTCAACAAATTCAATGGCCTCATCTAAATCCATTCCTTTTAAGACAAAATAGGCCGCCACCAAGGTTGGCGCCCGTCCATGACCATTTTGGCAATGAACAAAGGTTTTTACTTTAGCTTCCACCAAATCCGCAAGGACGTTGGCGCCGACCATAAGTTGGGTTTCTCTCGGCGCGCTGTGGTCGCGCACCGGCAGCCACAAAAAATATTTTACTCCATAAGGAGCATCAATCCGTTCAAATTCCAAACTTATGTTGGCCTTAATTTCTTTTCCTAAAAGTTGTTTATTAAAGTGCGTCTGGCAACATTCGTTGGTGCCGATAAAGACATAGGGCGTGATTTGATCGTAATCAAAAGAAAGATGCTCTTTTTTCATAATAATTTTTTTAATACTTCCGCAATCATGGCCTTGGGCGGCCAATCATATGATTTTCCCTCCCAATAATACGGCCGGCAGGCAACCACGGCAAAATTTTTAATTTCTTTGGCTTTGGGATCAACGTCAATCCCATCAATATGAATGGCCGGCGAACCGGCAAATTTAAATTCTTTTGCCTGTTCGGGCTTGTCTATTCTGACCATCGTAAACTTAACCGGCAAACCGGCTTCGTTCAAAGCCGCTTCCAGTTCGTCCATAGCGCGCCTGTACGCGTGGCAGGAAGAGGTGTAGAGAAGTTCTATAAGCATAATACATAACGCAAATCCGCGAATGATCGCGAATCATGCAAATATGCGAATTTTGTATTCGCGCATTCGCAGCATTCGCATTAAATTCGCAAATTAGCGTTATATTTTTATTCTACCACAGATAAGGTTTCTTTGCCGCCTTCGGCGCCGGGCTCGTCAGGCCTCTCGACCTGAACCTCTGGTTTGCCGCAGGTTTTGCAGATAAGAATAATGTCTTCCAGCAATACCTCGCCGTGCTCACGGCAAAACCACTTGCCGTCTTTTTCCTTAAGCGATAATCTGCCGCAAATGGGGCATTCAAAATAAATCTGGTCTTGGCTCCGAACCCCGCAATGAGTACAAGTATAAATCATAAAACAATACTAACACAAATCAATTTAAAGAAAAACCCCCGGTCGCAATCGGGGATGATAATCCTAAATTATCCTGATGCGATTTATTTCAAAGGACGCTCCGGCGCGCTTGAATAAAAGTTCAAGAACGGAAAACGCTTTTTCGCGCGAATTCCCGCAAGCATCGGCATTATCTTTCCCTGAAACGGAAACAATGATATCGCCATTGGTTTCTATGGCGCGCCTTATTGTTTTCTCCAGAGCAACAACTTTGGCATACAATTCGCCCTTAAAGACCGCCCCCGAAAACGATGCTTTGATTATCTCAAGCTCGCTCTCTCCCAAAAGAACGTTTATTCTGCCTTGCCCTCCATAGACGAACATTTTCCACCTCAAACCAATCATAACAAAAAACAACTTCGCAAAGAAGTCGTTTTTTGTGGGGTGGCCAACGGGGATCGAACCCGTGTCACTGCTGCCACAGAGCAGTGCTCTACCATTGAGCTATGGCCACCGTAAAAAATACGCGGTGCCCCCGGAGAGAATCGAACTCCCATAACCAGCTTAGAAGTCTGGCGTTCTATCCATTGAACTACGGGGGCGAAATGAGGCGCAAAGCGGTTCCGACTCGTCGGAGACATTTTCGCCGAATGAGCTCCTGAATCAAGCGAAGCGCAGATACGGGGGCAATTGGCTTAAAATTATCAAAAAAAATCTATTTTGTCCACCCCGCACATAAACCTATACAAATAACTTAACTTATTTTGGGTAATTTTATGTAACCGAAGTTTCGACAAAATTATCTAATGATATTTATGAAGGTTATGTGCGGGGTCAATCTTCGCGCGTGTTATAATAAAGTAGCTTCTAGCAGGGGTTGACAAAAGACCGTTGTTAAACAATAATTCTTCAATCCTATCATGCCAATACCACAGCTCCGATCGCACAATTCTCCATCCTGGCGCCGCGAAGCCCTGCGGCGAAGAACCTATTCGCGGCGGCTCAACGGACTGGGCAGGTTTGGGGGCGGCAGTTCTAAAAAACCCGTTGGTTTCCGGGGCGGCATTTTGCTTTTGCTTTCCGCCGCCATGATTGCCGGGAGCGTTAGCGCGGCCGGTTTTTTCATTTGGGTTGAAAGGACTCTGCCCGACCCGGGAAACCTGATCTCCCGCGCGATTCCTCAATCCACAAAAATTTATGACCGTACCGGAAAAACAGTTCTCTATGACATACACGGCGCGGAAAAAAGAACTCTAATCAAGCTAGCGGACATTCCGGAGATTATAAAGTGGTCAACCATTGCCATTGAAGACAAAAAATTTTATGAACACGGGGGTTTTGACCTTCGCGGCATTGCTCGCGCCATTTTTATAAACATCGCCAAACGGGGCAAGGTGCAGGGCGGCTCAACCATCACCCAGCAGCTTATTAAAAATTCGGTTCTTTCTTCGGAAAAGACCTACACCAGAAAATTTAAGGAACTAATCCTCGCGTGGAAGCTTGAAAGCAAGATGAGCAAAGACCAGATTCTGGAATTGTATTTAAACGAAATTCCTTACGGTTCCACTTCCTACGGCATTGCCGCTTCGGCCGAAACATTTTTCGGCAAAAAAGCAAACGACCTCGCTCTCTCCGAGGCCGCTCTCCTGGCGGCCCTGCCCAAAGCGCCGACTTATTTCTCTCCCTACGGCAACCACAAAGAGGAGCTGCTCGCGAGAAGCCGCCATGTCATAGACGAAATGGCCGCGATAGGGAAAATAAGCAAAGAAGAGGCCACGGAAGCCAAGGCCGACAACCCTATTCTGCGCGTCCTGCCGCGGCGCGAGGCAATCACCGCGCCTCATTTTGTTTTTTACGTTAAAGAAATATTAACGGAAAAATACGGAGAAAAATTAGTTGAACAGGGAGGACTAAAAGTGATTACTTCATTGGATCTGGACAAACAAAACGCGGCCGAGGAAGCGATCGCCGCCCAAGTTAAAAATAACGAGAAGCAATGGCAGGCGGGAAACGCCGCTCTGGTGGCCATTGACCCCAAAACAGGGCAAGTGCTGGCCATGGTCGGATCAAAAGATTATTTTGATATGGAAAATGACGGCAATGTTAATGTCACCTTAAGACCGCGTCAGCCGGGCTCGTCATTTAAACCCATTGTTTATGCCGCGTCTTTTTTGCGCGGTTATACTCCGACCACGGTGCTGTTTGACGTTAATACTGTTTTCAAAACAGAAATCGGCAAGGATTATGAGCCGAAAAATTATGATCTTAAAGAACGCGGGCCTGTTACCGTGCGCCAGGCGCTGGCCGGCTCGCTAAATATCCCGGCGGTTAAGATGATTTATTTAACCGGCGTGGAAAATGTTCTGGATTTGGCTGATAAGCTCGGGTACACGACATTAAAAGAACGGTCCAGGTTCGGACTGTCGCTGGTTTTGGGCGGCGGGGAAGTAAAATTATTGGAACACGCTGCGGCTTTTGGCGTCTTCGCCGCAGACGGCATTAAGCATACAATCTCGCCCATTCTTAAAGTTGAAGATTCCTCCGGCCGGGTTCTGGAGGAATGGAAAGACGAGGAGGTTGAGGGCGTGCCGCAAGATGCCGCGAGGCAGATTACCGGCATCCTCTCCGACAATAACGCCCGGGCTTACATATTCGGGGAACAAAATTATCTGACTTTGCCCGACCGCCCGGTTGCGGCCAAAACGGGCACAACCAACGATTATCGCGACGCCTGGACTATCGGCTACACGCCGGAAGTGGTGGCGGGCGTCTGGGTCGGCAATAATAATAACAAGGAAATGAAGCTCGGAGCTGACGGAAGCAAAATAGCAGCGCCTATATGGAACGCGTTTATGAAGAAAATACTGGAAAATGTCGCGCCCAGCGCCTTTCCCGAGCCGGAAATAGTTATAACCGGCAAACCTATTTTGGACGGCGAGCCGTATTCTTATATCACTCTAAAAATAAATAAAACAACCGGTCTTTTAGCTGATGAAAACACCCCCTCTGACCAGATTGAAGAAAAGACCTACAGGCAGGTACATAACGTCTTGCATTATATCCGGCGCGACGACCCGCGCGGCTCGCCGCCCGCCAATCCCAAAGACGACCCGCAATATGAAAGCTGGGAGGCAGCGGTCCAGAGATGGGCTGCCGAACAGGGCATTAAAACGGAAAATCCCATTCTGCCGGATGACAAACAAAATATATCAATAAAATTTCTTCAGCCGGAAGGCAATCTGGAAGTGGAAAAAAACTTTAACGCCTCGCTTGAGGTGTCTTCGGCCGCGCCAATAACCAAAATTGAATTGCGGCTTGATGAAAAACTTCTTATGACTCTCGTCGGCGAGCCATGGTTTACGGCTATAAACCTTGATTCTTCCGTTTCCGCCGAAAACCATATTCTCTCCGCCAGAGCTTATGATGAAAACGGTTATTTTAGAGATGAAAAAATAACCATTAAATTAAAAGACATCCTGGCGACCTCGGTTCTCCAAGGTACCGCTCTCAAATGGAAAAACCCCAGAACCAGCAGAACCATAAGAACAAGCGAATTTCCCTTTTCCGTAATGGCTTCTGTTGACGATCCATCTTTTGGGCGGGCAGAACTTCTTTTAGACGGGCGGGAAGAGGATATCTCCTTAGGCGCGGCCATTAGGGAGTCAAACGGAACTTTTCGCTGGATTTGGGGCGCTCCGCCTCCTGACGGCTCTTTCAATTTAAAAATTAAAATATATAAAGAGGGCAATACTTATCTTTTAGAGCCATTGATGCCAATAACCATTAATTCCAATTAGGTTGGAAACTATAAGACCCCTCCTTTTAAGGAGGGGTCTTATTTTATCCGATTATTCTTTATTGTTTGATCGGCATGACAATATAAACATACTTTTGAATCTCGTTAGCGCCAACGCCGGGGGTTATCACGCACGGGCTCACGCCGTCCACCATTCTAAAAAAGATCTTATTTGACGTTATCCTGCCCACCCCGTCCAAAAGATATCTATAATTCAAGGTGGTCGTATTTTCCCTGCCTTTTAGTTCAGCTTTTATTTTGCTCTTATTTTCGCCGATCTGATTATCAGCCGAAGAAATAAGCACCTCCCCGCCGTCTTCTACGGCAATAGTCACATCGTGCAGGCCCGACTTTGAAAAAAGAGACGCCGCGCGGACGGCTCCGGCCAATACTTCTTTTTCTACGGTCATTTCTGTTCCAAAAGAATCAGGGATGACTTGCGAATATTCCGGGTATCTTCCTTCAATAATGCGAGAGATGAGTTCAATGCTGTCATAAGCAAAGACAATCTGGCTCTCGCCAATTGAGACCTCAACCGATTCGCCCTCGGACATATCATCCCGTTTTATTGATAATATTCTCATTAATTCCGCGGCTGTTCTTGACGGAATAATTACTTTTGAGCCGTTTCCTTCTCCATGCAAGCCAATTGTGGCTTCCGCCAAGCGATAACTGTCTGTGGCGGCAAGAATTAATTTTCCATTAACGCCATCAGGCCTAAAATCAAACAAAACGCCGCTTATCTCCGGCCTTGTTTCATTTGGCGAAACGGCAAAAATAACCCCTTCAATCGCTCCTTTTAAATCCTTGGCGTTAATTCTGAATTTTGAATCTGTTTGCACTTTTGGAAAAAGGGGAAAATCAACGGCTGAAACGCCCTTAATTTTGGTTTCATGGCTTTGGCAGACAACATTAATAGTGTCATCGTTACGAAGCTCTAAATCAATCCTGTCATTGGGCAATAATCCGACATAATCGGAAAAAAGTTTTGAAGGAACAGTGAATGAACCCTCCTCTTCAACATGCCCTCGCACTAAGCAGGAAATGGATATTTCCAAATTAGTTGAGAAAAATTTCAATATCTTTCCGTCGGTTTTCATCAAAACGTTATTAAGGATGGGCAGTTGGATATTTTTTGAAGTTATGTGGCTGACGATGGAAAGCGCTTGCGCCAAGTTCTCTCGTGTGCAGGAAAATTTCATAATATTATCTCTTTATATTTATTAATAGTAATAGTAGTAGGAGGTGTTAGTAAGTGCAAAAAATTATAATCGCTCCAAAAGATGGCTTGGTGGAGCGATTATCTAATAGAATTTAGATTTTATCGCGAAGAATAAATTGTGGAGGGAACAGTGAGAAGAAAAGGGATTAAAATTAAAATAATCCTCTTTTTCCGCCGGACAGTTTATAAGTCATGACTCCTCCACTGATTATTAACAATTTTATGCACTGTTATAAAGGCGCTGTTTAATAATTTCCACATCTCTTTTAACCCGCTCATCATTTTCTATTTCAAATTTTATTTTGTTATAAGCGTGCATGGCTGTAGTATGGTCGCGGCCGCCGATTTCTTTGCCGATTGAGGGATAGGAAACCTCAAGCTCTTCGCGCAAAAGGAACATTATAATCTGGCGGGGAAAGGCGAGCTTTTGTTCGCGGCTTTTGCCGATTATATCGTCAATGGATAAATCATAATAATTTGTCACCGCCTCAATCAGGAATTTGGGAGTGAGGGATTTTTTGCCCGAATTATTGGCAAACCCGGAAAGCAGCGCCTTGGTCGTCTCAAGCGAGATGGGGGTATTTCTTAGCTGATAATTGGCAATAATCTTATTCAAAGCACCTTCAAGCTCTCTTACGTTTGATTGAAGGGCAGAGGCGATAAAATGAAGTATCTCGGTCGAAATATTTATTTGTTTTTCCCCGCACTTATGGCTTAAAATGGCGATTCTTGTTTCCAGATCGGGAATGGAGATATCAACGGTGGCACCCCACTCAAATCTTGATTTTAACCGTTCTTCCGCCCCTATTTCCTTTGGCGGGCGGTCGGAAGTAAAGACGACCTGGCGTCCGGCATGGTGGAGGGTGTTAAAAGTATGAAAAAGCTCTTCTTTGGTGCCTTCTTTTCCAGATATAAACTGGACGTCGTCAATTAAAAGAATATCAACATTGCGATAACGTTCCTTGAATTCTTTTCCACTGCCGCTTCTCATGGCATTGACAAAATCATTGGTAAATTGTTCCGAAGTAATATAAAGGACTTTGGCGTGGGGATTTTTTTGAAGCAATCTGTTGCCAATCGCCTGGATAAGATGGGTCTTCCCTAAACCAACGCCGCCATAAATAAAAAGAGGGTTATATTTCTGGCCGGGATTATCGGCGACCGCTTGCGCCGCCGCATGGGCAAGCTCATTGCCTTTCCCGACTATATAATTCTCAAAAGTATAATTTACCCTGAGACCGTATTTGTTAACTGTTTCGGCAACGGTCGGTAGATCTTTGATTCGTCCGCGCTCCATTGGGGCGGAGGATGTCCCAAAGCCGGATGGCGGGGCGGAGCTGATTTTTGTATCGGCGACCGCTCTAACCTCGTAGGATATATCGCGCACGGGGATATTCAGGACATGTTGAAGCGCTTTCAGGATGGCGGTATGGTATCTTTTTTCAAGCCAGGTTTTAGTAAATGTATTGGGGACGCTAATAGTTATTCGTCCATCGTTCATGGAAGAGATGTAGGTATTTTTAAACCAGGTCAGAAAGTGGACCTTTGAAAGCTGGAGTTCCAGCTCGCCCAAGGTCGCCTGCCAGAGAGTTGATGGCTCCATAAAAGATGGTTCAAGAATTCTAAAAACACTATAACACAATCATATATGAGATAGAAGATATAGTAAAATTTATCAAAATGTTGATAAACTGTTGAAAATATGTGTATAATTAATATCTAAACAATTAACGCCTCATAAATTTATGCCAAAACGGACATACAAACCTAAAAAGAGAAAACATATCAAAGTTCACGGGTTTCGTTCGCGAATGAAAACTTTCGGAGGCAGAAATGTTTTGCGTCGAAGAAGAGCCAAGGGCAGGCACCGGTTAGTTGTGGCAAAAAGAAGGAAATAATCATTTTAGGGCCGTTTGAACAAAAGCTGTTTATGTACCCGACGGCAAACAGATTGCGGAAATCCCGCGAAATTGAAGAGGTCTTTAAGCGGGGCAGATATTTGGCTACGCCGATTGCCATTTTTAGATTTAGGCCCAATAAGCTGCCTTTGACGCGGCTGGCTATTATTTGCGGCACCAAAGTCCACAAAAGAGCCACTAAAAGGAATTTAATCAAACGCCGTTTAAGAGAGGCGCTCCGAGCGGAACTGCCCGGCATAAAACGCGGATTTGATATTGTTGTTTCGGCTAGATCTGCCGCGCTCCTCGCTGATTTTCCCGAGATCAAAGCGGAAGTAAGGACAGCTCTTAAAAGAATGAATTTATTGCTGCCGGAAAAATAGAATATGCCCCGTATGATAATTGCGTTTTATCTTAAGCAGATAGGGATAAAAACCGCGTTGGGACTGATTAAGCTTTATCAAAAGACAATCTCGTTTGATCACGGCTTGTTTAGATTCCTCTATCCTTATGGTTATTGTAAATTCCAGCCCTCGTGTTCCCAATACGCAGCCGAGGCAATAAGCGCCCGCGGTCTTATAAAAGGAGGGATAATGGCCGTCTGGCGCCTTTTACGCTGCAACCCGTTTTCTGCCGGCGGCATGGACCCAATAAAATCGGCTAAAAATAGACAAAAAACCTCCTGATTGGGGAGGTTTTTTTGGTTTATCCGTCACTTATCTAACCTGAACTTCGCCGTCTAATCTTAGATTGATATTGGCCTTCTGCACGGGTAATATATTTACCTTGTCGTTTGGGGGCAACGGGATAACTCTCGGCGGCTGATTGATATCAAGCCCAAGATCAACATCTGTATTTGATTTAAGGGCAATAAGAGCCGCTTCCACTGCCAGTTTTATTGAGGCCGAGGCGTTTAGCCAGGCATTTTTATAATCGCGCGATTTAAATTCTGCTTTGGCTCGAATAAGAGCTTCGTTGGCAAGATTTAATTTTGCTTTTGCTTCGGCTTGAACGCCGTTTTTTTCTTCAATTTTTGTAACAACCTCTGTTGAGGTTTTAAGCTTGTGTTCAGCCGCGATAATTCTTCCTTCGGTCCTGGCGCGCTCGCCTATTAGCGAGATGTCTTTTCTCTGGGGCGCGTTTGTGGCGTCCTCCTGTCCGCCAACTTCCGCTTCGCCGCCGGCCTCCGCCTGAACTTGCGCAGTTCCCATTGATTCTGCTCTGGCCTCTGCTTCCGCCGCCAGCCCTGCTTTTAGCGCGGCAACTGTTTTGCGCGTTTCATTAGCGATCATTAGAGCGCGGCGGATGGCTTGTTTTGCCTCTTTTGGCGCCTCCGCCTCCAGTTGAATGAGCGATTGTTCCTGCGCCGAAACTTCATTATCTAATTTTAAAGCCGCTGAATTTTCCGCCGAGACGGTCGCGCTTGGCTCTGTTTTTATAATTTCAGAGCTGGCCGCTGCCATATTGGCGCGGTAATTTTCTTCCGCTTTGGCCACTGCTATGGCCCGCGCTTCCGCGCTTATTTTTATATCAGCGCTTATTTTTGCCATTTCATTCAGGCGGCGCTTGGCAAATTGGGCGCGAAGTTCGGCGCGAGTTTCGGTATTTGCGGTTACCGCCACCCTGACTTTTTCACTGGCGATTTTAACGCCGTAAAACGGTTCGTTAGGCAGGTCATTTTGCGCTGCCGCGACAACCCCTCCGCCTCCAAGGATTAAGGATGCCGCAAGAATAAGAGAAACAAACATAGGCGATCGTTTAAGATTTAGGACAAAGGGAAAAACAAATCCCTTCCGTCCGGTTAGACGAGTCAGGGGCGCGTTTCTTACAGGGTTTTTTTGGGCATAGTTAATCAGCCAGAGCTTCTGCTCTTTAAGCCAGGCACGGTCAACCGGCGTATCTTTGTGAAGCAGGTTAAATAGGTTTTTTAGCGTAAATTTAGCCATATTCTCTTATTTCTTAGATATCTCCCCGTTATTGCTTTTGACGAGCGCCCGCGCCAAATCTTTCGTCGCCCGGTGAATCAGGACATATAAGGCATTTTTGCTTTTGTCAAGCGCCTCGCTGATTTCATCCATATTCAATTCATCCATATAACGCATCACAAGAACCGCTTTATATTCCGGACGAATTTTTTGAAGCGCGTTTCTTATTTCTTTGGAGTCCAAAGCTCGGTCAACTTCAATCGTTATTTCGTCTGGGGAGAATGGAGTAGAAACAGCATCATCTTCCGGAAGTTCCGTTTCCCTGTTTTTGATTCTGTATTGGTCTATAAGAGCGTTATGCAGGCTTTTATACAAAAAAGCTTGAGGATGGGAAATCTTGCCCCCGCCGCGGATATGTTCCCAGAGTTTAAGAAAAATCGAGTGGACCAGGTCTTTGGCCGTCTCTTCGTCCGGAGCCCGCAGCGCGGCGTGGCGCAGCAGGCGGCCGGCAAAACAATCATATACCGTTGCTAAAGCGCGTTCGTCGCCGCAGTTGAGCCGCTCAATGGTTTTAGCGTCTATTTTTTTCGTCAGAATCATTTTTGGTCCGATTAGTTAAGAGCGGTTTGGCGCAGAAACTCAATGGTTTTGCGGTTTCGCGAAACGATTCTTGCTTCTTCCGCGTACTCTTCGCCGCGGATTATTTTTTGCGCCTCGGGGTCGTTTTTATATTGATTCAAGGCGCGGCCAATCTCCCGCGACACTTCAGCGTCATCCGGCTCTATGCCTTCGCGGTCGGATATCTCCCTGATAATCAGCGCGATTTTAACCCGTTTTAAGGCGCGGGAGGTAAAATCCAGTTTAAGCTCGGGGACGGTCTTTTTTATTCCCTCAAGATATTTATTCCACTCCAGGCCCTGGGCGGCAATGGAATCTTCAAGCTCGCGGAGCATCCGTTCAATTTCCGAATTAACTAAAATGTCCGGGACCTCGTCAAATGACGACCTGCTAACAAGCTCCTCAAGGATTTCTATCTCCTCTCTTTGAACTTCTTTAAGCGCGGCCTCTTTTTCCAAATTCTGCCCTATAAGCCGGCGCAGGTCGGTCACTGTTTTTTGCCCCAAAGATTGGGCGAACGAATCGTCTAAAGCCGGACGCTCCAGCTCTAAAACGGAATTGGCCATTACCCTAAATTCCACATCTTTTCCAGCCACATTTTTTTGATAATGTTCTTTGGGAAAGGGCAAAACAAACTCCCTGGTTTCCCCTTTTTTAATGCCCAAAAGTTTTTCCTGAATGCCGGGAATATAGTAATTTTCCGCCAGATAAATACCGTGATTTTTTGTCTGGCCGCCCTCCAGGGGGACTTTGTCCAGAAACATATTCATATCCACCATCACTTTGTCTTGGGAGGCGGCGGCGCGGTCAACTTCTTTCTCCCGCACCTGCATGCGCGAGAGCTCCCCGAGAGCCGCGTCAATATCAGCGTCAGATATCTTGATTTCTTTTTTGTTTATTTTTATGGATTTGTAATCGGCAAGCTTTGAAATTTTTGGCAGGATTGCCGTTTTAACTTTATAGACGACCGGATTTCCCGGAGCCAAACTTAAAACAGAAAAATACGGCTGGCCAACCGTTGCCAGCTTGTGTTCTTTAAGCGCCTGATGATAAGTGCGGCGAATTGCTGTCTCCAGCGCCTCTTCCCAGATTTTCATCTCCCCGACGCGCGCTTTTACCATTTCATAGGGAACATGGCCGGGACGGAAACCGGGAATCTTTGAGGACTCGGAAATTCGTTTGGCTGCCGCCTCAATGTCGGTTTTAATTTCTTCCGGCTGGAGCGTAATTTCCAGCTCAATTTCTGATTTTGGCAATTCTTTTAAGATGGTTTGCATATTTGGAGAATATAGCAGAATTTTGCGTCCGTGTCAACTTTCTGAACTTTAAATTTAAACCCCCCGATAGTTATCGGAGGGTTCTAATGAGCTGTTACGGCACAAGCATGGTCGTGCCAATAGAGTTGCCGTTTCTGCCGGCCCGGCCTTTCATGACAACAGATATGTCGTCTATGCTGACATTGTCATCTTTAAGCTGTTTTATAAATCCGTTCAGATATTGCCTGATGGCCTCAATAGTTTCGTAATAAGGAGAATTGGTTTTGCCGCTGACAATGGCCTCAACGCGTTTTTGTAAGAAATTCGCCATCCGTTTTTCTTTTTTTCCGTCTTTGGCGCTCTTTTTGAGCGTTACGGATATTCGTATGACGCGAAAACCGTCATAGGCCAATGGGTGCACGGCTTAGGCCTCCTTTTTTATTTTTTCCGAATACATCGCTATTCCCTCTTTGACTGTTTTTAACGCGGCTTCGCGGCCTTCAAAACCGTTGATTTCCACTTTTTTGCCCTCAAGGTCTTTGTAATGTTCAAAAAAGTTTTGGATTTCTTTAGTCCAATGCGTTGGCAGATCGGAAATATCTTTGATATCGGCATAACGCGGATCTTTTACCGCCACGGCCACCACTTTTTCGTCTTTGTCGCCGGAGTCAACCATATGCACTACGCCAATCGGCCTTACTTTAACAATAACGCCGGGCAGAAGCGGGTGCGTGGTTAAAACCATCACATCCAGCGGGTCGTTGTCATGCCAGTAGGTTTGCGGGGCAAAACCGTAATCAGTTGGATAATAAACAGGACTGTAAAAGACCCGGTCCAATTTTATCAAGCCGGAGTCCTTGTCCACTTCGTATTTATTAGAACTGCCGCGCGGGATTTCAATGACCACATTAAATTCTTCCGGGGCCTTATCGCCAAGAGCCAAATCGTGCCAAAGATTCATATTTTAGGGTATGGGGTTTAGCGGTCAGGGTTCAGGGTTTAGTGTAAAAACTAAACGCTATACGCTAACTGCTAAACGCTTTAATTAAGATATTTGAAGATTAACAAAAATCTCTATTTAGAGCAAGGGGGATTGACTCCCGCCGCGTTTTTGGGTATTCTCTGTGGAGATAGCGGTTGAAGATTTTCTTCGGATGCTATGCTCAATATAGTCAAAAAAACATTTATCGTGGTTTTTGTGCGCGTTCTTCGCCTGATTCGTCTTTTGGGCAAAGGACTCGCTTTTTTTGTTTTGCGTATTTTTGCTCCGATTGCCGGAAGAGTTGATAAATTTTTATTTTATTTCGCCCTCTTCCCGCTTTACCGGCTGTTGCGCGGCATTTTTCATTCGGCAGAGGTGGTGTCTCTGCCGGCCAGGCGCAAAATTCTGTTTTTGCTTGGGAGCAGGCAGGCCGTGCCGTTTTTTCTTTTAGCCACTTCCATGCTCGTGGCCGCTTCCAGCATTTATGCCAAAACAGAAAGCCAAGAGGCGGAACCAGGGAGAAGGTCCATCCTTTTTTCTTTTTTGGACGGCGAGCAGGAAGAACTGATTTCTGAAAGCGGGCTGCAGAACGGGCAGGGCGCGCCAGCCGGCGAGGGCGCGGTTGCCTCCGGCGCGGGTCTTGGCAGCGATTATTACGTGCCGGAAGAGGAGGACGAGGTTTTGGCTTTGATTTTGGGCGGCGGGGCCATTGTCCAGCCGGTTATTTCATCGGCCTCTCCTTCGGCGGCGCCAAGGACGAAAATTGAGACATATGCGGTTAAAGCCGGCGATACGCCCGGCGGAATTGCTTCGCGCTTTGGCCTTAAGCTCACGACTCTTTACTGGGCCAATAATTTGTCTGCTTATTCCTATATTAAGCCCGGGCAGGAATTAAAGATTCCTCCGGTTGACGGAGTTGTCTATTCCGTAAAAAGGGGCGACACCATAGCCAAGCTCGCGCAAACCTACCGGGCGGATACGGAAAAAATAACGGCGTATAATCGGCTGGAAGCGAATGAGAAACTTTCGCCGGGGGCGGTCATAATTATTCCAAACGGCAAACCGCCGCCGCCGCCGCCGCCAAACAGGCCGGCGCCGGTTAAGAATCTGATTGTTCCCGCGGCCTCAAACGCGTTGGCAACCGGCAAAATGCTTTGGCCTATTTTGGGCACCTCCTCAAACAACGGAAGGTATATTACGCAATATTTTCGCCTGCGCCACCCGGGCGTTGACATAGACGGCGATTATTCCAATCCGATTCTTGCCTCTGACGGGGGCGTGGTTAAGCTGGTTCGTTATGGAAGAACCGGCTACGGTTATCAAGTAGTTGTTGACCACGAGGACGGCATGCAGACCAGATACGCCCACCTTTCCAAAATCTTTGTTACCGATGGACAAAGAGTGGAAAAGGGCCAGCAATTGGGCATAACCGGAACAACCGGCCGCTCAACCGGCACTCATTTGCATTTTGAGATTTTCGTCAACGGCAGGCGCGTGAATCCCTTGGGTTATATAAGATAAAAGTTTTGCGGTCGGCATCCGGCGGTTAATTTCAAAAAAAATAATCCCTCCTTTAACAAGGAGGGATTTTAGTTTGTTCAATTTCCGTTTTTTGGCGGATTCTTGGAACCGTCTTCTTCCGCAACAATCATTACCTCGTTGTCTTTTAGAAATTCTTCAAGCGCTATTCTGGCCGCTTCAACGGTAACTTTTTTAGCTAATCCGGTCAGGAAAAGGGCTAAAAGCAATATCTGAGCGTCGTCTGGTTTTTTCGCCAGTATCTTCATTAGAATTTCCGCCACCTCGCACCAAGTGTGCTCCTCTGTGCCAAAGGCAAAGAGCCGTTTGATCGCGGCGGCTTCTTTTGGATACTCCTCAAAAGCTTTTTCCATCTCCGTTTCGGCAAGACATTTGGAGGCCTTAGGCAGAACCGGCGCGTAAGGCAGAAGCTGGCGCAAAATCAGATGCCTGATAACGAGTGCCTTTTCCTCCGGCGTCTTATGCGCATCCATGGCCCCAAGCAAATATTTAGCAAATTCTTCTGTTGGCGGAAAAACAGTTGCTGTTGCTTTGTACAATATCTCCAGATTCTGATTTTGTTCGGCCTCCAGTTGGTCAAGTTTTTCAACCGACAAGAGATGTTCGGTCATAAACAGCGTCTTCTTTAGCGGAACAAGCCCGTAGTTTTCCAAAATACAGATTAGAAATCCAATCCTTTCGTTGGGCTCTAATCTTTGTATTTGAATCACGCAAGCGTGGCAGAAGCCATAGACGGTGGCAAATGGTTCGGAAAGCAGTTCCAAAGCCGCTTGGCGCGCGCTCGTGCTCATCTTTACCGCCTTTCTTTTTCAAAGAGCCGATTTTAGTATCTCAAATTGATTATTTAAGGTCAATTTATCCCGTTAGAAGCTCGCGTCCGAGAATATTTTACTGAACAAGATAATAAGATTTAATAAATCGGGGCTTCTAACTGGATTTGTTTTTCTTCAAACTTTTCGCGTTCATTTAGAAGCAGGGCGTAAGAGGCGCTAACCATATTTTTAAGCCGCTCCGCGCTTTGGGGATATGTTTGGAATTCTGTTTTTATAATCGCTCCTATCATCGGCGTGACAATGGGAAGAAAGAATTCGTCAGTCCATTTTGCGCCCAATTCTTTAATCGTATAAATGACGCTCGCGCAGTTTTCCTGTAAATCCGAAAGTTTTATCAGCCGCACGCCCTCATTGCTTTCACAAATTTGTTTCACATACGGCTCCGGATGATTGTCGCCAAAACGATTGGTCATCCCAAGGATAAGCTCTAATCCTTGTTCGCCAAAATATGCCTTAAGCTCTTCCTCCGACACCTCGGTGTCTTCAAGCGAATCGTGTCCCAATCCGGCCAGACAGATTATTTCACGTTCTTTTTCATCTCCTTCATTTGTTTCGCTCATTATAATTTCCAAAAGTTTGGACACGCGGTCAAGATGATGCCAGACCGGGGTTTTGTTGGCGCGGAATTGTCCGGTGTGAATCTTTTTTATAAAATTTAGCGCGTCCTCTCTTTTTTGGTTGTAGTCGTTAGTCATATCTCTAACGGGATAAAAAAACCTTGCAACGCCGTTATTGTAGCAGTTGCAAGGCAGATTTGAAAGTTATTCTGGAACTTCTTGTTTTGCCCTCATCATGGCATCCCAAAAGTAATTAGTATGCTTTTCTATGTCGTTAATGGAAGCATAGTGCTCTTCTCTGGTTGGAGCAAAGAGCGGAAGAGGCGCTTGAAGGTAGCGTGCGATATACATAACCAAAGCGGTGGAAACCCTGCCGCAGCCGTCAATCCAGGGATGAATTTCTCCGTCCATCATCAGATCGGCATAAGCCATGATTTGCGCTGCCTGTTCAGAAGCGGCGCCGGATGCCGCTGAATCCTTGGCAGGGAAAATATCGCGCATTATGCACATACGGAGTGAAAGATCAAAATAGAATTCGTCCATAAATTTTTCAAGCCAGAGCGGAGGAATGTTGGCCGTTGTGTATTTGGGCGTCCACAGACGGTAATTCCTGTTGATTTGAATTGGCGTCCCCAAAGACCGGCCAAAGCGGTTGGCGGCGGCTTCAAGCGTTTTAAATTCTTCTTCATATGCCGATAGGTCGCAAAGCCTTTCCGTTGTGATGTCAAACCAAAGGTTTGCCATTTCCCGAAGTTTGCTCGGAGAGATTTTCTCTATGGGCAAAGCTACTACATCAGCAATCAGTTTTTCCGTATTGACAACAACCTGTTTTTTGAGCTCCTCTCCGGAGAGAAGTAGATGCTTCTTTTTTGAAGATGTCTTGGCGCCTTCATCCTTGCCTTTGGCAGTGCGGCTGCGCCGCGCTATGTTCATCCTGAATACTTGCGCGAATCTCTCTTCCTGCGTCATGTTGGCTCCCTTCTTTGAAAATAACAATGTAATTCGTAATCTCTAAGCAAGAGGTCAACAGCATCATTTATCTTGATGTCGCCCGGGATAAATCTGTACCGCGTCATCTCAAACCACTGTATTTCGTGATCCCAATCCTTACAATCAGATATTCTGCGTTCAATCTCCTCTTCCGGGAGGTTTCGGCGCGCCAGCCGCTTGCGCAGCTCCGCTTCCGGCGGAGAAAGCAGATAAAAATGCATTATCTCTTCGCGGGCAAAGGTTTCTCGCAGAATTTCCACGGCGTCCGGCGCAAGGAGCATCAGGCGAACATCGGGGCTCTTTGCGGCGTCTTCCACGTCTCGCCGCAAAGTGGCATAAGTATTTCCGTGCTCGTTTATTTGCCAGACAGTTTCATTGTTTGTTGCCATTCGGCCGAACTCTTCGGGACCGACATTGTAAACATATTCACCCGGCAGGTCTTTTTGCCGCGGCGCTCTTGAGGTGTAGCTGGGCACAAGTTTCCAATTGGGCTTGCGGCCCAGCAGTTCCCGGCAATAGGTGGTTTTTCCCGCTCCGGAAGAACCGGTTAAGGTGATGATCATGGTTACCTCCCAGCCCTGAGCTTGCCCGCGGGCTTGCTTGGATTTGTTTGTCAAAGGACTTATTCGTGTACATTTTACTCTTGCGACGGGGCGTGTCAATCATCAGCGGGCGCTCCTCCAAGATATGCACAATTGTCTTTTTTTCAAAAAGAGCTTACTTTGATGTAAGTCCATTGCGGAGGAGAAGAATGAGGCAGGAAGAACTGGAATTTCGCGCGGCGGAAATTCTAAAAAGTTTTGACCCCGAAGGCCGCAGAACCGTTGGTTCGCCCCGTCCTTTTATGATAGAGCTCTTTGGCACGCCCAAATCCGGCAAAAGCACGATGAAGGAAATGCTTAAGCACTTTTTCCGCAGGAATGGTTGGAGTGTTTCCACGCCGACCGAAGGCGCGGAAATTGTGGAATTGCCTCGCGATGAGCCGCAATACAACTTCCAGACAACCGAGTACGCGTTGGGGATGGCGCGCGAGCGTTCTTATGACCCGAATTTTCATCTGGTGATTTTTGACCGCGCCATTATGGATGGCGTGGTGAGGATGGATTTTTACGGAGAAAAAGCAATTCTGACCGTTGAGCAGAGGCAGACAATCCAGAATTATTTTCTCTTGCCATGGAACAGAGAGCTTTTTGACGCTCACGTATGTTTGGTGGCTAATCCCGAAGCGGCTATCCGCCGCGAACTGGCGCGCGCTTTAACCAAAAAGCACGGCAAGACCATGAATCCGCGGACGCTCGCGGATTTGCTCAAAGCCCATGAGCGCGTTTGGGAGCGATTTAATTGCGGCTCTAACCCCAAGATGTGCTGGCACGACTCTTCAAAAGAAAAAGAAGCCGAAACGGCGCGCAATATCCTTTCTAAGGTCTTGGACGCGTTTGAAACGCGTCTCAAGAGTTAAAAATAAATCCCGCTTAAGCGGGATTTTTCATCTTGTCTTTATCCTAGCTGGTATTAGGTTTATAAAAAATTGTTTATAAATTTAGCCAAAAATTTAGGTTTAAACTTTGCCAGTTATCTGTCATTCCCGCGAAAGCGGGAATCTACGGGTTCAAATTCTGGATTCCCGCTGGAGCTTGCCCTCGGCTGCGACCGGGGGCGGGAATGACAATGGAAACCTAATATCAGTTATCCGTTTAGGGTGATTAAATTTTTCCAGCCCAAGGAACAGAATTTTCTTCCACTAGCGCCAGATGGGATTTGTTGTCGGCGGGCCTTCCGCAATAGCGCGTGACCGAGGCGTTTTCAAACACGCCGGCCTTGTAGCGCCGCACGGCTTCATCTATGGAGAAATGATGGATAAGCCGCTGGAAGAGCAAAAGCCAATGTCCGTGCACTACCATCAGCACATTTTTTCCAACATAATCGCGCGAGAGAGTGGAGAGAAAACTGTGAATGCGCAATTCCACATCAGGCCAGTTTTCACCGCCAAGCGGGCGGTAATGGTACAATCCTTCGCGCTTTTTGCGCTCAAGTTCACTGGGAAACTGCGCTCTAATCTGATCGCGCGTCATGGCGTGATAGATGCCGCGCTGGGCTTCTGCCAATCGCGGGTCCTCGTAAACCTTTTCTCCCGGGCACATTATCTCCATTGTTTCCCGCGAACGCTGGTAGTAGGAAACATAGCGAATATCAAAACGGTCATACTTCTTTTGAAGATATTCGCCGGTTACTCTGGCTTGTTCCCGCCCCCTTGCCGTCAGCGGGTAAGCGTGCGTGGCTTTATCAAATCGAGCGCGCTCATCTACCGAAAGCACATTTCCTTCGGATTCCGCATGGCGAACCAAAACCAGACATCTTGGCCAGGCCATTTACTACCTCCTTGTGAGGGAACTGCGTGTAAGCAACAGGTTAAATCTTTTTGGATTTAAAGTCAATCGGCCGGCTTAATCCGTCTTTGGGCGGTAATTTAACGCTTCGGCAACATGGGTTTGGAGTATATTTTCCGAGCCGGCCAGATCGGCAACAGTGCGGGCGATTTTTAAAACGCGGCTGTAAGCGCGGGCGGAAAGGCGGTACTGGTTAATCGCCGCCTTTAGGAGGCCGAGCGAGTTTGCGTCAAGGGCGCAAAATTCGCGTATTTGCTGGCTTGTCATTTCGGAATTGGTCAGCGTCCTGCTTTTGGCAAACCGTTTGGCCTGCAAATCTCTCGCGCGGCTGACGCGTTCGCGCACCGAAGCGGAATCCTCGGCGCGTTCATCCGAAGTCAGTTTTTCAAACTCCACCCGCGGCACGTCAATGTGAATGTCAATTCTGTCTAAAAGAGGTCCGGAGATTTTTCTTTGGTATTTAATAATCTGGAGCGGCGAGCAGACGCATTTCCCCTGCGGGTCTTCATTATAACCGCAAGGACAGGGATTTTTGGCCGCTATCAGCATAAATTTTGCCGGGAATTTGAGCGTGCCGGCGGCGCGCGATACGGTGACAAAGCCGTCTTCCAGCGGCTGGCGCAGGCCTTCAAGAACCGAACGGCTGAATTCGGGAAATTCGTCTAGGAATAGCACTCCCCGGTGCGCTAAACTGATTTCCCCCGGTTTTGGCCAAGTTCCTCCGCCCACAAGAGATACGGCGGACGCGGTGTGATGCGGAGAGCGAAACGGCCGTTCGTCTAAGAGCGTCAGTCCGGCCGGAAGCGCTCCGGCCACGCTCATAATTTTAGTCACCTCAAGCTGTTCCGGAAAAGCAAGCGAAGGAAGAATGGTGGGAATGGTTCTGGCTAAAAGTGTTTTGCCTGCTCCGGGCGGGCCGCTCATTAAAATGTTGTGCGCTCCGGCCGCGGCAATCTCCATAGCCCTTTTGACATGCTCCTGGCCGCGGATAAAAGCAAAATCATAGGCGCTCTCGCCTCTGGAAGAAATTTTCGGCTTGGTTTGTCGTTTAGGAGATATTTTTTCTTCGCCTGAAAAATGTTTTAGAAGGGCGGTAAGAGATTTAACGGGATAAACTTTTATTCCTCCCACAAGCGCGGCTTCAGGCGCGTTTTCTTCCGGTGCGTAAATAGCGCTCCCTCCTCTCGCCTTGGCGAAAAGCGCGACAGAGAGCGCGCCGGAGACGGGACGCAATGTTCCGTCAAGAGCAAGCTCCCCGACAAAAAATGAATTTTCCAAATCTTTAGTCGGCTGAAGCTGTCCGTCGGCGGCAAGAATGGAGATGGCAATGGGCAGGTCATAAGCCGGACCCTCTTTTTTTAAGTCAGCCGGCGCCAAGTTGACGGTAATCCGCGTGCGCGGAAACGGCAGTCCCGAGTTTCTCATGGCGGCGCGGATTCTTTCGCGCGATTCCTGAACAGACGCGTCGGGCAATCCGACAACCACAAAATTGGTCAATCCGCTGGCCACATCCGCCTCCACCTCAATTTTTTCGCAGTCAAGTCCGATAATCGCGGCCGACAGAATTTTTGAAGGCATAAGTTAGAATTTATAATTATCAATTTTCAATTCTCAATTTACAGTCAATTTCCAATGCTTCATTGTTTCAATGAAAATTTATTGAAAATTAGAAATTAGAAATTGAAAATTTTGTGATTTGTTTAGAATTTGGAATCTTTTAAATACATTATTAGTCCAGACACAATCAACATATCGGCCAGATTGATGGCCCACGGACCGATAACCAGATAATCAATCACCTGGCCCAAAAAGACGCGGTCAATGGTATTAGACAGCGCCCCGATAAGCGCCAAAGAAAGCCACAGAGCCGCTACTTTTTTACCCCCGGCCAGTTCTTTGCGCAAGAGGGTGAAAATAAATATTAAAAAGATAATCATTAGAGCTATTCCAAAGAAAGAAGGGAGCGCGACAATTCCAAAAAAGTTTTTATTTTTAAACAGGCGCAAGCCAAGCGAGGAAATAATAAAAAAACCCTCCGTCTGGTTTTCGGAGAGCCGAGCTGCGGCAAGCAATTTTAATAAACGTTCAAAAATAAATAACGCGCCAAAAACAAAACAAGCTATGAAAATGCTGGATACGCGCGTTTTTATTCCGTGAGCCGTTTTTTGCATTCTATGCACGAAGAAGAAGTTGGCCTGGCCAAAAGCCGTTTCGGGTCTATTGGCTTGCCGCAATGGCGGCAAGTGCCATACTCGCCTTTGGCGAGGCGCGCGAGAGCTTTATTTACGTCTTTTAACAACGATTCAAGCGTGCGCTCCATTGACAGGTTGTCGCTATAGGTTGTCACCTGATAAGCGTTTTCTTCTTCTGAAGCGGCGCCGGCGCCTTCGGGCAATTCCGTAAATTTGGCGTCATAATCATCAGGGTTATGAGGATTCTTGCGAGTAAACTGATTAAGTTCTCTCAGAAGCCGGTCTTTTTCTTCAAGCAGGCGCTGTTCTATTTCTTTAAGAGTTTTTTCATCCATACCCCGCACACAACTTGTTTTATTGAAGCATATATAAATATGCCGCTTCAATTATCAAGATGTGTTTGTTTTTTAATAATATTTATTTTTAGTTTAAAACACTCTTCTGTTCTATTGTTGTGTATATAAAGCGCCCCTAAATCAAGTTGTGTGCGGGGTGGTTATTGGGATATTTATACCTTACACAAAGATAAAAATAATGGCAATTTTGCAAAGATTGCGCAAATACAAAAGGCGCGAGTTGTCGCCTCAAAAAACAAAGTTGCTTAGAGGCATCTCGCGCCTCGGATTTTCAATCGCTGCGTGACCGCCGCGTACCGGTGTCTCTCCGCGAGGGACGCCAGTATGCGGCAATCATGCGCAGACCTATGAAAATCCACAAAGGAACTTATCTTCTCTACCATCCTTGGGTAGGGACCAATTTCCGCATAAAATGCGGAATTTATGCAGGTTTGCCCGAAGAAAATGGTTTTTCTTTTCTTTTTGTTTTTGAGGGGCCGAAACCCCTAAAATGTTAGGTTAGTAGAGAAGAGGGAATTGCGTCTTAACTCTTTACGGCGCAGTTCTCTTATTTGGGAATGAACAATTGTACGCTTCTATTATATCAGGAAATAAACTCAATGTCAACCCGGTCGGCCATGAAGGGGAAACGGCTCAAAATGGCGGATATCCTAGCGTCTAATATATTTGTGCACAGAGATATCAACGATCTCATTGCTTAAAAGCTGTTTGATTATCCACATATGGACGGTCTTTTCCACAGGGTTATGCACAGCTTTTATTCAGAAGCCGCACCTCTTCCAGCTTAAGACCACGCCATCGGCCACTACTTTTGTTGTCTTGGAATCAAACAGGGGAACAAGAGCCCGCACCGGGCCGCCCAAAGCCATAGGATTCAGGGTCTGCTCCACTTTAAACAGCTTGGGGTTAAAAAACACTTCTATCTCCTTATTCGGCGAAGCGCAATTTCTCTTAAAGGAGTTAAAATCAATTTTTTGTTCGTCTCTGCCCAGAAGCTGCTCCAAAGCCAGTTTGGAGGTGGCAAATAACAGCCAGCCGCTGTTTTGGGCATAAGCAAATTCAAAAGGCAGACCAGGTTCGCGTATAAACTTTATCTCATAACCCCTGTAAGAGCCGTTTTTTATTTGTATATCTGACGGGTCCGCGAAATTCGCGGTTATTGTCGCGCCGTCTTGCAGTTTTGCCAGCCGCTTCTTTGGCAGATACCAGGAAGCGAAATCGCGCGCCGCCGCCAAAACCGCCGGAAGATTTTCAATACCCGGACCGACCGCTTTTGTGACCAGCGCAAAGTCGTATTGAAGGCCGCTGTTTTCCGCGTTGGCTTTTTTAATAATCAAAAGCTCTGTCGGTTCCGGAAGCATCTTCCGGGCCAAATCAAAAGGGGATACGGTTGTTTTCTGCTCCACTTTTTTTAACGCCTCGCCGAACTCCGGGTCAAGGGAAATCAACGTTTCTTTTACGCTAATCCAGAATTCATCCGTCTTGGCGCGGCGGCGGATGACCAAAACGGTTTCCTCGCTCCAGGCGTCAATCGGCTCAATTTTCCGTTGAACCGAGTTAAAGACCATATTTGAGGCAATAGCAAAAAGGACGCCGATGATAAGAATTTTCGCCGTTTTGGGCGCCTTTGATAATTTTTTATTAATTTGCGAAACTGCCGTTTCAGCAAAAACGGGACTCATGGAGATTTGCGTTTAAATTTAGCGGCCGTGTCCGCGCGGCGGGCCTCTCCGCTCTCTTCTTGGTTCGCGGCCGCGGCGGTCGCCCTCGTCTCTTTTGCGCACTTCAACCGGCGCGTCGGGATTTTTCGCTTGCCGCATGGAAAGATTGGTGCGGCCCATGGAGTCAATTTCTATAACTTTAACCGAAACCGTATCGCCGATATTCACCACATCGGAAACGCGATCAACCCGCTTGTCGGATAGTTCGGAAATATGCACCAGCCCTTCTTGTTTGGGCAGAATTTCCACAAAAGCCCCGAATTCCATAAGGCGGGTGACCTTGCCTTCAAATATCTCTCCAACTTTTACTTCCCGCGTCAGATTTTTAATCCACTCGCTGGCTTTTTGCGCCGCCTCGGCATTGGTTGAAGTTATCAAAACCAAGCCGTCGTTTTCTATGTCAATAGTCACGCCGGTTTTGTCTATGATTTCGTTGATCATTTTTCCGCCGGGGCCGATAACGGTGCGGATGGAGTCGGGATTGATGTGGAAGGAAATTATGCGCGGGGCATAAGGAGAAAGTTCCGGGCGCGGAGCCGGAATCACGGCTTCCATGGCATCAAGTATCTTCATTCTGGCTTCGTGCGCCTGCTTTAGCGTAATTTCAACTATTTCCGGCGTTAAGCCGCTGGTTTTTGTATCCATTTGGATGGCGGTGATTCCAATTCTCGTTCCGGCTATTTTAAAGTCCATGCCGCCGTCGCCGTCTTCCAAATCCTGGAGGTCGGTCAGGACCTTCCAGCGGCCGGAGTCATCGGAAGCCAAGCCCATGGCAATGCCGGCGCAGTGCGACTTTAACGGAACTCCGGCGTCCATCAGAGCCAAAGACGAGGAGCAGGTTGAGGCCATAGAAGACGAGCCGTTTGAAGACAGGACTTCGGAAACCGACCTGATGGTATACGGGAATTCTTCGCGCGGAGGAAGCAGCGGCTCAACGGCGCGTTCGGCTAAAGCGCCGTGTCCTATCTCGCGCCTGCCCGGACCGCGGTTCGGTCCGGTTTCGCCGACGGAGTAGGAAGGAAAATTATAGTGGTGGAAATAGCGCTTTTTTCCGGAAAGCTCCATGCCTTCAAGCGTCTGCTCGTCGCCCGGAGCGCCGAGCGTGACCGCGTTTAAGACCTGCGTTTCTCCGCGGGAGAAAACGGCCGAGCCGTGCGTGCGCGGTATGGCGGATATTTCAACGGAAAGCGGCCTGATGTCGGTAAGAGAGCGTCCGTCAACCCGGAGGTTCTTATCCAGAATCGCCTTGCTCACCGCTTGTTCCATATAAAGGCCGGCATGCTCAACGCCGATTTTTCTTTTTTCTTTTCCGTAGCCCGATTCTTTTAAGTGCTCGTCAACTTTTTCTTCAAGCTCTTCGCGGGCCGTGCGCTTTTCTTTTTTAGACGCTTGCGGGTTGCCGAAAAGAGCGTTCTCGTAGCGGGAAACAAGGAATTCCTCGGTTTTTTGGACAATAACTTTTTCTTCCTCGCGGGCGGCAGCTTCTTCTTCCGTTGCCGGAGGGGCGTCTACGATTCTTTTTTCTTTACCCACCTTGTTTTTTATTTCTTTGATGAATTCGCTTACCGCGTGCAAATGCTTTTGGGCCAGAGCGACGGCTTCTCTGACCGTTTCTTCCGGAAGCTCTTTGGCGCCGGCCTCAAGCATGATTACTTTTTCTTTTGTTCCGGCCACAACCAAATCAAGTTCGCTCTTTTCGCGGGCGGCAAAGGTCGGGTTAAGAACCAATTCATCGCCGACTTTTCCTATTCTGATTCCGGCGATCGGCCCATCCCAGGGAATATCGGAAATCATGAGAGCGGCGGAAGCGGCAACCAAGGCCGGAATATCGGAATCATTTTCTCCGTCAACGGAGAAAACGGTAAGCACGACCTGAATATCGTTGCGCATCCGGTCGTCAAAAAGCGGGCGGATGGAGCGGTCTACCAGGCGTCCGGTAAGAATGGCTTCGTCCGTCGGCCGGCCTTCGCGCTTCATAAACCGGGAGCTCTTTATTTTGCCGGCGGCGTAAAGCCGTTCCTCATAATCCACCATTAAAGGAAAAAATCCAATGCCTTCGCGGATATTATCGGACATGGTGGCGGTGGCCAGAACCACGGTGTCGCCGTAGCGGACGGTGCAGGCGCCGTTGGCCTGGCCGGCAAATTTGCCGACTTCAATTTCAAGATTCCTTCCTGCCCATTCAAGGGAAAATTTTTGTGTTTGCATACGATCAGTTGTTATCCTTCGACGCCTGCCCAGGATAAGCTTGAGCGAAGTCGAAAGATTTGAGCCTGATCGCGAGACTGGAGATGTCTGCGACATCTGTGTGTCTCGAGACCAGAACATTTATTTAGGGTTTAGCGTTTAGGGTTTAGGATAATTCTAAACGCTATACGCTATACGCTAAATGTTTTTATTCCACCGGCAACCTTCTTCCTCCTCTTATAATCGCGGCTTTTGGCCGGGAACGTTCGCGGCTTTTTATCAGAAATTTATCCTGATTCTGCGAAATATCCGTGAAATTATCGGCTATTTCCACCAGTTTGGTTGAGGCGGTTTCGCGAAAAGCAATTACTTCCACCTGGCGGCCCTGGTTTTTCAGATATTCCACCAAAGGGTGAAAGTCGCCGTCGCCGGAGACCAGAACAACAACATCAAGAAGCGTGCCGATACGGATAGCGTCCACCGCGATGCCCACATCCCAGTCGGCTTTTTTTGCTCCGCCGAAGTATTCCATTAATACCTTTTCTTTTGTTTCTATGCCGGAGCTCATCAGCGCCTCAAAAAAGGGCTTTTCTTCTCCGGTTTTCGTTTTGACCACATAGGCAATGGCGCGGATAAGATTCCTTCCGGAAACAGCCGCTTCCACCACGGCGCTGAAGTTGACTTTAGCGTCATGCAGGTTGCGCGCCGAATAGTACATATTTTGCACGTCAATAAAAACACCGACGCGCTGATCTTTGTGTTTAATCATATTTCCTTTTTGGGGCCTCCTCCTGTTTTTCATTATTTTAATTTTAATTTTTCCGTTAAATCTTTGTAGGATTTTTCATCCTCCCGCGAAAGATACTTTAGCAGGCGGCGGCGCTCGTTAACCTTTTTAAGCAAGCCGCGGCGTGAGGAAAAATCTTTGGGATGGGCGGTTAAGTGCGAAGACAAATCCTTGATTTCTTCCGTTAAGATAGCTATCTGCACTTGCGGAGAGCCGGTATCTGTTTTGTGCGTTTTAAATTTTTCAATTATTTTTTCTTTTTTTGTTTTGTCTAGCATATATTTATATTTCCGCGGCGAACCAGTCAGAAACCAGCGCGCCGTATATTTAATGATAAATCGTTAGTATGGTAGCACAAAACTAAATTTTAAGCAAGTTCGGTCTCATTGCTTGGATTTTTTGGTTTAGTGTCGTAAAATGTTGTTGTATGGCAGCGCAATTATCACAGCTGATAAAACAATTTTTGGAACATCTGGAGATAGAAAAAAATCGTTCGGCAAAAACCGTGCGGAATTATGATTTTTATTTGCGGCGATTTAGCCAATGGGCCGGCAATCCGCGGCCGGAGGAAATTAACCTGGAAAAAGTCCGCCAGTATCGCCTTTATCTTAATCGCCTAAATGACAGATTTGGCGAACCGCTTAAAAGAAATACCCAGAATTATCATCTTATTGCCCTGCGGGCTTTTCTTAAATATCTGGCCAAGCGCGATATTAAAACAATGACGGCGGAAAAGATTGAGCTCGGCAAGATGCCCGACCGCATAGTTGATTTTCTTGAAGGTTCGGATTTGGAGCGGCTGCTGGAAGCGCCGATAAAGAATCAGGAATCAGGAATCAGGAATCAAGAAAAAGATAAATTAAATTTGACGCAGTTGCGGGACAAGGCGATTTTGGAAACATTGTTTTCTACAGGGCTGCGCGTTTCCGAACTGGCTTCATTAAAGCGCGAGCAGATAAAACCTGACAAAGAGGAGCTTACGGTGCGCGGCAAAGGAGCCAAGCCCAGGGCCGTTTTTCTTTCTAATCAGGCGCGTTATTGGATTAAAAAATATCTGGATGGCCGGAATGATGTTTCTCCATTCCTTTTTGTGTCGCATGACGCCGCTTCCTCTAAACGCGATGATGTATCCTCCGGCCTGACGCCAAGGAGCATGCAGAGAATAGTGGAAAAATGGGCTAAAGCCGCCGGTATTACCAAAAGGATTACTCCACACACAATGCGCCATTCTTTTGCCACCGACCTTTTGGCCAATGGCGCGGATTTGCGCAGCGTGCAAGAACTCCTGGGACATTCTTCTGTCACTACCACCCAGATTTATACCCATATTACCAATAAGCATTTGCGCGAGGTTTACGATGCTTTTCATGCCAGGAAAAGGAAATCCTCCGCGTAAACTTATAAGAATAACTGACTTGGTTTGGAAAATTGTGTAATTAGAGTTTCGATCAGATTGTCTAATGATATTTATGCTTAACTGTACAGTGGGTGTCATAAGGAAGTTATAATGTCCGCTTTGAAGGAAGTAGAAATGTCCTCCTCTGCTAAACTGCGGGGGTATGAAAACAATACTTCCCATGTCCTTGCGACAACTCAACCATCTGGACATCCTGCGCCGCGCGGAGCGTTCAGAATTAACTCAAAGAAAGGCGGCATCCTTGCTGTCTCTCACCGACCGTACCGTGCGGCGACAACTTGAGAGATTGCGAGAAGATGGCCCGGGCTTTCTCCAACACGGACTCAAAGGCCGACGTTCTGGAAATCGTCTGTCCTCCAAGGAAGAGCAAAAGATCAAAATGCTCTTACAAACAAAGTATCCGGACTTCGGTCCCGCCTTTGCCGCCGAGAAACTTCTGGAAATTCACGGCCTTGATCTGGATCCCAAGACCATCCGTCGCCTCCAAGTTAATCTCGGGCTATTTATTCCTCGCCGGGCGCGGAGGAAGGTCGTTCACCGTTACTGGCGTTTGCGACGCGCAATCTATGGCGAGCTCGTTCAGTTTGACGGTTCCTATCATAACTGGTTTGAAGGTCGGGGCGGTCTGACCAAGGATTGCTTGCTTCTCGCGGTTGATGACGCCACCGGAAACATCTTGGACGCTCAATTCGCTCCTCACGAAGGTGTCCTGCCAGTGATGGGCTTTTGGCTCTCTTATGCTCATATTCACGGCCTGCCCAAAGCCATCTACCTTGATCGTTTTTCCACCTATTCCATGAACGTGAAACTCGCTGCCGAGAATCCAGATACCTTGACTCAATTTGAACGGGGCGGCTCAAGAGGTGGGCACGGAGGTCATTCACGCCTACAGTCCCCAGGCCAAAGGACGAGTGGAAAATATCTTCGGCACGCTCCAGGACCGTTTAGTCAAAGAGATGCGCCTGCAAAACATCAGAACCGTTGCCGAGGCGAATGCTTTCCTGCGCCGTATTTTCATCCCATCCTATAATCGGAAGTTTGGCCAAGTGCCGCGAGCTCCAGGAGATCTTCACCGCGAGCCCACGGAACGAGAGCTTCAAGACATCCTGCCCTATATCTTCTGCCGAAGGGAAACTCGCGTTATTCAGAATGACTTCACTCTACCCTACAAGACCGCACGGTTTCAGCTTCTGCCCACACCAAGATTAGCCATGCGCCCCAAGGAGCGAGTTGATGTTCATGAGCTTCCCAACGGAGACATCCATCTCTTTGTTCGAGGCAAACGCGCCAATTTCCATCCTCTTGCCGGGAGATATGCGAGATTGAACAACCCAACTATCACCCTTGCTTCTTAATTTAAAAACCGGACATTTTAACTTCCGTTTGACATAACTGTACAGTGGGTTGACAAAAATACCCCTCTGTGGTAAGCTTTTCTGTCGAGGATAGAATCATCTAATTCCCTTATGTTAAGGGAATTTTTTGTTTCAATATCCGCGATATATAATTATATGTTGCGAAATTTAGGCGTAAATAAGCCATTTTTTGGCACTAACTTTAAATCTAACGGCTCAAAGCTCGTTTTATCCATGGTCGCCATGGTAATGCTTTTTACTTTTGTTTTTCCGGCTCGGGCTTTAGCCGCCGACATAGATTTAAGGGATGCTATCTGGACCCAATCATGGGTGCCGGCGGAGTTTATCAATTCCCTTCCGCTTGCCAAGGAAAAGCCCAGACGCGTGACCTATGTGACCGTGACGGCTTATTCATCCACACCGGACCAAACAGATGACACGCCATTTATTGCCGCCTCCGGCAAGCGCGTTCATGACGGCATGGTGGCTGCTAATTTCCTTCGTTTCGGCACCAAAGTCCGTTTCCCCGATTATTTTGATGATAAGGATTTTATCATAGAAGACAGGATGCATGAGCGTTTTTCCAACCGCATGGATGTGTGGATGGAAACGCGCGAGGAAGCGCTGCAGTTTGGCATCAGGCGGCTGAAAGTGGAAATATATTAAAAAATGAATAAACAAAAAACCTGCTTTAATGAGCGGGTTTTTTGTTTGGAGGCCACGGCGAGAATTGCACTCGCGCATAGGGGTTTTGCAGACCCCCGCCTTACTGCTTGGCTACGTGGCCGTTCGTCAAAAGCCCGAAGAATAGTGTAAGATAAAATCGTCATTATGGCAATGAAGAAATTTGTCATCATAGACGGGAACGCTTTATTGCATCGCGCTTACCACGCTCTGCCGCCTTTTACCACCAAAGACGGAATTTTGGTGAACGCGGTTTACGGATTTGCTTCCACTTTGCTTAAAATTTTTCGTGAAATAAATCCGGAATATATCGCGGTTGCTTTTGATACTGCCGCGCCGACCTTCAGGCATAAGCAATATAAAGAATATAAAGCCACGCGCGAGAAAAAGCCGCAGGAGCTTTACAACCAGATTGATTATATAAAAAAAATGCTTAAGGCGATGAACGTGCCTTTTTACGAAAAAGACGGTTTTGAGGGAGATGACATCATCGCTACTTTAACCAAAACCGCCTGCCAGGATTCAAAAAAAGTGGAAAGCATTATTGTCACCGGAGATATGGACACGGTTCAGCTCGTCTCCGGCTGCGTCAAAGTCAATACCTTTAAAAAAGGCCTTTCTGACACAATTATTTTTGGCGAAAAAGAGGTTTTGGAGAAATTCGGCCTTCCGCCAGAGCAAATGATTGATTATAAAGCTCTTCGCGGCGATCCGTCAGACAATATCCCGGGCGTAGCCGGCATTGGAGAAAAAGGCGGGCGCGAACTTATCAAGCAATTTGGCTCAGTTGAAAATTTGTATAAGGAGTTGGAAAAAGATTCTGTTGAAGCGAAAAAGCTTTCCGCCCGGACGCGGGAGCTGCTTACCAGACACAAAGCGGACGCCTTTTTGGGGAAAAAACTTGTTACCCTGGATGCGGACGCGCCCATTGATTTCTCCCTTGATTTTGCAAAAAGAAAATCTTTTGACGGCGAAGCGTTGGTTCAATTTTTAAGTTCGCTCGGGTTTGCTTCTTTGATTAAAAGGTTCAAAGAGGCCTCGGCGCGGGAGCCAAAGGGCGCGGAAGAAACTGTCCCCGGCAAAACAAGCTTGCGCCGCGAAAAAATTATAGAAAACGAAGCAGAAGCTCTTTTGGCCCTTAAGAAAGTTTCCGGGCCGACAGTTATAAGAACGCGCGCAAAAAACAAAATAATTTCCGCTTTGATTATCTTTGCCCTAGAGGGCAAGTATTTTATACAATCGCCGAAAAATAAAATAATTTCCGCGGTTAGAGATTTTTTTCAAAATCCTAAAGCGGTTATTGCCGGGCATGACCTGAAAAACGAAATGCGTGTTTTGGGCTGCGATGCGCCGCGGGCGAGCTTTGCCGATATAATGCTGGCTTCATACCTGCTTGATCCCGGCACCCGGAGGCATGACCTTAAAAATTCGGCTTTTACGGTTTTGGGCATGGAATTGCCGGAAGAGGAAAAACAGCAAACGCTTCTTGGCGGAGACACACGGGATAAGGAGATATTAATCGCGGAAGCGGAAGCCATCGCGGCGCTCCGCGAGCGTTTTGAAAAAGAATTAAAGGAAAAAAATTTATACGAACTTTACGCGGAGATAGAAGCGCCTTTGCTGCCGATACTTTTTGAAATGGAAAACTATGGCATCTTGATTGATGCTGATTTTCTGAAAATGATGTCAGAAGACGCTGAAAAAAAGATCGCTAAATTGGAGAAAAAGATATGGGAGCTGGCCGGCGCGCAATTTAACATAAATTCTCCGGCGCAGTTGGCTGATGTTTTATTCAATAAACTTAAAATCTCCGCCAAATCAATTAAAAAAACAGCCACCGGCGCCGCTCTTTCCACGGCCGCGGGAGAATTGGAAAAGCTGCGCGGCGTCCACCCCGTCGTTGATTTTATATTTGAATACCGCGAATTGGCAAAGCTCAAATCAACTTACATAGACGCGCTGCCGGAATTGGCGGATAAAACCAAAAGAGTTCACACCACCTTTAATCAAACCGTTACTGCCACCGGCCGCTTGTCCTCTTCCTGTCCGAATTTGCAGAATATTCCGGTTAAAACAGAACTGGGGCGCGAAATACGCAAGGCCTTTATCGCGAAAGAGGGATATTCGCTCCTGTCGGCTGATTATTCGCAGATAGAGCTGCGCATCGCCGCCCATATGTCCGGCGATAAAACCATGATAGAGGATTTTAGGAACGGAGAAGACATCCACACGAGAACGGCGGAAATAATCTGGGGAGTCGGCCATGAAGATGTGACTTCCGAGATGAGGCGCATCGCTAAAGCCATTAATTTTGGCATTATCTACGGCATGGGCCCGAAAAAATTGGCAGCCGAAGCCGGTGTGAGCATGGAGGAAGCGCGCGATTTTATAAGCAGATTTTTTTCCGGCCGTCCGAGATTAAAAGAATATATTGAAGAATTAAAAGCCCTTGCCGCAGCACAGGGCTATGTGGAAACAATGTTCGGGCGGCGCCGGTATCTGTCGGAGATAACGAGCGGCGTACCGATGCTCCGCGCCGAAGCCGAACGGCAGGCCGTGAATACTCCGATTCAGGGCACTTCGGCCGATATTATCAAAATCGCCATGATCAATCTTTTTAACGCTTTGGAAAAACATTTTGGCAAAGACGCGGCAATGGTTTTGCAAGTGCACGATGAACTGGTATTTGAAATTAAAGATTCAATTATCCATAAAGCGGCCGGAATCATACGGGAAAATATGGAAACGGCGGTTAAATTGTCGGTTCCGGTAATTGTGGAAATTGACATTGGCAAAAATTGGGGCGAAATGAGACAATGGAAGCGGTGATTCCAACAATATGAAAGAACTTTCCGTCAGAGCTTATTATGTCGGAAACGAGCTCAAAATAGCGGAAATTGACAAGAAAACAGAAACACAGCCGCTTATCCGCAAGCGTGATTTTCTTGTTTACGAACTCGCTCCCGAAACTTATGTTTTTGCCTATACTTTTGGCGTGTGGGTTTTTATCGGTTATGACTCCAAGCTGGAGAAGGCCTATATTAAAAAATATAATCGTTTTATCGGCGAACCGCAGGAAAAACAGTTAATTGAAGAATATCTGGTTGCTCTTGATGAAACGATTGAAAAGGAATCGGTGGAATTTGACAAGATCAAATTGAGAACGCTGGAAATGGAAAAAATTTTGCTGCTCGCGGAAGTGCTGGCGCAGTCAGTGGCCATGGATTATTTTGATTCTCTCTCCGATGAAATGGGGTCGCGGCTGGAAAAAGTAAATGTCGGTCTGGCCGGAAAAGGCCGTTTGCTGGCCAAGCCCAAAGAGATTGCCCGTCTTATTGCCAGCAATAACCGTATTTTACAGCTTATTATTTCGCGGCTTTCCATCCTGGACGCGCCGGAAGTGGTGTGGGAAAAAGAGGAGTACGACCGTCTTTATACAAGTTTGCGCAGCCAGTTTGACCTTGATGACCGCTTCAAAACAATAGAAGCCAAATTGGGCTTTATCCAGAATAATTCCGAATTTTTTCTGGGACTGCTTCAGGGCAGGCGGTCTGAACGGCTGGAAATCACCATTTTGATTGTGATTATTTTTGAAACGCTTCTTGTACTTTTGGAGGTTTTTAGATTGTAATAAATTCATTTTTAGGTTAAAGTGAGGCCGATACTTAGTATCGGTTTTTTATATGCCCGCCTAATTTTTTTCTCATATATGATTATTTTTCTTTTTGGCGAGGACTCATATCGTCTTAAAGAGCGATTGGATGAATTTGTATCCGGATTTGCCAGAAAATATGATCCTGCGGGATTAAATTTAATCCGTTTGGACGGAAATTCAGCGGAAGGCGGCAAGACGGCCGAGGCATTACGGTCAGTCGGTTTTCTTTCTTCAAAGAGAATGGTTATTATTGACGGATTATTTGCCGTCGGCCGCGCCGCCGAGTTCGCGGAGATTTTTAAAGACCCTGATAAAACTATTGGCGATAATATCTTGATTTTGCGCGAACAGGCGTCGCGCGATGAATTGGAAAAAAATAAAGAATTTGAAATTCTTTCATCAGCCGGAACGCGTTTCGAAGAATTTGTCCCGCTTTCCGGCGGCGGCCTTGCCTCGTGGGTTCGGAACAAGGTTAAAAAAATGGGCAACGCCATAGACAATGACGCGGCCGCTGCTCTTATCGCGCGGATAGGCAGCGACCTGTGGGCAATGAGCGCGGAATTGGAAAAACTTGGGAGCTTCGTCCCCGGTGGCCTTATTACTAAATCAATTGTTGATAATCTGCTCCGTACGTCCGCCGAGGATAATATCTTTGAATTTTTAGATGCCATAGCGGCGCGCGACGGCAAAAGCGCGTCTTTGATTTTAGAAAGAGAGCTTAAAGCCAACGGACCCCAATTTTTGATATCAATGCTGATGAAACAATTTAGGAATTTTATCTTAGCTTTTGATCTTAAAGAAACAAACAGCGTTTTAACCGAAAGTTACGTTTCTAAAGAGCTCGGAATTCATCCTTTCATTGCTAAAAAAACCATAAAATCTCTGCAGAAATTCCAACGCGGCGAAATAAACGTTTTTTGGGATAATATTCTGGAAATAGATAAAAAAATAAAAAGCGGTTTTAAGAAACCGGAAGCGCTGTTTAATCTTTTTGTGGCCAAGATAATTAAAATAGAAATCAAAAAATAATCCCTTCTTATCAAAGAAAGGATTATCCATTATTGCCTTGCGGCGGTTATTTGGCCAGAGAATTAAGCCGTTTCATCAATTTTGATTTTAAGCGATTGGCAGTATTTTGTTTCAGCGTTTTTGACTTTACGGCCTTGTCCAAGGATTTTATTGATTGTTTCACAAACTGTTTGGCCTCGTCTGACTTTTTTTCAGCAAAAGATTTTTTACTGCTTTTAAGCAGATTTTTTATATTTGATAAGACCTTCAGATTGCGCGCCGCGTTCTTTTTTGTCTGGCGCAAGGCCTTCATCGCCGCTTTTTTAATAGGCATAAAATAAGAATTTCAAATTTATGATTTCAGATTTATTTTTTATTCTGAAATCCGCAATTATATATAGTTTAGCATCTATTTGTTTAATAGTCAAGAAAGAGCGTCATTATCTTCATCCGGTTTTTCTAAGAGCGTTTGTTCAAATCCCATTTTTTCTCCGGCGATTTTAAGCACGTCTTTATCAATCTTCCCCAATTCTTTGCCGGCCAGATTATACTGGTTTACGGTTGTGCCAAGATGCTTGCCCACATTTTGGAAATATTGCTCATAGGCCTTAAGATGTTTTCCCAATTCCTGCACGCGGAGACGGATTTCTTTTGATTGCCCGGCTATTTTAAGCTCGTTTAATCCCATTAAAACGGTTTGGAGATAAGCGGCAAATGATGTTGGCGAAACAATAATCACATGATAAGCGGCCGCGGCTTTTTGCAAGATGCTTTCGGTTTCGGCCGTAACCGCGCCGATCTTATTTATCAGCAAATCATAGTAAAGCGCCTCGTGCGGTATAAACATAAAAGCAAAATCCATTGTCCCCTCTTCTGGCCGAATATATTTTTTAGTTTCTAAAATGCGATTTTTGATGTCATTGATAAATATTTTTTCCAGCCGCGTTCTTTCTTCCGGCGCTTCTTCCTGAACCAATCTGTTGTAATTTTCCAGACTGAATTTGGAATCAATGGGAATAATCTTGTCTTGGACAAAAAGCGCCGCGTCCACCAGCGAGCCATCCTTAAATTTATACTGCATCCGGTATTGTTCCGGAGAAAAAACATTTTTGAGCAAGGTTTCAAGATAATATTCGCCCAAAATACCGCGCTGTTTGGGATTGGTGAGAATGCGCTGGAGATTTTCAAGCTGACCGGAAAAATTAAGGATTTGCTTATTTGTTTCTTCAAGTTTTACCAGCCGTTCGGTCACATCGCGAACCGCGCCGGTCATTTGCGTGCTGGATATCTGCTGGTTTTTTACTGATTCAGACAATGAGAGCTGAAGATGCTTGTTTAAGTTTTCAATATGCTGTTGCAGCACGAGCAGGCCGGAGGTATCTTGTTTCTGTTTTGCCAAAAAATAAAGTACGGTTAAAATGCCTAAAGCAAGCAAGGCGAACAAAATAACAATAGAAGTTTGCATACCCCGCACATAATTTGCTTAATCCAGCGCATAATTTATGCTATGCAGCCGTACTAATTAGACAAACTATATTTTAATCTTTCTTTAAGACGTCTTAATCCCTGACCGTAATGTTTTAGAGCTTTTTCTCTTGATTCGGCATCTTTCAGGGATTTAAATGCCTCATAATAAATGAGCTCAAAAGGTTTGTAAGGATTAGTGGCAAACGACTTTCCCGCATTGTGTTCATCAAATCTTCTTTTTAAATTATTTGTACAGCCAACATACATAAAATTCTCTGTTTTGCTTTTAAGCAAATAAACATAAAACATAAGCAAGTTATGTGCGGGGCATAGATTGACTTTTGATCAGTTTTATATTATTATGATAGCATTGTTTCAGATTAAATACAAATGGGTTTTTGTAATGTGGTTATACATTTTACGACGCCCATTTTTGCCTAAAGTAGGACGAAATCTGATAGGATATTTAGTGATTTTGGTGGTCGGACCCCAGAAATGTTTCACGTGAAACACACCCTGCACTGTGCCCTTGTAGTTCAACCTGCCTGCCCGCGCGTATCCGCACGCAGGCGGGCCCGCCCAAATTCTGGTGTTTCTTATGCCCCTATAGCTCAACGGATAGAGCAAGCCCGTCCTAAGGGTGAGATGGGGGTTCAATTCCCTCTGGGGGCACCAGGATTTAGGCGGGTGAAGATAGAACCCCGTACCAAAGCAAAGCTTGGTACGGGGCGGGCAACCCCGTCCTAATGGGTGGATGTAAGTTCGATTCCTGCCGGGGGCAAATGGTACTAGGTTGAGAGTTAGAATAGAATTCATATAAGGTCAGAAATGTCTGTTAATTTTTGGCTAAATAGAGCCGATTATGGCGATTATACTAAATAAGTTAATGAATAGCAGATATAACTGATATTAGGTTTCCATTGTCATTCCCGCGAAAGCGGGAATCCAGAATTTGAACCCGTAGATTCCCGCTTTCGCGGGAATGACAGATAACTGGCAAAGTTTAAACCTAAATTTTTGGCTAAATTTATAAACAATTTTTTATAAACCTAATACCAAGCTAAATGATTTGTTTCACGTGAAACCTCGTTAGAAGTTATATCTTAAGAATGTCAGATACGCTAATATCTGTTCGAGATTCTTGGCGGGGGCTTCTAAGGGGGTGAAACTATCTGATTATTCGGGCCTGTAGTACAGTGGTAATACGCCGCATTTCCACCCCGTTAGAAATAGAATTTTGGGGCCCATAGTAAAGTGGCATTACGGCGCATTCGCATTGCGCAGGCCTGGGTTCGATTCCCAGTGGGTCCAAAAGATAAATCCCCATCTCAAATATGGGGATTTATCTTATAAAATTGGAATCGAAGCCGACCCGAGCGCCGAGCTGGCGAGGATATATAAGCGAGGGCGGCGGGCTGCGAAGGAGGAGCGTAAGCGACGGGTGAGCAGGATTCCCGGTATCTCCATAAAAATTTGGGAGAACGGAGATAATAATAAAGGTTCGCTCGCCAGCACGGCGAGCGCCCGCTGAATTAGCGGGCGATTCCCCCCAGGTCCACCATTAAAAAATCACCCTATATTGGGTGGTTTTTTGATTACCACATAATGATTGAGGCGACTGAACAATAGCAATGTTTCACGTGAAACCCCGTTAGAAGCTACATTTTAAAATGTCAGATATGACAGTAGTCGTCCGAGACTCCTGGCGGGGGCTTCTAACGGGGTGAAACATTATTTATTTTCTTAATTGTTTCATGTGAAACAATTTCGTTATACAGATACCGAAGAATACTAATGAATTGGACATTGTTCGTCCCGTCTTACACTAAATATGGCGTCGTAAAATATATGTGGCAAGCGTCGGGATAATTAATAAATTGTCCTAATTATTCTAAATAAATCCGAGGATTGGATTTCGAAACTCGAAACAATGCTCAAAATCATAATTTTCAAATTCTCAAAATGTTTTGAACCTTTGAATTTTAGACATTGGGATCTGTTTCGGATATGTCCCGTACCGAGCTATGCTCCGGTACCGGTGTTTTAGTACGGGGTTTCTGGCCTCGAGTTTAAGTTTTTTTGGCCAATTAGAGTAATTAATTTTTTTGTTGGTTGGTTTTTCGGTATTTATCCTCTTTTTGCCGCAAATGCCGCCAAAGGGCAAGACAGATGACAGGATATTATTCTATCCACAATCAATACTTGCGCGCATAATGATATAATAATGATTGTTAATAATAGAGTTTAAATTAAAATGTTTCTAAACAAATATAATCTGGGAAAGCATATTAAAATCATCTCAGATTTTTATTTTAGCGAATTAATTTTAATTTCTTGCTTAATCGCAATCTCGTTTTTTCCGTCGCGGACATTGGCCGGAGATGTTAGT